>CAJUEC010000015.1 GCA_910585155.1 uncultured Oscillospiraceae bacterium
TTTTCGACATTCCATGTTCGGCGAAAAACTACAAAATCGCACCGGCGTTGACAGTCTGAAATACAGATTTGTTAGTAACCAGTACGTATCCTAAAAAGCGCCCCCGATATCTTAATTCCGATATCAGGGGCGCTCCCTAATTTTCCTGATTCTATTGCTCAGTCCAGCTTCCCCAGCCGGTCCAGGATGGTGAGGGTTCTGCACAGGTCCTCGGAGACGTTCAGGCCGTCGCCGTCGCCGTTCAGCGCCCCGGCCTTCACCGCCTTGTCTACCGCGCCCCTGTACCACTCCGGCACATCGGCCAGCGTCTTGAAATACACCATATCCTTGTCCTCCTTTTCGTCCTTCTTCTTGGAATAGTCCACCCAGGGCAGCTTACCGTGCTTGGTCCACGTCCGCCTCCCGGCGGTGCCAGGAATCAGCTTGTCACAGGCGTTTTCCAGGGTGGACCGCTGCACCCCGCCCTTCCACGCGGGGGTGCTCTCCACCACCACGCCGCCGCCCACATACACCCCAATGTGGCCGTCCAGCCACACCGCCTCACCGGGGACGATGCCGGAAAAATCGGTGGACACCTCCCGGCACAGCTTGATCATCCCCCGGGCGTCGCAGTCGGGCACCCCGTTGCAGGCGTAGCCCGCCCCGCCGTAGGTCCGGCCCGGGTCGGCCCGCCAGCCCCACAAAATGCCCTTGATCAGCCCCACGCAGTCAAACAGAAAGCCCTTACCCTTGATGGCGTTGGCCCGGGGCAGCCACTGCCGGTTGGTCTGGGCGTGGCTCCCCTGGGTGGTGGCCCGGGCGATCATCTTCTCGTTGGCGGGCCAGCCCCAGGGACCCAGCATGTAGGCCGTCTTGCGGTTGTCCGCAATGTCCGTCAGCGTGGCGCACAGCTCGTCCGCCGTCATCAGGTATTCCATAGTCTCCCCTCCCGCGAATTTGTCATAGAATTTCTGCCCCAGCGCCGCCCGGCGGCGAGCAGCTTGTCCCAGAGGAAGCGGTCATTTCCCATGCTCATCTCCGCCCAGCTCCTCTCCCGCCTGGTCCACGGCACTCCGGCTCATGGCCAGCAGCTTGGTCAGCCACCGGGGCACCGGCGCGCCCATGGCCGCCCCGTTCTCCGCGATGGAGCCCAGCTCGGTCACGATGTACCACACCAGCACCACCGGGCACACCAGCCCGCTGTACTGGATGGGCAGGGCCACCAGCGGCAGGTTGGCCAGCACCGTGGCCAGCAGCAGATCCGCCCCGGCGGCCACGAGCACCACCACGATCATCCCGCATTTGTGCCAGATGCCTTCCCGGGCCCGGGCGCTGGACCACTGCCCCTCCTTGGCCGCGGCCATGGACCCGGTGAGGTAGTCCAGCGCCATGGCGAGGATCCACCCCACCGCCAGCCACCCCAGCCAGCCCCACAGCCCCGTCAGCAGCCCCGCCAGCCCGGCCACCGCCGCCTTGATCCGGTTGATTGTCTCGTTCATTGTCAGCTCTCCTTTGCATAAAAAATCGCATCGTCCCGCTTGACAAAGCTGGACGATGCGTTATAATGGATACGAGGGGCGCTGTTACAAGCGGTCAGCCCTCTACAACCAGAATAGTAAACCTATGCTGACTGCTCGTGCCACCGGGCAGTCAGCACGCTTTTGGGGCTATGTAAATCATCAGCGCAAGCGCGACGATAAACCATACCACGATCCGCAGAGCTTCCGCCCCGCGTCCGTTTCCCATCCACATCACCCCCTTTCTCAAGGGAGTGGCTAACCGCCTTTATGTAACAGCGTCCTTCTGAGGCACAGTATACCAGTGACGCCGCGCATTGTCAAACCCTGCCGCCCTCCGGGGCGGCTTTTTTAGCACATCATGCCGCTACCCCTCCTCCGCATATTCGGTCCAGCCATGCACGCCGGGCTCCCAGACGTTGCCGTCCGCGGTGCAAAGCCAGCGCTTGTCCCCGTGGCTCACCCGGTCGCCCTGGGCGTAGGCGTCCGCGGCGCAGATGGGCTGGGACCACGCGGGCCACTCCTCCGCCGGGTCGTGGGTGGGGGCCCAGAGGGCGGCGGCATTTTCCGGCTCCCAGCCCTCCTGGGCGGTGTGGGCCTGGAGACAGCGGTACAGCCGCGTCCCCCGCCGCCGCAGCTGCCCGGGGGTGTAGGCCGCCCCCGAGGCCCACTCCAGGAACAGCGCGGCCCGCTCCCTGGCGGTGGCCCCGTCCACCTGCCCGCTCTCCGCCAGCACCACGAAGGCGATGGCGGCGGAAACCCCGGGCCCCATCTCCTCCACCCGCGCCGTGATGGGGCCGGTCTTGTCCGCCATGCGGTAGTGCCGGTCGATCTCGTACCAGTCGTAGCAGTTCCCGGCCAGGTCCTCGTCGCTTTTCAGCTTCCGCACCACCCGGAATTTGTCGGTGATGGTCTGGTCCGGGTACTCCCGCACCACCTGCTGCCAGCCGGACAGCTCGGTGTGGGCGGGCCCTTCACCCGCAGGGTTTCCATACTGCCAATGTTTCCAAATAAGTAATTCATCTTGTACCTCGCTTCTGTAGGGTAGAGCGGATCTGGTGGGATTTCCTCCTGGTATGGCTGGGTACTGTCGATGTAGACGGAGTTGGTGGCGGCATTGTAGGTCACCCCAAAATCTACGGCCCTGCCGATATCCCGGAGCCGGACGTAGTTGTTTCCTCCGATGCTGTAGGCGGTCATGTCCACTCGCTGTCCATCCACGTAGATGGGCTGGGTGCTGATCGTAGCTTTGAGGTAGTCTGCCGCCTGGACGGCGGGGCCACTCAGCGCGAGACCGGCGAGGATGCCGAGTCCCATGAAGATTGCTTCAGAAAAACGCTATGACACGATGCCCTATACCCGCCTGGGCGTCAGCGGCCTGAAGCTGCCCGCGGTGTCCCTCGGCTTATGGCACAATTTTGGAGATACCGGCCGGTTTGAAACGATGCGGGAAATGTGCTTCACCGCATTCGATCACAGCATCACCCATTTTGACCTGGCCAACAGCTATGGCCCGCCTGCGGGCACAGCCGAGATCAACTTTGGGCGCATTCTGAAGGAAGATTTGGGCGTATACCGTGACGAACTGATCATCTCTACCAAGGCGGGCTATGAGATGTGGCCCGGGCCCTATGGCGAGTGGGGCAGCCGGAAGTATTTGCTGTCCAGCCTGGATCAGAGCCTGAAGCGCATAGGCCTTGACTATGTGGACATTTTCTATCACCACCGC
The DNA here is from genome assembly GCA_910585155.1 of uncultured Oscillospiraceae bacterium. Taxonomy (GTDB): domain Bacteria; phylum Bacillota; class Clostridia; order Oscillospirales; family Oscillospiraceae; genus Enterenecus. The sequence continues at coordinate 3,226 of CAJUEC010000015.1, forward strand.
ATGGATCCCGACACCCCGCTGGAGGAAACCATGGGTGCGCTTCACATCGGATAAACAGAAAGCGGAAGGACAAGGCCCAGCCGAGCCTTGTCCTTCCGTTTTATTGTGAGAGGGATTATCACAAAATCGCTCCGCCGCCCCAAACCTGGGCCTGCGTAATCGCCAGAACGGTTTCAGTAGGAATACCGGCAATCTCGCTGCCGAAAATCTCCCGCAGATTTCCGTTATTCAGCATAGCGGCAAGCTGGGACTTCGCCGCAGCGGACGCAGCCTGTTGAGATGCCTGTATATGGCGCTCAACCTGCTTTTCCGCCGCCAGCTTCATAAACTCAGCGTGGCGGGCCATACGTAAATCCCACCAGCTTTCTTCATCGTCAGAACCGCTCTTGGAGTAGGTGATCTCCCCGCCCGCGCTGGAGGAACAGGCGTTACAAATATTGCCGTCCTCTCCAATGGCAACGGCCTGGGACATATCCCAGGTACTACCGGGCATGATGGCCTCGTTCCGCGCAACGTCAAAGGCAAACCAAGCGTCGATCTTTGCATAGATCTCTTGAGCGTAGGCCGGGTCTTGCTCCATGCGCTCCTGTACTTTGGGATGGATGACCACAGCCTTGCTCCCAGGCGGGACGTTGCCCAGGGCGTGAATCTCCTTGGGCGCGGTAAACCTGCCGTCTATGGAGCCGTAGAAGGGATTGGCCCCGGTGGGTTGCCAATTCTCCAAAGTTTCCTTTGCCTTGTCCCCGTCCTGGTACAGCAGATAGTGGGGGTAGTCGTTCCTGGTGCGCCAATAGCTGCTGCTGGCATCAAAAACGTGGTAGTGGATGTTGGGATATTTCGCTTTCAGCATGGTTTCCAGAGAAGGAGCCTCCGTTGCTTCTGCTGCCTCCACATTCCCCGACTGAACCTGCCCGGTAGCCCGCACCGACAAATCCATTATCAGGCTGGTGGGCAAACCCGCCATACCCATGAGGCCGCTCATGCCGGTGGTCAGCGTGTCCGTTCTGCCCCGGCCGGCCTGCGCCGCCATATCAAGAAAACTGTTGGCCTGTGTCCCGGTCTGCTTGGCTTCACGGGCCTTTGTGGGGGCGCTATATGTTTGTGTCCTGTAACTCGGCTGAATCGTGTTGCTCATTGATATTTCCTCCCCTAAAGCAGCCCCATCAAAAGCTCTGCGGCGCTGACGGAACCGCCATTCATGCGGAGCTTCATCAGCATCCGCCGGTGAGCAGCCGCTTCCTGCTGAAGTTCCATATATTTTTTGTGGTTTTCCATGCGCTGTTCCCAAAAGCTGCCCTTGTCCTTATCCTCAAATATGGCCGCACCCTGATTGCCCATGCAGCCCGGATACCAGCCCTCGGCATGACATTGTTCCTTTGTCTCCCCAATGTAGAAAACACTATAACCGCCGCCAGTGGCAGCTACCCACGGATTTAATTGAGAAAAAGCCTCCCGCAAATCGTTCAGCACCCACGCTACATAGTCAGGATCGCTTTTCATCCGATCAAAGGCCGCATCGGAAATCTGGATCGAGATAGCTTCCATCTGCCGGGTAGACGAGAGGGGCATCTGCGAAATCTTCTCTCTGATCGTCTGCTGGTACGCCTCCATGCTCATATCCGCCTTTTGGAACGGGGCGGGTGTGATACTGTCCTCGCTGGCCCGGAGCTGTGCGGCCATGCTCAAAAAATCCCTGCCTTGGGACACTGACTGCCGGACTGTGCCGGTTCCTGATAAGTTCCCGGTTAATCTGGTCAAATAGTTTAGGTCGATTGTGTAGCTCAAAATATTTCACTCCTTCATCGACATTAGAGATCAAGGAAAAACATATTTGCTCCTGCCGGTAAAGAAATCTCCGGCGTGACGGTGGGGGCAGATACCATCCGCGTTTTCAGCAGATCACCGATACTGGAAAAGGATTTTTCCAGTGTCTCCGTTTCTGCGGTACGCTCCCACATGACCCTGCGCTGTGCCGCTGCTGCGGCCTGCTCCTGATACTGCCGCTGCTGTTCCGCTTTTTCCTTGGCCTTTTCAGCGTTGATTCTGTTTACCTCGGTCACACGCTCCGGGGAATCACCACAGCCGCCGATATAGGTCACACTTCCATCCTCATGGATCACCACGCCGCAAGGCTCGTAGTTAAGGCCCTGGGCGGCAAACTGTGCTTTCAATCTTGGAGTGGCATTGAAAAAATCATCAATCTTCTGCTCGTAATAGGTAGCCTTTTCCGGGTCATTCGCCATATCCTCAAAAATATTGGGCGCAATCACAATACTGCTACCATTCATGCGACTGCCTGCTTTTTGAAGGCTGGCTTGGTCTTTCCCGATATTCTGAACCGTAATCTGTCCATATTTGCTTTCCAGGTGCTTTTTATAGGCTTTTACGTTTGAAGTTTCGGCCTCGTTGGTAACTTTCGGCCTACTGATTTTCAGCACATCCGCTGTGCTTCTGCTGGCCCGTGCTGCCATATCAAGAAAACTGCTGGCCTGTGTCTCGGTCTGTTTTGTCTCACGGGCCTTTATGGGGGCGCTATATGCTCTTGTCGCGTAATTCGGTTGGATGATACTGCTCATAAACTGCTCCTTTCCTGCAATAGAACTGTTGCGGAAAATTCCCGCTGATCTGTTCTCAATTCTAATTCTCCCATATACTTCTCCGCCTCCCGGCGCACGTTGGACAGGCCGATGCCGTGCATGGGAGCATCCTCTTTTTTCGTTGTGACAGGCAAACCGTCCTGCCCGAATACCACCTCACCCGCGAAAGAGTTTTTGACCTCTATCAGAAAGAAACGTCCTTTTCTCTTTCCAGTCAGCACAATAAACCGCTCACCCTCGCTGACCTTCTCGCAAGCCTCCATCGCGTTTTGCAGAAGGTTTTGCAGGATGATACCTACGTCAAAGGCGTCGTACCCCGGCGACCAGTAATGGAAATCCACTTGAAAGCGGATGCCCAAATCAAGGCTCCGCCGTCGTGTATCGTTGACGATTACATCCGTGACCGGGTTTCCCGTTTGAAGCGTCAATTCAAAGTCGCTGATACTCTCGTCCATCCGGGCGATATAGTCCTCCAAACTGGCGTACTCGCCCTGACCGGTCAGCACTTTGATGTTGGTCATGTGGCCCCGCATTTCATGTTTCAGTTGACGGATGCGGGTATAAAACTGCTCCGCCTCATGGATACGCGCCCGGATTGCCTGGGTCTGCTGGTGTTCTGCATAGAGGGCGGACTGTTCCTCCCGCAGCGCCGCCATACCCTGCTGAAAGGCAATGGTCAGGTAGGCCCCAGCGTAGAACAGCAGGGCCAGCACCGGGATCACCGCCAGAAACGCCGGGTGGCGCTCGTAGAGTTGGAGCAGAACGCCGTCCTTGAACTCAATCAGCAGCCGGGAGATCACCTGCCCGAACAGAATCCCCGCCATTGGCACTAAGCTGAGGTAGCACAGCTCCCGCCGACGGAGCATCATTCGCCGTTTCCGTATTTGACGCTGTAGGGTGTAGAGCATGACGGCCAGCATGGAGGCGTGGGACAGCAGGAACAGCATGACCAGCAGGGCGGCACGGAGAAAGACCGCCTCCGGTGGTTCCAGTTGGAAGGGCTGCGACCTCTCCACGATAAAGTACAGACTTTGCACCATCAGGCCGCTGGAAATTCTGGCGTTGAAGTAGAACAGCGTCAGGAGGAACACAAAGGGCTTTTCCAAGTCAATCCACTTTGATACCGCCAGCAGCAACGCCGTCAGAATCAGCCCAAAGGAGCCTTGCGGGAGCGCGGCCCGATTGCAGACAATCTCAAACAGGATGTAGACGAAAAATACAATGAGCAGCCTTCGCCACTTCCGACCCTGGGAGGGGATAAAGGGCTTGAAAAAGGCGGTGAGCAGGACGGCGTAGGTCAACTCTGCCCCAGCGGAAAAAACACTGTTGAAAATGCAGAATCCTGTTTCACTCATAGGCCAGCTCCCCTTTTCAAAAAGCGGAGATATGCCTTTACAAAGTCCTGGTACTTATACTTTGAGAGTAAGAGCTTTTCCCCATTTGTCAGTGTTACTTCCGTTTTGCTGTACCCGGCCACATAGGAGAGGTTGACCAGATACCCCTTGTGGATGCGAAAAAACTGGTCTTGCAGTTCCAGCTCCAAATCCCCGATTTTTGCATAGCAGGCAAATTCGCCATCCTTCAAATGCAGTTCGACCTTGTGATTGCTGCTTTCGATATAGAAGATACTGTCCAGCGGTACGGTTTTGCTGGTGTTGGCGGATTGGAGCGTCAGCACAGGCCCCAGCTTTTCCTTGGCAGTTCCGATCTGTGCAACTGCGCGGGAAAAGACCTGGGAAAACTTTTCCTCGTCCACCGGCTTCAGCAGGTATTGGAACGCCCCCACGTCAAAGGCATCGAATACATACCGCTCATAGCCAGTCACAAAGATAATGACTGGCTGCGGCCCGGTTGCCCGTTCCCGGATCGTCCGGGCCAGGGCCATACCATCCAGGCGGTCGCTGTCGGGAGCCAGCTCTATGTCCAGAAAGAGAAGGTCAACTTCCCGGGTGTCCGCAAGGCAGTCACCGGCAGAGACGTACTCCACAATCTCACAGGGGCAGGACTGCGCCCTAATCAATGACAAGAGATAGGCGCGGGTATTGGCTTCATCATCACAAATTGCAATTCTTATCATGTTGATATCCCTCTATGTATTTCGTTCAAATGGGTGTTGAGGTAAAGCCGGTTGACGTGAATGGACGGTTCGAGAGCGTAACTGGACAATTCATCATACACCTTTTCCGGCAAATATGCTATAATTCGAAAGGCAGAGCATATCGTTGGCAACAAACACCATTAGGAGGAGCTATGGACATTTTAACATTTACCTGTACCGGCATTAAAAATGGCGGGAAATTTCCCATAGAGAATACCGGGCGCGGGCGGGACGTATCGCCAGAGTTTATTTTTATGAACCTGTCTCCAAAGGCCAAAACACTTGCAATCACACTGGAAGATATATCGCATCCTATCAAGGATTTCACGCATTGGCTTATTTGGAACATTCCCGCGGCCAATGAGATAAAAAGCGGAATTCCCGCCGGAAGCCATGTGCCAGAATTGGACGGCGCATGTCAGGGCGTCGGGTACGGCTTTCACCGATATGCGGGGCCGAAACCACCAAAGGGGAAAACACATACATATCGTTTTACCGTGTACGCGCTGGACTGTGACGTTCAATTAAGCGTTCATTCTATGAAAAAAGCCTTTTTGAAAAAGGCGGAAGGCCACATTTTCCAAAAAGGCAGCATCACAGCAAATTTCGGGTAACAAATGGGAGGCGTGTCAACCATGTATGAATTGATTCAAGTTTCGGAACAAAGCTATTACATCCAAAGCCCGGCCAAGATCGGGCTGGTGAAGCTGAACGAGCAGGACGTTTGCCTGATCGACAGCGGAAACGATAAGGACGCGGGCCGCAAAGTCCGTCAGCTTCTGGACGCCAACGGCTGGCGGCTCATCGCTATCTACAACACTCACTCCAACGCTGACCACATCGGCGGCAACAGGTACTTGCAGGGCCAGACCGGGTGCAAAATCTACGCGCCGGGGATTGACTGCGCTTTTACCCGCCACCCTGTCCTGGAACCGTCCTTTTTGTACGGCGGCTACCCGTGTAAGGAGCTGCGGCACAAATTCCTCATGGCCCAGGAGAGCGGCGCCCAGGAGCTGACCAAGGAATCCTTGCCAGAGGGCTTTGAGACCATCCCCCTGCCGGGGCATTTCTTTGATATGGTGGGCTTTCGGACACCCGATGATGTGGTCTATCTGGCGGATTGCCTGTCCAGCCGGGAAACGCTGGACAAGTATCAGATCGGCTTCATCTATGATGTTGCTGCCTATCTGAAAACGCTGGAAATGGTGAAGTCCCTGCAAGCGAAGATGTTTGTCCCTGCCCACGCCGCTGTCTCCGAAGACATAGCCGGCCTCGCTCAGTACAACATCGACAAGGTGTTGGAAATTGCGGACAAGATTACCGGCATCTGCCAGGAGCCGCTTTGCTTTGAAGTAATTCTGCAAAGGCTGTTTGCAGACTACGGGCTGACAATGAATTTTGAGCAGTACGTTTTGGTGGGAAGCACCGTCCGCTCCTATCTGGCGTGGCTGAAGGATACCGGCAAGGTGAACGCCCTGTTTGAAAACAATATGCTGCTTTGGCAGAGAGCATAGCGAGCATACAAGCGGTGCAGGGATTGGCTGACCCAACAAGGCGATTTGGCGCAGAAATACTTTGTGTATTTCAAGTCAAATCAACGCCGTATGGCGGGAAAGGACCCGCTGCTTGGGCATGTTGACAATTTTCAAACAAGCCCTAGTGCCATTTTTCAAGCGGCGCCTAAACAAAAAAAGAGCGGGGCAAAATGCCCCGCTCCTCTCTATTCCCAAATGAAAGGCCGCCCCAGCGGACCTCCGCCCTGACACAGAGCTCTTCAGTCAAGCCAGCCCTCCCGGGCCTTGACATCAAAGCGCCCCTCCAGCAGATGCATCTGCTGGTCCGTGATGGTGTTCACCCGGGGCAAGTGGGCGATCTTCATGTAGATCTCCGCCGCCTTCTCGGCGGTCTCGATGAGGCCGAAGGTCTCGTCCAGGTCGCGGCCCGCGCCGTAGATGCCGTGCTGGGCCCAGACCACCAGCCGGGCGGTGCCCATCTGCTCCGCCGTGGCCTCGCCGATCTCGTTGGTGCCGCACAGCATCCAGGGCAGCACGTTTACCCCGTCGGGGAACACCACAATGCACTCCGTGCACATCTGCCACAGGGTGCGGGTGAAGGCCCGGCTGTCCAGGTCATGGACGTAGGTCATGGCCAGCAGGTTGGCGGGGTGGCAGTGCATCACCACCCGGTTTTCCTGATCCGCGCCCAGCCGCGCCGCGTGGCTCATCATGTGGGCGGGGAACTCAGAGGTGAATCTGCCACCGCCGGTGAAGCCCCACAGCAGCTGGGCGTTTTTGCCGGAATCGGTGAGACGAACTAGACCCAGGTTCGCTGCCGGGTCGTACTGCACGTTCTTAAAATACTTGCCCGTGCCCGTCACCAGGAAAAACTTCCCGTCCAGGGCGGGGGCCTCGAAGCCGGTGGGAATCTCCCGGAGCACCGCGTTCACGTCCAGATACTCCGCCACCTTCGCCTCGTCCAGCAGGACGCTGATATTTCCGCCGTTGCGCTCGTCCCAGCCATGCTGGTACATATTGGTGGCAGTGCGCACCATTTCAACAAGGAACGGCGCTTCCTGAATGTTTTTCATATGGATTAACCTCTCTTTGCGGGAGGGCAAGCCCCTCCCCTACAGATTTTTAACCCCGTTGGGAAAGTACATCGGTCTCGTATTTCTCAACGATCCCGAACCACACCCCATCGGCGGGGACGCCGCACACGCGGCAGTATTCGTCCCAGATCTCCCCGAAGGGCGCGGTTTTCAGCTCCTCCTGGAGCACTATCAGCCGGGTGAATTTGCCCTCATCCTGGAGTTTTTTCTCCTCCTGCACCGGCTGGAGCAGGGCGGACAGCAGGGCCTTTTGCAGATTGCGGAAGCCGGTGGCCCAGGCCGCCAGGCGGTTGATGGAGGCGTCGAAGTAGTCCAGGGCGATGTTCACCCGCTCCGGGCCGCAGCGGACGATCTCCCGGCAGATCTCCTTTGTCTCATCGTCGAACAGCACCACGTGGTCGCTGTCCCAGCGAATGGGCCGGGTGACGTGGAGGGCGATCTCCGGGAAGAAGGCCAATAGCGCCGGGATCTTGTCGCTCACCACCTCGGTGGGGTGGTAGTGGCCGTTGTCCATCAGGGGGATGCATTTGTCCTTGTTGAAGGCGGCGTAGGAGAGGGCGAACTCGGCAGAGCCCACGGTATACGCCTCCACCCCGATGCCGAATACCTTGGACTCGATGCAGGGCTTCACCAGCTGGAAGTCGTAGGGCTGGGACAAAATCTCGTCAATGGCCTCCCGGTAGCGCGCCCTCGGTCCCATGCGGTCGCCGGGGATGTCCTTGAAGCCGTCCCCCGTCCAGATGTTCATGACGCAGGGCTGGCCCAGCTGCTCCGCCAGGTACTGGGAAATGCGGATGCAGGCTTTCCCATGGTCGATCCAGAAGCGGCGCGTCTCCTCATTGGGAGAGGACAGGGTCAGCGGGTCGCATTTGGGGTGGGAGAAGAAGGTGGGGTTGAAGTCACAGCCCAGCCCCCGCCCCTTGCAGAACTCCACCCAGGGGGCGAAGTGCTTGGGCTCCAGCGCATCCCGGTCGGCCCACTCTCCGGGCTCAAAGATGGCGTAGCTGGCGTGGAGGTTCAGCTTTTTCAGGCCGGGGCACAGCTTCAGCACCATGTCCAGGTCGGCCATCAGCTCCTGGGGGGTGCGGGCCCGGCCGGGGTAGTTCCCGGTGGTCTGGATGCCGCCGGTGAGGGGCTTGGAGGGGTCGGTGTCGAACCCCCGCACGTCGTCCCCCTGCCAGCAGTGGAGGGACACGGGGATGTTTTTCAGCGTCTCCAGGGCCTTGTCCGCGTCCACCCCCAGGGCGGCGTATTTTGCTTTTGCTTCCGCGTAGCTCATTTCAATTCCTCCTGCCGTGCGATTTGGATTTTGAGATTACCCAGCGCCGTTGCCTCAATGGGCAGGGCCACCACCTCTTTGCCTGTTGCCTCCTGGGTCAGCCGGTTCAAAAACTGGTTTTTCGCCCCGCCGCCCACGATGTACAGCTTCTCATAGGTGCGGCCCGTGTTTTCCTCCAGCTCCCGGATGGCGTCCCGGTAGCTCAGGGCCAGGGAGCGGTAGGCACAGCGGAAGTAGTCCCCCGCCGTCTCCGGCTTTTTGTCCAGCGAAGCGTCAAAGGCCGCTTTCATGCTCTCCGGGGCCAGGAAAATTTGGGCGTTGGCGTCCACCGTGCCGTCAAAGGCGCTGGCCTCCGCCTCCCGCACGATCTCCGGGAAGGGTTTCTCCGGGCACAGCTCGTCCCGGAGGCGGTTCACGATCCACATGCCCATGATGTTCTTCTGATAGCGGTTGTAGCCCACCCCGCCCTCGTTGGAGCAGTTGGCGGCCATGCTCTTTTCATCGGTGAGGGGCCTGGGCGTTTTCACGCCCAGAAGCGACCAGGTGCCCGACGAAATATAGAGCTGCTCCCCCTCCATAGGAATTCCCTCCACGGCGGAGCCGGTGTCGTGGGTGGCGCAGAGTACCGCCTTGACGCCCCGGTATTCGCCCACTGGCGTCCCTGGCTGTTGGAGCTGGGTGAATAGGCGGGCGGGCAGGCCCAGCTTCTCTACCAGCTCCAGATCAAATTCCCCGGTTTTGGCGCTCACCAGCCCGGTGGTAGTAGCGTTGGTGTACTCCTTGGCCTTCACCCCGGTGAGCTTCCACAGCAGGTATTCCGGCACCATCAGGAAGTCCGTCACCCCCTCCAGCCGTCCGGCCAGCTTGTCGGCGCAGAGCTGATAGATGGTGTTGAAGGGCTGGAACTGGCAGCCGGTGCGGGCGTACAGCTCTTTGAAGGGCACGTTTTCGTGAACCGCCGGGACCACCGCCTCCGTCCGATTGTCCCGGTAGGCGCAGCAGGGCCAGACCTCTTCGCCCCCTTTGAGCAGGACGTAATCGCAGCCCCAGGTGTCGATGGAAAAGCTGGCGATGTCTGGGAACTGCTCCAGCACCTTGTCAATGCCATGTTTCACGTGAAACATTAGTTCTACAGCATCCCAGGTGAGCTGCCCATCCCGCTCCGTCACCCCGTTTGGAAAGCGGTAGACCTCTTTTGTTTGGATTGCGCCGCCCTCGCGCCAGCCCACAATGTGCCGCCCCGACGACGCGCCGATGTCCACCGCCAGATAGTGCTTGGCCATAGCATCCCCTCCCTGTCTTGTTGTCATTGAGTATAGTGGAATTTCCCTCCGGGAAAAAGGTCCTGCTCCAAAAATATAGGGACCTTATTTGCAATCCCGGCGGACTGTGTGGTATAATTGCTCCAATCCATCCAAGGGGGCGTCAATATGCGGCGGGAGCTGTTGGAATTTCTCCAAAAAATCACCCCGGAAGAACAGGCCATTTTGGACGGCGGAGGCGATATCCGCCAGGAGCTGTACACCTCCCAGAGGGCCTTTGTGGTGGACAGCCGCAGGCTGCTGGAAACGGGGCGGCTCATTGAGATCAGGCCCCACACCCGGTTTGCCCACTTCCCCCGGCACCGGCACAACTACGTGGAGATGGTGTACCAGTGCGCCGGGAGCGCCTCCCACCTCATGGACCGGGGCGGACAGCGGGAGACCGTCCTCTTGGAGGCGGGGGACCTGCTCTTTCTCAACCAAAACGTCTCCCACGAGATCCTGCCCACCGGCAGGGACGACCTGGCGGTGAACTTCATCATCCTGCCCCAGTTCTTCTCCCGCCCCATCTCCATGATCGAGCGGGAAAACGTCCTGCGGGACTTCCTGCTGGCCGCCCTGTCCGGCGGGGTGGACGGGACGGGCTGGCTGCACATCCGCGCCCGGGGCCTCGTGCCGGTGGAAAACCTGCTGGAGAGCATGATCTGGACGCTTCTGGACCGCCAGGGCGGGACCAACACCATCCTTGAGACCAGCCTGGGACTGCTGTTCATGAACCTGTCCATGTACGCCGGCCTCATCGGCCGGGACGGCGCCGGGCAGGGTGAGCAGAGCCTGGTGTTTGCCGCGCTGAAATACATCGAGGACCGCTATTCGGACGGCACCCTGGCCGAGCTTGCCCGGCAGCTGCGCCAGCCGGAGTACCACGTGAGCCGCCTGCTGAAGAAGTATACCGGCTCCAACTTCAAGGAGCTGCTCCAGCAGCGGAAGCTCCAGCAGGCGGCCTATCTCCTGGAGCACACCCCCCTGCCGGTGGAGACCATCCTCACCTACATCGGGTACGACAACAGCAGCTACTTTTACCGCCGCTTCCGGCTGCGGTACGGCTGCTCCCCCAAGGCCTACCGGTCGGCCTGCCCGTCCAGGGGCTGAATCCTCCCGCCGTACACCGACCAGAAATAGTCGGTGCGGTAGGCGGACAGGGCCTCCCGCGGCACGCAGATCACCGCCCCGGTCCCCTCCAGCAGCCCCCGGCCCACCCGGCAGGCGGAGGGACGGTGAGATTGAAGCACGACGCGCTCCAGGGCGGCGCAGCCGACAAACGCCCCGTCGGCGATGGTCCGGACGCCGGGCTGTACGGTGACCTCCCGCAGCCCCTCCGCCCCCGCGAACGCGCCGGGGGCGATGGCGGCCACCGGCCTCCCCTCCCAGAGGGCGGGCACGGTGAGGGCGGTTCTGCCCAGCCCCTCCCCGGTGAGGCCGGTGACGGTGAGCACACCGTCCCGCTCCCGGCAGACAAAGCACCCGCTGTCGCTGCTGTCGCCCTCCCCGGCCTCCTCCCCGGCCAGGGGCGGCATTTCCGGCAGGGGGATGTCCGTGGGGCTGCTGTCCCCCAGCATGGCCTTCACCGCCCGGATCAGCGCCCTGGTGTACACCGTCTTTCCGGCGGTATTGGGGTGGAAGTTGGTGTCGTAAAACCACCCCGGCTCCAGAATAAAGTCGCGGGGATCGCCGGCGAGGGGCAGGCCCAGCGCCTCCTGGAGGGCGGCGTAAAAGCCGTCCATGTCCTCCGCCCCCTCCACCGCAGCGGCGTTCATGGGGCACGGGGCGTACCAGAGCACAGCCCCCGCCGCCCGGGCCGCCTGGGCGTACTCCCGCACCCTTCCGGCGAACTCCAACCTCACCAGGTCCGGGCCGAAGCGGATGGGCGTGCTGGCGTCAAAGCCCCCCGGCATCTCATTTTGGGCGCACAGGGCCGAGGACACGTCCCCGTGCCCGTTGAAGGAGTCCCGGCGGTAGACCCCCTGGGACCGGGGCGGCTCTCCCTGCATATAGCAGCCGAACTTCTGCCCCGCGAAGGCGGGAAACGCCCCCGCCAGCCGCTCCAGCTTGTCCCCGGGCAGGGCGGAGAGCAGCTGGAAGGCCCCGTCCAGCCCCTGCCACATCACCGCCGGGTCGAACCAGCCGGACAGGGCCTGCTCCTGCTGCTCTGGGATGAGAAGAACGATGTCCCCCTCCCGGAGCAGGGGCTGGGACAGGTCCAGCATCACCGTGGTGCCCAGGGCGGCGTACATGCCGAAGTTCACCACCGTATAGCCGGGCAGCTCTCGCTCCATCAGCTCGCTGTCCGCCCCAAAGGCCACCCCGCTGCCCCCCACCAGCACGATGCGGGGGCCGGGGGTCTCCTCCAGCAGCCGGACCTTGTGCTTCAGCTCCCCCAGGAAGGTCTCCCCATACTGGTCGGGCAGGGCGAAGCCCCAGGCCAGCAGGGTCAGCGGCAGGGCCAGCAGCAGGGCGGCGGTGGTACAGATAATCCAAATTTTTCTCTTCATGGCGTCAAAATTGAAAGTAGATGAAGGCGTTGTTCCCGCCTCCGGCCAGATGGGCCAGCCAGGCCGCCCCCACGGCGGTCACGGCGCAGAACACGGTCAGGGCCCCGGCGTACCAGTCCCGCTCCCCCCGCCCCTCATGCAGGCGCTCCACCAGGGGCAGGCAGACCAGCGGCAGCGCCAGGGGCAGGGCCCGCCCCAGCACCGGGAGCAGGCCGCCCCACCCCTCCGCCAGCCGGGACAGCAGGGTCAGCGCGTCCCCCATGGAGGGGGCGCGGAAAAACAGCCAGGGGAAGCTCACCAGCAGGAAGGTACGCGCCCGGCCCCACGCCCCCCTCCTCTGGGGGGCGTGGGGCCTTTGGTGCTCCCACACCGCCCCGGCGGCCCGGTACAGGCCATGGATCAGCCCCCAGGCCGCAAACGTCCACCCCGCCCCGTGCCACAGGCCGCTGAGCAGGAACACGGCCAGGAGGTTGAACACCTGCCGGGGCAACCCCTTGCGGTTCCCGCCCAGGGGTATGTACACATAGTCGGTGAACCAGCCGGTGAGGCTCACGTGCCACCGCCGCCAGAACTCCCGGACGGTGGGGGCCCCGTAGGGCCGCCGGAAGTTTTCCGTCAGCTCCACCCCCAGCAGCTTCGCCGCCCCCCGGGCGATGTCGGAGTAACCGGAGAAATCGCAGTAGATCTGGAGCCCAAACAGGATGGTGGCCAGCACCACCTCCGGGCCCAGGGCCTCCCCCGGCGCGGCGAACACCCCGTCCACAAAGGGGGCCAGGCTGTCCGCCACCACCACCTTTTTGAAGTACCCCTCCAGCAGCAGCCAGCCCCCGGCGGACAGGCCGGCCGGGGTCAGCTTCCGCTCCCCCCGGAGCTGGGGCAGCAGCCGCCCGGGGCGCTCGATGGGCCCCGCCACCAGCTGGGGGAAGAAGGAGACGAACAGGGCGTAGTAGCCAAAATGCCCCTCCTCCGCCCCGCCCCGGTACACGTCGATGACGTAGGCCAGGGCCTGGAAGGTGTAAAACGAGATGCCCGCCGGCAGGATGAGCCTCAGCGGCCGCTCCAGCCCCGCCAGGGAGGCGAAAACGCCGGCGTACTTGAACAGCCCCAGGCACCCCAGGCAGAGCACCAGCGCCAGCGCCAGCAGGGCCCGGCGGCCCCATCGGGACCGGGAGCGGGCGACCCCCCGGCCGCACAGCCAGGAGACCAGGGTGATCCCCGCCAGCAGCAGCCCCGCCCGGAGGTCCCACCGGAAGTAGAACAGCCAGCTGGCCAGCAGCAGCAGGGCCCAGCGGAACCGGTGGGGCAGCAGCCAGTGCAGGGCGAACACCGCCGGGAGGAACACCAGAAATTCCAGCGAGTTGAAGTTCACCTGTCCCCGCCCCTCCTTCCCCACAGGAGACCGGCCATGCTCACGGCGCACACCGCCAGCAGCGGGGAGAGCAGCTCCTCCAGCGTCCGGCCCTGCGCCAGCCCCGCCAGCAGCCCCGCCCCCGTGGACGCCGCCGCCAGCAGGGCCCAGAGGGGCCGGCCCCGCCGCGTCAGGCCGCACAGCGCGGCCAGCACCGCCCCCGCCCCGAACAGGGCCAGCACCCCGGGGGCGGTCATGCTCCGCCCTCCCGCCCCAGCTGGGCGGCCAGCGCCGCGACGATCTCCGCCGTGCGCAGGACCACCCCCTCGGTGGACAGGTGGTTGTCGGTGCCGTAGAGGTACCTGCCGCTCACCAGGGAGCTCTCTAAGCCGGTGAGCACGGGCACGCACAGCGCCTCCCGGAACCAGGCGTCCAGCGCCCTGCGGGCCTCCGGGGTGCTGTCCTCTGAAATGGCCAGCCGGTTCCGGGGGGCGTAGGTGAAGAACACCGCCGCTCCTTTGTCCAAAAACCGGCGGTATTCCCGGTTGAGCGGGTCGATAAAGGCGCTTTTGGGGAAGGAGCGCACGGTGTAGTCCACCGGCAGGCCGTATACCGGGTCCTCGTCCTGGGCGTTGGGGCGGTAGAGGATGTAGTCGCCGTACTGGTTGTAGCTGGGGGTGTCCACCGGGGTTCCCTCCTCGTCAAAGTCCGCCGGGGACAGGGCGTAGCTGCGCGCCTCCATCCCCTCCCGGCCGCTCAGATAGGCGGACAGGGCGGTGAACACCTGGCCGTATTCCCGCAGGTCCAGCAGGGAGACCATGTCGTAGTTGGCCTCCATCATGTTGAAAAAGGGCCCGTCCAGGTTGGCGCTGGTGCAGAACTGCCGCTGGGCGGCGTCGAACTCCGGGGAGTGGACCAGCACGTCCCCCTCCCCCACGCAGGTCAGGATCAGCTCCAGCTGGGGCAGGGCGTTGGTGTAGGCGAACACCCCCATGTTCACCACGTCATAGTCCGCGAACGCCCGGTGGATCTCCCCACTGTCGTACCCGAACCGGGCGGAGGAGCCGGAGAACAGCACAATCTTCCGGCGGTCCTTCAGGGACAGCAGGCGGTCGAACTTGTCGGCGAAGGACGCGTAGTAGCTGCCGCTGAACACCGGGGGCAGGGCGGCGTTGATGCGCAGGGTGCGCAGGTTTTCACAGTGGGAAAAGGAGTAGTCGCTGACGGTGCGCAGGCTGTCGAACAGCGTCAGCTGGGACAGGGCGCAGCCGTCGAAGGCGCCGTTCTCCACCGTCCGCAGGGTGTCCGGGAGGATCACCCCGCGGCAGTCCGCCCCGGCGAAGGCCCCCGCTCGGATGCACCGCACCGGCAGGCCGTCCAGCTCCGCTGGGACGGTCAGGATCTCCTCCTCCCCGGCATAGCCGGTGACCGCCGCGCCGTCCCCCCAGCGCTCCCACTGAAACAGCTCCGGGGCGCTCCAGGGGCTCCACTGGGCGTAGAGGGTCAGCCCCTCCTCCGGGCCCACCCGG
Organism: uncultured Oscillospiraceae bacterium; assembly: GCA_910585155.1. Taxonomy (GTDB): domain Bacteria; phylum Bacillota; class Clostridia; order Oscillospirales; family Oscillospiraceae; genus Enterenecus. Next base: position 18,499 of record CAJUEC010000015.1, read on the forward strand.
CTGCCCAGGCCCACGGCGCCGCCCGAGCCGTCCGGTTCGGTGTTCCAGCCGGTGAGGGTGTGGCCGGGCCGCTGGAACAGGTCCGTCCCGGTGGAGGTGTTGAGCCGCAGGTGGGAGGGGGTGACGGGCGCCTCCACCGCCTGCGCCCCGTCTCCCCCGTCCAGCCGCGCCCCGCCGTTGGCGTGGTAGCGCAGCGTCTGGCCGCTGCGCTCCACCTCCAGCCGCACCGCCGTGGAGTAGCGCACCGGCCGCAGCACCAGGATGACCCCGCCCCCCTGCCTCCGCTCCAGCGCATAGCCGGGGAAGTCCGCCCCGGTGACGGTGTAGCCCTCATCCTCCCGCAGCTCAAAGCGCAGCTCCCCGCCGGGGGCGGTCTGGGCGGCATAGCGGTCGGCGGTGAAGCCCTCCCCCGCCTCCAGCACCACCCGGCGGGGGAAGGCCTCCCCCTTCCCCTCCGGCGCCCCGCAGGCTGTCAAGGCAAAAAGGAGGGCCGCCATGACAAAAAGCGCCGCTTTTTTCACGGTAGTCCCCCCTTTTCACAAGTATCGTCCGCCCGCCCCCGAGCCGGGGGCGGGCGGTCCCGTTTGCGGCCTACTCCGCTGTGGTGTCGAAGAAGGCGGCCGCGATGCCGATGACAGAGGCGATGAGGCACCCGGCGATGCCCACAATGGCGCTAGTCAGGTCGGCCATGTTCTGGGCGTTGTTCTCAAAGGTCATGATGGCGGCGATGCCGTTGACCCGGGTGCTCACCAGGGTGATGGCGGCCACCATCAGCAGCACCGGCGGCAGGACGGCCAGAATGTCGCTCCACATGGCCTGGCCCTTCTGGGTGACCACAAGGTACGCCGCCTGGCACAGGATGGCCGCCACGGCGCAGCCCATCACCACGGGGTTCAGTCCCAGGTTCACAAAGTAATTGGTCCCGCAGTTCAAAAAGTAGGCCACGGCCCCCACCGCCGCCGCCGCGGCGGACAGGACGGTCATAAAGAATCCGGCGGATTTTTTCATTGTCGTTCCCTCCTATCTCAGTGCTTCTTCTTGGCGGACAGCACGTACATGGCGGCGCAGCCCACGGTCAGCACGCCGAAGCCGACCTGCAGCCCGGTGAGCAGGTTGTCGTACCAGGTGCGCACGGACACCAGCCGGGAGCTGGAGGACAGGCCATCCAGGGCGTTGGAGTTGGCCAGGGCGTAGTTCTGCCAGGTCATGGCCTGCTTCAGCGCGGCCGTCAGCCGGGCGTCCTGGCCCACGGCCTCCAGCGTCCAGTAGCTGTACTTCTCGCTGACGGCGGCCATGGTGTTCTCGCCGGTGTTGCAGCTCATGGTGACGCCGTTCAGCACGGCCTCCTTCAGGGTGACGTAGTTGGCGTCCATGATGAAGTCCTCGGAGATCAGGCCCTTGAAGCCCCACTCGCCCCGGAGAATGTCCATCATCAGCCCCTCGTGGGCGTTGGAGGCGGTGATGCCCACCCGGTTGAAGGCGGTCATCAAAGCCAGGGCCCCGTTCTCCACGATGGCCTGGGTGCCCCGCAGCTCGTTCTCCCGGGCCTGCTGCTCGGTCATGAAGGTGGCTACGCCGGTGCGGTTGATCTCGCTGTCGTTGAAGGCCAGGTGCTTGGGGGCGATGAGGCAGCCGTACTTGAGCCCGCCCTGGACAAAGTCGTTGCCCTGCCCGGCGGTGAGCACCGCGTCCTCGGAGTAGTACTCGTGGTTGCGGGCGTTGTAGGGCACCCGGTGCAGGTTGGTGCCGCAGCCCCAGTAGATGGTCAGGTTGGCCCACAGGGAGTAGTTGCCGCACACCTCGCCGTACTCCCGGGCCAGCTGCTTGCTGAAGGTCTGGCCGATGACGGTCTCATTGACCATGGTGCCGAAGCGGTACTCCCGGTTGGGGTCGTTCTCCGCCACGGCGCAGGGGTCGCCGTTGGAGGCGTCGGAGCTGGCGTACTGGCCCAGGGGGTAGGAGTAGATGCCGTTGGGGCCGTCGTTCTGGATGGTCTCGGGGGACATGATGGAGGGGATGGCCTTGGTGGAGGTGCCGCCGAAGCCGGTGCGGATCATGCACTCCTCCAGGGTGATCTGGTCCATCAGCTGGGACCAGCGGGGGTCGTCCAGGTCGGTGACCCCCTTCAGGTCCGCCAGGGTCAGGCCGTTGGCCGCCCCGAAGGTGACGGAGGAGGGGTCGCCGTTGCCGGAGCTGATCTCATAGATGTCGTTGTCCAGGATGGCCAGCATCTCGTCGGTGGCGGTGAGGCCCGTGTAGGTCTTGGGCCAGGTGCCCTGCCAGTCGCTGCGGGAGAGATAGGTGGCGGTGCCGGGCAGCCAGTAGTTGACGTCCATGTCCGCCAGGTGGTTCTCCACCGCCGTGCCGTTCTTGGCGCGGGCAAAGGTGTTGGCGTCCCGGCTGTCCAGGCTCCAGGTCTTGACCTTGGCGCTGTCGCCGTCCACGCCGGCGCCCTGGGCGGCCAGCACATTGTTCACCGCGTCGTGGGCGTCATCCCCCACGGTGAAGCGGTAGTCGCCCGCGTCCAGCACATAGCAGCCCTTGGTGCCCACGGCGTTGTCCGCCGCGCTGTCCCAGCTGGTCATGTTCTGCACATCGGCCACCAGGGTGTAGGTCTTGGACTCGCCGGGGGCCAGCTCGTCGGTCTTGGCGTAGTCCAGCAGCTGGATGGCGGACTTCTCCAGGCCGCCGGTGACGTAGGGCAGGGAGACGTAGAGCTGGATGGCGTCCTTGCCCGCCGTGTCGCCGGTGTTCTTCACGGTGACGGCGGCGGTAACGGTCTTCTCGCCCAGGTTCACATCCAGGCTGTCCAGAGTCTGCTCAAAGGTGGTGTAGCTCAGCCCGAAGCCGAAGGGATAGGTGACCTCGCTGTCGTAGTCCCACGCCCCCGCGTTGCCCTGGCCCAGCACCACGTCGGCGTACCGGGTCTCATAGTACTTGTAGCCCATGTAGATGCCCTCGGCCTGGACGATGGCGGAGTTCATGCTGATGGAGGGGTCGGCGTTGGTCCACGCCAGGTTGCCGAAGTTCTGGGCGGCGGGGGAGCTGGCGATGTCGGAAGCGTAGGTGTCAGCCAGGTGGCCGGAGGGGTTGGCGTCGCCGGCCAGGACGTCCGCCACGCCGTAGAAGCCGTAGCCGCCGGGCAGGCCGATCTGGAGGATGGCGTCCACGCCCTCATTGTCCTCCAGCTCCTGCACCTCCATGGCGCTGGAGCTGTTGAGCAGGACGATCACCTTGCCGTTGGAGCCCTTGGCGTCCACGGCGGCCTGGATCAGGTCCCGCTCGTCGTCGGACAGGCCCAGGGGGTCGGTCTGGTTCAGGCTCTGGGCCGGGTCCACCCCCGCCTCGCCGGGCAGATAGGTGCCGTTCTCGCTGCCCGCCCGGGCCAGGGTGACGATCATCACATTGTAGCTGGACAGGCCGTCCTTCCAGCCGGCGTTGGCCCCGTTGAGGGCGGCCTGGGAGGGCTCCTTGCTGGAGAACACCCCGCCGATGCTGGGGGCGGTGATGGTGGTGTAGGTGGTGGTGCCGCCCCAGCTCTGCACCTCAGTGGAGAATACGGACTCCAGGCCCTGGTACAGAGGCTGGAGGTCGGGGTTCAGGGTGAACCCCTTGGCGGTGAGGGCCTGGACCAGGTCCACGGTGTCCGCGTCGGTGCCCTGGTTGGCAATGAAGCTGGAGCCCATGATGCCGCCCCGGACGGGGTAGTAGCTGGAGAAGCCCAGCAGGGACACCTTCCCCTTCTCCTCGGCGGTGAGGGGCAGCGCGCCGTTGTTCTTCAGCAGCACGGTGCCCTCCTCGCTCATCCGCTCGCCCAGGTCCTCAATGGCGTCCAGCAGCTCGGTGGTGCTGGCGTAGTCGGATTTGTAGGTGAAGAGATCCTTTTTCTCCCCGCCGTCGTCGGTGACAATCTTGGAGCTCTGGGTGCCCAGGAACTTGTCGATGTCCGTGCGGGAGGCGTTCACCAGCGGCTGGGCACTCAGGGCCAACGCCAGCACGGAGGCGGTGACGGTGGTCAGGCCGCGCCACAGACGCTGCGCGCTCCGGCCGTTTTGACTGTTTTTCATGTTTTGCCCTCCTGTTCCTTTTCTTCAAGCTTTTCCATCTATCCACAGGGCCCGGCGGGCCATGCTTCACATTATTTCTTGCGCTGGGCGATGGCCTCCTGCTCCGCCTTCAGGTTCCTCTCCACGGTGAACAGGAAGATCAGCACCCCGCACAGGGCGTAGCAGGCGGTCTCGATCCAGATGTAGCTGACGGTGAGCGCGTTCTGGGCGGCGGCGCTCTGCACCCCCGCGCCGTACTCGATGGTCTGGTCAAAGCCGGAGGCGGTGAGCAGGCCGTTGAGGATGGCGGTGCCGATGGGGGAGGCGGCCACCATCAGGGAGCTGTAGATGGACATGGTCAGCCCATCGGTGCGGATGCCGTTTTTAAACTCGATGTGGTCGATGACGTCGGCCAGCATGGCCAGGATCAGGTAGCAGGCGGGGGCGGAGCCCAGGCACTTCAGGGCCACGCCCACGGCCACGATCACCATGTCGGTGGGGAACAGCCCGGCGATGACGCCGCCCACGGCGCCCACCAGCATACCCACACCGGTGATCTTGGCCTTGCCGAACTTGTTGGCCAGGGGCACCACGAACACGGCGGCCACCGCCATGGGCACCGCGCCCAGCAGGCTCAGCAGGCTCTGGACGGCGCCCCAGCCCCCGGGCATCCCGCTGCTGTCCACCACCCACTCGCAGAACTGGGTCATGGAGCCGTTCTTGATGGCCCCCGACCACTGGAACAGCAGGTAAAAGATGATGATGATCCACCACCACTTCTCGCTAGTGACAGCGTGGAGCTGCTGGCCGATGGAGGCGGTCTTGGGCTGGGCGGCGGCGGACGCGCCGGAGCCCAGGTCCTCCTCAGTGACCCGCTCGCGGGTGAACTTGAACTGGAGGTAGGCGGTGAGGGCGGTGAACACGGCCACCGCCGCCATCACCAGCAGCCACATGCTCTGGTCATTGCCCAGCAGGTTGCCCGCCAGGATGGGGAACACCATGGACCCCGCCCCCATCACCGCCAGGCCCGCGATGTTGGTGAAGGAGGCCAGCGCCCCCCGCTTCTCCGAGTCCCGGGTGGACACCGGGATCATGGTGGAGTTGGCTGTGTTGTAGATGGGGTAGGCCACCGAGTAGTAGAGGTTGTAGGCGATGGCGATCCACACCATCTTCATGGTGGGGTCGTCAAAGGGCACGACGAACATCAGCACGCTGGCCACCGACAGGGTGAGGGCGGACAGCAGAATCCAGGGCCGGGCCTTGCCGGCCAGCACCCGGGTGCGCTCAATCAGCTGGCCCACCACCAGGTTGGCGATGACGATAAAGATGGTGGACACCAGGGGCAGCACCGTCAAAAAGCTGTTGTCCAGCCCCAGCACCTCGTTGAGGTACTTCTGGAGCATGCTGGTGAAGATGCCCGAGCTCAGCAGCGCGCCGAAGGGGCCCAGGAAGTAGCCGATGACCATCTCCGGCAGCTTCACCTCACTGGTCTTGATGGCGGAGCTGGTGAGCGGGGTGCTCCAGAAGCCGTCCTTTTGCTTGCTCATCACAATCATCCTTTCTCAATTTCCCGCAGCGGGCAGGCGGCTGTGTGCGTCCCGCTGTGATAGACCGTTTCCGTGCCGTCGGGGAGGGTGAGCCGGCACGTCGTCCCCATGGGGACCTGGACGGTGACGGAGAACACGCCGTCCTCCATCCGCCAATCCACCGACGCCTGGCCGTAGGGGGTGCGCACCGACCCCTTGGCCCAGGTGAGCCCGCCGCCCAGCACTGGCTTGACGGCAAAGGTCCTGTACCCCGGCTCCACCGGCTCGATGCCCGCCACCCGGCGGTAGAGGAAGTCGCCCACCGCGCCGAAGCCGTAGTGGTTGTAGGAGATCATCATGTCGGTGCCGTCGTCGCCGATGGGGCACACGCCGTTCTCATCCAGGCCGTCCCACCGCTCCCACACGGTGGTGGCCCCCATCTTGATCTCGTACAGCCAGGAGGGGCACTTGGTGTTCAGCAGCATCCGATAGGCGGCGTCCGCCCGGCCGTTGTCCGCCAGGGCGAACAGGATGTAGGGGGTGCCGGGGAAGCCGGTTCCGATGCACCAATCGCCCCGCTCCACCAGCTTCACCAGATTGTCCACCGCCTTGGCCTTGACCTGGGCGCTGGGGAACATGTCCAGGTACAGGGGCAGCACGTAGGCGGTCTGGAACTCCTCCAGCAGCCTGCCCTCCCCGTCGGTGAGCACCGAGCAGTAGGCGTCCGCCGTCTTTCGGCTCAGCTCCCGGTAATAGGCGGCGTCGGCCTCCTCCCCCAGGATGTCCGCGATTTGGGCCACCAGGGCGCTGGTATTGCACAGGGAGGCCGTCCCCGTCCACTTCACCCGCCCCTGCCACTGGCTCATCTTGGGCACGTCCGGGGCCACCCAGTCGCCGAAGCCCAGCACGCCGGGCATGTTCCAGATGTAGCGGTTCTTGCCAAAGCCGAAGCCGCACCAGAACCGGCACGCCTTGACGTACTTCTTCATCACCGGGTACATCCGGCGCAGGAGCTCCACGTCCCCCCGGGCCCGGTACTCCGCCCAGGGGACCAGCACGCAGGCGTCCCCCCACCAGGCCACCGCCATCCGGGGCATGGTGGTGGGGAAGCCGAAGCCCTGCACCGGCACCGTGTTGGGGATGCCGCCGGTGGGCAGCTGCTCGGCCTGGACGTCCAGCAGCCACTTGTCTAAAAACCGGCCCATGTCGAAGTTGTAGCAGGCGGTGGGGGCGAACACGGCGATGTCCCCCGTCCAGCCCATCCGCTCGTCCCGCTGGGGGCAGTCGGTGGGTATGTCCACCAGGTTGGACTTGGCGCTCCAGGTGAGGTTGCTCTGGAGCTGGTTGACCATCTCGTTGGAGCAGGAGAAGCTGCCCGTCTGCTCCAGGTCGGAGTACAGCGCCACGCCGGTGACCTCCACATCCGCCTCGTCGATGCCCTCCACGCTGATGTACCGGAAGCCCATGTAGGTCAGCCGGGGGGAGTAGACCTGCTCCCCGTCCGCGCAGGTGTAGGTGGCGGCGGCCTTGGCGGTGCGCAGGAACTGGGTGTTCAGCGAGCCGTCCGGGTTCAAAATCTCCGCGTGGCGGACGGTGACCACTTGGCCCCGCTTCCCCCGCAGCTTCAGCTCCACCACCCCGGCGAAGTTCTGGCCGAAGTCGTAGATCAGCGCGCCGGAGGGATCCCTCCCACACAGGCACTCCCTCGGGCCGGAGACCTCTCCCCCCGGGGCGGCCGTATACTGCCTCCAGGGGACCGGGGCGAACCGCTCGCGGGCCCTCACCGGCGCGCTGTAGTCCGCCGTGATCCTGGGGCTCACCCGCAGCCTTTCCGGGGCGGCCCGCCGCCAGTGGACGTCCTCCGCCCGAACGGTGGCGTCGTAGGTCTCGCCGTCGTAGAGGTCCGCCATTTTGTACGGCCCCTCCTCAGTGACCTCCCAGCTGCCGTCGGTGCCCACGGTCTCCACGCCGCCGTCCTCAAAGGTGAGGCGCAGCTCCAGCAGCAGGGCCTGCCGGTCGGCGGTGATTCGGTTGAGCCGGCTGTAGATGAAGCTGCCCACCGCCCAGCCCCCGGCCACCACCACCTGGATGGTGTCGTCCCCGGTGAGCAGGTCCGTCACGTCGTAGGTCTGGTACTGCAGGTTGGTCTGGTAGGAGGTGAAGCCGGGGGCGAAGTAGCGGTCCCCCGCCTTCCGGCCGTTCACCGTCAGCTCGTAGATGCCCATGGCGGTGGCGTAGATCCGGGCGGAGGCGATCTTCTTGTCCGTCTTCACCCGCCTGCGGAAGGTCATGGGCCTGGGGGAAACCCGTTTTTCCGTGAATTTGTAGTCCGGGTCGCTGATCCACTGCCCCGTCCAGGGGGTGTCCAGCCGCCCGGTCTCGAAGGTGAGCCGGGCCTGGGCCCTCTCCCCGGCGTCGTCCTCCGCCTCCAGGGCGGCGGTGTAGACGGTGAAGGGCTCCAGCGGCGCCCCGCCGTAGGGAACGGCGATCTGCCCCTCCGCCTCCCCCTCCCAGTCCCCCACCCGGAGGACCGCCCGCCGGAGGGCGGCGCCCTCCCGGCTGCTGTCCAGGGCGAAGGAGAACCGGGGCCGCCCCACGTCGGTGACGCAGCCCTGCGCCAGCCCCTCCACCGTAAAACGCGTGATGTTCAGCATGGTGTACCTCCCTGTGTTCAGAATCAGAGCGGTTGAATGATTGTGAGAAAAGTATAGCAAGTCTCCATTCATTTTTGGGTGAATTTTCACAAGCAGTCGGATTTGGCGCACAAGCGGCAAACGAATTCGTGAATTTTTACAAGAAAAGAGCCCGGGAATTTGGCAAATTGCCAAACCCGGGCCCCTCTTCACGATTCCATGTCCTTTTTCGCGGGCTCCCCCTTCCCCGCGGGGATGGGGATGACAATGCCCAGGGTGAACCAGCCCTTTTCCGCCTGGACGGTCACGGACCCCCCATACCGCTCCGCCGTGGCCTGGATGCTCTTCAGGCCGTAGCCGTGGAGCGCCTTGTCCGGCTTGGTGGTCCGGGGCAGCTCCCCCTCCACCACCAGGCTGTCCAGGCAGCGGTTCTCCACCTTCACGCACAAAAAGCCCTTCTGCCGGGCCACCGACAGCCGGATCAGCCGCTGTTCCCGGTCAGCCAGCTTGCTCACCGCCTCAATGGCGTTGTCCAGGGCGTTGCCGAACAGGGCGCTCACCTCCACCACCCCCATGAAGCCCAGCGCCTCTCCGTCCGCCAGACTGGTGAGGGTGATCCCGTGGTCCAGGCAGTAGGAGCTCTTGGCGGTGAGAATGGCGTCCAGCACCCTGTTCCCCGTCTGGTTCTGGCTCTCATAGGCCCGGATGTCCCGCTCAATCTGATCCAGGCAGTCCAGCTTCTGCTCTGTTCCCAGGTCCGCCCGGAGCACGGCGATCTGGTGCTTCAGGTCGTGGTACTTTCGGTTGACCATGTCGATGGACTCCTGGCTGCGCTGGTAGTTGGCGTATTGCAGGTCCAGCACGCCCTGAAGGGCGTTCACCTCCCGCAGGGCGCAGAACTCGCACAGCTGGAGGTGGTAGGCGTACAAGATGGCCACGCCCCCCAGGTAGGCGATGGTGCGGATGGTGAAGGCGTCCGCCTCCGCCGTGGCGGCAAAGGGGGTCTCCACCGTGGAATAGCTCAGGCTGCTCAGGATATAGATGACCAGGGCCACCGCCGCCGCCCCCAGACAGGAGGGCCGCGTGATGGACAGCTCCTGCATCTCCCGGCGGTGTCCCCGCTCCAACAGCCACATCACGGCATAGACCGCGCACCCCAGCGCCAGCATAAAGACCGTCTCCGCCCAAAAGGGCTCCAGCCAGGGAAGCCGGGGGCGGTAATAGCTGTACAGCTGCCAGGCCAGGGACACGGTAAAGCCCCCCAGGATGAAGGCCCGGGCGCAGTAGTACAGGCGGCTTCGCAGGTCCCCCCGGTACAGCAGGGCGAAGGGTAGCAGGGTCAGCCCGGCAAAGCCCGCCATGCCCAGGTTGAAGGCCAGCCCGTTCAGCGGGGCAAGCACCCGCATATAGCACAGCTGGGCCGCCAGCTGGACCAGGGCGGCGGTCGCCAGCCCCCACCTCCCCCGCCGCAGGGGCAGCAGGCTCACGTACAGCAGGCAGGACTGCCAGTGAAACAGGGCGGTCCAGATGAAGGGGACGTTGTGCAGCTCGCCGCTCATTGCCCCACCTCGTTGATATAGCGGTTGAAGGCGGCCAAAAACTCCTTCCGCCGGGACCGGCTCACCTGCACCGTGGTCCCGTGGACCACCGCGTCCCCGTCCGTCACGCCCTCCACGTGCTCCAGGTTCACCAGCAGCCCCTTGCCGCACCGGAAAAACCAGCCCCCCGCCAAGCTCTCCTCCACCTCTTTCATGGTCCCGGTGCCGCTCAGCCTGCCGTCCGCCGTGTAGTAGCTCAGGCTGTGGCCGTCCGCCTCAATATAGTAGACCCGAGCGCAGTCCACCCGCTGGGTCCCGCTCTTGCTGCTGACGGACAGGTAGCGGCGCCTGCGGCGGCGCAGCCGCTCCAGGGCCCGGCCCATGCTCTTGGCAAAGGCAAAGTAGGACACGGGCTTGAGCACGTAGTCCAGCGCGTCCACCTCGTAGCCCTTCACCGCGTAGGAGGCCAGACTGGTGATGAATATGATGAGCACCTGGTCGTCCAGCTCCCGGATCTCCCGGGCGGCGGTCATGCCGTCCACAAAGGCCATCTGGATGTCCATCAAAATCACGTCGTACTGGGCCCGGTAGCTGCCGATGATGCTGTCCCCGTCCTCAAAGGCGCAGACCTTGAACTGCTCCCCCGTCTCCCGGGTGTAGCGCTCCAGATAGTCCAGAATCTGCCTCCGGCACCCGGAATCGTCCTCTACCACCGCAATATGGGTCATCGCACACGCCTCCCCACCAAAAATCCTGCAATACACAAAGCATTCCTGCGGCCTTTTCCCCGCCGTCTTCTCCCGCAAATCCGAATACTTCGGCGATTGATACCTTTTTAATTTTATAGCATTTCAGGGAAAAAGCAAGGACGTGATTAAATTTTGTCCCATTCTTTTTTGCGGATTCTGTGTCCGCCCGCCTTGCGCCGGCAGTTCTGCTGAAAAAAATCGCCGCAAGCGGTGCGGCGCCTGCGGCGGAGACTGTTGTGTCAAAAGGGTGCGCCCTGACTTTAAAAAAGCCGGGGCAAGCGATATATCGCTTGCCCCGGCGTGTCTTAATGCGGCAAAATCACTTTTTCGCCCCACCAAACCGGGACCCCCGCAAAGCCGTCCTTTGGCTTTGTGGGGAGAGGCGCCGCAGCAAAATGAGCCAGCGGTGACTTTAAAAAAAGTCGCCGCAAGCGATATGACGCTTGCGGCGACGTGGCGCAGCGGGAGGGATTCGAACCCTCGAGCGGTTTCAGCCGCTACACGATTTCCAATCGTGCTCGTTATGACCTCTTCGATACCGCTGCAAATCGGTGGTGAAGTCACATGATCACGCCAGCTGACCTGCGGCGCAACGCCTATTATAACAGCTTTTTCGCGAATGTCAAGTGAATTCTTCCCAATTTTCTGTTTTCTTTTCGCGGGCCCCCGCCCAGCCCCGCAGCAGGTGCAGCGCCTCGGGGGCCAGGAGCAGAAGGGCGGCCAGATTGGGGATGGCCAGCAGGCCGTTGAAGGCGTCCACCAGTCCCCACACCGCGGCCAGCTCCCCCACCGCCCCCAGTATGATGCAGGCGGGAAAGACCAGATGGAACAGCCCCAGGGCCCACCGGGCTTTTGTGAGCGTCTCCAGTCCCCGCCGCCCGTAGTACCCCGCCCCCAGCAGGGAGGTGAAGGCAAAGAGGGTCAGGCAGACCGCCACAATCCACTCCCCGGCCTCCCCAAACAGGGCGGAGAACCCGGCGGCGGTGAGGGAGGCGCCCAGCATTTCCTCGGGAAGGGCCCCCGCCTCCAGCAGGGCCAGCGCCTGGACCGGGTCGTACACCCCGGAGGTGAGTATGACCAGAGCGGTGACGGTGCAGATCACCATGGTGGCGAAAAACACCTCAAAAATGCCCCACATCCCCTGGCGGGCGGGGTGGTCCACATCGGCGCAGGCGTGGGCAATGGCGGACATGCCCAGCCCCGCCTCGTTGGTGAACACCCCGCGGGCCACGCCGTAGCGCAGGGCCGCGCCCATGGCATAGCCCCCCGCCACCGCCCGGGGGGCCAGGGCGTAGGTGAAAATCTGCTCCATGGCCCGGGGCAGGGCCTGATGGTTGACGGCGATCACAGCCAGACCGCCCCCCACAAACAGCAGCGCCATGGCGGGCACCAGCAGCTCGCACAGCCTGCCGATGCGGCGGATGCCCCCCGCCAGCACCACGGCGGTGACGACGGCCAGCACCACCCCCACCACCCGGCGGTCGGCCCCAGCGGCGGTGTCCAGAACGGCGGCGATGGAGTTGGCCTGGGCCAGATTGCCCCCGGCCAGGGTCTCCGCCACGCAGAACAGGGCGAAGAGCTTGGCCAGCCAGGGCAGGCGCAGGCCCCGGCTCATGTATTCCATGGGGCCGCCCCGCCACTGGCCGTCCTCCCCCATCACCCGGTGGCGGACGGCCAGAATCTTCTCGGCGCAGCCTGTCATCATCCCCAAGAGGGCGGAAATCCACATCCAGAACACCGCCCCAGGCCCGCCGTAGACAATGGCGGTGGCCACACCCGCGATGGAGCCGGTGCCGATGGTGGCGGCCAGGGCGGTGGACAGGGCCTGAAGCTGGCTCAGCCCCCGGCCCCCCCTCCCCTTCCCGTTCCGCCGGAACAGGGAGCCCACGGTGGTTTTCCACCACACCGGCAGGCCGAAGAGCTGGAAAAACCCGGAGCCCAGGGAATAGCACAGCCCCACCGCCAGAAACGCCGCCAGCAGCGGCCCGCCCCACAAAAAATCCCCCAGCGCCTGCAAAAAAGCCATGCCCGCATCCCCTCCCATGTGGAAGAGCTTCCGCACAGCCGCCCCCTGCGGCTGTGCGGAAGCTCTTATTGGAAGGTATGCGGACAGGGGATTGGTTATGCGGCTTGGGCGGGACGGGGCGCTACTGCTCCCAGGGGTCCCTTCCCTGCCACCCGGAGCGCGGACTGTTTCCCGGCTCCGCCCCCTGGGCGGCGGAGCGCTCCAGGGGCTTCCACAGCCGCAGGCGGCCCGCCTGGCTGGGCAAAAAGCCCATGCGGTGCAGAACGGGCAGCAGGGCGGCAAACAGCGCCGCCAGCATGACCACCTGCACCGGCAGCATGATGGCGTTTTTCACGGCGCTGCCGGCCACGATGGCCCCGTAGCCCTTGCCGCCGGAGTACCACAGCCAGGTGCCCAGCCCGCCGATGAACACATTCTGGAGGTTGGTGGCCAGCTTGGCCAGGAAAATGCGCAGCACCGTCACCTCCGCCCGGTAGAGGAACAGCGCGTAGGTGAACACCCCCAGCATGGTGGTGAAGATGTAGAAGGGGTTGTAGCCCCCGGTGGGGTGCATGAAATAGGAGACGGTGTCCTCCACAAAGCCGAACAGCAGGGCGTTCACCGGGCCCCCCACCAGGGCGCACAGCGCCCGGGCCAGAAAGCCCCAGGTAACCCGGATGTTGTTCACCACCGGCACCGACTGCAGGTAGCTCAGCGCCACGCAGGCGGCCACCATCAGGGCGGAGAACACCAGGGTGCGCAGCTTTTTGGCGTCCCGGACGGCACACTGCCAGTAGGCGCGGGAGAAGGGCGTTTTGAAGATTTCCATGAAAAAAGACCTCCTTTTTTGTTCGGCAGCACCCAAAAACGGGTATGCCGCACATAGGAAGTCCAAAGGACGCAGTTCCACCATGCGGCAGCGGGATGCGGAGGGCGCACTGCAACCGTTCGGTGTTTCGTCCGGCGGACAACTCCCCGTCCCGCCGGCACTTTTGGGGATTGGACATCCCCTACACACGCGCTCCTACTCTGCCTATTGCAGATAGTTTACCGCAAAACAAGGTGGATTGCAAGGGGCGAAATGGACAAAGTGCGGCGCTATTCAGGAAATCTCTGGCATACAAAGCGCCGGGAGACCCCGCCGAGAGGGGGCCGCCTCCCCCTCTCCGGGTCAAAGCTCCACCACATCCATAACCGCCCGCTCCACGCACAGGGCGTTCCGGGTGTCCAGCACCAGGGACAGCTCCGCCATGCCCGCCGCCCCCATCTGGGGATGGAGCACAGCGGCGTATTGCAGCGTCTGGGGACAGCCCGCCATGCGCTCCAGGGAGAACCGCAGGGGCTGCGTCTGCGCAAACGCCCCGCAGGGGGTCTGCCTGAGGCAGATGGCCCCCTCCCCGCTGGCCGGGGGCATGGCACAGGCGGTCAGCGTGCACCGGACCGCGTAGGCCGCCCGCGGGTCCAGCCGGATCTGGGTGGGGTTGCACTCGCTCCAGCAGATGCACTCCCCCTGGCGGGCCTTCTGCCGCCAGGGCAGGCGGCAGCCCGGACTCCACAGCAGCCCCGGCTGCCGCTCCGCCAGATGGAGGGCGCATTTCAGCCCGCCGGGCGGCGGGCACACCCCCGGCCCATAGACGGGAGGAGCCTCCGGCGGACAGGGCGCGCAGCCAGGAGGGTATGGAGCGGGACAGGGCGGCGGGCACGGTCTGGGCGGGGGGGCGGGGGGCGTCAGAGGCGGGCAGACCTCCAGCACCTTTTCCAGCTTATTCTTCAGCAGCATCTGATTCTGCGCCACCACGTCCAGCAGGGAGGCGACGCTTTTGTTCACCGCCAGCACATCCTGGGGCGCGGCGCAGGGCTTCGCGCCCGGCAGGGTGCCCAGGATGTACTGCAGCTTCTCGCCCTCAGCGTTGATAATGTGGCTCAGGGCCAGCTCCTCCATGGCGATGGAGGCGATAATCATGGTCAGGGCTTCCTCCCGCGTCAAATCAGCCCCATGGGGGGGAAAAGAAGGCATAGACATATCGCATACTCCAGAATAACGCCCCGGTTTAGAAAATTGTCAATGTACCTGCTGGCAATGTTCAAGCAAGCCCTGGCACCGGGGCGGAATCGTGCGGCAAGGGCTCTTTCTGCCGCCGCTCCATCCTATGCCGGCGGCGGCGGCGCGTTCCGGGCTCACCCGCCGCGCAGCGGGCGCATAGGATGCCTCGGGGCGCTTCATCGGGGATGCTTCCCCGCACCGCCATACTGTCGCGCCCCATATGGAAAGGAGACATTTTGCCATGTCCATGCCCAGTTTTCCCAACGTTGACCCGCCCATTCGGCGGGAAGACGCGGTCAACCAGATCCTCTCCTCCATCGCCATGGAGGAACTGGGGCTGAGCCATATCCTCAACGCCGAGGGTGAAAAGCTGCAATATATCCTCGGCACCATCCCGGGCCTCAGCGGCCCCACCGCCACGGTGAGCGACGTGCTGGCCGCCAACGAGAGCGTCCGGGGCCTGCTGGAGACCGCCGCGCAGAACCAGCTCTTTTTGAAGAACAAAATGCAGGGCGCTCTCACCGCCTCTCCCATGCAGGGGCCCGCCGGCCCCACCGGGCCCACCGGCCCCACCGGCCCTGCCGGGGCCCCCACCGGGCCCACCGGCCCTGCCGGTCCCACCGGTCCCACCGGAGCTGTGGGCGCCACCGGTCCCATCGGCCCCGCCGGTCCCATCGGTCCCACGGGCCCCACCGGGGCGGACGGCCTGGCCGGAGCCACCGGCGCCACCGGCACCACAGGCCCCACTGGTCCCACCGGCCCCACCGGATCCGCCGGCCTCATCGGCCCCACCGGCCCCACCGGGGCGGACGGCCTGGCCGGAGCCACCGGCGCCACCGGCCCCACTGGTCCCACCGGGCCCAACGTCACCGCTACCTCCGCCTTTGCCGCCAACACCAGCGGTGCGGTGATCCCCGTCATTCTGGGGGGCACTCTGGTGCCCCTGCCCAACAGCCAGCTGCTGTCCCCGGACATCACCGTCAACGCGGGCAACACTGTGTTCACGGTGAACACCGCCGGGCGCTATCAGCTCTCCTATAACATCAACATCACCTTGGCTCTGGCCAGCGGCACCCGGCTGCTCATCAACGGCGCGCCCAACACCCCCTCCACGTTGGCCCCGGTGGTGTCCTTGAGCCATTTCTCCAATGAGATCCTGCTGGACCTGAACGCTGGGGACACCATCTCTCTGCAAATGTTCGGCATTGCGTCGGGGGCCACGCTGCTGCCCGGCTCCGCCGGGGCGGCCCTGACGGCTGTCCGCCTGAGCTGAGGAGGGGTGCTTCATGTCTCAGCCCACATTCCCTCAGATTGATCCTCCGCTGTCCCGCGAGGGGAGCTTAAACCAGATCATCGCCTCCATCGCCATGGAGGAGCTGAGCCTGAGCCACATTCTCAACGCGGAAGGCGAAAAGCTGCAATACGTCCTGGGCACCCTGCCCGGGCTGGACGAGGCGGCGGCCCTGGAGGAGGTCCTTCAGGTCAACCAGAGCGTGCAGGGCACCCTGTCCGGCATTGTGGAGCAGCAGATGATGCTCTCCGCCAAGCTGAGCGACGCCTTGAAGGCCCCCACCCTCCCCGGCCCCGCCGGTCCCACCGGGCCTGCCGGGCCGGAGGGGCCCGCCGAAGGTCCCACAGGGGCGGAGGGTCCCGCCGGCCCCACGGGGGCGGAGGGTCCCATTGGCGCGGCGGGCCTCACCGGTCCCGATGGGCCCACCGGAGCCACAGGAGCCACGGGCGCCGCCGGCCTTGAGGGCCCCGAAGGCCCCGCTGGGGCCGCCGGTCCCACCGGGCCCACCGGGCCGGACGGTATTGCCGGGGCCACCGGTCCCACCGGGCCGGACGGAGCGGCGGGGGCCGCGGGCGCCACAGGAGCCACCGGGGCCACCGGGGCCCCGGGTCCCAACCCCACGGCCGCCTCCGCCTTTGCCGCCAACACCCAGGGCAGCTCCCTCTCGGTGGCGCTGGGGGGCATCCCGATCCCCCTGCCCGACGCCCAGCTGCTGTCCCCGGGCATCACCGCCAACGCTGGGAACACAACGTTTACTGTGGCCGCGGCGGGCACCTATCAGATCTCCTACCACGTGAACACCACCCTGGCCCTTCTCATGGGAACCCGGCTGGTGATCAACGGCGCGAACAACACCGCCTCCACCATCGCCCCGGTGCTGGCCTCCACCAGCTTTGAGAACAAGATCAAGGTCACCCTGCCCGCCAACTCCACCATCACCCTCCAGATGTATCCCATCACCCTGGCGGGGACGGCGACCCTGGTGGGGAGCGGCGCGGGGGCGTCGCTGACCATCATCCGGCTGGAGGAAACCAGCGCTGCAGCCGGGTCCGGTCCCGAACATGACATTGATACGCCCATCGAGGAGGAATGAATCCGGCTAGTGGCGACCGCTGAAAGGTGTTCTCAACAGCCCATTCAACGATATTCTGACCGAAGAGCGGCGCGGCCGCTGCTTTGACACACCATGGCCTCCCGCCGGCAAACCGGCGGGAGGCCAAACACCGTAAAGCAAAGGAGGCTTTGTCTATGGTAAGCGTCAGTCTTTGCATGATTGTCAAAAACGAGGAGGACGTGCTGGAGCGGTGCCTGAACAGCGTGTCCGACCTGGTGGACGAGATCGTCATCGTGGACACCGGCTCCACCGACCGCACAAGGGAGATTGCCGCCCGGTTCACCCGCCTCATCTTCGATTTCCCCTGGCGGGACGACTTCGCCGCCGCCAGGAACGAGTCCTTCGCCCACGCCTCCATGGACTACTGCATGTGGCTGGACGCGGACGATGTGCTTTTGGAGGCGGACCGGGCCGCCTTTCGGGAGCTGAAACAATCCCTGGACCCCGCCGTGTCGGTGGTGATGGCCCCTTACCACACCGGCTTTGACCAGAGCGGGCGGGTCACCTTCTCCTACCGCCGGGAGCGGCTCATCAAAAACCACGCCGGGATGAGCTGGGGCGGGGCCGTCCACGAGGCGATTGCCCCGGCGGGCCGGATCCACTACGCGGATTTCGCCGTCACCCACCGCAAGACCCGCCCCTCCGACCCGGACCGCAACCTGCGGATCTACCAGGCCCAGCTGGACGCTGGAAAAACGCTGGAGCCCCGGCACCAGTTCTACTATGGCCGGGAGCTGTACTACCACCAGCGCTGGGAGGAAGCCCTGACGGTCTTTGAGGACTTTCTGGCGGAGGGCCGGGGCTGGGTGGAAAACAACATCGACGCCTGCTGCCACTGCGCCTACTGCCGCGAGCAGCTGAATCAGCCCGAGGCGGCGCTGGCGGCGCTGCTGCGTACCTTTTCCTATGACCGGCCCCGGGCGGAGGCATGCTGCGAGCTGGGCCGGTGGTTTTTTCAGCGGGAGCGGTATTCCCAGGCGGCCTACTGGTACACCCTGGCCCTGACCTGCCCCCGGGACGACCGCCGGGGCGGATTCGTCTCCCCGGACTGCTACGGCTATCTGCCCTGCATCCAGCTGTGCGTCTGCTACAGCCGCCTGGGCGACCAAAAGCGGGCGGAGGCCTTCAACGAACTGGCCGCGGCCTGCAAGCCGGACGACCCGGCGGCGCTCCACAACCGGGCCTATTTTCAAACGCCGGCATGAGCGCCCCCCTCCCCCTCTGTGACACAGGCCCGAAAGCCCTTGGCTTCCGGGCCTGTGTCTGTCGAAAAAGCCTCGCAGAGTTCGCGCCCACAGGTGCGAATCAAAATAAAATCCGTTTTTCCCGGCGACATGTGCGTCGGGAAAAACACTTCTCGGCCGAACAGCGCACTCACTGTCCGCCTGCGGCGGCCAGTGAGTGCGCGCGTGAGGCCGCAGACTATCCCGCCGGAAAGGGCCAAGCCCTTTCCGGCGGGCTGAGGCCCGGAGGCCCTTGGCTTCCGGGCCTGTGTCATGCCGCGGCTCCAAAGGATTTCCCGACGGCCCTTTCCTGTAAATCCAGTTGAAATCAAGCGCTTGGGGTGCTATAATATTTCGGAAATTGATGGGAGGAATGGTAGACCATGATGAAACGGCTTTTTCTTCTAATTCTATCCAGCTGCTTGCTTTTCCTGCTGGCCGCCTGCGACGGGCAGACCCAGGCTCCCGCCGAGAGCCCCCCCGCGGACGGACCGGTCGCCCTCACCGTGTGGGGCGCGGAGGAGGATGAGGCGCTGCTTCAGGAGATATTCGCCTCCTTCCAGGCCCACTATGCCGGCCAGGCCAGCTTCCAGATCACCTTCCAGCCCCAGAGCGAGTCCAACTGCAAGGACGTCCTGCTGGGCAACCTGGAGGGGGGCGCGGACGTGTTCGCCTTCGCCGACGACCAGGTGGCCGCCCTGGCCGCCGCCGGCGGGCTGGACCCCATCGGGGACGAGGCCGCCATTCGCAGTACCACCCTCCCCGCCGCCGTGGAGGCGGCCAGCGTGGGCGGCACCCTCTACGCCTACCCGCTGACGGCGGACAACGGCTACTTTCTATATTATAACAAGGCCTACTTCACCCAGGAGGACATTCAGAGCCTGGACCGGATTTTGGAGGTGGCCGCCCAGGCCGAAAAGCTGGTGGCCATGGACTGGTCGTCCGCGTGGTATGTCTACGCCTTCTTCGGCAACACCGGGCTGGAGGTGGGCCTCAACGAGGACGGCATCACCAACTACTGCACCTGGAACAGCACTGAGGGGCCCATCCGGGGGGTGGACGTGGCCCGGTCCATGCTGAACATCTCGGCCAGCCCCGCCTTCGCCAACCGGCCGGATGGTGAATTTCTCGCCGGCGTGCGGGACGGCTCGGTCATCGCCGGAATCAGCGGCGTGTGGAACGCGGTGGCCGTCGAAGAGGCCTGGGGCAGGGACATGGGGGCGGCCAAGCTGCCCGTCTACACCTGCGCGGGCCAGCAGGTGCAGATGGCCTCCTTCTCCGGCTGCAAGCTCATCGGCGTCAACGCCTACTCTCAGCACCCGGAATGGGCGGCGCGGCTGGCGGAATGGATCACCAGCGAGGAAAACCAGCGCCTGCGCTTTGAACTGCGGGGACAGGGACCGGCCAACGTCAACGCCGCCAACTCCCCCCAGGTCCAGTCGTCCCAGGCCATCGCCGCCCTGCTGGAGCAGTCCAACTACTCCCAGCTCCAGCGGGTGGGGGGAAAATTCTGGGATCCCGTGTCCGAATTCTCCGGCAATATGGCCCTGGGCAACCCCTCCGGCGCCTCCCTTCAGACCCAGCTGGACCGGCTGGTCGAGGGCGTGAGCGCGCGGTAGGCGCAGCTGTACATCATCATCGGGAGGAGATCACATGAAAGGCAGGCTGACTTTGCAGCAGCGTCTGATTCTGCCCATCGTTCTGCTGGGCTTGATCGCGATGCTGTCCAACATTCTGGCGGTATTCAGCATCAACAACGTTCACGCCAACGCGGGGACCATCGTGGACCAGTACATGGTCAGTGAGGAGCGGCTGGAGGACATCCGCCGGTCCGTCATGGACATACACCGCCTGGCCCTGTCCCACATCGTGGCGGCGGACCACGCCACCATGATCCGGCTGGTACAGGAAATCAAGGCGGAGGAGGCGGCTCTGGACGAAAAGCTCAGCGCCTATGAGGGCTTTGTCTCCCAGGCGGACCAGGAGAGCTACCAAGCCCTCCTGCGCGGCTACGACGAATTCAAGCACGCCCTGGTGAGCCTGGTCTGCGCCAGCGCCGACAGCAAGACCCAGGCGGCCTACGCCACCGCCAACGGGGACGTGGCCCGCTGGAGCGAGGCGGCGGAGGCGGAGCTCGACGCCCTCTCCGCCTCCGTCAGCGCCCAGGCGGGGGCGGCCCGGGGGCGGCTCACCCTGGTTTACATCATCTCCCTGATCACCAGCGCCGTCACCCTGACTCTGGGCGTTTTTCTGGTGGCGGCGGCCTTTCGGATCATCCGGCAGCACGTCCTCACCCCCATCCGCAGCGCGATGGACACCCTTCAGGACAGCTCTGAGCGCATCAGCGGCGTGGTGGGCGAGGTGCGCCAGCGGGCCCGGACCTCCACCGGCAGCGTCCGAAGCCTCTCCGGCCTGACCGATCAGCTCTCCGCCGCCCTGGAGGAGATCTCGGGCAGCGCCTCCGCCATCAGCGCCAGCGCCGCCGGCACCCAGGGGGACGCCCAGACCATGGCGGAGGAGTGCGCCGCCATCACGGCCTACTCCGCGCAGATGCGGGAGCGGGCGGAGGAGATGGAGCGCTCCGCCCACAGGGAGACGGAGACCGTCCGGGCCAAAACAGCGGAGACCATGGCCATGCTGGAGCAGGCCATCGCGCGCAGCCGCAGCGTGGAGCAGATCGACAGCCTGACCAAGGACATTCTCAGCATCTCCTCCTCCACCAACCTCATCGCCGTCAACGCCTCCATTGAGGCCGCCCGGGCCGGGGAGGCAGGGGCCGGATTTTCCGTCGTGGCCCGGGAGGTCCACCAGCTGGCCGCCTCCTGCGCCGAGACCGCCAACCGCATCCAGGAGGTCAACGGCGTGGTGGTGGGGGCGGTGGACTACCTATCCAGCAGCGCCCGGGAGCTGGCCGACTACCTGAGCCAGGCCATTTTGGACCAGCTGGAGCGGTCCGTCCAGGCCGGACGCCAGTACCGGGAGGATTCAGACTACATCGGACACGAAATGGAGGACTTTAACCTCCGGGCCGAGCGGCTGAAGGCCGCCATGGACCAGGTTGCCGCCTCCATCTCCAGCATCTCCGGCTCCATCGACGGCGCGGCCTCCGGCATCTCCGGCGCCGCCGGCAGCACCCGCGTCCTGGTGGAGGATATGGCGGGAATCTCCGCCGGAATGGATACCAACCAGGAGATCGTGGGGGAGCTGCAAAAGCAGATGGACGTATTTGCCAACCTGTGACGCCGGTTCGGGCGGAATACCCGCTGCGGTCCCCCGAACGCCTGGTGTTCAGGCGTTCGGGGGACCTTTTTCGCGTTTTATGGTGTGGGAAGGCCCATGGAGGCAGCGCCGCGTCCCGCCGGCTGCCCACCCTTTTGCCGGCGCGGGCATAAGCTGGGAGGAGGGCCCGCGGCTGTAAGCACAGGTGCCCAGGGCTTCTCCCGCAGATCGTTTTTCGGGTAGATTTTTTTCCGGGGACATGATATAATGGAACCTCTGAATAAATCGGCAAGAGCGATTTGCGAGAGATTTTTCGCTGTTGGGATCCCCGCAAAGCCGTCCTTTGGCTTTGCGGGGAGAGGAGGCGCAGCGTAGTGAGAGAGCTTTCGGCGTCAGCCGGAAGCGAGTGATGCGGAGCTTGCGCCGACGAAGGCGGGATTTCGCAGGAATAATTGGGTTTATTTCAAGAAATCACAACAAAGCTGTGGCGGAAAATATCCGCAAAGCGCCGCAGTCGCATTTGTTCAGAGGTTCCAATGTTTCAAAATTCGCCGGCGCGGGGACCCGCCGCGCCGCCCGCGGAAAGGGAGCGTTTACATATGGCGGAAGAACAAAACCACAGCCTGCCGGCCGACGGGCAGGATACCATGATGGTGTACATCAATCCACAGCTCATCCAGAGCCTGGCGGACGTCTCGGCCAAAAAGGAGCGCAGCTTCCGGGAGCTGCTGGACGCCGCCGAAGAGGGCGACTTAGACGCCCAGTACCGCGCGGCCATGGCCTTCTGCAACGGCACCGACGGCGCGCCCAGGGACGAGGCGCTGGCCTTCCAGTGGTTCACCCGGGCGGCGGAGGGGGACTATATCGCCGCCCAATACGGCCTGGGCATGTGCTACGGCCGGGGCATTGGCACGGAGAAGGACCCGGTCCGGGCCGCCCAGCTCCTGGCCCAGGCGGCGGAGCAGGGCTACCCCCCCGCCCAGTGCGAGCTGGGCCTGTGCTATGAGATGGGCGCCGGGGTGGAGATGGACAAGGAGCGGGCGGCGGAGCTCTACCGGGAGGCGGCGGAGCAGGACCTCCCCTCCGCCCAGTGCAACCTGGGCTTCTTCTACTACCGGGGCATCGGCGTGGAGCTGGACGAGCAGGAGGCCGCGGCCTGGTTCGACAAGGCCGCCCGGCAGGGCCACCCCCGGGCCCAGACCCTTTTGGGGGAGTGCTATGAGGCCGGCCGCGGGGTGGAGCGGGATGTGAACCGGGCGGTGGAGCTCTACCGGGCCGCCCACGAGCAGCACTTTGACGCGGGCACCTGCGCCCTGGGGGTGTGCTACGACCAGGGCATCGGCGTGGAGCAGGACGAGAAGCGGGCGGCGGAGCTCTACCGCCAGTGCGCGGAGCAGGGCTACGCCCGGGGGCAGTTCCTGCTGGGCCAGAGCTACGACCAGGGCTCCGGCGTGGACAGGGATGAGGCCCGGGCGGCGGAGCTCTACCGCCAGGCCCACGAGGACGACTACCCCCCCGCCACCTGCGCCCTGGGCCTGTGCTACGAGCTGGGCACCGGGGTGGAGCGGGACCTGCCCCGGGCGGTGGAGCTCTACCGGCAGGCCGCCGAGGCGGGCTACGTCCCCGCCCAGTGCAATCTGGGCTTCTGCTATTACCGGGGCATCGGCGTGGACATAGACGACAAGCAGGCCGTCCACTGGTTCCAGCTGGCGGCGGAGGCGGGCTATCCCCGGGCCCTGGGCCTGCTGGGGGACTGCTACGACTTTGGCTACGGCGTGGAGCCCGACCCGGAAAAGGCCGCCAAGCTCTATGAGGCCGCCCACCACGAGAACTACCCCCCCGGGACCTGCTCCCTGGGCCTGTGCTACGAGCTGGGCCGGGGGGTGGAGGAGGACAAGAGCAAGGCGGTGGAGCTCTACCAGCAGGCCGCCGAGGCCGGGGACGCCCGGGCCCAGTGCAATTTGGGCTACTGCTACTACCGGGGCATCGGCGTGGAGGAGGACAACGACCAGGCCGCCGCCTGGTTCGAGAAGTCCGCCGCCCAGGGCCACGCCCGGGCCCTGTTCCTGCTGGGGCAGTGCTGCGAGGCGGGCTACGGCGTGGAGCAGGACCTGGAGCGGGCCGCCCAGCTCTACGCCCAGTCCGACGAGAAGGGCCACCCCCAGGGCACCTGCGCCCTGGGCCTGTGCTATGAGCTGGGCCGGGGGGTGGAGATGGACAAGGCCCGGGCGGTGGAGCTCTACCGCAAGTCCGCCGAGGCCGGAGAGGCCCGGGCCCAGTGCAATCTGGGCTACTGCTACTACCGGGGCATTGCCGTGGCGGAGGACGACGCCCAGGCCGCCCACTGGTTCCAGCTGGCGGCGGAGCAGGACTACCCCCGGGCCCAGCAGCTGCTGGGCGAGTGCTACGACAACGGCTACGGGGTGGAGCGGGACGAGGCAAGGGCCGCCCAGCTCTACCGGCAGTCCCATGAGGCGGGCTTCCCCGCCGGCACCTGCTCCCTGGGCCTGTGCTACGAGCTGGGCACCGGGGTGGAGCAGGACCTGCCCCAGGCGGTCCGGCTCTACCGGGAGGCGGCGGAGCAGGGCTACGTCCAGGCCCAGTGCAACCTGGGCTTCTGCTACTACCGGGGCATCGGCGTGGAGGGGGACGATCTGGAGGCGGCCAAGTGGTTCGCCAAGGCCGCCGACGCCGGAATGCCCCGGGCCCAGCAGCTGCTGGGCGAGTGCTTTGAAAACGGCTTCGGCGTGCCCAAGGACCTGGAGAAGGCGGTGGAGCTCTACCGCCTGTCCCACGAGCAGCACTTCCCCACGGGCACCTGCGCCCTGGGGGTGTGTTATGAATTCGGCAAGGGCGTGGTGATGGACAAGGCCCGGGCGGCCCAGCTCTACCGGGAGGCCGCCCAGCAGGGCAGCGCCTGGGCCCAGTGCAATTACGGCAACTGCCTCTACCAGGGCATCGGCGTGGAGATGGACGACGAGGCCGCGGTACAGTGGTTCCGCAAGGCGGCGGCCCAGGACAGCGCCCGGGCCAGCTTCCTGCTGGGGGAGTGCCACGAATACGGCTACGGCGTGACCCAGGATTTTGCCGAGGCGGTGCGGCTGTACCAGATCGCCCACCAGGGGGAGTACCCCCCCGCCGCCTGCTCCCTGGGCCTGTGCTACGAGCTGGGCCGGGGGGTGGAGATGGACAAGGAGCGGGCCGCTCAGCTCTACCGTCAGGCGGCGGAGCGGGGCAACGCCCGGGCCATGTGCAACCTGGGCTTCTTCTACTACCACGGCATCGCCGTGCCGGAGGACAACGACCAGGCGGTCCAGTGGTTCACCAAGGCCGTTCAGCAGGGCTACCACCGGGCGGAGTTCCTGCTGGGCGAGTGCTATGAGAACGGCTACGGCGTGGAACAGGACCTGCCCCGCGCGGTGGAGCTGTACCGCATGGCCCACAAGGGGGGCTACAGCGGCGGCACCTGCTCCCTGGGCGAGTGCTATGCCGCGGGCCGGGGCGTGGCCCGGGACGAGGAGCAGGCCGCCCGGCTCTACCTCCAGGCCGCCCAGCAGGGCAGCGCCCGGGGACAGTACCTGCTGGGCCAGTGCTACGAGCAGGGCGCCGGGGTGGCGCGGGACCAGGAGCGGGCCCTGGAGCTCTACCAGCAGGCGGCGGACCAGGACCACGAAAAGGCCAGGGAGGCGCTGAAGCGGCTGACCGCGCAGCCCCCGGCGCCCCCGGAGCAGCCCGCGGAAAAGCCCCCGGAGCGCAAGCGCTTCCGGTGGCCCTTCGGGCGGAAATAGGCTCTGGGAACCCGCCGGAAAAACTGTGGAATCCCTGTTGTGTTCGGAACACTTTCATGCTATAATGGCAACAGACACTGCGCTTTCGGCGCGGCCCCCAGGAGGGAGGGGCCGCCGCCCGAAACGCATCCCGCAAACCTCTCCTCATATTGTAAAACCAAGAAGGAGGACCTATTCTCATGGGTAAAAGTATCAAGAGATCGGTGAGCATCCGGATCATCTGCGCCATCGTCGCCGTGACGCTGTTCAGCCTGGTCACCACGATCAACATTCTGCGCATTGAGGGCACCCAGGCCAGCAGCATTCAGGCCAACACCATGCTGAACAGCATTCAGCAGGCGGAGGTGGCCCATTACAAGTGGGCCGCCAACCTGAGCAACGCCCTGTACGCCGGGACGGAGTTCACCGGCAGCATGGACCACACCGGCTGCGCCCTGGGCAAGTGGCTGTACAGCGACATGGAGCTCCACGACGAAGAGGTGGAGCGGCTGCGGACCCAGATTGAGCCGCTGCACAAGGAGCTCCACGCCTCTGCGGGCACCGTGCTGGATATGTACGGCACCAGCCAATCCCAGGCCCAGCAGTATTACCAGCAAACCATTCAGAGCAATCTCACCACCCTGGTGGGCCTGCTGGACAAGGTTGTGGAGCGGGGCCAGTCCCTCAACGACTATTATAATAACAGCATGAACGCCACCGTCAAGCAGATGCACCTGATTACCACCGTCTGCCTGGTGATCAACCTGATCTGCATGGTCAGCCTGGTACAGTATGTGCTGGTCCACGTCATCAAGCCGCTGCTGCTCATCACGGAGAAGATCCACCCCCTCCAGGAGGGCCGCCTCACGCTGAATCTGGAGTACTCCTCCAAAAACGAGCTGGGCCAGCTGGCCCAGACCCTGGGAGATTCCATGGCGCGGATTCACTCCTATGTGGACGACATCGATCAGGTGATGGGCGAACTGGCCCAGGGCAACTTCAGCGCCTCCACCTCCCTCCAGTACATCGGCGACTTCCAGCCCATCGCCGAGGCGCTGGACCATGTCACCTCCTCTGTGTCCGACGCCCTGGGCAACATCGTCCAGGCGGAGCAGCGGGTGTCCAGCCACGCCGAGCAGCTGTCCAGCGGGGCCCAGGCCCTGGCCCAGGGGGCCACGGAGCAGGCCAGCGCGGTGGAGGAGCTGTACGCCACCGTGGACGACCTTTCCAAGAGCGCGGGCCGCAACGCCCAGGCCGCCGCCGACGCCCAGGAGAACGCCCGGCTCACCAGCCGTCAGGTGTCTTTGAGCAGCGAGCAGATGGAGCAGATGGTATCCGCCATGGCGGACATCGCCGACTCCTCTCAGCAGATCGGCCGGATCATCGCCACCATTGAGGACATCGCCTTCCAGACAAACATTCTGGCCCTGAACGCCGCGGTGGAGGCCGCCCGGGCGGGCAGCGCCGGTAAGGGCTTCGCCGTGGTGGCCGACGAGGTGCGCAGCCTGGCCTCCAAGTCCGACGAGGCGGCCAAGGCCACCAAGGGGCTCATTGAGAACTCCGTCCAGGCCACCCGCCGGGGCAGCCAGATCGTGGGCGAGGTGTCCGACTCCCTGAAGAAGGCCCTGGAGCTGGTGGTGCAGTCCAACAGCTCCATTGGGGCCATCACCGACGCCATCCACCAGGAGGCGGAGTCCCTCTCCCAGGTGTCCGAGGGCATCGGCCAGATCTCCTCGGTGGTGCAGACCAACTCCGCCAGCAGCGAGGAGTCCGCCGCCGTCAGCTCGGAGCTGTTCGAGCAGGTACACCTCCTGGAGGACGAGACCAAAAAATTCCGTCTGAAAGGTGCCCATGCGGGCGTACGGTAATCCAATTCACACAAAAGTCCCCCCGGCTGAGCCGGGGGGACTTTCATTTCTTATAACGTATCGGTCAGGTTCAGTCAACCGCGCTCAGGACTTCTTTTCCTCCGACTCCGCCCCCGCCTTCTCCTCCGGCGCGGGAGCACTCCCCTCCGCCGGGGTCTTGGCGGCCTTGGACTGGGAGCCGCTGTGGAAGGCAAATTTGGATTCCGTCCCCTTCACAATGCGCACCATGTTCCCTCGGTGCTTCCACAGCAGCAGCCCGCCCATCAGAACAGCCAGCAGCAGAATCAGCGGATCCCGGTACACAAACCAGGACACGATGGGGAAGGAGAACCCGGCCCAGCAGGAGCCCAATGACACATACCTGGTGGCCACGGCCAGGATGATAAACCCAACCCACGCCACCACGGGGATCCACCAGCTCTGATAAGCGCCGCCGCCAATGCCGATCATGAGGGCGATGGCGCCGCCGGACAGCACCCCCTTGCCCCCCCGGAACTGGAAGGTGCAGGGGAACATGTGGCCCAGGATGCAGAAGGCCCCGCCCCAGTACTTGGACAGGTCGATCAGCTCCGGCGAGATGCGCTCTGCGATGAACATGGCAAAGAGCACCGCGATCACCGCCTTCACCACGTCGCTGAGGATGACCACCGCCGTCAGCGGCCCGCCGAACACCCGGTAGAAATTGGTGAGGCCCGCATTGCCGCTGCCATGGTCCCGGATATCGTCCCGCAGGATATAGCGGGATACCACCACGGCGCCGTTGAAGCACCCCAGGAAATAGGCCACCACGGCTACGCCCGCCGCAGCCAGCGCCAGCCAGCCAGAGCTCACCCCAGCAGCCTCCAGCATACGAGAATTCAGCATGGTCAATCCTCCTTATCGCCCTTTTGTCGGATGGTGATGCGCACCGGGGTCCCCGTCAGGCCGAAGGTGGCCCGGATCTGATTTTCCAGGTAGCGCTGGTAGGAAAAGTGGAACAGCTTGGCGTCGTTGCAGAAGATGACGAAGTGGGGCGGCTTCACCCCAATCTGGGTCATATAGTAGATCTTCAGCCGCTTGCCCTTGTCGGTGGGGGGCTGAACCCGGGCCTGGGCGTCGTTGAGCACCTGGTTGAGCACCCCGGTGGGAATGCGCATGGCGGCCTGGTTCACCACGTTGTCGATGAGGTCAAGCAGCCGGTCCACCCGCTGGCCGGTCAGCGCCGAGATAAACAGCACCGGCGCGTAGGTCATATAGCTCAGGTCCCGGCGGACCTCCTGGCGCATCTTGTCCATGGTTTTGCCGTCCTTCTCGATGAGGTCCCACTTGTTCACCACGATGATGCTGGCCTTGCCCGCGTCGTGGGCCATGCCGGCCACCTTGGT
This sequence comes from uncultured Oscillospiraceae bacterium, assembly GCA_910585155.1. Taxonomy (GTDB): domain Bacteria; phylum Bacillota; class Clostridia; order Oscillospirales; family Oscillospiraceae; genus Enterenecus. The sequence goes on from CAJUEC010000015.1 coordinate 46,886, forward strand.
GTCCTGCTCCGTGACCCCCTCCTGGGCGTCGATGAGGATGAGGCACACGTCGGCTCTTTCGATCGCCATTTGCGCTCTTAATACGCTGTAGCGCTCGATGGCCTCGTCCACCTTGGATTTCTTCCGCATCCCGGCGGTGTCGA
>CAJUEC010000016.1 GCA_910585155.1 uncultured Oscillospiraceae bacterium
AAAAATGACATTCTATTTCGGCGAAAATCGACATTTTCTGCTTGGCGTTGACAAACCAGCAGGGCCCCGTTGTTGCCCCGGGCCAGGGCCCGCACGATATAGCCCCGGATTGCCTTGTTCTTCTCCACCTCCAGCTCGGTGGTCTCGTCCAAAAAGGCCATAATTTACCCCTCCTTTCCGAAGGATGTGATGAGCCGGAGAACTTGGTCGAGCTTCTGGTTGAGCCCGCTGATATTGTGGTCGACGCTGTTCATGCTGCGGATGAAGTCCTCCCGCAAGGTGTAGACCAGCGGCATATCGCTCTTCAGGTCGTTGAACTGGCCGGTCAGCTCCTTCAGCTCCTGCTCCCGCTTGCGGGCCTCCTCTTGGATGTCGGCGGCGTTCTTCTTATCCGCGTCTTCCAGGGAGGTCAGCGTCTTCTTGATGAAGTAGGTCAGGGCTCCGACCACCAGGGTGCAGAGTAGCGACGCCGCTGCGCCGATGACGGCGGTGATCTGGATGATGTCCATGGGGGCCTCCTTACTCGGCGGCAGCTCCACCGACGCCTTCTTTCACCTTGGCCTCGTCGATGCCGTCCAGCAGGGCCCCGGGGAGCGTCAGGTAGGGGTCGTCCCGCTTGACCTTGAGGACGGCGTCCTCGATACACTTGGTCAGGTAGTCGTCAAAGCTGCCCAGGTTCTCGGTAATGACCCGCTGCGCCTCCGGAGCGATCGCGGCCTTCACCTCACAGAAGACCTTCTTGCCCAGGATGACCAGCTCCTCCTTGCTGTTGAGCCCGGCCTTGACGCCGTCCCTGATCGCCTTGGCGGTGGTCTGCTCCATGGCATTGACCGAAACCGTCGCCAGATTGACCACGTCGTCCAGGGCGTTCTCCAGCAGCTCGCGGGCCGTCTTGTCCTCGATCTGCTTCGTCTGCGCCTTCATCTGGGCCCCGGCCAGCCGGATGTAGTAGACCGCATAGGCCCCGGCCAGGGCGATGACGGCGAGGACGATGTTGGCGAGCACGTTGCCCGCCGCGCTGGTGATGACTTCCATGTTCATGCTGTTCTGCCTCCTTCAAGCAAAAAATAATACTACGGGCTTTGCCCGTAGTATTAGGGTAACTTGTTTTGTTGGAAGTGTCCTTATGAAGCAATTCTTAGATTTAATTCTAAGGAGCCCCATTCTGCCCACCGAACAGGTCGATCTGGCCCTCCACGATGCCGGGGCCGCACAGCTCCCGAACCCAGCGGTCGGTCACGCCGTACTTCCGGGCCAGCTCGCTGTGGTTGTAGCCGTTGAACTCGTCCTTGATGTGAGCATCGCGGACAGGGCGCGTAATGCTTTCCGCTTGGGGGATGTAGATAGTCGCTCCACCGATCACCTCGGCGAGCTTATAGAAATTCTCGACCCCGATTGCCTCGGCAATCTGACGCCAGAGGCCGTCCGGCAGCATCTCAACGGTCAGCTCTTTTAAGAATTTGTCCATGCCCGCGCCTCCTTTCCGTTACTCCTCCGGCGTCTGGCACATCCTGCCCAGGATGCCGAAGATCTCACCGACTGTCATTTGCGTCCCATACCGAGCGGCCCAGACCTCCGGGCTGTTGATGATACCGGCCTCCACGAGCCGCGTCAGGCCCTCCCTCTGCCACTCGGGGAACTGGGCCAGGGGGTCGGGCTCCGGGGGCTCTGTGGGGCTCTGTGGCGTTTCCTGGGCCATAACCGCGCCCAGCAGCTTCACCACGCTGGCCCCGTAGCCTTTGCCCGGTACCGCCCAGCCCTTGCCCTGGGGATTGTCGGAGGCCCCCAGCCATTCCACAAACTCAGCAGAGCCCCGGACGACCAGGGAGAAGCGCGGGTCGACGCAAGCGTTCACCAGCGGCTCCTTGGAGGCGTATGCTTTCAGGTGCTGGATTTGGGCCCGGACGCCGGTGCGCGGGTCGGGGAACGTCGCCGCCTGTCCCGCCGAGTTCCCGTTCAGGGCCCCGATACCCGCGAAGTTGTTCTGCCCCGGCCGGACGATGCCGCCGAACTTGAAGAAGCCGGTCTCATGGAGACTCTGCGCCCAAGCCACATCGCCCCGGACGCCCTCAGCCCGGCCCTCCTCCAGATACATCTCCGCCAGCTCCTCAAGGGAGCAGCTGGTGATCTTCGGCTCAGTGTTCTTGCTCCGGCAATAGAGGGCCATCTGCTGGGCCGTGGCCCGGGTCTCGCCCATGATCGCCGTCTTGGCCTCCTCGGTGGGGGCGTCGGGGCCCGCTCCGTTGAGCTCCGCCAGCTTCGCGGCGACCTTGGCCTTGAACTGCTCCCAGTGGGGGAGGATGTAGAGCGGGCAGTTTTTCCGGGCTCCCTGCACGATCGCGTCCGGGTGGCCCATCCAGTGATTGTGCGTGTAAAGCTGCTCCACAGTCAGGCCGTACTTCTTCAGCAGCAGCGCGGCCAGGATAACGCCGTTGGCCTCGGCCCCCAGGTCTTCTTTGCTCCCGGAGCCGTCCATGATGATCTCGATCGCGATGGTCGTCCCATTCCCCGGGCCGCTGCTGCCGTCCCCGGCGTGCCAGCCCACCTCGGTGTCCTCCAGGTTCTGCCACGCATTGATGTCGTCCACATAGTAATGGACGCGGGCGTCGTTCATGTTTGCGTTGGGCCACGTCGCCCGGGTGTACTGCTCCGCGTCCTCCTCCACATTCTCCAGATCGTTGGTGTTGTGGATGGTCACGCCCGCCACCTTGCCGGTGCCCCCGGAAAGCCGCTTGTCCGCCTTGAACTTCTGGCCCTTCTTGTATTTCCCGGAGTCCTTGGGCCACTTGGCCCCCCAGGGGATGATCTTCTCGTTGATGACGAGGCCACACTCCGTCCTCGTCGCGTCAGGTGTCAGTTTTGCCATGGTGGTTTTACCTCCTATAAGTTGGTGATGGGGAGAATGACCTCATCAATGAGCTCCCCGTAGTTGTACTTCGTGCGGCCCTCGCTCTCAAGTTTTCTGAGAAAGGCGTTGTACTCGACCGCAAGCTTGAGCAGCTTGAGGACGCCGACTTCCTCCGGCGAGACCTCCTTCATGTCCGGCCCCACCATGAAGCCGATCGCCTTAATGAGCGAGAGCTCCGCCCGGATGGGCTCGGAGGTGTAGAACGCTTCAAACGCCTCGAACGCTTCCCGGGCGAACTTCTTTCGATTGAGCCGGGTTTTGTTGGGCGGGAGGACTCCGTCCGCTTGGAGTTGCTTTTTAATGGCCGCTCTCTCGGCCTTCTCGCGCTGCGTGATCCGCTTCTGTTTCTTTGCCATATTCCAGCCCCCTAACGCTTCGGCGGGCCCTGTGCGGCCCCGTAGCCCGCGACGTGGAGCTGCTCCGGCGTGTCCTCGGTGATGGACACCACACGCACGTCGCCCAGGGGCTCCAGTCTCATAGCGATGTCCTCCTTGACGCCGATCGCCTGACCGGGCGGAGCTCCCACCTGGAGGGTGATGGTTAGCATGACCGCCGCCTCCTCTCCGAGGGCTTGCCCTGCAATCCGCACCGACTCGGGTCATTCTGACAGGCCCCGCGACACTTCCGGGCCTTGCGACGCCAGCAGTCAGCGCAGCATCGCCGCTCACGGACCTTGTCGCAGTAGAAGCGGGCGCAGTACCGGCCCTTATATACTCCGGCCATGTGAGCCCCCTCTCAGCCGTGGGTGGCGTTGAAGTTTTCAATCGCCCACCTGTTGCCTGTGGCGTACACGGCCCTCCGGGTGCGCTCGGCGGGCCCCTCCCGCCTTCGGGGGATGGAGGCCAGGGCCTCCATCATCCCGCAGTCCGGGCAAATGTCCGTGGTGTTGTCCGCCCGGGAGAGGGCGGGCCGCTCTGTGTACCTCCTGCCGCAGATCGGGCACACGCGCCCAGCCTGTTCGCTGTTACTCACTGCTGCTGCCTCCTTCCGTCTGCTCTGGTCTGCCGTCCGCCCCCAGGGGGCCGAGTCCCAGCTTCTTGCGGTAGATGTTCGCCGCCCGGATGACCTGGGCAAAGGCCGCGTCGCTCGCCACGCTTGAGGCGATGTTCTTCCGGGCTTTCTCGGAGCCGTTGTGCCCGGTCGCCCCGGGGATAGCCGCCAGCGCGACCGGGTTGAGCTCCGTGAGGCGGCGGGCGACGGACTCCGGGAGCTTCTGGTAATAGATGCGGAGGAACACAAGCCCAGTCTCGGCGCAGACCTCCACATCGCTCCGGGCGGTGCGCTGCATCTCAATGATGCCGCCCAGCGCAGCCAGGATGTCCTGGTCGCTTGCCCCCTTCATCCCTCCCCCTCCTTCCGCTCCTGCCGTTTCAGGATCGCCTTGTGCCCCTCGATCACCTTCTCGCACTGGGCCACGTTCAGCCATTCCAGCCGGTCGACGCCGGTCATGCGCTTTACGAAGCCCTGGATGCGCTGGGGGTTGTCGTTCCAGCCCAGCGACTCAGTCAGGGCGTAGATTTTGCGCCGCTGCTGGATGGTGCGGGCGTCGCCGCCCTCGTCGGTGCGCTTGGGGCGGGTGCTGTGGCTGACCCCGTCCTTCATATTCTGGAGGACGCGGGCCACCTCGTTGATCTGCCCCTGGGTCAGTGCCTTTATGGACGCCTTCCCGGTCTCGCGGTAGACCACCGCATGGAGGTCTTCATCCGTCATGTGCAGCTCTGGCGACTTGGCGATCGCCCAGAGGGTGCGGATGGAGGGCTGCTTGCGCCCTGTTCGTGCTGCTGCCATTCCTCGGGCCTCCTTTCTCAGCCGCCCGCCTTGATCTGCTCCAGCTTGGCGATGTTCACCTCATAGCCGAAGACGTCGCTCTGTTTCCAGGTGGCTCCGACCGCGTTGACCGTGTCCTCGCCGTACTTCTTCAGGGCGTCCTTGCTGATCTTCTCCTTCACCACGATGCAGTCGTGCATCTGGCGCGACTTCAGGCGGCGGATGATCTCCTCCAGCTTCTCCTTCGCCCGGGGGAGGGAAATGGAGGTGGAGAGCCGGAAGCCCACCTCGCCGAAGGTCAGGGTCATGGTCTTCGCCTTCCCCATCTCGTCCCGGTGCTCGGTGACGAACGCCTTGATCTCCCGCTCCAGCCGGGCCTGGGCGTCCTTGATGGGCTTGCTCTGCTCCTCGGCCACCTTCTGGGCCCCGATGATCTGCTTTTGCATATCGCTCTCGATGTCGCCCAGCGCAATCTGGGCCTCCGCGATCTGCCGGAGGGCGTCGTTTACGTCCTCCCAGGTTTTGAGGGTCGGCTCCTCAATGACTCGCTTTCTTGCCATGTCTAAGCTCCTTTCGGTTATATGCCCGCGCCCGTCGGCGTCAGGGGTACAAAATATACTGCTCCGTGAAGATCATGTAGAGCCCCAGGGGGAGGAGCAGCACTGCGGCGGTGGCGTCCTGGTCGATGGGGGTCGCCCCGGTCGCGGCCAGAAGCAGGATGAGCCAGGAGAGAACCACCAGGGCCGCGCCCATGTGCCGCTGCTTTCTCATTTTCATTGTCTTTTCCTCACTATGTGGAACTTTTGAAAAAGCATATCGTCCAGCGTGTTCACGATGTCCCACAGTGCGTCTCTAGTTTCGATGAGGTCATTAAATGTATAGAACTGTTCTGCGTATTCAGGTGTGTATCGGGGCATGGATCCCCATCTCAGCCATGTGTAAGTTACGCCATATTTACAGCCTATCAGCATAAGCAGCGTATCTGAGGGATTTTCCCGACCTTTTTCAATAGCGCTGATATGTGTCTGAGAGACACCAAGTGTCTCCGCAAATTTCGTCTGATTGAATCCTTCTGCCTCCCTTACTTCTCGAACCCTCTTTCCCACCATTTCCGGGGATAACTTTACTTCCATTTTTGCCACCCCTGCCTCAGAGCATCATCATGGAGGACGCTTGCTCGATGATCTTCACGGTGACCGTGTCCTCGCCCCGCTCGGCCAGGATGCGCCCCACGTTGGAGAGGGTACGGTCGAGGAGGCGGAAACAGCCCGTCCGCATATTACACGCCCGCTCCTTCAGCTCCAGCAGGGCGTCCTGGGTGATATTGAAGTCCTCCAGGTAGCCCTCCACCTCGGAGGGGGCTTGTCAACGCCAAGCAGAAAATGTCGATTTTCGCCGAAATAGAATGTCATTTTTCGGCGGTCAGCATAGCAGTGTATACAGCCCTTATACACCACTTCACTTGCCGGCTTGAAGCCTGTCAAGCCCTGATTTATCAGCTCGTTTCAGGCTTGACGGGCGAAAACGGCAAGTATAATTATTCAATAGCTGTACACGTTTACCCGCCATTTTTCGACATTCCATGTTCGGCGAAAAACTACAAAATCGCACCGGCGTTGACATGTCGCTGGCCTTGGTCCAAATAGTGGTGTCAGCAAAGGCCGGACGGTACAGCAGCGGGGACAGGCTGACCATAGTAAATCCGGCAAACAGCCAGTGGCCCAGGTCCGGTCCCCGGTTGGGAGCGTTCTGGGATGGAGTGGGATGTTGGGTCAAGCAAATTCCTCCTTTGTGTTTTGGGTAAAAATGAAGGCCAGCGCCCGGTTGTGGACACTGGCCTGACTGCCGCGGGACATGAAGAAAGACGCCCTCCGGCGTCTGTCCTACGGCCGTTTTCACTTGTGGTTACAGTTTTGAGCATGACCATCTTAACATATATGGATTTGCGGTTCAATAGCAAAACGCTGCCAATTTACTGCCAATCCACAGCCAAATAAATTTTTCTATAATTAAACGGCAGGACAGCTATGATCTTCACTGACCTGCCGTTTATATCTGTTTATCATTTTTCATACGTTGCTGCATACTTTCCCTCTACAAGGGCCAGCAATTCCTCCTGGTTCCAAATGTTGTTTGGGAACAACTCCAAAGAGCCGTTTTCCCATGACACAATGCACGTTGGCTCCCCCTCGCCCCGATTTGGCGAGTTGTCGAAAATTTCAAGTCTGTCGCACACCTTGAAAAGCTGAGGAATTTTGGACATGGCTCGCCAGTAGCGATTCTCGACTTTTTCCGAGGGAACATCATGTCCACCCCAGCGTGCCCTTGCGGCAACGCGCTCCATGTTAATTTTCGGATTTTTAGTAAGGACGTAAATACAGTGGACAAAATAGTCCTGGTTATGTGCCCGCCGCATCAAATCATAGTTTCGGTCCGTTGAAAGAACCGACTCCATTGTAAAGCTCTCCCCTTGCGCCAGAAGCAGCTCCCGCGTCTTTTCCGCATTTACAGCCGCTTCCAGCGCAGTACAGCCCAAATGCTTTTGAATCATATCGGCGTTGACATAAGGCCCCGTTGGCTTATGCTGTTCCGTAATCGTGCTTTTGCCTGAACCGTTGGGACCGCCATAAACTGTCAAGATGGAAGCTTTCATCGTCCATCGTCATCCTTTCTTCGAATTTTGAGTAATTAGCTTTCCGGTTTCTGGATCAATATAGGTGAAATGATCCACACAGCCGGTATTATTCAAATCAGCAACGGCGGCTTTGACGGAGCTCTCAAGCGCAGCCCGATCCATCAAATGGGGAGCAGTTGCGGTGCTCGGTGCTACAACATCAAAGGGAAATCCACGGTTTGCTGAGAAGCGTTTCAGGAAAATGTTGATAGCGGTGCTAAGTGGAATACCGATTGCGTCAGCTACGCTTTCCGCTTCAGCCTTCAGTTGGTCATCAACTCTTGCTGAAATTGTAGCCATAAAATCCTCCTGTTCTGAGTTTCATCCTACAAAACTCTAAATAAAAATGTTTATAACATGTGATAATTGCGTAGCAACATAGGAAATCACCTCCATACATTATAAATTTACCTATTTGTAATACTTGAAATCAGACTAAGCTAATTACTTTGCATTCAGAAAACGATGCCCACCTTTTTTAGTTTAGACCTCCTAACAGTTCTGTTTTATATAGCTGTATCATACCACACAGCGACCTCCTTGTCAATAGCTGTAACACATTTTTTATCTATATCAATACAATAGCATATTTTTGTATTACAAAGGCACAGTAAAGACCTAAAGAGCAAAACACCAACAGGACTTATGTATCCTTATCGTCTCTGCACTCAGGGTTCTTCACTCATCAAAAATACCAGCACTTTCTTTTGAAGTATAACCCCAAAGAACAGAGCTCAATGCCGCCACCGCTTCTTTCTGTCTTCTGTAGTATGTGCGAAGGCTAATGCCCCGGATATGTGGTTGGAGCTGTTCGATGATTTCCTCTGTATTTCGGAACTGTTGGGGAGACAAGTAGGTGTAAAACAGCAACCAATAGTAGATTTCACCGTTCTTGTGCCGGGTGCGCAGCAGCTCCACCGCATTCTGCACCAGCGTAAGCATCTTATGGCTGCGCTCGATGCAGCGGGCGTGGTGTTCCAAATCGGTGCCGCCCAGATCCGCCCCGGCCAGGTAGACCATATCCAGAAATCCCTCAATGTCCGTCCCATACTCCATGTGGAACTGATTTTTCAGCCTTTGCACCGACAGTTCCAGGCTCCAGGTCACGTCCCGGTATTTCTTCAGCAGCTTCCGGGTGTCGTGGTACCGGGGGTCGTCCGGCACGTCCTGTTCAACCTTCTTCTTCGCCATGGCAGAAACCTCCTTCACATTCCACAGGCCGTGTGGAAATCTCGAATGTGTACGCTGGGACGCCGCTGGGACACAGCACGTCCATGCGGAAGAGCCTAACCAACGTGTCCTTCTCAACGATACCTTGGCTGTCGCGGGACAAAGTATATAACTTATACGTTATCCGGGGGCATTTGGCACAGCCAACCCCTTGCAGCGCAAGGATTTGGAGCACTTTCTCCGCCATGAGTTCTTCATGCGGTTTTGAAACGATAACCGGGCCGCTTGAAACGCTGGGCATGGGCTCTCCCGGCTCAATGTCCGGGGCCTGGAGCTGGATGTTCAGAGACATGGCCACCTCATCCTTGTCCACCATCACGTCGGAAATTTGGAACATGGTGGACAGATAGTTTTGCAGGTAGATGGCGGTTCCGTGCCGGTCGGGGAAGGTGAGCAGGGCGATATGGCCAGCCCGCTCCAGCTTGCGCAGCACCCGGCCCACCGTGGCTTTGGACAGCCCCCACCGCTGGGCCAGTTCGGCATAGGACACCAGCGGGCAGCCGGTGCCGTTGCGCAGATAGGCCACCGGGCCGTCAAAGGAGCCCTGCACCTGTTCGTCCCGGTACACTGCCGAGATCCACAGGTCCAGCAGGATATCCATTTCGGAGCACTTCTCCGCCCCCACCAGTTCCACGGCGGTGGAGACGGGCAGGAAGAAGAACCCGGTTTCTTTCTGGCAGGGGCAGTTGTAGTCCAGCACGGTGTTGTGCCGGTGCCAGTTGACGATTTTGTATTTGACCAGGTTCCCACGCCCCAGCAGGGAGTATTGGATCAGATGACGGTTCTGCATCGCAGCCAGCACCTCCAGCATCTGACGCTTGGTGCGCAGCCGTAGGGTAGCGGTGAGCTCTCCCACCCGGCAGATCCATTCGCCGGGGTAGATGGTGTAAGTCAAGCCGTCAAGGCGCAGGTATGAGGTGCGGAAGTTGGCGTAGGGGCAGAGGACGGAAAAACAAAAAAGACCGGGGCACCCGCTTGTGCGGACGCCCCGGTCGGCGATCAAGGTTTGAAGAAATTCTCGGTAGATACGGCAGCGTGGGTAGGACACAAGCTGTCTAATTTGAAGCTGATAGTCTGGCATAATAAAATACCTCCATTTGAGCTTGAGCGATGTCCAAAAGCCTTGCGTCATGTGCAAATTAGATAAAAAGTTCAAATAGCCTAAGAAGTTCGAAAAATGCAGAAAATTTTTGAACACCATAAATTTCCTTTCGAAATGGAAGATAATTCACAAATTCTGATTTCAGCAAGAAAAGCATAGAAAATGATAAATAATTCTATTTTTCTTCGGATATAGGTTGGCCATTTTTACCTGCCTATTTTGGGGCAGTTACTTTGACCACCGCCACGGGCAGGTTGGTGCTCATCAGGTTCTGCTCATCCAGGTCGTCCGCCCGGCTGTTGGAGGAGAACACCTTGGCGCTGCCCTCGCTGCCGAACAGGATGGCCCGCTTGTCAAACACCGCCAGCCCGCAGATGGACACTGGCCGGGCCGCCCCCACAAAGGCGTCGGCGGTCACCCGGTAGAAGTAGCGCACGTCCACGGTGAAGTAGCCCCGGTTGAAGCCCACGGGCTCCACGTCGATGTAAGCGTACAGCAGCTCGGCCTGCCCGGCCTTCAAACTGATGGCCCGGTCGATGACGGCCTGGGAGCTGACGGTGGGATAGAGCCGCAGGTCCTCCACGCAGTCCTTATCGCGGCAGCTGTCAAAGATCTTTCGGGTGTGGATGCACACGGCCTCGCGGATACCAGCGGTATCACAGATGGGGCCCGGCTCGATGAAATCGGCCATATTCGTACCTCCCGGTCATGGTTGATCAGAGGGGGTGCCCGCCGGCCCCGGCCGGTATGGCGTTCCCCTTCCACTCCCATTGTATGCCGGGGGACAAAACCGGTGAAAAACGGCGGAAGGGCCTCTCCCGCGGGCGGAACCCCGCCGCCCCCATCCTATGACGGCCCGGGACAAAAAGGGCCCGCAGCCCTTGGCGCGCAAGGGCTGCGGGCGGGCGCAGCTGCCGATTGGGCTTGGCCGGGCCTCACTGGCTCAGCAGGCCCTTGGCGATGATGAGCTGCTGCACCTGGGAGGTGCCCTCATAAATGGGCAGAATGCGCACATCCCGGTACAGACGCTCGATGGTGTACTCCTTGGAATAGCCGTAGCCGCCGTGCATCTGCAGCGCCTTGCTGACGATTTCCACCGCCGCCTCGGCGGAGTAGTACTTGGCCATGGAGGCCTCCTTTGCGGCGTCCTCCCCCTGGTCCAGCTTCCAGGCGGCGTGATAGGTGAGCATCCGGGCGGCGTTCAGCTTGGTTTCCATCTCGGCCAGCATGAACTGAAGGCCCTGGAAGGCGGCCAGCGGCTGGCCAAACTGCCGGCGCTGCTTGAGGTAGCTCACGGCCTCGTCCATGGCCCCCTGGGCGATGCCCACCCCCTGGGCGGCGATGCCCACCCGGCCCAGCGAGAGGGTCTTCATGGCGGTGACAAAGCCCATGTCCACCTCCCCCAGCACGTTCTGCCGGGGGACGCGCACGTCCTCCAGCACCAGGTCGCTGGTGGGTATGCCCACAATCCCCATCTTCTCCTCATGCTTGCCGCAGGACACGCCGGGCAGGTCCATGTCCACCAGGAAGGTGGTGATGCCCCGGGTCCCCTTTTCCGGCACGGTCTTGGCGAACACCACCGCGGTCTGGGCGATGGGCGCGCCGGTGATGAAGCATTTCCGCCCGTTGAGGATGTAGTCCTCCCCAGCCCGCACGGCGGTGGTCTTCATCCCCCCCGCGTCGCTGCCCGCGCCGGGCTCGGTGAGGGCAAAGGCGATGAACCGCTGCCCGGCAGCCACGCCGGGCAGGTACTTGTGCTTCTGCTCCTCGCTCCCGGCCAGCAGCAGCGGGGCGATGCCCAGCGAGTTGGAGGAGGACACATAGACGCTGGCCACAGCGCATTTCCGGGCCACCTCCTCCATGGTCAGCGCGTAGGCCCTGGTGTCCATCCCCGCGCCGCCGTAGGCCTCGGGAATCTTCATCCCCAAAAAGCCCATCTCCGCCATGGTGTCCACCAGCTGCTGGGGGAACACCTGGGTCCTGTCAATTTCCGCGGCGGCCGGGGCCAGCGAGCGCTGGGCAAAGTCGCGGGCCATCTCCCGGATAGCCTCATGCTCTTCCGTAAAAAACACGATAAATCGAGCTCCTTCCCGTCATATTTTGGGGCTTTCCACAAATACGCCCCATCTGGGTGGCTCACCCACCGATGTATACCCGTATTATAGGAGACGGAGCGCCCGGTGTGAATAGGCCATTTCAATACTCTTTCTACATAAAATTATGTAGATCCCCGGACCGCTTGACTTTTCCCCGCCGGGGTCCATATAATAGGGGAAAAGGGGGCGGAGCGCCGTGCTGCGAGAATACGAGTGGAAATTTATGGTCCAGCTGGTCTCCCGGCTGTACTGCTGCGGGGACTACGCCGCGCTGTGCGCCACCCTGTTCCAGCAGCTGCGGACGCTGGTGCCCTTTGACCTGGGCGTCTGCTTCCGCACCCGGCGGGAGGGCGGGCGCGCCCTGCTGTCCGACCCGGTCTCCAGCAGGCCGGAGCAGGCCCTCTCCTGGTTCCTTGAGGGGGACTACCCCCGGTGGGCGGAGTTCATCATGGCGCCCCACAGCTCCATTTTTCAGCAGTCGGACCTGGTCTCCCCCGGTCTGTGGGAGTCCAGCCGGGTCTATCAGGAGATCTGGGCCCCCCAGAACATCTACTGGGGGCTCTTTCTGGCCGCCGTCCGGCAGGACGAGCCCCAGGCGCTACTGGGGTTTTTCCGCAGCCGGGAGGGCGGGGACTTTGACAAGCGGGACACCTATGTGCTGGAGGTGCTCCGGGAGCCCCTGGAGAACTGCCTCCACCGGCTGGACGGGCGGGCGGACCGCCGCGCCCAGGACCTCCGCCTGCGCGCCTCCGGCCTCGGGCTGACCCCCCGGGAGGCGGAGGTGGCCGCCCTGGTGGGCGCGGGGATGGACACCGGCCCCATCTGCCACACCCTCCACATCGCCCCCTCCACCCTGAACAAGCACCTGGCCAACATCTTCGCCAAGCTCCGGGTGAACAGCCGCGCCCAGCTGCGCACCCGCCTGACCCTCCCCGCCGCTTCCGGGGGCGTCCATGGTCAATAATAGGCCCCGGAACAGGGAAAACTGGCAGCATGCCATGCTGCCAGTTTTTTTATTTCCCCGCCCCATATAACATTTAATAATTAGGTAATTTATATAACCAATATCGTTTTTCAGCAAATATATTGAACATTATGACCAAATATGTTAGCCTTTCACCAGACGAGTCGTCGAACAAAACGCAGCGGTCAACCACAAAAAACAAGGGAGGAATCATCATGGACATTTCCGCAATCAAAAACAGTCCCGGCATGTGGATCGCGTCGGGCGCCATGGTCCTAGTGATCATCGTGCAGGCAGTGCTCTTCATGCGGGCGGCCAAGAAGGAGGCCGATCAGCTGGGCATTCCCCTGGAAAAGCAGAAGGAGGCCAAGCGCTCCGCCGTGATGGCGGCCATCGGCCCCACCATCGCGCTGTCCATCATGCTCATCACGCTGATGGCCTCGCTGGGCGGCCCCACCGCCTGGATGCGCATGAACGACGTGGGCTCCGGTCGGACCGAGCTGGCCATCGCCTCCATGGTGGGCGATATGGTGAGCGCGGAGGCGGGCACCCCGGAGTGGGAGCTGCAAAACCTGTCCTACGCCGTCTGGGCCCAGGGCATCGACGTGGCCGGCTGGCTCATCGGCGCCATGGTCATGATCGTGGCCGGCAGCGCGGTGACCAAGACGCTGAATGAGAAATTCGACCCCAAGTGGATCAAGCTGCTCATGGGCGGCTGCCTGGTCAGCCTGTTCTCCTACCTGCTGATCAACCAGGTGTACGGCAAGACCCTGCCCTTCATCGTCGCGGCGGCGGGGGGCGGCGCGTCCATGCTGATCCTGAACAAGCTGTTCGGGTCCAACAAACGCCTTCAGGAGCTGTCTCTGGGCATCTCCATCATCGTGGGCGCCGTGGCGGCGGCCGTGGCGGCCTGACAAAAAGGAGGACTCACTATGTTTGATAAAAAATGCCTGCGCATGGGCCTGGTTACCATGGGCGCCGCGGTAATCGCCAGCTTTCTCCCCGCGCTCTACCTCTATTTTGCCTATGGCGTGATTCCCACCGGCGCGGACATCGCCTCCCTGTTCAGCATGATGGCCGCCTCCTTCGCGGTGGGCTGGCTGGTTCAGCCCATCACCTTCTATCCGGCGCTGGGCATCGGCGCGTCCTGCCTGAGCTGGACCACCGGCAACGTGGCCGACCTGCGCATGCCCGCCATCAGCGCCGCGCAGAAGGCCGCCGGCATTGAGGCGGGCACCCCGGAGGGCAACGTGCTGTCCGCCATGGCCGCGGCCACCACCAACGTCGTCACCGTGGCGTTCCTCACCGTGATCACCGTGGTGGGCAGCGGGCTGATCACCCTGCTCCCCGAACAGGTCACCGCCGCCTTCAGCTATATCGCCCCCGCCATCTTCGGCGCCATCGTGGTGGACTACGCCATGAAGAACCTGAAGGCCAACCTGCCCCTCATCCTGTCCGGCTTCCTCGTGTATATCGCGCTGAAGGCCGCGGGCCTGCCCACCGTGTGGATCACGCTGCTGGTGGTTATCACCGGAATGCTGGTCTCCCGGGGCGTGTTCACCCTCCAGTCGAAAAAGGACAAGCCCGCCCCCTGACGCGGGCGGGCCCCGGGCCGGCCCTAGCCCAGAGAGTACTCCGGGTAGACGGCCTGCATATAGCCAATGAAAAAGTCCCGAAACGCCCTGGCGTTGGCGGACAGGTAGGTGTTTTTGCGCCAGGACAGGGAGATATACCGCGTGGGGGACAGGTCCTGGATAGGCCGCAGGATCATGCTGTGCTCCGCCAGGGAGGCCCAGGAGATCTCCGGGAACAGCGTCACCCCCAGGCCCATCTTCACAAAGTCCACCGCCACCGCCGGCCGGTCGCAGTTGAACGCCACAACCGGCTCGAACCCCGCCGTCTCACAGCAGCGGCGCAGCTGGAGGGTCAGGTCCTTTCCCGCCACCTGGATGAAGTGCTCCCGTTCCAGCGCCGACATGGGCACCTCCTCCAGCTGAGCCAGCGGATGCCCCAGGGGGAGGGCCAGCAGCACCCGCTCACGCAGGATGGTCTTGGTGTTCTCCCCCGCCGGGGGCTCCTGGGCGCAGTTGATGCAGATGTCATAGTCATCCTGATCCGGGTGGCTGAAGTCGTTCTGCTCCACGTAAAAGCACACGTGGGGGTTGGTCTTTCGAAAGGTGGGCAGGATCGTGCTCAGCAGCTTGGTGCTGGTGTTGATGGACACGGAAACCGCCGCCGAGCCGTCCGCCGCCAGGTCGGCCAGCTCCCGCTCCATCTCCTCCAGCAGGCCGAACACCTGGTCGGCGTAGTGCAGCACAGCCTTGCCCTGCTTGTTGAGCACAATGCTCTTGCCGCACCGGTCAAACAGGGGGCAGCCCAGCTCCGACTCCAGCCGCTTGATGCTCTGGCTTAAGGTGGGCTGCGTCACATACAGCTCCCCCGAGGCCTTGGACATATTCTGGCACCTTGCCACAATGCGGAAATACCGCAGCTGCGCCAATTCCACCGTACACCACCCCCGTCAATATTCCGGCCGCTCCGGCCGCTCTCCCCTACTATACCACATTTTTTGTCAAAGGAGAATCCCCTATGTCTGATTTGCCCCTGAACGGCATCCGCGTCATCGACCTGAGCACCGCCTACTCGGCCCCCATCGGGACCATGCAGCTGGCCGACTTCGGCGCGGAGGTCATTAAGGTTGAGAACACCTCCATCGGCGACCCCTCCCGCACCTGGTCGCCCCTCCACAACGGACAGAGCATTCAGTTTCTGAACATGAACCGCAACAAAAAGAGCGTCACGCTGAATCTGAAGTCGGAGCAGGGGCGGGCCCTGCTCTACCAGCTGGTCCAGACCGCCGACGTGGTGGTGGAAAACTTCCGCCCCGGCGTGGCCAAGCGCCTGGGCTGCGATTACGAAACGCTGCGCGGGGTAAAGCCGGACATCATCATGGCATCCCTCTCCGGCTTCGGCCAGACCGGCCCCAAGGCGGGCAACGCCGCGTACTCCAACATCGCCGAGGCCGCCAGCGGCCTGATGCACGTCACGGGATACCCCGGCGGAAAGCCCACCGCCTCCGGCGTGGCCTTCGGGGACAGCGTGGCGGGCATGTTCCTGGCCCAGGGCATTCTTTACGCCCTGGTCCACCATCTGCGCACCGGGGAGGGGCAGTACATCGACGTGGCCATGACCGACTCCCTGTTCCACCTCATCATGCAGGGCGTGATTCAGAAATCCCTCCTGGGAGAGGAGCCGGAGCGCATCGGCTGCCGGGACCTGTCCGCCTACCCCTACGACATCTTTTCCGCCAAGGACGGCTACTGCATCCTGGGCACGTCCACGGTGAACGACTGGACCCCCTTCGCCCAGGCCATCGGCCGCCCGGAGCTGGTGGACGACCCCAGGTTCGACACCAACGAGCACCGGGTGCTCAACGCCGACCTGCTCTCCCCCTACATCGAGGAGTGGGCCCGCCGGTATACCCGCGCCGAAATCCAGCGGATTTTCGAGGAGAAAAAGCTGGCCTTCGCGCCGGTCCTCACCGTGGGGGAGGCCATGGAGGACCCCCAGACCCGCCACCGGGAGATGGTGGTGGACATGGAGTACCAGGGGATGGGCCGATACCAGATGCAGGGCATCCCGGTGAAGCTCTCCAAAACCCCGGGCCGGATCCGCATGGGCTGCCCCCACCGGGGGGAGCACAACGGGGAGATCTACGGCGGGCTGGGCCTGTCCGGGGAGGAACTGTCCGCCCTGCGCCGGCAGGGCGTCATCTGAGCCGCCCTGCCCTTCCTTCCAAATTTTGAAAGAGGTGAACCATATGGCAAACGCACCCATTGTTGAAGAGTTTATCCACATGGCAAAAATCGACACCGCCTCCCGCCAGGAGCGGGCGCTGGCGGACTATGTGAAGGGCGAGCTGTCCGCCCTGGGCTTCGCCGTCACGGAGGACGGCGCGGCCAAGCACATTGACGGCGCCACCACCGGAAACGTATTCGCCGTGCTGGACGGCCAGCTTGAGGGCTCCGTCCTCTTCTGCGCCCACCTGGACCGGGTTCAGAACGGCTTTGGCATACAGCCCCGCTTTGAGGGGGACAACCTGGTTTCCGACGGAACCACCATCCTGGCGGCGGACGACCTATCCGGCGTGGCCGCCATCCTGGACGGGATGCGCCGGCTGATCCGCTCCGGCCAGCCCCACCCCAGAATCGAGGTGCTGTTCAGCGTCTGCGAGGAGATCGGTCTCCGGGGCAGCTACCACTTCGACACCAGCGTGGTCCAATCCAAACTTGGCTACGTGCTGGACTCCCCCGGCCGCGTCGGGCGGATTCTGCGCTCCGCCATGGGCAAGGCCCAGCTGTTCCTGGACGTGGCCGGCGAGGAGGCCCACGCCGCCTATCCCGAGCGGGGCAGGAGCGCGCTGAACGCCGCGGTCAAGGTGCTCTCCCGCATTGAGGACGGCCGGGTGGACGAGGAGACGGTGGTCAACTGGTCCTATCTGGACTGCCCCACCCCCTGCAACACCATCCCCGGCCGGGCCCAGGCCAAGGCCTTCGCCATGAGCCGGGACAACGGCAAGCTGGCGGCCTATGTCCAGAAGTTCCACGCCGTCGCCGCCCAGACGGCCCAGGAGACCGGCTGCCGCATTGAGACCAAGGACATTCTGGACTACCCCGCATTTCACACGGCGGACAGCAGCGCCTGCGTCCGGCTGGCCCAGCGGGCCCTGGGGCAGCTGAAGCTGCGGCCCACGGTGGAGGATGGGGCCGGCGGCTTTGACGCCAACCTCCTCAGCCGGGCCGGCATTGAGCTGGTGGGCCTGTCCACCGGGTACTCGGGCAACCACACCGTCAAGGAGACGCTGGTGGTGGAGGATCTGGTGCTGTCCGGCCAGCTGGTGGCCCACATCGCGCTGGAATACGGCAAGCTGTAATTTAGAGGAGGAATTTTACCATGGGTTATCAGTTTACAGGAAAGCTCTACCATGATTTCGAGCTGGGCCAGGCGTATTACACCGCCGCCCGGACCATTACCGAGGCGGATGTGGTCAATTTCGCCGGACTGTCCGGGGACTTCAGCGCCCTGCACACCAACGAGGAGTACGCCAAAAACAGCCCCTACGGCAGCCGCATCGCCTACGGCGCGCTGACCTACATCATCAGCACCGGGCTGGTCTGCCAGACCGGGCTCTTCGACGGCAGCTACATCGGCCTGCTGGGCTGTGAGTTCAAGTTCCCCAACCCCGTCCGGTTCGGCGACACCATCACCTGTGTCCTCACCCCCCTTGAGAAGCGGCTGACCAGCAAGCCGGGCCGCGGCGTGATCAAGTTCGGCGTCAAGACCACAAACCAGCACGGCGACGTGGTGGCCGACCAGGTGTGGACCATCCTGATGGCCGTGGACAAGGAGCACATGGAATAGGGGCGGGCGCAGGTCCCGCCAGACGGCCCGCTTGCGGCTGTGAATACGGGTTTTTTTAGGCTGAACGGCGGCAGGGTCTCCCCTGCCGCCGTTCTCCTCTACAAATCCTCAATGCGGCTCTTGTCCACCTGCCGCCGGAGCCGCCAGCGCCTGCCTGCCCGGCACAGGCCGTAGACAGCCAGCAGCAGCAGGGTGGGGATGTTCTCCACCGCGAAGGCGACCGCCAGCGCCTGGCCGGGATTGGCCAGCCAGGAGGCGCCCAGGCGCTGGGTGGTCTGGGCCACCTGGACGATCCGAAGCCCCAGCCGGGCCAGCGTCCACAGCAGCCCCAGCCCCGGCAGGATCAGCCCCAGCCTTCTGTCCTCTTTCAGGGCCAGGAACACCTCCAGCGCCACCGCCGCGGCCATCAGCGCCAGCATCACCGGGATATCCTGGGACTGAAAGGTAAATAGGGGCCTGCCCTCCTCAAAGTGAAATCCCGTGCCCATCCGTCATTCCTCCTTTGCCTTTCGGTACTCGCGGAGCAGCAGCTTGGCGGTGTCGATGTCCAGCTTTTCGTCCACCGCCAGCCGCTTCACCAGCGCCACATAGGGGTCCGCCTCCGCCGTCTCGCTGAGCTTGATCTTCTGGATCAGCCGGTCCAGCCGCAGGCGCACCGTGGGGTAGCTGACGCCGTACAGCCCCGCCATCTCCTTGAGCGAGCCGGAGGAGAGCACAAATTTCCTGATGAAGGCCGCGTCCTCGTCCTCCAGGCCGGCCATCCAGCTGGGCAGCGTGTCCATTCAACCACCTCATTTAACAAAACTAAGTATATCATAAATTTTATTAAAGTCAAGATTGAGTTTTAACTTCATAAAATAAAAGCGTCCGCCCCGCTGGGCGGACGCTTTTGGCGCGCAGACGCGGCGCTTATCACTTGCGCAGGGCGATCTCGTGGCGCTTGGGGCCGGTGGACACAATGGTGATGGGCACGCCGATGCGCTCCTCCAAGAACTCCACATATGCCCTGGCGTTGGCGGGCAGGGCGGCGTAGTCGGTGCCCCCCCGCACATCGCATTTCCAGCCGGGCAGGGTCTCGAACACCGGCTTGGCCCGTATGAGCCTGGGGGTGGTGGGGAACTGGTCGGTGACCTCCCCGTCGATCTCATAGCCCACGCATACGCGGATCTCGTCCAGATAGCCCATCACGTCCAGGCAGGTGAGGGCCACCTGGGTGGCCCCCTGGACCATGCAGCCGTATTTGGTGGCCACCGTGTCGAACCAGCCCACCCGGCGGGGCCGCCCGGTGGTAGCGCCGAACTCGCCCTTGTCGCCCCCCCGGCGGCGCAGCTCGTCCCCCTCGGGGCCGGTGAGCTCGCTGACAAAGGGCTCGGTGCTGGAGCCCACGCTGGAGGAGTACGCCTTGGTGACGCAGATCACATCCTCAATGGCGGTGGGGGGCACCGGAGCCCCCACGCAGCCGTACCCCGCCAGGGTGTGGGAGGAGGTGGTCATGGGGAATATGCCCAGGTCCGGGTCCTTCATGGAGCCCAGCTGGCCCTCCAGCAGCACCGTCTTACCCTCCCGCAGCGCCTGGTGGAGGAAGCCCACCGCGTCGCCCACGTAGGGCCGCAGCAGCTCCCGAACGCTCAAAAGCTGGTCGTACAGCGCCTTCCCGTCCAGGGCGGGCTTGTGGTACAGGTGCTCAAACAGGACGTTTTTCAGCTCCACGGCCCGGGACAGCCGCTCCCACAGCCGCGCCTCATCAAAGAGATCGCACACCTGAATGCCCGTCTTGGCGTACTTGTCGGAGTAGAAGGGGGCAATGCCGCTCTTGGTGGAGCCGAAGGCCCTCCCCCCCAGGCGCTCCTCCTCGTACCCATCCTGAAGAACGTGGTAGGGCATGAGCAGCTGGGCCCGCTCGGACACAATGAGCCGGGGGGCGGGCACGCCCTGGTCCGTGATGCTCTTCAGCTCCTGCGTCAGCTTGACCGCGTCCAGCGCCACCCCGTTGCCAATCACGTTGGTGACGTGGGGGTAGAACGTCCCCGACGGCAGGATGTGCAGGGCAAACCGCCCATAGTCGTTGATGATGGTGTGGCCCGCGTTGGCCCCCCCCTGGAAGCGCACCACCACGTCGGAGGTCTCGGCCAGCAGATCGGTGATCTTTCCCTTGCCCTCGTCGCCCCAGTTGGCCCCTACAATCGCTTTTACCATTTCCATTCCCTCCGCGCCGGGATTCGCAGCCAGCTATTGGTCTGCCTTATCCGGCGCCGTTTTGCCGGCCGAAGGGCCGGCGCTTCTATTATAGTCAACTTTTCCCCGCCGCGCAAGCCCTTTTCACGCTTTTGCCGATTTTCTCTTTACTTCTGTAAAGCAGCGTGGTACAATGGACCCGTCCGCCCCAGACAGGAGGCGGAGCTGCGCGGCAGATCAAGACGAGGAGGCCCCCGCAATGCAAAACGAGACGACAGACCAGAGCGCCCTGCTGTTCCAGGCCATTCTGGCCCTCAAGGACCCGGAGGAGTGCCGGGCCTTTTTCCAGGACCTGTGCACCGTGGCCGAGCTGAAGGCCATGTCCCAGCGGCTGGAGGTTGCCCAGCTTTTGGATGAGGGACTCATCTACAACGAAATCCTCCGGCGCACCGGCGCGTCCAGCGCCACCATCAGCCGGGTGAACCGGGCGCTTCAGTACGGCGCGGACGGGTACAAGACCGTGCTGCCCAGGCTGAAAAAATGACGGACGCCTACACCGTGCTGGCCCGGTGTTATGACCGGCTCACCGCCGACGTGGACTACCAGAGCTGGGCGGACTACGTGGAGCGGCACCTCCGCCGCCGGAGGGAGCCCACCCGTTCGGTGGTGGAGCTGGGCTGCGGCACCGGCAGCCTCACCTGCCTGCTGGCCCGGCGGGGGTACGCCATGACCGCCCTGGACCTCTCCCCCGACATGCTGGCCCTGGCCGAGCAGAAGTGCCGGGGGCTGGACGTGCTGCTGCTGTGCCAGGACATGTCCCGCCTGGTCCTGCCCGCCCCCGCCGACGCGGTGATCTCCTGCCTGGACAGCGTGAACTACGTCACCCGGCCCGCCGCCCTGCGGCGGACCTTCCGGCGGGTCTGGGGGGCGCTGGCCCCGGCGGGGCTGTTCCTCTTCGACGTGAAGACCCCCGCCGCCCTGGAGGGGGCGGACGGCCAGACCTATCTGGACGAGGACGACGACTTGTTCTGCGTCTGGCGGGGGGAATACAGCCCCAGGCGGCGGATCTGCGGCTACGGGCTGGACCTGTTCCTCCGGGAGGAGGACGGGAGCTGGACCCGGGGCGGAGAGTACCACGAGGAGTACGCCTATTCCCTGGAGGAGCTGGAGGGCTTTCTCCGGGAGGCGGGCTTCTCCCATATCAAAGTATACGGCGACAGGACCATGCGCTCCCCCGGACCGGGGGCGCAGCGGGTGTTCTTCGCCGCCAGGAAGGAACGATAACGATGGATCAGATCGTCCGCGTCCTCGCCAAGGACGCCCCCGTCAAGGCCATGGCCATCTCCGCCCGGGACGCGGTGGAGCGCGCCCGGGCCATCCACGACTGCTGGCCGGTGGCCTCCGCCGCCCTGGGCCGGCTGCTCATGGCCGCCTCCATGATGGGCGCGGCCATGAAGGAGGAGGACGGAGCCGTCACCCTGCGGGTGAAGGGGGGCGGGCCCCTGGGCTCCCTCACCGCCGTGTCCGACAGCCGGGGCAACGTCCGGGGCTATGTGCAGAATCCCGCGGTGGACGTGCCCCGCAGGGCCAAGGGCAAGCTGGACGTGGGGGCCGCCGTGGGCTGTGACGGCGAGCTCACCGTCATCCGGGACCTGGGGCTGAAGGAGCCCTATATCGGCTCGGTCCAGCTGGTGGGCGGCGAGATCGCCGAGGACGTCGCCGCCTACTTCGTGGAGAGCGAGCAGGTGCCCACCGCCTGCGCCCTGGGGGTGCTCATCGCCCCGGACCAGACCGTCCAGGCGGCGGGGGGCTACCTGATTCAGCTGCTGCCCGGGGCGGACGAGGCGGTGGTGTCCAGCCTGGAGCGGGGGGTGGCCCGCCTGGGGGCGGTGAGCGCCCGGCTGGACGGGGGGATGGACCCCCTGGGCCTGCTGCGGGAGGTGCTGGGGGAGTTCCAGCTGGAGGTGCTGGAGACCGTGCCCATAGAGTACCGCTGCTGCTGCACCCGGGAGCGGGTGAGCCGCGCCCTCATCAGCCTGGGGCGGGAGGAGCTGGGCTCCCTCATCGCGGAGCAGGGCGGCGCGGAGCTCACCTGCCAATTCTGCGACAGGGTGTACCGCTTCTCCGCCGGAGAGCTGGAGGAGCTCCGAAATGAGGCTTCTGCCAAGTAACGCCAACTTTTTTATTTTAGCCCTTGACAGATCGGCGAGTGTTTGTTATAATAATCCTCGCCGTCTGACAAGCGGCTTCGGAGCGACGGGAGCATAGCTCAGCTGGGAGAGCACTTGCCTTACAAGCAAGGGGTCACAGGTTCGAGCCCTGTTGTTCCCACCAAGCACTTTTTGAAAAATGTGGCGCGGTAGTTCAGTTGGTTAGAACGCCGGCCTGTCACGCCGGAGGTCGTGGGTTCAAGTCCCATCCGCGTCGCCACATTCTATGCCCAGGTAGCTCAGTTGGTAGAGCAGCGGACTGAAAATCCGCGTGTCGCTGGTTCAACTCCGGCCCTGGGCACCATACGCGAGTGTAGCTCATCTGGTAGAGCGCCACCTTGCCAAGGTGGAGGTAGCGAGTTCGAGCCTCGTCACTCGCTCCAATTTTTCCGTCGCGCTGCCCCGTCTGCTCCCCCCCCGCCTTGCCGGGCTTCGGGGCGGCGGGGCAGGTACGGAAAACTTTTTTCTCCCGCCGGTTCTAGGCTCCGGGCGGGAATAATAGAATAGCAGTGTATGGCGCCATAGCCAAGTGGTAAGGCAAGGGTCTGCAAAATCCTGATGCCCCAGTTCAAATCTGGGTGGCGCCTCCAAAGCGAGAGGGCGGGCCGCGGCCCGCCCTCTGTCTCTTTTCCACAAAATATCGGGGTGTGGCGAAGTTTGGTATCGCGCTTGGTTCGGGACCAAGAGGCCCCGGGTTCGAATCCCGGCACTCCGACCAAAAATCTCCTGATTTCCGTCGAAATCAGGAGATTTTGCTTGCTTTTTGTTCGAATTTGTTTGCCTGAGTTTTGCGCGTTTTTGTTTTGACTCAAACAAGACCCATACGGGAAAAATTTCAGGAGGTACCGGGCCGCTTGGCTCGGTACCTCCTGCTGATTTCAGTGCTTTTCTGTGTAGCTTTTAAACTGTCTGGGCCATGATGCTGCCCATTCGCTGGGCGGCATCCTCCTGCATCTCGTTGGTGACGTGGGTATACCGCTTGACCCTACCTTTGGTCTTTGCCTTGTTGCGGTGCAATCCGCAATCTCTCATCGCAGCCTCTCACAACGGAATTTTTAACGCGGATGGTTTTGGTCCAGCGAGTTCCTTCCTTGTTTACTGCGGCGCAGATTTTGCGTGGCGCGCCTCTAACTTTTCAAAGTTTTCACATATTCCAGACAGGCCCTTCTCTTGTTGTTATTCATCTTGTTGATTTATTTCCTCCCCAAATCCCGGAGGGGGCCCCTCCACCAGACGGAGGGTGGCCTGCGCCGCTACCCTCAGTGGTAAGCGCGGTACAGAAAGGTGACGATTTCTCCCCGGTCGCACACCTTGTCCGGGGAAAAGGTGATGGTGGAGGTACCGTTGGTCACGCCCTTGGCCACAGCCCAGGACACAGCACTGGCGGAGTCGGCAGGCACGTCGGTAAAGCTGTTGCTTCCCATACTGGGCTGACCGAAAGCTTTCCAGATGTAGGTGACAGCAGTGGCGCGGGTACAGGGCGTGTTTTCGTCGAAGGAGCCGTCAATAACGCCCATATCCCTGGCCCAGTTGACGGCGTGGGTCATGTCCTCCGCCGCGGCGGTGCCGCCGTTTCGGGCGGCGCGGTATAGGAAGGTCAAAATCTGCGCCTGTGTGCACTGCTCATAGGGGGAGAACTGGGTGTCGGAGGTGCCGTTGGTGATCTGGTTCTTCAAGGCCCAGCCCACAGAGACATCGAAGAAGTCGCCCATGGACACATCCGAGAAGGAGGCTGCGGCTGTCTGGGCGAGATTGGCCTCTGTCTCCTGCGTGCCGGGGTTGGTGGGGGTAGTCGTACCCGGATTCGTGGTGGTCCCAGCGTCCTCCTTGAGCTTGTTCCAGCGGGCGTACAGGGTCATTTTGCCATTGCTGCTTGGCGGAACAGTGCTGTTGGGAAAAATGCTCACGTTGCTCTGGGTTTCCCAGCACCAGAACTCATAGCCCGGACGGGTGGTGGTGGGAAGGGGGCCGTAGGTCTGCCCGGTGGTGACGGTGATGCTGTCCACGGGGGTGCCGCCCCGGCTGTCGAAGGTGACCACCACCTGGTCGTTGTTCGTGCTGGAGCCGGAGCCGTTGTAGTCGGAAGAGCGGTAGATGTTGTTCCAGGCCACATCGGCGGTATAGGACGCGCCGTTATACTCCGCTACGGCGCGGCAGGTCAGCCGGAGGTTGGATACGGTGGAATAGGGCGACTGGATCGTACAGTAATTATACTTGTCGCTGGTGCTGTTGTTCGTGGGCCGCGCGCCCAGCCCGATCAGGGACCAGGAGTAGGTGATGTGATAGGAGGACTCCGGGACCTCCACGCCGTCCACCACCAGCGTTGGGTAACAGTAGAACCGGGCGGGGTAGTCCATGCCGCTCAGGTCCACGCTGTCGCTGTCCGGCCCCCGGCGGATGGTCAGGGCGCCGCTCTGGGCGCCGGGGTTGGTGGTGGTGTCGGGATTGGCAGCGGTCCCGGGGTTGCTGCTGGTGCCGGAGCTTCCGGAGACATTGCCGTTGCTGCAATAGACGGTGGCCTGGGGAATTTGCTTCATTGCCGTATAGGGCGTGATGGTGTTAAAGCCGCTGGGGTCGATGTAGGACACGGTTTTGTCCTGCATACCCGCCGCCAGGGCGTTCTGCCATTCCTCGGTGGTACCGCTGTAACGGATTTCAGTCAGGTTCCGGCACAGGTTGAACGAGCTGTAATTGATATTGGAGACGCGGCTGTTCACCGTAATGCTGGTCAGGCTCTGGCAGTTGATAAACTGAGGCTCCCGGAACGGGTCGCTGGCGCCCCGCCCGATGACAGCACTTCTCAGGCTGGTGCAGAGGGAGAATATATAACCGCCCATGCTGGTCACGCTGTCCGGGATCACAATGCTGGTCAGTCCGCCCTGGGCAAAGGCGCGCTCGCCGATGGTGGTGACGCTGTTAGGGATATCCACGCTGGTCAGGCTTGGGCAGTCCATCAACGCGTATTTGCCGATGGTGGTCACGCCGTAATGGATGTTTACACTTCTCAGACCGGTACAGCTTTGGAACACATAGTCGCCGATGATGGTGACGCTGGATGGAATCTCGATGCTGGTCAGATCGGTACATCTTTGGAACGCATGGTCGCCGATGGTGGTGACGCTGGATGGAATCTCGACGCTGGTCAGGCCGGTGCGACCGTAGAAAGCCATCCGGCCGATACTGGTCACGCCATCGGGGATGACCACATTGCCTCCGGGGCCGCTGTATTTCTTCAGTACGCCGTTCTCAATGGTGAAGTCCCCCTCGTCCGCCAGCGCCACGCCGGGCAGCAGGGTCAGGCACATCACCAGCGCCAGCAGCAGGGCCGGGAGCCGTTTTTTCCATGTTTTCATATTGTTTTCTTTTCTTTCGTTTTACTGTTCCGCCTGGGGCGCGTATACCCAGTCGTAGACGTAGGTGTAATCTGTCACACTGTGGGTGGTCCTGGTTTCGCTGTAGCTGCTGTGGCGGTAGTTGGTGGCGTCCACCGTGAAGCTGGAGACATTGCCCCGGTCGTCATACTGATAGGTATAGACATAGACATGGGTGGGGGATTTCCCCTTGCTGAGGTCAAAATTATAGGTTTTTGTCTCGGTCAGTTTGGAGATTTGCCCTTTGCTGTTATACTCGTAGGCATTATTCGTGATGTAGGAGATGCTGCTATTGTCAGAACCGTAATAATGGGTGCAGGTCTCTGTGCGCTGGACCGGCCTTCCATTTTCATCCAGCTCATAGGCAAACGTGGATACCTCTGAGCTGCCGGTGATTTGGCGCCTGGTGATATTCCCATTCTGGTCGTACTCTTGCACGCAGAGCACTTCGCCGGTGTCGGCAGCTTTGATGGTCTCAGTCCGCTTGTCCGCGCTGAATTCTGTTACCGTGCGCACTTCGTTTTCCTCGGGCCGGCGCTCCCCCTTCTCGTCGTAGAGAATAGGGATCTCGTCGTCTTCCTCGATCAGGGCCACCCGAAGCCAGCGGAAGCCCTCAAAATAGGCTTTGGAGTCCTTGTAATCCCCCAGGGCCTCAAAGGCCTCCCGGGCCGCCGGGTGGTCGTCCTGGTCCTCCAGCAGGGCGATGGCATCCTGATAATCCGCCTCCAGAATGGCCGCGTCGATGGCCGCGTCGACCTCCTGGATCTTCTGGGCGCTGTCCTTGTAGCCGTTCAGCTTCTCCAAAATGGCCTTCGCCTTGCGGTAGCATTTCACCGCCGTGGAGCTCTCGGCGCTGCTGGGTCTGCTCTCACTGCCTGCGGTGGTGCCCTCCTGAGCGGGGGCGGCGGAGTTGGGCTTGTTCCCATCCTCGTCCTCCTCTGTCTTGACCTCGCCTTTGATTTTTGAAGATACTTTCAGCCCCGCCTTGTCCTCCTCTTCCGCGCACTGGATGAGGTACAGCGCCTTTTCGTAGGCCACGCCCTGTTCGGCCATCTCCTTGCTGTCCTTGAATCCTCCCAGTTCGGCAAAGGCGTCCATAGCGTCGTCGAATTCGCGCTCCTCCAGCAGGGCCGCGGCGGCGCTGTAGGCGTCGTTTTTCTTCGTATAATCGGAAAACAGCACTCCGGCGATGATAACCACCAGAAGGATGGGGGCGGCGATCAGGGCGATCTTTTTCATCCTCTTCGCCTGAACCTCCGCCGCGGCTTTGGCCTCGGCGGCCCGTTTGGACTCCTCCGCCAGCCGTTGGTCCCGCTCCTCTTTCAGCGCCGGCAGGTCCGCGCCGCTCAATATGGCCGGGTCCTTGCCGCAGCAGTGGCACAGCCGCTCGCCCTCCCGGTTCACCGCGCCGCAGGCGCACAGCCACAGGTCCCGTTCACGCTTGGTCTGGTATTTGCAGTCCTGACCGTATTTCAGCCGGTACTGCTTGACCAGCTCCGCGTCCTCCAGGACCTCTTCCAGCGGCGCGGGCGGGGTCAGGGACTCCCAGGCCCCGTCTGCGCCCGCCCACACCGAGCCGTCGGCGAACACCACCTCCGCCACCGACACGGTGAAGGCGCGGGTGCCGGCGTCCGCCAGCTTGATGGCAGATTTTGTTCCAAATTCCCCGTCCCGAGGGGCGGACAGGTCTAAGTATTGGTGCTCAATGGGGCCACCCAGGGGCTTGCCCGCCGTGTCGAAAGGAGAGAGGGACACCTTCACCGCCTTGATCCCCTTGTCCTGGATATTCCTCAGCTTGAGCTGTCCGAAAACCCTTCCCGTCTCGTTGTCCTTCTGGATGGCTCCAGCGGCGATCATCACCGGCGCACCCGCGCAGTACAGGCTTTCCGGCAGGGTGAACAGCTTGGAAAATCTCTCACTCATGGCCGCGCTCCTCTACAGGTCGGGGAGTTCGTCGCTGACGGGGGCCTTCCCCGCGCCGCCGGTGCGGATGGCGTGGACATCCTCCACCAGCTGGCCGAAGGCGTATAGGGGATAGGAGGTAAAGGCCGCCACGGCAATGCCCGACAGCACGGCTACCAGAAAATACAGGGCGTCATTGTCGATCATGGCAAAGCCGATGATCAAGCCGCCCAGGATCTCCAACACAAAGAACACCACAGCCATGACCTTCAGGCGGTGGCCCACGTTACCAAACAGTGCGTTAACAAATCCGTTCATTTTGTTCACCTTTTCCTTTCTAAATTATCACTTGTCGAACTCAGCGGCGGATTTCAGCTCTGCCATTTCGTTCTCGAAGTCCTCGTGGTTGGAGCGGTAGTTCATCAGGTTGCCGCTGGGACTGGTGGCAAACTCGGCGTAGGCCTGGAGCTTGCTGAAATATTTCTGGAGGGCGTCCACACCGTCGCCGTGGTCATCTCCGCAAGCATCTTTCAGGGCCTTGATGTCGGCTTTCAAGGTTTCCATCCCGGTGGAGATGGCGGTGTACTCCTCCTGATATTTCTCCACATAAGTCCACGCCTCGGAATCCCGGCTGGTATCGAATGCCACTCGGATATCTCCTTGACTGCGCAGATCATCGAACTCCTTCGCGGTCAACATACTCGCCAGCACTGTCGCTACGTCCTCCGGCCCAGTTTCCTGCCAGACCACAATGTTCACGGTGGATACGAAATCCGCCTTCTCGCCCAGTTCCTCGACGCGCTCCATCAGGGCGTCAAACTCTGTGTCATAGTCCACCTTGGGCGTGCCCGCGCCGCAGGCGGCCAGGGACAGGGACAGCGCCCCGGCCAGCATCAGGCACAAAAACTTTTTCACGTTCATCAGAATTACCTCCTCCAAAATTTTTGCCGGGCCCCAGTGTAACCGGGGCCCGGCATATCTGTACCGTTCAGTGTATCATCTCTGGAAGGAGAAACCAATTACCTGGCTGCATAGGGTTTCCTACTTTTTTCAACCCCGCAGGAGAGTCGTGTGTGCCGCGGGAGCGGTCAAGCCAGCGTTTTTTCGTTTTCCATGAACAGCGATTCGTTGATCTCCACAAGGGAGTGGCGGTGGGCCAGCCCGTGGCTGATGATGGCGTCCCGCCTCAGCCGGGGGTACAGCTGGGCATAGGCCGCCTGCCGGAGCAGCTGGTTGGCCTCCTCCAGGGACGCGCCCATCCCCACACACAGGGCCAGCAGCCGGTCCCGGGACGGGTTGCGCCGCCCGGAAAACACTTGGTGGAGATACACCTCGCTCATGCCCGACCTTCGGGCGATCTCCGCCTTGGGCAGGCCGCAGCGCTCGCGCAGGGACTCCAGCAGGTCCAAAATGCCCTGCTCCATGAAACAAGATCGGTTGTCGCTGAGATAGGTCTCGATGCTGGGCTGGTCCATCAGCTCCTGGCGCAGATCGTCAGTGGTCTTTCTCCCCATGTTCCCGCCTCCCCTTTACTTTTTGTCGAAAATGTAGTATTATTAGTTTAATACTTTACAGGAACTAATACAATATGCTGGCTGCATAGGGCTGCAATTTTTTGTTTGGCGTGGGGTGACAATATTGTATACTTGGCTGGAAACCATCCTGCGGGAGGAATACGAGCAGGTCCGCCTGCTGAAGGAGAGCCCCCGGGGCAGCGTCCGCCTGGTGCAGCATAAAAATTCGGGAAAGCAGTTCATCCTCCGCCGGTTTACCGGCAACGGGGAGGTCTATCAAAAGCTGCTGGGCTGCTCCTGTCCCAACCTGCCCCTCATCCTGGAGGCGGCGGAGAAGGACGGGGAGAACCTGGTGGTGGAGGAGTTCATAAAGGGGGACAACCTGGGCTTTCTGCTGGAGGGGGCGCTGTTCACCCCCAAGGAGACCCAGGATATCGTCAAACAGCTCTGCAAAGCGCTGTGGGCGCTCCACTCCATGGCGGCGGTCCACCGGGATATCAAGCCGGAAAACGTGATCCTCCGGGGGAAGGAGGCGGTGCTCATCGACTTCGACGCCGCCCGGCTCCACAAGCCCGGCGCACAGGCGGACACCCAGGTGCTGGGCACCACCGGCTTCGCCGCGCCGGAGCAGTACGGGCTGTCCCAGTCCGATGTGCGGACGGACATCTATTCCCTGGGGGTGCTCATCAACGTGCTGCTCACCGGGGAGCACCCCTCCAAAAAGCTGGCGGGGGGGCATATGGGCCGGGTGGTCCATCGCTGCACCCAGGTGAACCCCCAGAAGCGCTACAAGGACGTTTTGCATTTGATGGAGGCCGTCTGATATGAAACCTTGTCCACACTGCGGCGCCTCTCTCCACGAGGAGGCGTCCTTCTGCCCCTATTGCGCCCGGGCGGTCAATGAGCGGAAAGCGATTCACCCTCCGAGGCATATGCCTCGGAGGGCGCTGTACAGCGCCCTGATCCTCCTTGCTGCCGCAGCAACGGTCCTGCTCCTTGTCTTCTGGTTCCACAGCCGCCCCAGGACTTATGACAGCAAAGATTCCGAGGTGATTTATTCCAACAGTTTCCGCCTTTGCTTTGCCAAGGAGGACACCCCCATCGAGCCTGTCCCCCAAAACCACTACTACGCAGAATTGGATGCTTCCTACCGCTATCCCGTCCAACTATATATCTCAGATATGGAAAATGGTGCTTTCGCAACGGAAGATTTTATGCAGCTCGTGGAATCCATCACCGCTGAGATCAACAGCTCTGACGAGTATCTGTCCATCACCTGCACGGAGCCCCAGGAGGACTCAGGCTATTATCCCGATGCCGCCGTCGTGATTTTCGTAGACTTCAGCATTGTCACCCCAGGGGAGCATGAGGCGGAGTTGGTCTGCACGGTGACTATGAAGAACGGTGACGTGATTCGCCTGCACCAGGATCAGCAATATTCCAGCGTCATGACCTACAGGTATACCTCCCAGGACGCCCCCATGAACACCATTCAGGAACTTCAAGCCCTGGTGGACGAGGTCAGCGCCACCGTCAATGAGCGGGATCAGGTGTATCTCTACCTCCCCCCGATTGTCTATGAGGGTGAGCTGACCCTGCGGGATCGAACCATCAGCCTTTATGGCAGCGTCGGGGCTGATGGACAGCGCACGACCTTCACTGGGACAGTACAGGCGTCCTACCGGCGCGGCGTCCATGTCTTTGACAACATCTATTTCATTGGACACGGGGAAGGTGTAGGCGTTCACGCTGTGGACGCTGCCCGAATCCAGCTCGTCAACTGCCGGGTATCCGGCTGGGAGACTGGTATGCAGGCGGCGGACAGCACATGGGTCGATGCCGATGAGACCGTCTTTGAGGACAATGCTGTGGGACTTCACTTCGATACCGTCAACGCCTTTGTGTCCGACAATTTCTACACCAACGACGTATTTCAAAACAACGGCACCGCCATTCTGGTGGAGAGCGTCCCTGGCGATACTTCTCTGGAATTCCCCGGAGCCCTATTCAAGGGCAACAGCCAGGACATCGACAACCGCTGCGGACAAAAGCTGGAGCTGGAGGGGGCCGTGTTCAAGTGAGGTGCGGGTAACGGTTTTCTCAAGACCCAAACGCTGACCCAGACCACGGCGGGAGCGGACGGAGACATTGGAGCGGAGAGGTCTGGGAAGCAGCCTCTCCCGGAATAAACAGCACCAAATGTGTCCGAAAGCGCCCACTGAATTTTCAGCCGAATCTTCGGGTTCAGGAGGCCCCGGGTTCGAATCCCGGCACTCCGACCAACACAGGAGGAAAATCGCTTATTTTCAGCGATTTTCCTCCTGCTTTTTATTTGCCCCTCTGCCAAAAAGGCTGTGTTCCTCACAAATACATCATACCCCGCCGCCGCTTGAAAATCAGCGGCGGTTTTGCTATCATGAGGTCATATCACCGAGGAGGGATCTATCATGAAAATTACTTGGCTGGGCCATTCCTGCTTTATCGTGGAATCGCAAGGTTATCAAATTGTGCTGGATCCATACCAGGATGGCAGCGTGCCGGGATTTGCGCCAATCCGTGTGGAGGCCGACCAGGTCCTGTGCAGCCACGGCCACGGCGACCACAGCGGAACCGAGTGCGTATCCCTGCGGCAGGGCGCCGCCTCCCCATTTACGGTGGAAACCATCGACACCTGGCACGATGACAAAAACGGCGCCAAACGCGGCCCCAACACATTCACATCCTCAGCGACGGCCAATGCCGCATCGCCCATCTCGGCGACCTGGGCTGCGATCTGACTTTGGGGCAAAAGGACAAGCTGCGCCGCCTCACCGCCCTGCTGATCCCCGTCGGCGGCTTCTTTACCATCAACGCCGCCCAGGCTAAGGCGCTGGTTGACGAGCTTGCGCCCACGGTGGCCATCCCAATGCACTATCGCGGCAGAGGCTTTGGCTATCCCGTGATTGGCAAGGTGGACAAATTCACAAAGCTGTGCGGCAATGTGATCACCTATCCCAGCTCTGAGCTGGAGCTCACCCCGCAGACCAGCAGGCAGACCGCCGTGCTGAAACCGGAAAACACATAACAGGATGGGATAATTTCCCGTCGGAAAGGACTTCGGGACATGGAAACGTTGAACATCGCCCTGCTGCAAATCGCACCCTGCGGCACGCTGGCGGGGAATCTGGAAAAGGGCATCGCCTCCTGCCGAGCAGCGAAAGAGCGGGGCGCCGATATCGCCCTGTTCCCCGAGATGTGGAGCAACGGCTATCACATCTATGACCGCCCCGCTGACCAGTGGATGGCGGAAGCCATCCCGGCTGACAGCCAGTTTGTGAATGCCTTCGGCGTACTGGCGCGGGAGCTGGACATGGCCATCGGCGTCACCTTCTTGGAGCAATACGAGGGCGGCCCCCGGAATTCGATGGTGCTGTTTGACCGATTCGGCCAGCGGAGGATCGCCTGCGCCAAAGTCCACACCTGCGATTTTGACGTGGAGCGGAACCTG
Source organism: uncultured Oscillospiraceae bacterium (assembly GCA_910585155.1). Classification (GTDB taxonomy): domain Bacteria; phylum Bacillota; class Clostridia; order Oscillospirales; family Oscillospiraceae; genus Enterenecus. The sequence continues at coordinate 32,822 of CAJUEC010000016.1, forward strand.
ACGCCGGGTGAGGATTTCTATGCCGCCGCGCTGGATACCCGCTGGGGCGAGGTGCGGGTGGGGGCCATGATCTGCTACGACCGGGAGTTCCCTGAGAGCGCCCGGATCCTGATGCTCAAGGGCGCGGAGCTGATCCTGGTTCCCAACGCCTGCCCCATGGAGATCAACCGCCTCTCCCAGCTGCGGGCCAGGGCCTACGAGAATATGCTGGCCATCGCCACCTGCAACTACCCGGATGCGGTGCCCGACTGCAACGGCGGCTCCAGCGTCTTTGACGGCGTGGCGTATCTCCCGGAGCAGGACGGCTCCCGGGATATGTGCCTGCTCCAGGCGGACGGGGCGGAGGGGATCTATCTGGCGGAGCTGGATCTGGAACAGCTCCGGCGTTACCGGGAAAACGAGGTGCACGGCAACGCGTACCGGCGGCCGCGGAAGTATGGACTTCTGCTTGATGAAGCAGTGGAGCCGCCGTTTGTCAGGAGTGACCGCCGGATGTGACACCAGGAAGGAGCACACGGCAGTCGAAAACCGGCACGTCTATACCGTCGCCGGCGGTAACGCAATGGCGAAATTTATTCCCACTGGCATGTCTGTCCCCGCCGCTGCCCAGCAGCCGTCATCGGGGCGTCTTTGTGCAAAATCTAACAATTCGCATTGACAACCCTCCGCAATCATGGTACATTTTACTCATGCAGGCTGCGATTTCCATGGATCGTTATCAATCACTCAAAAGGAGGTCTCCCTATGTTGTTCCAGACCACACAGGCTCATGAGGAGCTGCGGGCCAAGATCCGCGCCTTCGCGGAGGCGGAGGTGAAGCCCAACGCCATCCTCTTCGACCAGGAGAGCCGCTTCCCCACCGAGGCCGTGAACAAATTGGCCGGGATGGGGCTGATGGGCATCCCCTATCCCAAGGAGTACGGCGGCGCGGGGCTTGACGTCATGAGCTACGCCATCGCGGTGGAGGAGCTGTCCCGGGTGGACGGCGGCACCGGCGTCATCCTGTCCGCCCATGTGTCCCTGGGCACCTGGCCCATCTTCGCCTTCGGCACCGAGGAGCAGAAGAAAAAGTACCTGGTCCCCCTGGCAAAAGGCGAGAAAATCGGCGCCTTCGGCCTCACCGAGCCCAACGCCGGCTCCGACGCGGGGGGCACCGAAACCACCGCCATCGACAAGGGCGACCACTGGCTGCTCAACGGCCAGAAGATCTTCATCACCAACGGCGGCGTGGCGGACACCTACGTTGTCTTCGCCGTCACCACCCCGGACATCGGCACCCGGGGCATCTCCGCCTTCATCGTGGAGAAGGGATGGAAGGGCTTCACCTTCGAGCCCCACTACGACAAGATGGGCATCCGCTCCTCCGAGACCTGCCAGCTCAACTTCGACGACGTGAAGGTGCCCAAGGAGAACCTGCTGGGCAAGGAGGGTCAGGGCTTCAAGATCGCCATGGCCACCCTGGACGGCGGGCGGATCGGCATCGCCTCCCAGGCCCTGGGCATCGCCCAGGGGGCTTACGAGGCCGCCGTGGAGTACGCCAAGGAGCGGGTCCAGTTCGGCAAGCCCATCGGCTTCAACCAGGCCATCACCTTCAAGCTGGCGGACATGGCCACCAAGCTGAAGTGCGCCCGGATGCTGGTGTACTCCGCCGCCGAGAAGAAGGAGGCCCACGAGCCCTACGGCGTGGACGCCGCCATGGCCAAGATGTACGCCTCCGACATCGCCCTGGAGGTCACCAACGACGCGGTGCAGATCTTCGGCGGTACCGGCTTCCTCAAGGGCATGGACGTGGAGCGGATGTACCGGGACGCCAAGATCACCACCATCTACGAGGGCACCAACGAGGTGCAGCGGATGGTCATCGGCGCGGCCATCATGGGCAAGCCCCCCAAGAGCGCCGGCGGCTCCTCCAGCGCGGCGAAAAAGCCCGCCCCCATCACCGGGGTGCGCAAGGGCATGATTCTCAAGGAGGGGGACGCCAAGGAGCGGGTGGACGCCCTGGTGGCGGCCCTGAAGAAGGACGGCTACGACTTCACCGTGGGCATCCCCATGGATACCCCCATCGCCCAGGCGGAGCGGGTGGTGTCCGCGGGCCAGGGCATCGGCCCCAGGGAGAACATGAAGCTCATCGAGGACCTGGCCAAGGCGGCGGGCGCGGCCGTGGGCTCCAGCCGCCCGGTGGCCGAGACCCACAAGTACGTGCCCCTGAACCGCTACGTGGGCATGTCCGGCCAGAAGTTCAAGGGCAATCTGTACATCGCCTGCGGCATCTCCGGCGCCGTCCAGCACCTGAAGGGCATCAAGGACGCCTCCACCATCGTGGCCATCAACAAGAGCTCCAACGCCCCCATCTTCAAGAACTGCGACTATGGCATCGTGGGCGACGTGAACGAGATTCTGCCCCTGCTGGCCCAGGCCCTGGGGCTGGAAGAGAAGCAGCCCGCGCCCCCCATGGTGAAGATGAAGCGGCCCCCCGCCCCCAAGCCCGAGCCCATCGGCCCCCGGTATGTGTGCGGCGGCTGCGGCTACGAGTACGTCCCCGATCTGGGCGACCCCGACGCCGAGGTGGCCCCCGGTACCCTGTTCAAGGACCTGCCCGAGGGCTGGGTCTGCCCGGAGTGCGCCGAGGGGAAAGAGATGTTTATTGAGGCATAAGCGCGGAGCCGTCGTGAGCGGCACAACGGGAAAACAGCCATTCTGAGGATCCAAAATGATACGTTCAAATAAGGAGGAACGTCTATGTACTGCGTGCGCAGTGTCACCGATAATCTGTACTGGGTGGGCGCCAACGACCACCGCACCCATCTGTTTGAAAACATCCATCCCATCCCCCGGGGGGTGAGCTACAACGCCTATCTGCTGCTGGACAAATCCACCGTCCTGTTCGACACCGTGGACTGGTCCGTCTGCCGCCAGCTGCTGGAGAACCTGGACTATCTGCTGGACGGCCGGCCCCTGGACTACCTGCTCATCAACCACATGGAGCCCGACCACGGCGCGTCCATCGAGGAGATTTTGATCCGCTGGCCCGACGTAAAGGTCATCTCCACCCCCAAGGCGTTCATGTTCATGCGCCAGTTTGGGTTCCACATCGACGGCCACGAGCTCATCGAGGTGCGGGAGGGGGACACCTTCTCCTTCGGCGAGCACACCGTCACCTTCGTGGAGGCCCCCATGGTCCACTGGCCCGAGGCCATGGTCACCTTTGATCTGACCAACGGCGTGCTCTTCGCCGCCGACGCCTTCGGCTCCTTCGGCGCCCTGGACGGCAAGCTGTTTGCCGACGAGGTCAACTTCGACCGGGACTGGATCGACGACGCCCGGCGCTACCTCACCAATATCGTGGGCAAGTACGGCCCCCACGTCCAGCTCCTGCTGAAAAAGGCCGGGGGCATTCTGGACAAGATCAAGTTCATCTGCCCCCTCCACGGTCCGGTGTGGCGCAAGGACCTGATGTACTTCATCGACAAGTACGACAAGTGGAGCAAGTACCAGCCCGAGGAGCAGGGCGTGCTCATCGCCTACGCCTCCATGTACGGCAACACCGAGTCCGCCGCCCAGGCCCTGGCCGCCAAGCTGTGCGAGAAGGGCTGCACCAACGTGTGGGTGTACGACGTGTCCAACACCCACGTGTCCCAGCTGGTCAGCGAGTCCTTCCGGCTCAGCCACCTGGTGTTCGCCTCCGTCACCTACAACCTGGGCATCTACCCCGTCATGCACGACTACCTGATGCACCTGAAGGCCCTGAACTTCCAAAACCGCACCTGCGCCATCGTGGAGAACGGCTCCTGGGCGGTGAAGTCCGGCGATTTGATGCAGAAGTTCCTGGAGAACGAGATGAAGAACATGTCTGTGCTGGGCGACCGGCTCACCCTGGCCTCCGCCCTCCACCCGGACAAGGCCTCCGAGCTGGATGCCCTGGCCGACGCCATCATCGAGTCCATGGAGAAAGCGTAAACAACAGGAAAGCAAAGGGCCGGGCAGGCGTTTATACGCTTGCCCGGCCCTTCTTTAAATCTGTGCCGCCGGTACAGGTTCTTAGAAGCTGTATTCACAACCTCAAACGCCGTCTGGCCGGGTCTTTTTCCGCCATGCTGCGTTGAATTTTCTTGCAATACACAAAGTATTCCGGCGAAAATTCGCCTTGCCTGACGGGAAAATCCCTCGGCCAGCCGGCATCCTCGGCTGTGAATACAGCTTCTTACTTCCGCTTTTTGCGCAGCGCCGCAAACACGCCGCCTCCGCAGGCCAGGACCGCCGCAGCAGCGATCCCCACGACCAGCCCCGTATTTTCCTCGGCGCCGCCGTCCTGTGTGTCCGGGGTCACAGCGGCATCCTCCTTCACCAGCACCAAGGCGGAAACGGGCTCCACCACGGCGCTGCCGCCGGAAACGCTGGCCAGGGGCTGGGTGCCCGCCTTTTCCCCGTTGATGTAGACGTTCCAGTTCCCCTCCGGAAGCTTCACGGTGGTGCTGGTCTCATTGGCGTTGAAGATCAGATACATCTCCTCGGCGGTCTCGCCGTTCACGCCGCCCTTGATGTCAAAGGCAATCACGTTGGCGTCCAGCCCGTCCACCACAGACACCGCCTCGGAGACCTCCTGCGCCGTGCCCAGGCGCAGCGCCCCATGGGCACGGCGGAAGGCGATCAGGCCCTTGTAGTATTCAAAGACCTGCTGGTACGCCTCATCGTCCAGGTCGCCCCACTTCAGGCAGTTCACCTGGTCATTGGCGTTGTAGCTGTTGGAGTTGAAGCTCCCGTCGTCGTTGACCTTGGTGCGCAGCATCTCCTCGCCGGCCTGGAGGAAGGGCACGCCCTCCGCCATCATGTAAAACGCCGCCGCCAGGTTGTTCATCCGGACCAGCTCCTCCCGGCTGGCCTGGGGCCGCGCGGTCTGGAGGTGGTCAAACAGGGTCAGGTTATCGTGGCAGGAGGCGTAGTTCACCGTCTGCGCCGGGCTGGCGCACCAGGCGTCCGCCCCCAGGAAGCATCGGCTCAGCGTCTCCTCCATGCCGGGCTTTCCCGAGGCAAAGCCCGGGTCGGTGTCATCAAACACGCTCCCCTTCAGGCCGTCCCGGATGGTGTCGTTGAAGTAGGCGAAGCCCGGCGTCTGCTGGGAGTTGAGCTGGGTGGCCATGGTATAGCCCTCTTTGGTCACGTTGGTGGACATGGTCCAGCCCTCGCCGTAGAAGATCACGTCCGGATGGTCCCTGTGGACCTCGGCGACAATTTCATTGACGGTCTGGGTGTCCAGCAGGCCCACCAGATCGAAGCGGAACCCATCGATGTGGTATTCATCCGCCCAATAGCAGACCGAGTCCACGATAAACTTTCTGACCATGGCGCGCTCGGAGGCGGTGTCGTTTCCGCAGCCCGAGCCATTGGAGTAGGAGCCGTCGTCATTGATGCGGGAGAAATACCCCGGCACAAGCTTGTTGAAGCAGAACTTCCCCGCGTCCTGCACGTGGTTGTAGACCACGTCCATCACCACGCTGATCCCGTTCTCGTGCAGGGTCTTGACGGTCTGCTTCAGCTCCTTTACGCGGACCTCCCCGTTGAAGGGGTCGGTGGAGTAGGAGCCCTCCGGCACGTTGTAGTTCACCGGGTCGTAGCCCCAGTTGAAGGACGCGGTGGTGTGGGTCTCGTCCACAGAGCCGAAATCATAGATGGGCAGCAGGTGCAGGTGGGTGATGCCCAGCTCCTTCATGTGGTCCAGACCGGTGGAGACGCCGCCGGGGGTCTTGGTGCCGGTCTCGGTCAGGCCCAGGAACTTGCCCGCGTTTTGGATACCGGAATTCGGGTCCACAGACAGGTCCCGGACGTGCAGCTCATAGATCACGGCGTCATTGATGCTCTCCCCCGCGTGGGGGTTGGCGTCGCTTTCCCAGCCCGCCGGGTCGGTGCCGTCCAGGTCGATGACCATGGCCCGGACGCCGTTCACGCCGGTGGTCCTGGCGTAGGGGTCGCAGGCTTCCGCCGCCACGCCGTCGATCACCGCGGTATAGGTGTAGTAGACCCCGTTGAGGTCGCCGCTCTTGGAGGCCACCCAGGTGCCGTTCACGTCCCGGGTCATCTCGATCTCCTCCGTCTTGTCGTCCTGATAGCTCTTGCCGGAGGCATACAGGTTCAGCGTGACCGATTCCGCGGTGGGCGCCCACACCCGGAAGGTGGTGGCGTCCTTGGTCCAGACCGCCCCCAGGTCGTCCCCGGTGTAGGTGTACTCCTTCTCGAAGTCCTCGGTGGAGTAGACGCTGGGTATGCTGAGCTTGTACTGGGCGCCGTCATAGGTGATGGAGTAGCTCTTAAAGGGGTCCAGCTCCTGGGCCAGGGTCACGGTGTAGGTGAACTCCCCGCCGCCCGCCGCCACGGCGGATACAGCCACGCCGCCGTCCTTGCCCTCTACGGTGAACACGCCGTCCAGGCCGCCCTCGATCTCGCCGGTCATGGTGACGGTGATGGTGCCGTCGTGGTTGTAGACCGCGGAGCGGGGCTTGGTGCCCAGCACCGCGTCATCGCCGTACTCCTTGGTATGGCCCTCCACCCCGGACTCCACATAGATATGTACCGTGCCCGACACCATTTCCGAGATGTCGATGAACTGGTCCATGTCCACGTCCTTGGTCCAGTCCGGCTGGCGGACGATGTAGCCCACGCTGGAGATGCCCGGGGTCACCGTCATGGTGGCCACCATGTCCCCGTCCTCCTCCACGAGGGGGGCGTCAATGGCATCACCCCCGCCCATCTCCCAGAGCCAGACGGTCCAGTTTTCGTAATTGGCGTCCTCCCGGTGGTAGTGGACCTTGAGAATCAGGTCTCCCCCCGCCTCCGCCGCCATGGCCCTGGGCGCGCCGGCCAGAAGCTGGGCGGCCAACAGAGCCATCGCCACAAGAAATGCGCTTACCCTTCTTTTCATGTTTGCCTTCCCCTTTCTTTCAGTGCCTGTTTGGAACCGCTTATTGATACGTCCCGCCGGACGCTGTTCCCTGAAGCTACCGCAGGACCGCCACACTGTAGGCGGGCAGGGTGACCTTGCCGTCCTCCGCGGTCACGGCGCCGCCGTCCACCGACAGATACCCCGCCAGCTCCAGCTCTCCGTATCCGCCCAAATCCACCTGCTTCTCCTCCGTCTCCGAGAGGTTGTAGAGCAGATAGATCACCTGGCCCTCATAGGTCTTGGAGATCGCCGCGATGTCCGGGTCCTCGATCTCCTCCAGCCGGGCCACGGTGCCCCGGGCAATCTCCGGGTTCTGATTGCGCAGCAAAACGGTGTCCTTGTAGAAGCTGTAGATGGAGTCCTTGTCCTTCCCCTGCTCCTCGGCGCTGGGGAAGCGGTTCTCCTGGGGCTCCATGTCCGCCGGGCCCGCCGTCATGCCCTTGGCGCTGGGGTCGGCGGACCAGAACATGGGCGCGCGTTTGTTCTCGTCCTTTCCGCTGCCGGTCATGCCGATCTCCTCCCCGTAGTACACAAAGGCGCTGCCGCTCATCAGGATGTTCAGGGCCGCCGCCATTTTCACCTTCCGCTCGTCGTAGGACATGTAGCCCGCCGCCCGCGCCATGTCGTGGTTGACAAAGAACGGGGCGTCGATGGCGTCCGCGCGGTACTCCCGAATGGCGTTCTGCACCCGGCACAGCGCCTTGGCGTAGGCCTGGGCGCTGTGCTCCTCCCCGCTGTAGGTCAGCGTCTTGGATACGATCCCCGTGGGGCCGGCGAACTCAAAGTCGAAAAAGCTGTCAATGCCGCTGGCGTAGTACTGGGCGTAGGTGAGCAGCCCCTCCCACGCCTCGCCCACCAGGTAAGCGCCGGGCTTCGCGGCCTTCACATAGTCGTTCACCCAGGAGAGCACCTCTACGTTTTTGTCCACCGCGCCGGTGTAGAACTCCTTCACCGCGTCCAGCCGGAAGCCGCCCGCGCCCTTCTCCAGCCAGAAGTCCATCACCGCCTCAAATTCCTTCCGGAGGGCCTGGCTCTCAAAGTTCACGTCGGGCATCCCGCTCCAGAAAACGCCCTCGTAGTAGTAATCGCTGGAGCCAACCTGATACCAGGTGCTGGACTTGGGGTCCCCCTTCACAAAATGATAGTATTCGTAGTAGGGGCACTCCTGGGCGGACGGCTCCTCCTGTTCCCCCAGCGACTCCAGATAGTCGCAGGCGGCGGTGAACCACGGGTGCTCCGAGGAGGTGTGGTTGAGCACCAGGTCGATGATCAGCTTGATCCCCCGCTTTTCGCACTCCGCCGCCAGCTGCTCAAAGTCGGCCATGGCGCCGTATTCCGGGTCGATGTCCAGATAGTCCTTCACGTCGTACTTGTGGTAGGAGCCGGCCGGCATAATCGGCATCAGCCAGATCCCGTTGAAGCCCAGGTCCTGGATATAGTCCAGCTTGGAGATGACGCCCTGGAGGTCGCCCACCCGGTCCCCGTCGCTGTCGCAGAAGGAGTAGACGAAGATCTCATACCAGGTGCGGTAATTGTCGTCGATCACCGCGACTTCCCTGGCGCGCCAGCCCTGCTCCGCGCCGCAGGAGGTCAGGCCGCCCAGCAGGGTCAAAAGGGCCAGCAGCAGCGCCAGGCCCCGGCAAAGCTTATTCCTCATGTTCCGTATCCTCCCCGTCATTGCTTGATGAAGGTTTCGTTCGGGGCTGTTCCGCCCGCCCGTAGAGCACCGCGGCGCGCAGAATTTCCCGCTGAAGCGCAGGGGTGAGCTCCCCCGTCCGGAGCCGCCACAGCCAGTTTGTGCCCACGGTGGACGGCTTGTTCATCCGGCTGCGGTCGTCCAGGCCCATATAGTCCTGCATGGGGATCACGCAAAGTCTGGCCGCGCTGCGCAGCACCAGGGCGGTCAGGGCGCGGTGCAGCTCCTTTTTCGGGGTCCTCTGGTCGCAGAGATACTCCCGCACCAGCGCCCGGTCCTCCGCCGTGATGCTGCACAGCCAGCCCGCCAGCGTCTCGTTGTCGTGGGTGCCCGTGTAGGCCACGCAGTTCTCCGGATAGTTGTGGGGCAGGTAGTCGCTGACCTCGTCGGAGCTGCGGCTGTCAAAGGCAAACTCCAGCACCTTCATGCCGGGGAAGCCGCTCTCCCGCACCAGCTGGCGCACGGTGTCCGTGACATAGCCCAGGTCCTCCGCGATGACCTCGTGGCGGCCCAGGGCCTGCTCCGCATGGCGGAACAGGTCCATGCCGGGGCCCTTTTCCCAATGGCCGTTCACCGCCGTCTCCTCCCCGTAGGGGATGGCGTAGTATTCGTCAAAGCCCCGGAAGTGGTCGATGCGGGTGACGTCGTACAGCCTGAAGCAGTGGTGCAGGCGGTCGATCCACCAGGCGTACCCGGTGTCCCGGTGGTAGTCCCAGCGGTAGAGCGGATTGCCCCACAGCTGGCCGTCGGCGGCGAAGCCGTCCGGCGGGCAGCCCGCCACCGCCGTGGGCAGGTTGTCCCCGTCCAGCTGGAACAGCTCCGGATGGGCCCAGGCGTCAGCGCTGTCCATGGCCACATAGATGGGGATATCGCCGATGATCTGAATCCCCTGGGCGTTGGCGTAGTCCTTCAGCGCCTGCCACTGCCGGAAGAATTTGAATTGCAGGTACTGGTGGAACTCAATGTCGAAGTACAGCTCCCGGCGGTAATAGTCCAGGGCAAACCCCCAGCGCAGACGGATATCCTCCGCCCACTGGGTCCAGGGCGCGCCGTTGAAGCGCTCCTTCACCGCCATGAACAGGGCGTAGTCGGACAGCCACCAGCCGTTTTCCGCCAGAAACCGCTGGTACTCCGGGTCGCTGGAGATATCGCTGCGCTGGTACGCCAGCCGCAGAAGGGGATAGCGGGCATAGTACAGCTTTTCATAGTCCACCCGCCCGGCGTCCGTGCCGAAGCCGGCGGCGCCGCACTCCTCCCGGGTGAGAACGCCCTCGTCGATCAGCGCCTCCAGGCTGATGAAATAGGGATTGCCCGCGAAGGTGGAGAAGGACTGGTAGGGGGAGTCCCCGAAGCTGGTGGGAAACAGGGGCAGGATCTGCCAATAGCTCTGCCCCGCGTCCCGGAGCCAGTCCACAAAATCAAAGGCCTCCTGGGAAAAACAGCCGATCCCGTACCGGGACGGCAGGCTGGAAATGGGCAGCAATATGCCCGCGCTTCGTTTCATCATCGTACCTCCTCGTGTTCCCCTGGATGTTTACGCCGGGCCGTCCCCAGTCAGAAGGTCCCCCACCCGCCTCAAATCCAGCTCCTCCAGCACATGGTCCGCGTCGGGCAGGGGCTCGGCAGGGGAGAGATTGGAGCGGATGTAGACGGCGGCCAGGCCCACGGCCTTGGCCCCCTGAATGTCGCACACCCCGTCGTTGCCGATCATCACGGCCTCCTCCGGGCGGATGCCCCGCTCCTGGAGCAGGGCCTGGAAAAACCGGGGGCCCGGCTTTTTGCAGCCGTAGTCCGAGGAGAGGTACACACCGTCGAACGAGCCGTCCAGCCCCAGCCGCTCCAGCTCCCAGCGGGTGAACAGGCTCTGGGCGTTGGACAGCAGCCATACCCCGCACCCCCGGGCCCGCAGGAGCCTCAGCAGCTCCGCCGCCCCCTCATACAGGCGCAGGTATTCCGTGGAGTGCTCCCGGAAGGCCAGCCCGGTGCGCCGGACCAGCTCCTCTCCGGCCTCCACGCCCCTCTCCCCGTAGAGCCGCCGGAAAACCTCCTCGATTTGAATCTCCGGGTGGGCCTCATGGGCATACTGCCCCGGCAAGCCCGCCCCCTCCAGCTCCCTGACCAGCCGGAAATAGCCCTCCCGCAGCTCCTCCGGGCGGCAGGCGGCCCCATTGCGGCGGTAAAGCTCCGCCATCCGCGCCCACAGCCGGGGGGACCGCTCGTCGGTGCGGATATCCACCAGGGTGCCGTACAGGTCGAAAATACAGTGGCGGTATTTCATGCGTCCCCTTCGCTCCCAAGCACCTTGATCTCCCGGTAGGGCCGGTAGCCGGCGTGGACAATCTCCGTCTCCACCGCCCCGTCCCCGTGGACGGTGAAGCGGTAGTGATGGTATTTCCCCTCCTGGTAGTCAAAGCTCTCGCCGTCGTCCAGGTAGTGGTCCCACACGCCCTCGCCGGGGTAGACGTCCAGCAGCAGCGTGTCCGCCTCCCGCTCGCCCACGTAGGACTGGGGCGGGGCCATGGGGAGCACGCTGCCCGCCTTCACGTAGAGGGGGCACAGGTCCAGCGGGGCCTCCCGGATGATGGACGCCGGGCCGCTGAGACGCTCCCGGGTCCAGTAGTCGTACCACTCCCCCTCGGGGAGGTAGACCAGCCGCTGCCGGACCCCCGGCTGCACCACCGGGGCGGCCAGCACCCGCCCGCCCACCAGGAACTCGTCATTGCACGTGCGGGCGGTTTTGTCGTCCGGGTAGTGGAACACCAGGGGCCGGAGTATGGGCGCGCCGGTGCGCGCCGCTTCCCAGAACAGGTCGTAGAGGTAGGGCAGCCAGCGGTAGCGCAGCTTGACGTATTTGCGGTAGATGTCCAGCGTCTCCTCCCCGAACTGCCACGGCTCCTGCCGCCGGGTGCCCAGGGCGGAGTGGTTGCGGAACAGCGGCGAGAAGCAGGCCGCCTGCACCCACCGGGCCAGCAGCTCCGGGGTGGTGTCGGACCCGAACCCGCCCAGGTCCGTCCCCGCGAAGGGGAACCCGG
>CAJUEC010000017.1 GCA_910585155.1 uncultured Oscillospiraceae bacterium
TTCAATACCTGTAAGGAATTTTTTAAACCGAACATATTTTGACAGAAAAGTACACATTTCCGCAAAAAACGGCCCCTTACGGCGGCGCAGCCGAATCATAGCCCTCCGCCCGGTACCGAAAGGTGGACAGCGCCATCCCGCACTCCTTGGCCGCCTGGGTGCCCGTGATCACCCCCGCCTTCCACCGGCGGTACGCGCTGTGGTAATTGGCCGGGAGGGGCTTGGGCGGCCGGCCGAACCGGGTTCCCTTGGCCTTCGCTGCGGCGATTCCCTCCGCCTGCCGCTGGCGGATGCTGGTGCGCTCGTTCTCCGCCACGAAGGACAGCACCTGGAGCACAACGTCGCTGAGGAACGTGCCCATCAGGTCCCTGCCCCGCCGGGTGTCCAGCAGGGGCATGTCCAGCACCACGATGTCGATGCCCTTTTCCTTGGTCAGAATCCGCCACTGCTCCAAGATTTCCCCGTAGTTCCGCCCCAGACGGTCAATGCTCTTGATGTAGAGCAGATCGTCCTTTTTCAGCTTCCGGACCATGCGTTGGTACTGCGGACGCTCAAAATCCTTGCCGGACTGCTTGTCCACATAGAGGTTTTTCGCGGGAACGGACTGCTCTTTCATGGCAATCATCTGCCTGTCCTCGTTCTGTTCCCTGGTGCTGACGCGGACGTAGCCGTATACATTGTTCAAAATTGCGACCAGGCCTCCTTTCTGCGCCGACAAATCATATCACATCCCGGCCCGTCGGAGACAGCCTCACAGCCCATTTACCCTCTTTGTGTTGGAAAATGAGGCAAAAAATCCTCTGATTTTTGAAAATCAGAGGATTCTTTATTATGGCTGCGGCCCACTCTGCCGCACGGGGCGGCGCTCATCCCTTGCCTCCCGGCCCCTCTCCGCCCCCCGGCGGAGGAGCGGGCTCGGCCACCAGGCTCTCCGCGGTGACCACCACGCAGGACACTGACACGGCGTTCTCCAGCGCGGCGCAGGCCACGTCGGCGGGGTCGATGATGCCGGCCTCGTACATATCCCGGTACCCCTTGGCCAGCACGTCAAAGCCAACGCTCCCCTCTCCGCCGGCCCGCAGCCGGGCGCACACCACGCGCCCCTCCACCCCGGCGTTTTCCGCGATCTGGACCACGGGGACCTCCAGGGCGGCGGCCACGATCCCCGCCCCCGTCCGCTCATCCCCCTCCAGCCCGCCGACGGCCGCCCGCACCGCCTGGGCCGCCCGCAGGTAGGCCAGACCGCCCCCGGGGAGCACCCCGCTCTTCACCGCCGCCCGGGCGGCGTGGAGCGCGTCCTCTACGCGCAGCTTCTTCTCCTGGAGCTCCACCTCTGTGGGCGCGCCCACCTTCATCACGCCCACCCCGCCGGACAGGCGGCTGAGCCGCTCCTCCAGCTTCAGCCTGTCGTAGTCGAACTCCGCCAGGGCCAGCTCGTCCCGCACCTGGGCAATCCGGCTGCGGATGGCCTCCGGACTGCCCTTGCCGCCGATGATCACCGTGTTCTCGCCGGTGCACACCACCCGGTCCGCCTGGCCCAGCATCTCCAGGGTGGTCTTGCGCAGGGGCATACCCAGCTCCCCGGCAACCACCGTGCCCCCGGTGACCACGGCGAAGTCCTGGAGCAGCTGCCGGCGGCGGTCCCCAAAGCTGGGGGCCTTGGCGCACACGCAGGAGAATCTCCCCCGCATCCGATTGACGATCAGCGCAGCCAGCGGCTCGTTCTCGATCTGATCGGAGATGAGGAACAGCGGCCGCCCCGTCTCCTTCACCCGCTCCATCACCGGCAACAGCTCGTCAATGCTGCCAATCTTCTGGTCCGTGATGAGCAGGAAGGGCTTTTCCAGCACCGCCTCCATCCGCCTGGGGTCGGTGACCATGTGGGGCGTCAGGTAGCCCCGGTCAAACTCCATCCCCTCCACAATCTCGCAGCAGGTCTCCCCGCTGCTGGACTCGTCCAGGCTGATGACGGCGCCGGGGGGCAGCTTTCCCATGGCGTCGGCGATGAGCGCTCCGATCTCTCCGCTGCCGGAGGACACCGCCGCGATGTGCCGCAGCTCCTCCTCTCCCTGGACGGGGCGGGCCTGCTTCCGGAGCCGGGCCAGGGCCCAGCCCAGCGCCTTCTCCATGCCGCTCCGCAGCAGCACCGGGCTGGCTCCGGCCTCCACGCAGCGCACCCCCTCCCCGATCATGGCCTGGGCCAGGACGATGGAGGTGGTGGTGCCGTCCCCCGCCACGTCGTTGGTTTTGCCGGCCACCGAGCGCACCAGCTGCGCCCCCATCCGCTCAAAGGGGTCGCTGAGGAAAATTTCTCTGGCGATGGTGACGCCGTCGTTGGTGACCAGCGGCGCGCCGAAATGCCGGTCCAGCACCACGTTCCTGCCGCAGGGGCCCAGGGTGACCTTTACCACCCCGGCCAGCCGGTCCACCCCCCGCATCAGCGCCCGGCGGGCCTGCGCGCCAAACAAGATTTCATTCTCCATATCCGTCCTCCTCCCTCTCAATGGACTTCCCCGGCCCCGGCGGGCGCGGCCTGCCGCTCCAGGGCCCTGAGCCGGGCCAGCTCATGGAACAGCATCAGCAGCGCCGCGGCAAAGGTCAGCACATCCGCCGCCGGCTGCGCCCAGATGACGCCGTCCAGCTGGAACGCCCTGGGCAGGTATAATATCATGGGGATGAGCAGCAGCCCGTTCCGGGACAGGGCGATCATGCCCGACTTGACGGCCCGCCCGCAGGACTGGAACAGCATATTTGCGATGACCGTCACCGTGGCCAGGGGCAGCACCGCCACATGGGCGCGGAGAATGCGGCTGCCCACCTCGATCACCGCCGGGTCGTCCCCCCGGAACACCGCGATGATGCCGGGCGCCAGCAAATAGGCGGTCGCGGACAGCGCCGCCATGGCGGTCAGGCACACCCGCAGGGAGAACCACAGCCCCTCCTTCACCCGACCGTAGAGCTTCGCGCCGAAGCAGTAGCCGCACATGGGCTGGTAGCCCTGGCCAAAACCCATGAGCATCATCACCAGGACATTGACAAGCTTGGTTACGATGCCCATACCCGCCAGGGGCGCGTCGCCGTACACCGCCGCGGCGTTGTTCAGCAGGATGTTGGCCACGCTGAGCAGGCCGTTGCGGAACAGGTCGGGGGCGCCCACCTTGAAAATCTCCCACAGCACCCGCCAGCGCAGGGAAAAGTACCTCCACCCCAGCTTCAGCACGCACCTGCCGGACACCATGTGGGAGAAGAGAATCCCAAAGCTGACGATCTGGCTCAGGCTGGTGGCCGCGGCGGCGCCCACAATCCCCAGGTCGAACACAAAAATGAGGATGGGGTCCAGAATGCAGTTCACCACCGCGCCGGCCACCGTCCCGATCACGGACAGGCGGACGTTCCCCTCCTGGCGTACCACGGCGGACAGCACAAAGGTGGCGCTGTAAAAGGGCGTGGCCAGGATGATCCAGAAGGCGTAGTCGCAGGCGTAGGGCAGGATGGTGGGGGTGGCCCCGCAGATGACCATGATGGGCTCCAGCGCCGCCAGGGAGAACGCGCCGATCACCGTGCCCACCATCACGGACAGGAAAAATGCGGTGGACACGGTGCGGTTGGCGTCCTCCTCCTGCCGCGCGCCCAGCTGGCGGGCGGCCAGGCTGCCCGCCCCCATGGCCAGCATCAGGGACACCGCCTGAATGATCATCAGCAGCGGCATGGCCACCCCCGGCGCGGCGGTGGCGCTGGTGCCGATGCTGCCCACGAAATAGGTGTCCGCCAGATTGTACAGCGAGGTGACGATCTGGCTGCATATGGCGGGCACCGCCATGGACACGATGAGACTCGGGATGGGCTGCGTGGTCATCTTGATATATCTGGCCTGGGGGTCGGAATCTGTGCGTTTCAAACCGGATACCAGCTCCTTTGCTCCGCGCGGGGAGGCGGATGGATCCCCATCCGCCTCCCCATGTCACGATGTTTTTCCGTCAGTCCTCCGGCGGGTTGTGGCAGGCCAGCAGGTGCCCGCCGCCGGTGTCCCGCAGCGGGGGCATGGTCTGGCTGCACGCCGGGGTGGCATAGCGGCAGCGGGGGTGGAAGGGACAGCCCGGCGGGGCGTTGATGGGGCTGGGCACCTCCCCCTCCAGCAGGATGCGCCTGCGCTCCCGCTCGGCGTAGTAGTCGGTGGTGGGCACGGCGGACAGCAGCGCCCGGGTGTACGGGTGGCGGGAGCGCAGGAACAGGTCGTCAGAGTCCAGCACCTCCACCAGGCGGCCCAGGTACATCACGCCGATGCGCCGGGCGATGTGGCGCACCACCGCCAGGTCGTGGGCCACGAAAATATAGGTCAGCCCCAGCTTCTCCTGGAGGCTCTCAAACAGGTTGATGATCTGGGCCTGGATGGACACGTCCAGGGCGGACACCGGCTCGTCGCACACGATGAACTCCGGATCGCAGGCCAGGGCCCGGGCAATGCCCAGCCGCTGCCGCTGTCCCCCGGACAGCTCGTGGGGATAGCGGGTGATCATCTCCCGGCTCAGCCCCACCATCTCGATGAGCTCCACCACCCGGTCCCGGAGCTCGCCGGCGCTGTGGGGCCGCCGGTCGGCGGCCACCGCCTCCTTCACAATGGTGTACACCGACTCCCGGGGGTCCAGCGAGCCGTAGGGGTCCTGGAAGATCATCTGAAGCCGGCGGCGGTACTGCTTGAACTGCTTGGGGGGCATCTGGGCGATGTCCACGCCCCGGTATAGGATTCTGCCCCCGGTTGGCCTGAGCATCCGCAGAACGCACTTGCCGGTGGTGGTCTTGCCGCAGCCCGACTCCCCCACCAGGCCGAAGGTCTCCCCCTCACGCACCTGGAAGCTCACGTCATCCACCGCCTTGACCTGGGCGTAGACCTTTGAGACCAATCCTTTTCTCAGCGGGAAATACATCTTCAGGTTTTCCACCTGGATGATGGGCTCCCGCTTCCCCTCAGCGCTCATATTCTCCCCTCCAAATCCAGGTGGCACGCGACGCAGTGCTCCTCCCCCTCCGTCCTGCGCAGCGCCGGATAGGGGCTGCTGCGGCACTTGTCACAGGCGTAGGGGCACCGGGGCAGAAACGCGCAGGCGTCGGGCAGGCCGATCAGCGACGGCGGCGCGCCCTCGATGGGCACCAGCCGGCTGCCCTTCTCCTGCTCCAGCTTGGGCACCGAGTTGAGCAGGCCGATGGTATAGGGGTGGCGGGGCCTGGTGATCAGCTCCTCCGTGGTACCCGACTCGATGATTTTGCCCGCGTACATCACGTAAATGCGCCTGGTGTGCCGGGTCACCAGCCCCAGGTTGTGGGTGACCACGATTAGGGAGGTCTTTTTCTCCTCCACCACCCCCTGAAGCAGCTCCATCACCTGGGCCTGGATGGTCACGTCCAGGGCGGTGGTGGGCTCATCGGCCACAATGAGCTTGGAGCCGCAGGCCACCGCGATGGCGATGAGGATGCGCTGGCGCATTCCGCCGGACAGCTCGAAGGGGTAGTTCTCCATACGGCGCTCCGGCTCGGGGATGGCCACGTCCCGCAGGGCCTGCACTCCCAGCTCCCACGCCTCCTTCCGGCCGCACTTCTTGTGCCTGCGGATCACCTCGGTGAGCTGGTTGCCCACGGTGTACACCGGGTTGAGGGCGGTCATGGGCTCCTGGAAGATGAAGGCGATCCCCGCCCCCCGCACGGCCTGCATCTGGGGGGATTTGGCGTCGTACTCCATCAGGTTCTCCCCGTCCAGCCACACCTCTCCCCCCAGGATCTTCCCCGGCGGGGACTGGATCAGCTTGACCATGGACATCTGGGTCACGGACTTGCCGCAGCCCGACTCGCCCACAATGGCGATGATCTCCTGCCTGTCCACGTGGAAGGAGACGCCGTCCACCGCCTTCACCTCGCCGGCGGCGGTAAAAAAGGAGGTTCTCAGATTTTTGACCTCAAGCAGCCTTTCACCCATCACAGCTTCCCCCTCAATCTCGGGTCCAGCGCGTCCCGCAGGCCGTCGCCGATGATGTTCAGCGTGATGATCAGCAGCATCAGCGCCACGCCGGGCACAATGGCGGGCAGCGGCTTGAACATCAGGTAGTTGTAGCCCTCGGAGATCATGGTGCCCCAGGCCGGGGTGGGGGCGGTGATGCCGATGCCCAGATAGGCCAGGCCGGACTCGATCATCACGGCGGAGCCCACGCTGCCGGTGAACATGACGATGAGGGTGGGAAAGGCGTTGGGCAGCAGGTGCTTGAGCATGATCTCAAATTTGTTCTGCCCGATGAGCTCAGCCGCCGCCACATAGTCGTTCTCCCGCAGGGAGAGCACCTGGCCGTACAGCATCCGCACGTAGCCGGGCAGGGCGGATATCCCGATGATGACGCTCACCGAGAGGATGGACCCGCCGAAGATGGCCACCAGGCACATGGTGAGGATCAGACCCGGGATGGACAGCTGGGCGTCCACCGAGCGCATGATCAGCCCGCTGACAAATCCGCCGGAATACCCGGCGATCAGCCCCAGAATGGAACCCGCCACCAGCGCGATCACACTGGAGAGCAGGCCGGTGCAGAAGGAGATGCGGGCGCCGTAAATGGTGCGGGTGAGCAGGTCCCGCCCCAGGCCGTCCATGCCCAGGGGATGGGCGGCGGACGGCCCCTCCAGCGCGTGGGCCAGCGACTGCTCATAGGGGGAGTAGGGCGTAAGCAGGGGGCCGAACACGGCCGCGAAGGCGAATAGGACCAAAAAGGCGAAGCAGGCCTTGGACAGGGCTCCGCGCCCCAAAAACACCCGCCAGAACTGTCTGCGGGAGGCGCGCCTGCGCTCCTTTTCCTGCCGGGCGATCATCTCGTCCAGCGTCAACTCTTTTTCAGTGATTTCACTCATAGCGTTATCTCCTGGTCATTCGAATGCGCGGATCGATAAAGCCATAGGCGATATCCACCGCCAGGTTTGCCGCAACGGTGAACAGGGCGATGAGCAGCGTACAGTTCTGCACAATCATGTAGTCCCGGTTGTTCAGCGCCGTGGTCAGCAGGGTGCCCAGGCCGGGGATGTTGAACAGCTGCTCCACCAGCAGCGACCCGCCGATGACCACGCGCACCTGCATCCCGATGATGGTGATGACCGGGATCAGCGCGTTTTTCAGCGCGTGCTTGTACACCACGCTGCCCTCGGGCAGGCCGTTGGCCCGGGCGGTGCGGATATAGTCCTGGTTGATGGAATCCAGCACGTTGGTGCGGGTCTGGCGGCAGATGCCGGCGGACATCCCCAGAAAGATGCAGCTCACCGGCAGGATGGCGTGGTACACAAAATCGCCGAAGTCCTTGGTGGGCGGGGTGTAGCCCTGTATGGGCAGCAGCTCCAGCTGCACCGCAAAGACCAATATGCCCAGAATGCCCAGCCAAAACACCGGCATTCCCATAATCATCGTCATGAAGAAGGTGATCCCCTGGTCCGCCAGCCTGCCCCGCTTGACCGCGCAGACCACCCCGCACAGGATGCCGATGGGAATGCCCAGGAGCAGGGCGAACACGCCGATGTTCACCGTCCTGGGCAGGCGCTCGGCGATCATGTCCGCCACGGGGCGCTTATAGATCACCGACCGCCCCAGATCCCCCCGAAACAGGTTGCGCAGCCACAGGAGGTACTGGGTCAGGATGGGCTTGTCCAGGTTCATCTCCTCCCGCAGGGCCTGCACGTCCTCCTCGGACGCCTCGTACCCCAGGGCCAGCCGGGCGGGGTCGCCGGGCATGATCTGGAGCAGGGAAAAGGAAAACAGCGACACCAGGAACACGATGAGCAGGGAGATCAGGATTCGCTTCAAGATATAAGTTTTCATTTGCTTCCCTCATATTCGGAGCTGATTTCGCCGCGCCCCCGCACCTGCGCCCGCACGGCTGGCTGCAAGGGCGGGGGCGCGCGTTTTGTCTCAATCACCCGATGGGCCGCTCAGCGGTCCAGCCAGCACGCCCACAGGTCGGCGCGCAGGTTCTGCACATCGGCGTAGTGGAAGTCCCTCACGTCGTTCCTCACAAAGGTGATGGCCTGGGAGCCGAAGATCACCTTTATCATGCAGTACTCGTCCACCACCTTCTCGGCCACCTCCTGGGTCTTGGCGTTGCGCTCCTCCTCGGTCTGGGCGGAGGTGATGGCGGTGGTGATCTGGTGGAGCTCGTCGGGGATCTCGAAGGCGTTCACCCCCAGGCCGAAGCCCTCGTACTGGTAGAAGGTGGAGGCGTACTGGGAGGCCGCGCCGGCCTCCGCCCCCATCTGGTGCAGGAACATCCCGGACTCCCAGCCGCCGATGTAGTTGACGAAAGCAGCGCCCTCGATGGGCCGGATCTGGACGTTGATGCCGATGGCGGACAGCTGCTCGGCGATGACCTGGCAGACGTTGACCACGGTGGTGGCGTTGCTGCAGGTGATCATGGTGTCAAATCCATCGGCGTAGCCCGCCTCGGCCAGCAGCTGCTTGGCCTGCTCCACGTCGTACGCCTGGCCGGTGGTGTCCTTGTTGTAGAAGGGGGAGCTCTCCGGGGCCCACTGGTTGGTCTTCACCGCGTAGCCGAAGGTGAGGGTGTCCACGATGGCGTCCACGTCGATGGCGTGGCTCACCGCCTTGCGCACCTTCTCGTTGGCAAAGGGGTCGCCCTCCTTCATGTTGAAGCACAGGGTGTAGTAGTAGCTGGGCAGCTGGGCGGGCTTGCCCGTGGTGTCGCCATAGCCGCTGAGCTGCTCCACCAGGCTGTAGGTCTCGGTAAGCATGGCGTCGATGTCGCCTGTTTTGAGGGCCTGGGCGGCCACCAGCTCCTGCTGGTAGTAGACCATGTCCACCCCGTCCAGCAGCACCTTGCCCTGCCAGTAGTTGTCGTTGCGGTCAAAGATCCAGCTCACGTCCGCGTTGAATTCGGCCTCCACGAAGGGGCCGGTGCCCACGGGGTTCTGCGCCAGCCACTCCGCCCCCTTCTCGTCAAAGGCCTTCTTGGAGGCGATGAGCACCGTGCGGCACAGGGAGTAGTCAAACAGGGAGTCCCACTGGGTGAAGTGGCAGACCACGGTCTTGCCGTCGGTGGCCTCGGCGTGGTCGTAGAACTTGAAGAAGGAGTCCTTCAGCACACCGTTCTCCTTGTAGTAGTCCAGGTTCCAGGCCACCGCCTCGGCGTCGCAGGGGCTGCCGTCGGAGAACTGGATCCCGTCCCGGAGCACGATGGTCCAGGTCAGCGCGTCGGCGTCCGGGGTGATGCTCTGGGCCAGGAAGGGCTCGGGGCTGCCGTCGGAGCCGTAGCGGGCCAGGGGCTCATAGATATAGCCGAACATGGCGATGGCCATGATACCCCGTATGTCGTACCAGGCCCGGGTGGTGGGAGTGGCGGCGGAGATGGTCAGCCGGCCCCCCTCCTTCTTCTCCGAGTTGGGGGTGTCCACCCCGCCGCTTTGGGTGGGCTGGGTGCTGCTGCCCGCCGGGGGAGCGCTGCTCCCCGCGCCGGACTCGCCGCAGGCGGCCAGAAGGGTCAGGAGCATGGAACACGCCAAGAGTACGCACAGCTTCTTTTTCATATCACGTTTCCTCCTATGTCTGAAATTCGGGCCGTTTTCAACCTGTCATGCGCGCGGCTGGGCCATCCCCGCCCAAAGGCCGCTCACAGCCGCGTCTATTCCTCGATCCTGCCCAGATAGGGGTGCTCCAGCCCCTTCCAGTACTTTGCCTCCCGCTGGAACCACTGCCCGTCGTGCTTCACCTGGAACAGGTCGCAGCGGGCGGCCTCCTCCTCCGTGATGCCCAGCTCGTGCTCGTCGCAGAATACGGTGGACTTGTCCTCCAGCACCCGCTTCCCCCAGGAGGTCATGCCGTAGTTGGCCCCCTTGGTGATGCAGTGGGCGGTCACATAATTGAAGCCCAGCTTCTCGATGTCCTCAAAATTCACGTCGGGGACGCCGCCGGGGGCCATGACGTCGGGCCACATTTTCCAGCCCTTGACGTACTTGGCCACCTCCGTGCCCTCCTCCAGGGTGCGCAGGCCGATGACCAGCGTCATCTCCGCCCCCAGCTCCTCGGCGCGGATGCAGCGCTCGATGGCCTCCTCCAGGCCGTATTGCAGGGCTGTTTCCGTCCGGGCGATGAGCATGCACTGCGTGCCGGAGCAGGCGTCCAGCGCCGCCCGGACCTTGGCCAGGAACACGTCCCGGGACACGGCGGGGTGGGGGATGGTGCCGAAGGGCTCGCCGTCCCGCAGGGCCTTGGCCCAGCGGCCATAGCCCCGGGTGCCGGTGGTGTCGTCCAGGGTCAACGCCATGGCGCCCGCCTCCGCCAGCCGTTTGGTGGTGCGGTAGGCGTGCAGGGGGGTCTCGCCGTAGCCGTCGTCGGCGTCGATGCAGCAGGGCAGGGGCGAGGCGGCGCACACGTTGCCCGTGATGCGCACCAGATCGTCCGCCGTGATGAGCCCCACGTCCGGGGTGGCGCAGTTCCCGGCCACCACGCCGCCGGACAGCAGCGTGGCCTCAAACCCCGCCGCCTGCGCGCACTTGGCGGACATGACATCCCAGACGATGGGGGCAAAGATCTGCTTCTGGGCCACCAATTCGCGTAAAGATTTTCTTTCCATATCTCCTGAGCTCCTTATCTCGCAGTTTACCGGTGTCAGTTCTCACCCGGGAGGTCCTTCCAGAAGCCCGGCTCCTTGGACATATAGCGGTCGGGCCGGACGGGCCGGTTCTTCGCCTGCATCCCCACAATGCCCTGCTCCACCTCTTCCGGCTTCAGGCCCATGGTGTGGGTGTCGTGATAGGCCAGGCTCTTGTCCTGAACGGCGTGCTTGCCGAAGTCGATCATGCCCCACATGGCCGCCTTCTCCAGGATGTGCATGGTAACAAAGTTGAAGCCCAGCGGCTCGATGTCCTCCAGCCTCACGTCGGGCACGCCGCCGCGGGAGCCCACGTCGGGCCACATCTTCCAGCCCTTCACCTGCTCGGCCACCCGCTGGCCCTCCTCCAGGTTCATCAGCCCGATGATCAGCGTCATCTCCGCCCCCAGCTCCTGGGCCAGCAGACAGCGCTCAATGGCCTCGTCCAGGCCGTATTGCAGCTTGCTCTCCGTGCGGGCGATGGGCATGCAGTCCGTGCCGGAGCATGCCTCCAGGCAGGCCTTCAGCTTGGCCAGCCAAACCTTGCGGGACACCGCAGGATGGGTCATGGCCCCGTCCGGCGCACCGCCCCGCAGCTGCATCCCCCAGCGGTTGTACCCCCGGTACCCCGTGGTGTCGTCCAGGGTGAGGGACATGGCCCCCGCCTCCACCAGCCGCTGGGTCAGGCGATAGGCGTGCAGGGGAGTCTCGCCGTAGCCGTCGTCCGCGTCCACGCAGCAGGGCAGCGGGGACTCTGCGGTGATGTACTGCGTGGCCCGGACCAGGTCGTCCGCGGTGATCAGCCCAATGTCCGGCAGGCCGCACACCCACTCGGCCAGCGCCCCCCCGGACAGCAGCGTCGCCTCAAATCCGGCCTGCTCCGCCGCCCGGGCGGACATCAGATCCCAGACACAAGGCGCGAAAACCTGCTTTTCAGCCACAAGCTCCCGCAGGGTTTTCCGTTTTTCCATTTCGTAAGCCCTCCAGTTTTGTATCAATTTCCAGTTTGAGAACTTCTATTCACAGCTGGGCCATCGGATCCCGGGGCTGCGAATACAGGCTCCATCCTCCGTTCCCGCCCGCTCAAAAACCGGGAAGGCCCTCGATGGCGTACACCCGCACCGGGCAGGAGTCCAGCCCCCGGATGGGAAGGGGGGCAAAGGAGATAAAGAAGGTGTCGCTCTGAAGCTGGTCCAGATTCTTGAGCACCTCCAGGAAGGTGATGTTCTTCGCCATGCACACATCGTGGAAGGGCTTCACGTCCTCATTGCGGTTCTCGATGGATACCCCGTCGCCAAAGCCCACCGACTTTACCCCGTGCTCCACCATCCACCGACCGGTCTCGCCGTTGACCAAAAGCCGCTGGTCCTCCTCGGTGTTGGTTTTGGGGGTGAAGGGGGGCAGCTTGTAGGGGGAGTCCAGAATCACCACGTCGCCCGCCTGAATCCTGCCGCCCAGCGCCCGGTCCAGCACCTCCGGGGTGATGTAGCCGTTGGGCGCCACCCCCTCCAGCTCCACATAGACGCACCGGCCCATGAAGCTGGTCAGCGGCAAGGCGGCCACGTCGGGCCAGCTGTCCTCGTGGTGGTAGGGGCACTCGCAGTGGGTGCCCAGGTGGCTGGTCAGGTCCATGATCGTGTGATAATCGGGGATGGGCCCGCCGGTGTTGAAGCGGTACATGTGGCACCGCCGGGACTCTGCGGCCGGGTCCAGCGGCTTGGTCAGGTCCACCACCCGCAGGCCGCCCAGCTGATAGACGCTCATAGCGTTTCCTCCTCTGTTTGATATGCCGCCCTGTCCTCCAGGGCGTGGATGAGTCTGACCACCATTTCGTGGTAGGGCACCGACAGGCCCACCGCCTTGGCCGCCTCCAGTACGCTGCCGCTGATGGTGTCCACCTCCGTGCGGCGGCCGTCCCGGATATCGGCGCAGATGGAGGTACAGCCGTTCCTGGCGTTCCGGCACACGGCCTCCACCTCCTCAATGACCTCCCCCTCGTCAAACCGGGAAATTCCCTCCGCGTTGGCCACCGCCACCGCCTCCCGGCACAGAGCCCGCAGCAGGGATCTGGCGTGGGGGTTGTCGCACAGGAAGCCCAGGGGCACTTGGAGCACCGCCGTCAGCGAGCTGGCCGCCGTGTTGGTGAACAGCTTGGACCAGATCTGCCGCTTCACGTCCTCGCTGGTGACGCAGGGGAAGCCGCAGGCAGTAAAGCACGCCGCGATGTCCACCGCCGCGGCCCCGTCCCCCTCCAGCACGCCGATGGAGGTCAGGCCGGTCCCCCCGTGATAGGTGCACCCGTTGGCCACCACCGAGGCGTTGTGCTGGGTGGAGCCGATGATCACATGGGCCCGGTCGGTGAAGGGGAGCAGCTTGGTCTCATGCCCCGCCCCGTTCTGAAGGGTCATCAGGTAGGTGTCCGGGCCGATGAGCCGCCGGTTCTTGGACAGCGCCTCCCGGGTAAACATGGATTTGACGAATATCAGAATCAGATCCATCTCCGGCAGCCCCGCCGGCTCCACTGCTGCGGCCGGGTGGAATACCCGGTCCGTCCCATCCCGCTCCCGGACGGTGACGCCGTCCGCATTGATCTTGTCCACCCTCTCCTGGTCCACGTCCAGGAGCCAGACCGAATTTCCCTGGGACAGGTAGCCGCCAAACAGCATCCCCATTGCCCCGGCGCCGAGAATTGTAATGTTCATACGCTCAGTCTCCGTCTCGCTTTAACATTTAACATCGATTGCAAAGTTATTATAATCCACATTATTTTGTTTTGCAATAGATTTCATGGAATAAAAAATCTCGCCAGAATCCAGCTTCGGCAAAATCACGGCGGCAGCCCCTCTCCCCTCAAATTCACAAAATCCACATAAATCCCTCGGGCAATCTCTAGATTTCCATCGAAATACATAACCTTCCGACGTTTTCCAGCTCCTCCATTTTGCCTACACGAACAGCAATCGATGCCAAATTTTTGTGCAGGATGACAACCACAGCAGCCGGAAAACAACGAAGCCGGACGCTCACCGGCGTCCGGCTCCGATGTCCGGGTCGTCTTTGCCCCCACTCCTCATCCGTAGAGGATCAGTGCAATCAGCTCCAGGGGCTCGCCCCCCACACACTTGATTCCATGCCCGCATCCGGCGGGCGTGAAGGTCACGTCCCCCGCCTCCACCATGCTCACCTCGCCGTTGTCGTTATATTCCCCCCGGCCGCTGTACACGTAGTAGATCTCCGTATCGCCGGTGTGGACGTGGTAGCCGATGCCGCTGCCGGGCTGAACGGTGGTGTGGGCAAAGACGCGGCCGTGCCCGTTCAGCTCCTCGTCGCTGTTTATCAAACTGCGCACCGTGATGAAGCCCTCCGCGCCAAATTTGCGCTCATGCCGCTCCACCGTTTTTTCCTGGTTCCTTCGTATCATGATTTGTCCTCCTTTTCTGTGATCCGGGTTCCCAATTTCATTCTACCACAGAAAAAATCCCTGTCAATCCATTTTTGCAATCGGTGTCATATCCATGCTCCCGCCGCCCGCCTTGACATTCGGATAAAAAAAATATAGAATGAAGTTGTATTTAGCCCGGCCCCCCTGTGCCGGGCGGCGTGCCTCCCCTCGGTTTTCTCCTGCGGACTCACAAAAATAATTGTATCTGGGGTGTCTTTGTGCGGCGGGAAGTTACGATTTATGATATCGCTAAAATTGCGGATGTATCGCCCAGCACCGTTTCTCGGGTCATCAACAACCGGCCCAACGTAAAGGAGGCCACCCGAAAGCGCATCATGTCCCTGTTGGAGCAGTATGACTACACGCCCAACGAGACCGCGCGCAGCCTTGTCACGCAGTCCTCGCGGATGATCGGCGTCCTCATCTCCGACATCCGCACCACCCACCATACGGATGGCATCTTCTATCTCCAGCGGGCGCTGTCCGAGCAGGGGTACTCCTGCCTGATCTACAACACCGGCATGGACAGCGGGGAGCAGACCCAGTACATCCAGGCCATCGAGCAGCGCAAGGTGGACGCCGCGGTGCTCATGGGCTCCATCTACCAGACCCGCCACATGGAGCAGGCCATCTGCCGCTATCTGCCCTCCACCCCCGTGTTCATCTGCAACGGATATCTGGACCTGCCCAACGTCTACGGCATTCTGGCCGGCGAACGGGACGGCGTGGCCGACTGCGTCAAGCTCCTGGCGGGAAAGGGGCGGCGGCGGACCGCCTTCCTGGTGGACCGCTCCACCCCCAGCAACCTGCTCAAGCAGGCGGGCTATGAGGAGGGGGTGGCCCGCTGGTGCGGCGGCGTGTCCCCCGTGGTCATCCACTCCGGCTCCTCCACCCAGGATGTCTATCAGGCCACCCGGGAGCTGCTGCGCGCCCACCCGGAGACCGACGGCGTGATCTACTCCGAGGACCTTCTGGCCGTTGTGGGCATACGCGCCCTGGTGGAGGGCGGGGTGCGCGTTCCGGACGATGTGGCCGTCATCGGCATCAACAACTCCCGGTACACCGAGCTGTGCACACCCACCCTCACCTCGCTGGACAACATGCTGTATGACCTGAGCCTGACCATCGCGGACAACGTGGGCAGCGTGCTCCAGGGCCGCCACATCAGCAAAAAGGTGATGATCTACTCCAAAATCGTGGAGCGCCAGTCTACATAACCCCTGCGCCAGTGCGGAAAAACCGCGTATTCCCCGGGATCACCGGCGGAATACGCGGTTTTCGGTTATGATATGCGGCTGCGCCCGCCAGGGCTGGCCGGGGATACGGCGCTCCCGCCTATGCCCAGGGGTTCTCGGTGGGATATGGGAGATTTTTGGGCTGGTTATAGGCAATATCCTGCACCCCTAAGAACTTAAACACTTCAAACAGGGCCTTGCCGTAGTGCCCGAAGGCCACCGCCCCGTGGTGGGGGTAGCGCTTCTGGATCAGCACGTGGCGATAGAACCGCCCCATCTCACGGATGGCGAACACGCCGATGCCGCCGAAGCTGCCCGTCGCCACCGGCAGCACCTCACCCTGGGCGATGTAGGAGCGCAGCTTGCCCTCGCTGTCGCACTGGAGGCGGTAGAAGGTGATGTCGCTGGGCGCGATATCGCCCTCCAGGGTGCCCCGGGTGAAGTCGGGCTCGCCGCCGTCCTCCAGCAGCCGGTTCTGGATCAGCTGATACTTCACCGCCCGGTCTGCGCACAGCTTGCAGGCGGGGGTGTTGCCGCAGTGGAAACCCATGAAGGTGTCGGTGAGCTGATAATCATATTTGCCTTTGATCTGCTCCTCCCACATTTTGGCGGGGACGGAGTTGTTGATGTCCAGCAGGGTCACGGCGTCGCCGCTGACGCAGGCCCCGATGTACTCGGACAGAGCCCCATAGATGTCCACCTCACAGGCCACGGGGATGCCACGGGCGGCCAGACGGGAGTTCACGTAGCAGGGCTCAAAGCCGAACTGGGATGGGAACGCGGGCCAGCACTTGTCGGCGAAGGCCACGTACTTCCGGCTGCCCTTGTGGTTCTCCGCCCAGTCCAGCAGGGTCAGCTCAAACTGGGCCATCCGCTCCCCCAGGTCGGGGTAGTAGCGGCCCTCGCCCATCTCCGCCGCCATCTCGGCGCACACGCCGGGGATGCGGGGGTCGCCGGCGTGCTCCTTGTAGCTCACCAGCAGGTCCAGCTCGGAGTTCTCTTCCACCTCCACGCCCAGCTCATACAGCCCCTTGATGGGGGCGTTGCAGGCGAAAAAGTCCTGGGGCCGGGGGCCAAAGGTGATGATCTTGAGGTTTTTCACCCCGATCACCGCCCGGGCGACGGGCACGAAGTCGGTGATCATCTTGGCGATATCCTGGGCGGTGCCTACGGGGTATTCGGGGATGTAGGCGCTCAAATGCCGCATCCCCAGGTTGTAGGAGCAGTTCAGCATACCGCAGTAGGCGTCGCCCCGGCCATTGATGAGGTCGCCGTCCCCCTCGGCGGCGGCCACGTACATACAGGGGCCGTCGAAGTTCTTGGCAATCAGCGTTTCCGGCGTCTCCGGGCCGAAATTGCCCAGGAACACCATCAGGGCGTTGCAGTCCGCCGCCTTTACGTCCGCCACGGCTTTGAGCATATCCTGCTCGTTCTCCACTGTCACGGGGCATTCGTAGAGGTCGCCCGCATAGGCGGCTTTGATGGCGGCGCGGCGGCGCTCGGACAGCGCGATGGGGAAGCAGTCCCGGCTCACGGCGATGAGGCCCAGCTTTACATCAGGGATGTTTTTCATGGCGATTACTCCTTATTTTAAGATGGGAAACACGTTTTTCAGCGCCGGGTAGATGGCCCGGAATTTGCGATACCGCTCCTCATACCGGGCGGTGAGTTCCGGGTCTGGCTCCACCGTACCCGCCACCCGGACCAGCGCGTCACAGGCAGACTGGACGCTCTCGAACACCCCACAGCCCACCATGGTCAGCACCGCCCCGCCGTACCCCGGGCCCTGCTCGGTCTGGGGCAGGTCTAAGGGGATGCCCAGCACGTTGGCAAAAATTGTCCGCCAGAGGAGGGACTTGGCCCCGCCGCCGCAGATCATGCTCCGGGGGATGGCGATGCCCAGGCTCTTTGCCACCTCGAAGCTGTCCCGGATGGCGAAGGCCACCCCCTCCAGCACCGCTTGGGTGAGGTCAGCGCGGGAAGTATCCATCCTCATACCCACGAACGCACCCCGGGCGTCGGTGTCGTTGATAGGGGATCGCTCCCCCATCAGGTAGGGCAGGAAGAACACCGGATTCCGGCCCAGCCTGTCCGACGTGATGGCCTTCTGCTCCGCCGGGTAGTCCTTTATACCCAAAATGTCCCCGCACCACCACTGGTTGCAGGACGCGGCGGACAGCATACAGCCCATCAGGTGCCAGCCGCCATCGGCGTGGGCGAAGGCGTGGAGGGCGTTGTTGGGATCCACGCCAAATTTGTCCGACGAAATAAATATGGTGCCAGAGGTGCCCAGGGAGATGTTGCAGCCGCCGGCCCCCACAGTGCCGGTGCCGACAGCAGCAGCGGCGTTGTCCCCCGCCCCGGCGCACACCTTCACGGTAGCGGGCAGGCCCAGCGATTGGGCCGCGTCAGGCTTCAGCGTCCCCACCACCTCCCAGCTCTCATACAGCCTGGGGAGCCGCTCCTCGGCCACGCCGCAAATTTGGCACATTTCTTTCGACCAGCACTTGCGCGCCACGTCCAGCAGAAGCATTCCGCTGGCATCGGAGTAGTCCGTGCAGTGGACGCCGGTGAGTTTGAAGTTGATATAATCCTTGGGGAGCATGATTTTACGGATTCTCGCAAACAGCTCCGGCTCATTCTCCCGCATCCACAGCAGCTTGGGGGCGGTGAAGCCCGCAAAGGCGATGTTGGCGGTGCAGGCGCTCAGCTTGTCCCGGCCCACCTCGCTGTTGAGGTAGTCCACCTGGGCCGCTGTCCGCCCATCGTTCCACAGGATGGCGGGGCGGATGACCTCATCATTTCCGTCCAGCGCCACCAGTCCGTGCATCTGGCCGCCCGCGCCGATGCCCGCCACCTGGGCGGCGTCAAAGCCGCGCAACAGCTCCGGCACGCCGTCCACGACCGCCCGCCACCAGTCCTCGGGGTTTTGCTCACTCCACCCCGGTTGGGGAAAGGACAACGGATACTCCTTTGTCACCTCGTTGAGCACCGCGCCTTCCCCGTCCACCAGCAGCAGCTTGCAGGCCGACGTGCCCAGGTCGATCCCGATGTACAGCATCACAAACCCTCCTTCATGAAACGATACCGCCCCGGGGCCGTCTCCCCCGGGGAAGTTCACCAGTCCATATGGCTATGATATACCAAAAGCCGGGTGCCGTCAATGCGGGAAGCCGCACCAATCGCCCCGGCACGCGTCTTTTCGGCCAAAACCACCGATCCTCACACAATAGAAGCGCCGGCGCAGCAGATGCTGCGCCGGCGCTTTTGATTCAAATCGCGGGGTCTTAGAACCTGTATTCACAACCTCAAACGCCGTCTGGGCGGGTCTTTTCCCGACATGCTGCGTTGAATTTTCTTGCAATACACAAAGTATTCCGGCGAAAATTCGCCTTGCCTGACGGGAAAATCCCTCGGCCAGCCGGCATCCTCGGCTGTGAATACAGGTTCTTACTTCATCAGGCCGATCAGCCGCTGGAGCATGACGGCGGCCTCGGCACGGGTGGCGGTGGCGGCGGGGGCCAGGGTCTTTTCCCCCTTGCCCGTGATGATGCCGTTGACCACGCACCAGACCATGGCCTCCTCGGCCCAGCTGTGCACCTCATCGGCGTCGTCAAAGTCATTCAGCTCACTGCCAAAGCCCACGGTCCCGATCTTCGCCAGCTTGGCGTAGCGGAAGATCATCACAGCCAGCTGCTCCCGGGTGATGGCGTCGTCCGGCTTGAAGGTGTGCTCGTCGTAGCCCTGGACCACGCCTGTCCGGCTGGCCCACGCCACGCTGTCCGCATACCAGGCGCCCTGGGCCACATCGTCAAAGGCGGCCTCATAGCCCTCCTGCCCGTTGGACAGGCGGAACAGGGCGGTGACCAGCATGGCACGGTTCAGGCTGCCCTCCATGTCGAAGCGGCCTCCGCCCACGCCGCCGAGAATCTTCAGGCCGGCGGCCTCCTGGATGGCCTTCTCCGCCCAGTGGCCGGCGGGCACATCCGCAAACGCCTCCTCCGGAGCGGGGATGGCGGCGGGCAGCTTCACGTCAACCAGGGTCTCGTCCTTGGAATCCACAACCTTCAGCGCCACGCTACCGTCCTTGCCCTGCGTGCGGGTGGCAGTCACGTCCACCACAGGCAGGGGCTTGAGGACGGCCAGGGCGGCGGCCAGCTTGTCGGCGGCGGCCTTCATGGCGGCGGCGTCGGTGGCCTTGGGGTCGTTCAGCAGGACCTTGGCCTCGTCCAAGGCGGTCTCAAAGGCGGTGATGGCCTCCCCAACAGTGCCCGTATAGCCGTCGGCCTTGGCGCAGCTGTCCGCGTCCACCCGGCCGGCAACGCACACCTGATTGTACAGCTCGCTCTTGTCGGTGTCGTTGAGGGTGATCTTCAGATTGTCCAGCACAAAGTCCTGATAGCCGCCGAAGTTGGCCGCGTTGCCGCTGGTGCCCTGGGTGTCGGCGGACTCGTCGGAGACGATGGCAATCCAGGTCTGGCCGGACTCGCCGCCCACCACGGTGAAGCGGGCGTGGCCCACGGGAGCCTTGGCCGTCTTGCTGGAGGCGGCGAAGTTGTGGTCCTTGTTCAGGGTCTGGGCCAGCTCCACCGTCGGGCAGCCCACGCTGGTGGGATAGCCGTAGGCGTCATATCCGCACTCGCCCTCGCCGATGGCCACATAGTAGCTGCCGGTGGTACCCAGCTCGTAGTCGAACTCCACAGTGTAGGTCTTGCCCGGCTCAAAGCGGAAGTTCTGGGGAACGGTCTGGATGAGGATCTGGCCCACGCCGCCCACCAGGCCGTTGATCTTGATGGACCACTCGCCGTCGATCACGTCGTCCAGCTTCTTCACGTCCCAGCCGCCCTGGGTGTAGGGGGCGTGCAGCTCGGACAGGTGGATCCGGTTGTCCTCCACGCCCTCGTAACCGCTGACCACGAAGGGATACAGGCCCTGGGCCACGTTCTCGAAGTCCTGGAAGAAGCCGATGACATTGCCGTCCTTGTCATAGGTGAAGTTGTCCGCCGCGGTCTCCAGAGTGCGCATATGGGCGAAATAGGCGTCCCCGCTCCCCTCGTGGCTCAGGGTGATGGTGTAGGTCTTGCCCGCCTCGGGGGTGAAGAACACGTACATGTTCTGGAAGCGGCTGGTCTGGTCCTCGGCAAAGCCGCCGGTGGTGGCCTTGTAGAAGGTGTGGAGCGGATAGGCGCTCACATAGTTCTGGGCAATGGAGCGCATGGTGTAGTTGCTGGCCACCACCTTGCCGTTCTGGTCGGTGATGGTGACGGACGCCTTGCCGTCGCTGAGATTGTCCACCGCCACATAGGTCACGTACTTCTGCCCGGGGGCGAGGTCGGTCAGCTTCTGGCTCACGCTGGCCTGGCCGCTCAGCTTCAGGGCGGAGATGCCGCCGGCGTTGGTCACCCGCTGGGTCTTGCCCTCGGAGGTCCAGGGGCTGTTGTCCATGTCGATGTTGAAGGAGGAGTCCTCCACGTGCAGACCGGTGCTATAGGTGATCTGGGGGCCCTTGGCGGCCTCGCCCTTCACCACCACGTAGGCGGTGTTGGCCTTGGTCCCGGAGGGGAAGGACACCTTGCCGCCGCTCACGGTCAGGGTCTTGGCCTCGCCCCGGCCCTGGTCGGACAGCTCGTAGACGATAACGCTCTTGAGGTTCTCCCAGCCGTTGGGCAGCTCCCAGGTGGAGGCGCCGCCCTGGGCGTTCCAGTGGTACAGCTTCTCGTTGGCGGCGGAGACGCGCTCGCCGGTCTCGGCGTCCCAGTACCAGGGGATCAGGTACTTCAGGGTGGCCCGATCCGCCGGGAACACGGGATCCTCACCGGCGGAGGCGGGGGCGCCGGTGAGGATGACCCTGCCGTTCAGGGTCATCACCCGGGAGCGGTACTCCGTCTCGTCGTCGGCAGAGTAGACCGCCTTGGCGTCCAGCTGATCGTCCAGACCGCGGGTGACCACCACCTGGTCGCTACCGCTCTGGAGGACAATCTGCATCTCGGGGGTCCACTCGGCGCTCTCGCTGCGCGCGCCGTTGGCGCCCTTGCTGTAGGGCATGGTCACGGAATTTTCCGCATTGGTCCACTGCATGATGTCATAGTGCTGGAGGAACTTGGTGTACACCATCTGGTTGAAGGTGTTGTAGATGGACAGGTCGTACTCATCGTCCTTCTGCCAGCCCTCAAAGCCCTGCATGGCCGGGCCGCCCAGCAGCGGAGCGTTGCACGCGCCGCCGAAGGTGGGGAAGTCGGCGGGGAAAGCGTCCTTGTAGCCGTTGAGCAGGAAGCGCAGCACGGCGCTGTTCAGCCAGCCCTTGTAGCTGTAGTCGCCGTAGGTGTAGTCGGAGGTCCAGTGCTGGAAGGTGGAGTCATAGGGGTTGGCGAAGGACCACTCCTGGGTAATGCGCCAATCCCGTCCTTCGGTGATCTCCTTGGTCAGCCGCCGGGTCATCCAGCCGTCCTCGTTGATGCCGTGCTGGCCGTTGCCCCACACGTCCACATACACAAAGCTCAGCCGGTCGCCCACCAGGTCGTACAGCTTCTGGAACCGCTCGGCCCGGTCGCCGGTGGCGAAATCGTAGGCGATGTTCATGTTCACGCCCTGGTCGATCCAGTTCCAGCCGTAGCGCAGGCCACCGGGGGTGCCATCCTCGTTGTTGTAGCGGCCCACCCGGTTGTCGTCAAAGGCCTTGGCCTCGGGGTAGAATTCGGAGGCGTTCACATGGATGCCGAACTGGGCGCCCAGCTCACCGCCCTCCTCCATCATGGTGATCATATCGGCCACGCCGCCCATGCGCTCGCCCACGTTCCAGTAGTCGGGGTGGCCGGAGTCGTGGCCCTCGCTGGCGTAGCCCTTGAGCAGGACCAGCTGGCCCAGCCCGTCGGTGTTCAGGGCCACCCGCTTGACGTTGTCCAGCGCCATCAGGAAGGGGTGCTGGGCCTGGCCGCCGAAGTTCATGCTGATGCGCAGGTTTACCGCCTCCCGCACCAGCTCGCTGTTGACGGGAATGTGCATGATGGAGCCGCGGTAGGCAATGGCGCCGTCCTGCCAGTCCATCTTGCCGTCGCCGTTCTCATCCTTATCGGTGATGACCACCTTGGCGAACAGGGGCAGCTCATTGGGCTCCTGAACCATCTTGTCCTCGGGAATGGCGTGGAGCTCCCACTCGCCCAGGGCGGGGTACGCCCCGGTCTCCTTGTAGACGTCAGCGTTGTACATGGTGAGGCTGGACACCTTGCGGTCATAGTACCACAGGGTGCTGCTCAGGCTGATGCTCTCCACCTTGCCGTTCTCCCGGGACTGGAAGGCGGCCCGGACCGGGTTGTTGTCGCAGCCGGCCAGCCGGTTGTTCGGCGTGTACTCCGAGTTGCTGGCCAGACTGGCGCTGACCTGGCTGTTGTACAGGAAGCCGGCAAAGAAATCCACCGTCTCGTTCTCGCCCATCCTCTCGTGGGCGAAGATGGTCTTGTCGCTGGTGGCCACGGAGGTGTTGCGGGCCACACCGCCGGTGATGGCCACGGATTTGTCCGTGCCGTCGGTGCTGATGGAGACCAGGCTGTGGTTGGGGATCTCAATGGTCTCCAGGGGGTGCTCCATCCGGTCGTTCTTCAGATAGTCCACCTTGTCGATGTAGAAGGCCAGGGTGTTGTGCCCGTCGCCGCCAACCACAATGCGGGCGGTGATCTTCACATTCAGGCCGGTGTCCACGGTCTTTTCCTCCTTGACCGCATTGCCGTCCTCGTCCTTCACCAGCTTGCCCTCGTCGTCCAGACGGTTGACCAGGGCCCGGCCAGCGGCGTTCCCGGCCTGCGCGCTCACCGTCATAGTGTAGGTGATGGTCTTGCCGTCGGAGCTTTTGGAGCTGGTGACAACAGGCTTCACGGCCACGCCGTTGAGCTCAATGGTGTCCAGCGCGTCGGGCTGACCGTCCACCACCGTCTCATTGGACGTGCCGGGATGCAGCTCATACCGAACGACCCGGGGGAATTTTTCGTCCACGTAGACCCGCATGGCGCCGGTGGACAGCTCCACCAGGCCCTTCTTGTCGAACGCCGCCGCCGAGGCCGCAAAGGCCGTCGTGGGCAGGAGCGTCAACATCATTGCCAGACACAAAGCCAGTGCCAGCCATCGTTTTGCTGTTTTTTTCATCATGTTCCCTTCCCTTTCATTGTGCACAGCCAGTTCCCAGATTTGGAAAAAACAGCCGCCCATCTGTTCGCCACCGGTGGACAAAGCAGGCCATTCTTCCCTCTATTGCATAAAAATAACATATCGGCATTCGCTTTGCAATCCGGTGGTTCACCAATTTTTCACAGCAATTTTTAGGCAGATTGCACAAAACATCCACCTGTGTCTTCGACCATTTAATGGCAGTTACACGACAAAGCCCTTAGCAGGCCCCGGAAATGGGGTGCGCACAACAAAAAGACACGCCGAAGCGTGTCTTTCCATATGGAAGCGAGGCGAAATATACTGGCGGAAGCCCTGGGGATCAGCTGTATGAGAAAGCGGACGGCGCCGGCTTCTCGCATCGGGAATCGCTTTCCCATCAAAGCGGAAGTCCATACGCTTGATAGGCTCTGGCTGTCGCGGTCAGCCGGACGCAGTCCTCTGGCGTATTGCAGTTGAGGAGCAGTGCCTCCGGACCTGTGTAATCAAAATATTCCCAGGGAATCCTGTCCTCTACGATGCGGACCGGCGCTCCGCCAGCTTCAATCAGCGGGCGGAGCATCCGGGACACATCGCTGTCGTACACGGCGATGAGCGGCTCAGTTTTCCCACCGTGCCGCAGCACAGTCACACCCGTGCTATGGCGGCGGCACAGATGGGCCAGCGCACCGCCCGGAACCAACGGCACATCCACGCTCAACACCAGGCAGCGTGGGTTTCCAGCGGCACGCAGGCAGGTGTACAACCCACCCAGCGGACCCCGCTGCGGCAGCTCGTCCTCCAGCTCCCGCACGTCCGGGATCAAGCCCCCACCCGGGCCGGACACCATGATATCCCTGATGCCCAGAGCCCTCACCTTATCCACCTGACGTTGGAGAAAGGTCCGTCCCAGCAGGGTCAGCCCCGCCTTGTCTCTCCCCATCCTCCGGGAGCGCCCCCCCATCAGAATCACCGCACTGAAGGGCCCGGAGGATACACCGCTCCGGCGTTCCTGAAGACGCTCCCTCTCCTTTCGGACGGCCTGATCCGGAATTTTCAGCAGCGCCGCCAGCACCCCTGCGGCCCGCTTTTTTACTGCGGTGCCGGTTGGGGAATAGCTCAGCAGCGCGGCGGCAATCCCCGCGCCGCAGGCATCTGGGGTAAGCTGGCAAAAACTCTCCAGATCCAGCCCCATCACCTGGCCTCCCGCTGAATCCCAGAGAAAATTGCGCAGGTTTCCATCCTCCGGCAGCGCCCCGCACACAGTATGACAGCGCTGAATCCATTCAGCCAGGGCACACCATGGCCGGTCAGAAAACCCGCTCCGCTCCTGCTCCTCCAGCACAGACATCAGGGTGGGCTGCGGACAGTATGCCGTCACGATCAGGCCCGGTTCGCTGTGCAGCACCTCCGGGAGGGTGAGCATACCTTTCAGCTCCGCATACCGCATATTCTCCCGCTCCCAGTCGCCCGCATCCGCGAAATGCTTTTCCACCGCGGCCCGGCCCTGGTAAATGGCTGCGTATACCTGGTTTCGTTTGCTGTACAAAGGAATCATGACACAGTCAACCGAATCACATTGGAGACATTGCGCTTGCTGTTGGCATCTCCAAACACCAGAAGCTGGGGCCGTTCTCCCTCTCGAATGATCAAGAAAACCCGCCCCGGCGCAGCCGCCTCTTCCTTCGTCACCGTGACACTGTACTCGTCATCAGCTGTGACAGCCACCTGGGTGTACGCCGTGATGCCGGCCTGTTCAAGAACGGCAGACAACGGTGCGCCCTGGGCGTCCACATTGCGCTCCTCGCCCTTCCCGTTTACTATGGTTCCGCGCACCGCCGTCAGCTCCACCTCATCCAGGGACAGCTCCTTTGTTCTGTTTGCGCACTCCACCAGCACCGTGCCCATTGGGGCCGATTGGCGGGTACTCAGATGGACTCCAGCCGCCACCGCCGTCACCGCCAGCAGAGCCGTGAGCAGTAGAAGGACCAATTTATTCTGTTTCATTTTGTTCCCTCCGCCACCTCTGTGCTTCCCACCTGCCTGGCCGTCACCACCGGCGCCAGTCTGCGGGCCACCGCCGCGCCCAGCAGCCCGCACAGGGCGCCGGAAACCGCCGCCACACACACATACAGCAAAAGCGCCGGCCCATCCAGCCGGAATACAATCCAGTTGGCCGTCAGTGCCGCGCAGACTGCGGCGGCGGCATTGATCAACGCCATCCGCACCTCCCAGGCGGCCCGCAGCCCTGTTGTCGCCAGCAGAAGCAGATCAATCACCGCGCCGGGCAGTATGTACCCAATCGGGGACAGGGCCCCCATGCTGCCGACCATGCCCAGGCCCAAGGCCAGAACACTCTGAATCATGCTCATCATGGCGGCGCAGCCGGGCTGCGAGACGAGCACTGCGGCGACCACCAGAAACATCAGGGAAAAGCTTGTCCCGATGCCTCCGGGAATGTGAAGGGAATCCGTCACGAGATTGGCCGCCGGGCTGACAATCCGTTTGGAAAACAGGCCCAGATCACAGCAAAGCGCCAAAAACAGAACGGTTCTGAGAGAATATCGTTTCATGATTGAACTCCTTTTCGAGTGGAAGGCATGCCCGTTTCCAAGCATACCCCAGCGGAAATTTTCCCCGCGGCCAGCCGCCGTGCCCGATTGGGTTTAGACGGGTCTGGCTCGAAATCCAATGTTTTTGTGGTCATCACACTGCGCGCACCCGCTGGGCCGAGGGGGCCGGCGTCGTTGTGCCGGCCCCCTCGGCGGGGTGGCTGTTACGCAGCAGGAACGCCTACAGGGTGAACAGTGTTCCCAATTCCGGCTGCTTCGTCCGCACGCCGCAGCGGCGCAGGGCGGCCCACAACGTGGCCTGGTGGCTGGTGACCACCGGGACGCCCAGATCCTCCTCCAAATCCTTGACCAGTCCCAGCGTATCCAGGGCCATGCAGCTCAGGAAAAACACGTCCGCGCCCTTTCGATCCATTTTTTTGCTGTTGCTGTAGAGGAAGTGGTGGTCGGCGAAGTAAAAGCCCCCATCCTTGAAGCCGGACACATCCATCCCCTCAATGGCGCTGACGGGAAAGCCGTTGTGCTCCAGAAAGCTCTTTTCCGCCGCGTTGGTGGCGTCCGGATAAGGGGTCAGGACCGCGGTCTTTTTCGCCCCCAGTGCCGCGAGGGCCTCAAGCACGGCGGTGCTGGTGGTGAGGGCAGGGGTGCCGCTGGCACGCTCCATCGTCTGCATGCACGTCCGGTCCCAGCCGGCGCCTTTGATAAAGCTCCCGGCAGTGCAGCCGAACACCAGCAGGTCGAAGCCCTTTCCCTTGTATTTTGCCGCGTTCTCCTCCAGCTGATCTGTAAGGATGGCCAGCCCTTCCGGCGTGGGGCCGGGAAAGACCATCTTCATGGAGGAAAAGGACACACCCGGCGGAGCATACACATGAAAGGCGTGTTCCACATTCTCCCCCGGCATGGGGGTGATGAGCCCGATCCGTGCCTTCCAGCCATACATAGCGCTCTCCTCCTCTTATGCCCTTAGAGGGACAGGCACTCGGCCAACTGGGCCATATCGTCCAGCTGGTCGATTTTCCTGCACAGTTCGATGTACCGGGCGGTCTTTTCCGCGCTGAGCCCCACTGCCCTGGCACCCACCCGGAAGGTGCGCTCCACATCCTCCCAGGTAAAGGGATTCTGGGCGTGGCCCTTGGGGAAGGGCAGGGTGGCCTCCACCTGTCTGCCGCCCTTCAGGGTGACGCGCACGGTGGTGGAGGGGAAGGAGCCGTTCTGGAACATGTTGAACGCCACGGTGAGATCCTGGAGCTTGTCGGGATCAAACTTGACCTTGGCGGCCACGTCCAGCAGCTCCCTCTCATTCAGGCGGGAGGAATCGTACCAGGCCGGGCCCGGCTCACCCCGCAGCAGGTAGGCCGCCAGGCAGTAGGGAATACTGAACTGGGCGTCCCGGCAGCTGGAGTAGCCGTCCCAGCTGAACTTCACCCGCTCCAGATAGGTGGGGCTGACGAAGATCTCCTCGATGTCGCCGGCGGTGAAGCCGTGCTCCCGCTTGAGCTGATCCAGGCAGTCCAGCGGCGTCTGGATCCACATATTGGCGGGCCAGTGCTTGAGCAGAAGCTGGTCGAAGAGGTACTCCGTGCCCACGTTGCGGTCAATCCAGCCCGGGTTGGCAAAGCCGCGCATCATCATGGGATAGCCCGACTCCACATCCATCACGTTATAGATGTTGTCCAGCTCGTTGCGCTTGGCCATACCCGCCAGCATGACGCCGGTCAGGCTGGTGATGGCGTACTGGAGATGGTAGAAGTCGGAGCCCTGCTGGGCGAGGATGGCGTTGACCACCGGGGTGGAGCAGGCCGTGGCGCCGAAGAGGAGGTTGAACTGCTCCTCATTGCAGCCCAGCAGCTTGCCGGCGGCGGGAGAGCCGGCGAAAATCTGCCAGGAGCCCAGGCCCCAGCCGTACTTTCCCGTGTCGTACTCCGGGGTGGGCTGGATGTAGCAGGCGACGCGCTGGTACACCTCAAAGCCGCCAATCACCGCCGTGAGAAAGTCCTTGCCGCTCTTGTGCATCGCCTCCGTCATGGCCATGGACACCGAGATCAGGTGGGCGCTGGGGTGGCCGGTATAGCTGCAATCCTCCCAGTCCAGGGTGTCGGCGGCGACAGCGTTGGCCATGATCGCGCCGTGCATCGGCACTTTGCCCGGCTCACCCCACATGGTGGACATCAAATCGGACGTCTGGCCGGTTACGGCATGGGCCGTATTCCGCGCACTGACGGCGGTGGGCAGCGTGCGCCCCGCCATGGCCGCGCCGGCCACGTGCAGGGTGAGCATCTTGGCCTTCTCCACCCGCTCCGGGGTCAGATCTTTGTACTCCAGCTTTGTGATAAAATCAGCCAGTCCTTTGGTATACTCGGTCATTTTACACACCTCTTCTTGTAATTGTGTAGTAGTTTATCAAGCCCCTCTCCAAGGGCACGGGCACAGGCGGCAGGGCTCAAATCATCTTTTTCGGCGCGTACCGAGAGAGCAGCGCGCTGCACGCCTTGCCGCTGCCGGCGGCCTGGTACTCCTCCTCCGTCATGCAGGTGAGCGCCCCGAAGGAGCAGGCCCGGACGCAGGCGGGCTGGAGGCCGTTCTTAACCCGGGTGTTGCAGCCGTCGCACTTCACCATTTTCCCGTCGGAGGGCCGGTATTTGGGCGCGCCGAAGGGGCAGGCCAGGGCGCAGCTTTTGCAGCCGATGCAGTTGGTGTTGTCGTAGATTGTGAAGCCGGTTTCCGGATCCTTTTTCAGGCAGCCCACGGGACAGGCGGCGATGCAGGGGGCGTCGCCGCAGTGCATGCAGGCGGCGGACAGATAGGCGCAGTAGACCTGGCCGCCCTCCACATCCAGCTCCTCGTCAAAGGTTTGGCGGAAGCAGGGGTCCCCCGCGGCGG
Source organism: uncultured Oscillospiraceae bacterium (assembly GCA_910585155.1). Taxonomy (GTDB): domain Bacteria; phylum Bacillota; class Clostridia; order Oscillospirales; family Oscillospiraceae; genus Enterenecus. The sequence goes on from CAJUEC010000017.1 coordinate 28,886, forward strand.
GATCCATGTCGTTTTGATCCATGCAGCCGATCATGCAGGCAGAGCAGGCGCAGCACTTGCTCTCATCGAACACAAATACCCGTTTCATGCCTTCTCCTCCTGACATTTTGTGATGTTGCAGCGCATCCCCTTGTAGCCGGGGAAGCCGCTGTAGGGATCCAGGTGGTCCCGCCCCAAAAGCTCGTTCACATTGGCCTTGGTGTAGCCAGGAAGCGCCATGACTACACCGGGCTTGATCTTGCTGGTCGTTTTCACCTTCATTTTAATGCTGCCATAAGGGCTGGAAATGGTCACGGTATCCCCATCCTTCAGATCCATATGGACGGCGTCCTGTTTGCTGAGCTCACAGGTGGGCTCCGGCTGGAGCGTGCGGATCCACGGCGTGTCATGGAGCCGGGAGTGAATGGCATAGGGCTTCCTCGCGCCGGTGCAGAAGTAGAAGGGATATGCCATCCGGGTTTCCTCGTCGTCCTGATCGGCCAGGGAGTCCACGTAGCTGGGCAGCGGATCCAGGCCGTACTTCGGGTCGATGGCGGCAACGGCGGTGGAATAGAACTCGAATTTCCCCGTCGGGGTCTTGAAGCCCTCCTTCAGGTATTTTCCAGGCTTGACCGGCCACTGGGCGGTGGGCACCTTCACGGGCAGGGAGCTGGTTTTCAGCTCGGCCAGCGTCAGGCCGCAGCCGTCGATCATCCACTCAACGCAGGCCTCATAGCCGCCCTTGAGCAAATCGTCTTCCAGGTCCATCACCCGGGCCAGTTCGCACAGTATGTCCACATCGGACTTTGACTCATAAAGAGGCGCGATGGCGGGCTGTGTATAGACCAGATAGCCGCCCCGATAGCATTTGAGCTCACTGCGCTCCACGGAGGAACAGGCGGGCAGCACGATGTCGGCGTAATTGGCGGACATATTCATAAAGAGATCCACGTCCACAATGAAATCCAGCTTTTCCGCCATCACCTTCAGGAGCCTGCTGCTCTCGGGGAACATCTTGGCGTTGAATCCCAGGGCAAACATGGCCTTGACGGGATAGGGCGTCCCCTCCTCCAGCTGACGGAGGAGATCCATGGCCTGGAACTCGTCGAACTGCGCGTTCCAGAGGGGGAACCGCTGGGCGCCAATCCGTTCCGCCGTGCCGGGGTACTTTTCGCTGCGGAACTCTTCGTCTCGGGTGTGGAACCCGGCTGGCTGGCGCAGGTAGCTGGCGGGAACGGGGTAGTTCCCGCCCACCCGGTCGTAGTTCCCGGTTACAGCCATCAGGCACAGAATGGCGCGGTTGGCGTTGAAACCATTGATCCGGTGAACCAGGGCGGAGGCCGAAAAGTTGGTGCAGGCCGGGCCGTTGGTGGCATACAGCTTGGCGGCCTCGTAGATATCCTCCGGCTTCAGGCCCGTGATCTTGCTGACCTTATCCAACGGGTACTGCTCCACCAGCTCCCTGTACTGCTCAAAGCCATAGGTGTATTTTTCAATATAGTCCATGTCTGCCCACCCATTTTTCAGGATGAGCCTGGCCATCCCAAGGGCGAGGGCCCCGTCGGTTCCGGGGTTGATCTGGAGGAAGATATCCGCCAGGTTCTTGGCTGCGGGGGTGCAGCGGATGTCGATAATGATGACCCTGCCGCCCCGCTCCTTGAGCTTGCGCACTCCCTCCACAGACAGGTGGTGGGAATAATACCCATCGTAGTTCCAGCCCAGGAAGGTGTTGGCGTGGGCCATGTCCGGCGCGGCGCCGCCGCCCATGGTGACCTTATTGCCCATCTTCATGGAGACGGCGCATACGCTGTCGTCGGTGCCGAAATTCACGCTGCCGAACACGTGGGCAAAGCGCTGGTAAAGGGGCCGGTACCACTTGGAGTACCCGCTGTAAAAGGCCACCGCGTTGGGTGAATAGGCCTCCCTGATCCGCCCCAGCCGTTCGGCGATGATCTGATAGGCCTCCTCCCAGGAAATGGGCTCAAATTTCCCCTCACCCCGGGCTCCCACTCTGCGCAGCGGGGTCTTGATCCGGTCCTCCCGGTAAATGTAGCTGCGCTGAGACGAGCCCTTGGTGCAGATCCTGCCGTGGTTATAGGGGTGCTCCGGCGTCCCCTCCACGCGAATGATTTTTCCATCCTTCACATAGCAGTCCAGGCCGCAGTGATGGCTGGGGCTGCAAATTGCGCACAGCGAGTGCCTGATCTCAATCCCCGTATCTTCTCCGGGAATCTTTGCTTTTAATCTTTCCTCATGCTCCGTCAAGGCAGTCCCCTCCCAAGAATTTGATAAAGCCGTCCGGGAAGCCCTCCTGCCTCAGCAGACAAACCGTCTGCGTGCTCAGGGCGGCCCCCGGACTCGCCAGGGCTTTCAGAAAGGCGTTTTTTATCACACCCCCGCAGCCGGCGCCACCGATCAGATTTATACATTTGATCCGCTGTGAATCCCGGCACGCCTGGATGAAATAGCGACCGGTTTCCCAGCGGCAGTGCCGGTCAGCCTGGGTGCAGGAGGAGCTGTCGCCGATGCTGACAAAGTCGTAGTCCAGGTAATGGCCCAGGTTGACCAGGAAATTGCCGTCAAATTCCGCCGCCCCGCCAGCCATGTTCGTCCCAGCCACAGCTCCCTGCCGCACAGCGTTGGCCCATATGCCGATGTTCCGATTGAAGCCGCTCTGCAGATCCGGAGCCTCGCAGCAGTCGCCCGCCGCATAGATTCCCTCGCAGCTGGTGCGCATCCTGCGGTCCACCTGAACACCCCGGCCCAGGGCGAGGCCGCTGTCCCTCAAAAAGCCGACGTTCATTCCCACGCCAATGCACACCGCCACCATATCAGCGGAAAAACGTTCGCCGCTTTTCATTACGGCGGCAAGCCGCCCATCCCCCTGGCGTTCCACATGGGAAAGCATTTGATTGCAGCGGACAGCCACCCCCTTGGCCTCCAGATCCCGCTGAATCCGCTGGGCGGTGTCCGGGAAGACGGCGGTACTGAACATACGATCCGCACCATCCGCCAGCGTGCAGGCCGCCCCCCGTTCCACCAGATCCTCCACAACCTTGATCCCAACCCAGGAGGCCCCGATCACAACCCCGCTGTGTACCGTCCCGCTGTCCAAGAGCGCTTTGAGTTCCAGCGCGTCCCGGGCGGTGCGCATTTTGACCACACCGGGCAGTTCCAGGCCGGGGATGGGGGGCATGATGGCGCTGGCCCCGGTGGCAATCAAGATCCTGTCAAAGGACTCCTCCCTGCCGCCGGCAAGCCGCAGCGTTCTCGTCTCGGGGCGCAGCCCCGTAACGGCGCAGTTCCCGTGATAGCGGAGGTTCAGCCGCTCTGCGGCCTCCTCGGCGCTTCCGTATGGGAACATCGCCTCATAGGGAATCGCGCCTTTGACGTAGTAGGTGGTGAGCATCGGATTATAAAGGGCGGGATCCTCGTTGGAATAGACATGGATCTCCGCTTCAGGAGACAGCTGCCGGATCGCCTTCGCGCCGTGATAGCCCGCCGCGCCAAAGCCGATAACAGCCATTTTACTCATAGCGTTTGCACCTCTCAATGTTGAAGCTCAGTTGGTAAGCAGCATGGCCGCGGTAAAGACCACACAGGCCCCCAGCGTGTAGAGCAGAATGGCGAAGCCAGCGGTTTTCATCCGCTTCTTGGCGTCGGGAATTTCGCTGCGACCGTGGAAAATCGATGCCGGAGCGGAGGAGCCGGGAAGGAAAATGCCGATGTTGCAGGCGTAGATCAGCGCACAGCCGAAGAACATGGGGTTCAGCCCGGACGACATGACGAAGGGGCTGATTACGGCAATCATCAGATTGCCCAGCGCAATGTTGGAGCCCACATTGGTCAAGAACACCATAATAACAATGGTCAAAAGCATCATCGGCACGCCGCCCCGCCCGCCAAACACGGGGGTAAACACCTGCTTCAGCCACTCGGAAATTCCGGTGCCCTCCGAGGTAACGGCGGTGGCCAGGGGGATGGTAACCGCCACCATCCAGATCACAGGCCAGCTGATGGCCGCGTCGGTATTTTTGATGTCATTGAACACGATGGCGGGCTTTCCGTCGCCCTCACCGGAGGGAAGGATCATCAGGATGGCGGTGCACACGCAGAACAGCCCGGCAACAGTCAGGGTGTTGTTCAAAAAGTCCGCCGCCGGATTGTTCCGGAAGGTACCGGCAAACAGCGCCAGTACCACCGTGAGCAGATAGACCACGAGGATGCGGCGGCACCGGGGACGCAGGCGCTTGCTCTCCTCCCCCAGCTTCTCCACATCAAAGGCCTTCATCTTGGAGAAATCCACCTTGAACAGCCTTGCTCCCAGATACACATACGCGCTGATGGCAAAGGCGCCGATGATGGCTGTGCAGATGAACATCTGCCCCAGGTTGATTTTAACGCCGGTGATATTCGCCCAGCTTGTGGCAAGGCCCAGCTGCCAGCTCTTATAGGGCATCATGGCCACACCCAGCATTTCGGCCAGGAGAATTCCGCCAAAGCCGAAGTAACGGAAGCTGCTGTCCTTCTCATATTCGCAGTTTTCTGCGATGTCGTTCCAGATGCTGTAGAGCAGCAGGAACAGGGGGATGGTCTCCATCACGATGCAGCTCCACATCGTCAAAAACAGCAGGCACCAGGTATACAGCTGGGGCTTCCCGTGGAGGGCCTTGATGGACAGGGTTTTGCGGATGAGCCACTTGCTCACGCCGTAGATCACGATAGCCCCCGTGGTGAAATACTGGGTGATGACCTGGAATACCAGGGAGCTGCCCATGGTCAGGGAGACGGCCTGCGCAAAGCTGGCAGTATATCCGCTCAGGGCGAACGCGATGATGGCCAGCAGGGAGGGCCAGACAATCTCGCAGGTGGAGTAGGCGTAAATCACGCCGATAAAGATACCCAGCAGCTTCATGCCCAGAGGCGTCACAGTGGAAAAGGGCGGCAGGTATCCAAAGCCGAACATAAACAGGATGGAGATCGCTATATGAATGTATTGAACGGGAGACGTGTTCTTTGCCGCTTTTGTCTTGCTCATGGTCAGATTCTCCTCTCTGTGTCGTCTCTCTTTCCGTCACGCTTCCCCTTCAAAATACCGGATCAGCTGGACGCCCCGCAGGTGATCAAGCCCCAGGTTTTCCAGGGTTCTGCCCTGTTGATAATAGGGCGTCTGGTTGATGGCCTCCGCGACCTTTACCATCGCGGCATACAGCGGCGTTTCCACCCCCAGCGCCTTTGCCATGGAGAGGAAGAAGCAGCCCAGAATGGGGATGTCCTCCGTGATATACCGGGAGGACATGCTGTCAGGACCAATCAGGTTTTTGAAGTGGTCGAACTGGTGAACCGCAGGATCCGCATACTTCCGGTGATTCCCGGAGGGCGATGGGACGCAGGGTAGGCCCAGCGCGTCCATAACCTTCTTTTTTTCCGCCCACATTCCGTCCGCCAGATTCAGCGTACTGCGGCAAATGCCCTGCTTGAAAATATAGTAGGGCTCCTTTGCATTCTCAATTGCGCCCGCGTTTACAATGGTCAGTGAGATGTGGCTGAGCAGGTTGGGCGCGTTGAAGGTAGTTTCCAGAATGGAGCTGGCGGGGATCAGCTCATAGACCCCCTCAAAGGCGTTGACCAGCTTTTCTGTGTCCCGGATGGGGAACGCCGCAGCCTTTTTCGGTTTGTACCCGTTGCCCGCGAAAGCCGCCCGGTCCCCCAGCCTGCGGCAGGAGAAGAGATTTCCGCAGGTATCACCCACGACGGCCTCCTTGACGCCCAGCTCCTGAAATACCCGGTGATAGATCAGCGCACCCAGATTTCCCGCGCTGATCAGCACGGCGCTCCCCGGGCACAGGTGCGGCGCAATGAAACGGGCGGTCTGTTCGTCCAAATTGGAGATGGTGCAGCAGATGACCAGCTGCGTATCCGCCAGAGCCGCCTTCGGGTCGTTGGTGACGGCGCGGACGGCGGCGGTGCCCTCCATTGCCCCGGTAAGCTCCACCTCCACGTTCTGCTGGATATATGCCGCCTCGCTTTCTCTCGGTGCGGCGTCGCAAAGCCAAACCTCAAACCCTCTCAGGGAGAGCTCCGCGGCCACGGTATAGCCTGTCCCGCCGGTTCCTATCACTGCAATTTTCTTCATAGCGTATCCCCCACAGAATTGATTTTTGCGGTTGTGCCGCCGGCCGGCATAAGGGCAGAGAAGGGCGTCCCCTTCCCGATGTGGCTTCATTCTACCAGAGAGAGAGGCGATATTCATTGTATACACAGACAACAGATTTCCCTCAAAAGAAAAGAGACCGTTGTTCAGATAAACAACGGTCTCCAAAATAAAGAGAGAAATTTGTCGTTTTTTACAAATTGGGCGGGGCAGAATCCTTCGCCTTGAGGCGGCTGTAGCATAATAGAGCCATCCGCAGGGTGAGAAGCCCGTCCGCCGTGCGGACAGAAAATCCGGTCAATTCTTCAATGCGTTTGAGCCGGTGCTGAACGGTATTTTTGTGGATATACAGTTTCTTGGCTGTTTGGGTCAAGTTCATGTCGCTTTCGTAGTAGATCCGCAGGGTTTCCAAGAGAACTTCCCGCTCCTTGGAGTTCAGGAGCTTCTGATAGACGTAGGTTGTGATATTATGAAGAATCTTTCTGCTGGTGTGGGTGATGAAGTTTCCCAGGACAATGGAATTCCCCAAGAACACATTCCGCTCCGGGTAGAGCATCTTTCCCGAGGCCAGGCGGAGGTTCAACTGCTCGTACTGCCGCTCATAATCAGAAAAGGCCGTGCAGCGGATGCCCACCACCGCCTGAAGGGTCAGGCAGTAATCCCGTTCTGCGATTTCCTCCAGCTTACGGCACAGCTCAAAAAGGCTCATGGCGTTGTCCTCCGATGCCCGGGCCCGGTCGGTGGCCAGGATCACGGCATTCGCTTTTGCCGGGTCAATCATGCACAAATCCTGCTGATACGGAAAATATCCAAAAAGACCGTCTAAAAAACGCCTCACGGAGATATCATACTGCTTCTCGTCCAAAATAATCTCCCGCTCACCGCTGGGGAGGTCCAGTGTCTCCCGCTTGGACAGCTGGAGCAGCAGAGAGGTGCGGGGTGTGGAGAGATCGATATTGCAGCGTTCCAGCTCCTGGAGCAAAGGTCTCGTATCCCGGGGATGAACCCCGATCAAGAGCGAGATCACGTCATTTTTCGAGCTGTGCTCCTCCTCCTGCAGCTTCCAGCTCTCCTTCCGCTCCAGCATGAGTTCCACTACGGCTTTCATCAGCGGCAGGCAGGCCTGCGCCTTTTCGTCTGCCGTCTGCTCCAGAATAATAGTCCCCGCGATCCGGTTGTGCCGCCAAAACGGGATAACGGTACCGCAGCCTGCATCCAAGGCGCAAGAGACCGCCTCGTTAAAGGGACGCATACAGCACGCCGCCGCCCGGCTATCTCGTCTCCCCACCTGGTCCTCATCGTCAGACGCAAGAATAATGCCCCGATGATTTGTCAGCTGAAAGGAGACAGGCTGGACAGACCTGAGCTTTTGAAAAATCTCTTCCGCCGTTTCACGTTTCAAAGGCATGGCTGTCTCCTTTCTGCGGCATCCAGCAGCTTCAGCGCCGCCGTCCGGCAAGCCAGTCTGCGGTCAGGTGCATAGAATGATTTCTATTGTAGCAGACTTTTTCTCAAAAACAAGAGCAATTCTCCCCTCTCCCGTGGACCCCTTTGCGGCCCTTTCCCCAAGCCTATGCCATGTCCGCCCGGGGCAGGCTCGAATCGCGGCCCAAACCGCGCCGCAGCAAAGCTGTGCCACAGGACAAAATGCGAAGAGAAGCCGAGGGATGAAGCCGGACGATGAGCGCAAGAAACGCGCCCGAAACCGTTGGTTTCGGGCGCGTCTGTGGTCAGTTATGTGGTCAAACGGGCAATGACTATAGAATGGTAATACGTTCACGTTCTTGTTGAAATAGTCCCGGTTTTCCACAATGGGGGACACTACAATTCCATAGTCCAGCAAAAGCTCCGCAGCCAGATCCCCCACCTGCCAATTCCGCGCGGATATGTCCTGGCGGGATGCATCCACAAGGAGCAGCACATCAATATCTGATCCCGGCTCCGCATCGCCCCGGGCAGCGGTACCCGCACCGACTCTCCCTCTGTATGTAAAGAGAACCTTGTGTGAAAGGGGAAATTCACCACGCTGTAATCATAAGCTGTGTCCTGATGAATGCGGGAGTTCACAGGAGACACTTGAAATCCTGTTTATACACACGGCCTGCTTCTAATAGACAAATCGTTTGATCCGTGCTATGATTATTTTACCGTGTCAAAAGCTGTAAAACCAAGGCGATTTTGGAGGCGTGACTCCTATGGTAAACATCAGAAAATTAGAAGCCGATCTGTGGGAATCCGCCGATCTGCTCCGCGCTGGATCCAAACTGACCTCCAACCAATACTGTATGCCGGTGCTGGGGCTGATTTTCCTGCGCTATGCTTACAGCCGCTTCAAACTGGTAGAAACGGAGATCCTGAAAAATCGCCCTGTGCGCGGCGGCCGGGTCATGCCTGTGGAGACCAGTGATTTCGTCTCCAAAAGTGCTCTGTTCCTGCCCAGAGAGGCGCAGTACGAATATCTGGTCAATCTCCCCGCCGATATTGCATCGGCAGGCCTGCCTAATCAGAGCGGCCACACCATGAACAGCCTGGGCGAGGTGGTCAACAATGCCATGGAGCTGGTGGAGGCCCAGTCGGAGCAGCTGGTGGGCGTCCTTCCCAAAGACTACACCATCTTTTCCGATGAGCTGCTGGCCGAGCTGCTTCGCATCTTCAACAACAGCGCCCTGGACGAGGTGGGCGGCGACATCATTGGCCGCATCTATGAATATTTCCTCAACAAATTTGCAAAAAACATCGCCCAGGATGACGGTGTATTCTTCACGCCCAAATCCCTGGTTAAGATGATTGTCAACGTTCTGGAACCTCAGGGCGGCGTACTGCTGGATCCCGCCTGCGGCAGCGGCGGAATGTTCGTACAGACCGGTGACTTCGTCAATGCCGCCGGCATGGAGGCCAACTCCGCCATGACCTTTTATGGGCAGGAGAAGGTGGAGTACAACGCCCAGCTCTGTCTGATGAACATGGCGGTCCACGGACTCAACGGAGCTATTAAATCCGGCGATGAGGCCAACACCTTCTATCACGACGCTCACAATCTGGACGGCTGCTGTGACTATGTGATGGCGAATCCCCCCTTCAACGTGGACAAGGTCAACTCGGAGTCCGCCCAGAGCGCGGGCCGTCTGCCTTTTGGCCTTCCCTCTGTCAACAAGGCGAAGGAGGTGGGCAACGCCAACTACCTCTGGATCTCCTACTTCTACTCCTACCTGAATGAGCGGGGCCGGGCGGGTTTTGTTATGGCCTCCTCTGCCACGGACAGCTCCGGCAAGGACAAGGATATCCGCCAGAGGCTGGTGGAGTCCGGCCATGTGGACGTGATGGTCAGCGTGAGCAACAACTTTTTCTACGCCAAGTCCCTGCCCTGTTCCCTGTGGTTCTTTGACAAGGGCAAGCTGGAGGAGCTGCGGGACAAAGTGCTGTTTATCGACGCCCGGAACTACTACACCGCGGTGGATCGCACGCTGAACGAGTGGAGCGAGTGGCAGTTGAAAAACCTCAACGCCATTGTTTGGCTGTACCGGGGGGAAACTGAGAAATACAGGCTGCTGCTGGAGGAATACCGGACGGCGCTGGGCAGTGCGCCCTTTGAGCAGCGGGCAGAGGAGCTCTCCAAGGAGATCAAGGCCCTGCGGGACGAGGCGAAGCAGGCCGTGGCGGAGGCCCCCAAGCGGGAGAAAAAGAAGGTGCAGGCGGACTATGACGGGCGGCTGGCGGCGTTAGAGGAGGGCCTGACCACTGCAAAGGAGGCCGTCTGGCTCTATGAAAAATTTGGAGAGGGCGAGTACCGGGACATACTGGGGCTGTGCAGGGCGGCAAGCCTGGCTGATATTGAAGATAAGGACTGGTCCCTGACCCCCGGCGCCTATGTGGGCGTGGCCCCGGCGGAGGACGACGGGGTGGATTTTGCCCAGCGAATGGGGGAGATCCACCGGGAACTGCTGGAGCTGCAAAAGGAGTCCAATGAGCTGATGGAGACCATCTCCAGGAGTTGGAGGGAGATGGGGCTGTGAGTTGGGAACTTAAAAAATTATCTGATTGCTGTACATTTATTGCGGACGGTGACCACCAGGCACCGCCAAAGGCAGCTTCAGGTATTCCGTTTGTAACGATCTCAAATATCAATATGGCTAATCAGTTTGATTTCACGAACACTATGTTTGTGCCCCACTCATATTATGATAGCTTAGATAGTAAGCGCAAAGCACAAAAGGGTGATATTTTATATTCTGTTGTTGGCTCTTTTGGTATTCCAGTCTATATGAGGGAAACTATTCCTTTTGTATTTCAACGACATATCGCCATTTTGCGGCCTAATAGCACAATCCTACCACAATTTTTGTATTATACCATGTTGAGCCGTGACTTTCATATGATGGCAGATGCAGCAGCTATTGGAGCGGCACAACGAACAATCAGCCTAACTGCGCTGCGAAAGATAAAAATTGCGGTTCCGCAGATGGATATACAAAAAAGGATCGTCAATGTTCTTTCTGCTTATGACAGTCTGATCGAAAACAACCAAAAGCAGATCAAGCTGCTGGAGGAAGCGGCCCAGCGGCTGTATAAGGAGTGGTTTGTCGATCTGCGCTTCCCCGATCACGAGACGACCCCTGTTGTGGATGGGGTGCCGGAGGGGTGGGCATATAAGCCACTTTCTGAGGTATTTGACTATATCCGGGGCAAATCGTACTCATCCAAAGAATTATCAGACACAATCGGCGTTTTAATGGTAAACCTGAAAAGCATTCGTGCATTTGGTGGATATAATCGCAATGCAGAAAAGCGATTCATCGGTCAATATAAAGAAAATCAAGTGCTTAGTTCTGGCGATGTGATAATGGGTGTTACTGATATGACGCAGGAGCGTCGTTTAGTAGGTCATGCTGCACTTATCCCGGATATGGGCGAAAAAATGATATTCTCTATGGACTTGATCAAACTTATTCCTAAGCTGACAAACAGCCTTTTCCTCTATTCTGCATTATATTACGGTGGACTGAGCAAGCAGATTTCCCCTTTGGCTAATGGAGTCAATGTTCTTCACCTGAAACCAGAGGCAATGATGAAAATCAAGCTGCTGATTCCCTGTGAACGCGTTCTGAAACAATACTGCCAGCTTTTTTCCTCGATTGTTGCGAGGATAGAGTTTTTGCAGAAGCAATGTGATGTTGCAGCGGAGGCCCGCGACCGTCTGCTGCCAAAGCTGATGAGCGGAGAAATCGAGGTGTGAAAAGAGTTTGATGACATGGTTGCCATTCTATCCCTGATCATGGGAGGATAACGCCGCACTTTAACGGGAGGGATCATTTATGAGCCACGACTACTCTGAAAACATCCTGATCCAAGGCAGCGCCGGCGACCTGCTCCGGGACGAGCTGGGCTGGGAGGTCATCCTTGCCTACAACACCGAGCAGTTGGGCGAAACCGGCACCCTTGGCCGCAAGAGCTGCAAAGAGATCCTGCTGACCCGCTATTTCAGGGAGGCCCTGCTGCGCCTGAATCTCTGGATCACCCCCGCTCAGATGGAAGAGGCCCAGCGGCTCATGGAGCACCGCCTGTCCACTGCCTCCCTGCTGCAGATCAACGAGGAGAAGTATTTCCTGATCCGGGACGGCATTCCCGTCACCGTGAAAAAAACCGGCGGCAGGACAGAGAAAAAATATGCCGCTGTCATCGACTTCCAGAACCCAGACAACAACCATTTTCTCGCCGTCAAGGAACTGAAGATCCACGGCGACCTGTACCGCCGACGCACTGACATTGTCGGCTTTGTCAATGGCATCCCACTGCTGTTTGTGGAACTGAAAGCCGCCGGGGTGGATGTGCAGGACGCTTACACCAACAATTACACCGACTATCTGGACACCATCCCCCACCTGTTCTACTACAACGCCTTCCTGATCCTCTCCAACGGGCTGGAATCCAAGGTTGGCACGCTGGGCAGCAAGTACGAATTTTTCCACGAGTGGAAGCGGCTCTCGGAGCAGGAGCAGGGCAGCGTGGCACTGGAAACCATGCTCCGGGGCATCTGCAAAAAGGAGAACTTTCTTGATTTGCTGGAGAACTTCATCCTCTTTGACCACTCCGGAGGTCATACGGCGAAAATCCTGGCCCGGAACCACCAGTACCTGGGCGTTAACGAGGCAGTCAAGGCATATCAGGCCCGCCAGCTGAACAACGGCAAGCTGGGCGTGTTCTGGCACACCCAGGGCAGCGGAAAAAGCTACTCCATGGTGTTTCTGGCCCAGAAAATCTGCCGCAAATTCTCCGGCTCCCCCACCATCGTGGTGCTCACAGACCGGGAGGAGCTGAACAAGCAGATCAGCGATACCTTTGAAAACTGCGGCGTCCTGGGCAGGGCCAAGGCCGGACAGTTTATCGCGTCCAACGGTACAGACCTGATCGAAAAACTGCGGGGCAACCCCAGTTTCATCTTTACACTGATTCAGAAGTTCAATAAAGCGGATGAGGAGCCGATCTGCCCCGATCACGATATCCTTATCATGTCGGACGAGGCCCACCGCAGCCAATACGGGATTTTTGCGGACAATATGGTTCGCCTGCTGCCCACCGCCTCCCGGATTGGCTTTACCGGCACGCCGCTGCTGTCCAGCGACCGCATTACGGAGCGCACCTTTGGCGGTTACATATCCGTGTACGACTTCCAGCGGGCTGTGGACGATGAGGCAACCGTGCCGCTGTACTACGAAAACCGGGGCGAAAAGATCCTGGATGTGAAGGACAACCCGGAGATCACGGATCGGATTCTGGATGCCATTGAGCAGGCGGACTTGGATGCAGACCAGCAGGACAGGCTGGAGCGGGAGTTCGCAAAGGAGATCCATGTACTGACCGCCGCGCCCCGGCTGGAGCGCATCGCCCGTGATTTTGCAAAGCACTACTCCGAGCTTTGGACAAGCGGCAAGGCCATGTTTGTCTGCCTGAATAAGGTGACCTGCGTCCGTATGTATGACCTGGTGCAGAAATACTGGGCCGATGAGATCGACGCGTTAAAAGAGCAGATTAAGTGTGCATCCCAGCAGGAGGTTCAGGAGCTGGAACGCAAGCTGCAATGGATGCAGGAAACTGAAATGGCGGTGGTCATCAGTCAGGAGCAGAACGAGGTGCAGACCTTCCAAAAATGGGGGCTGGACATCCAGACCCACCGTGCGAAAATGGAAAAACGAGAACTGGACAAGGAGTTTAAGGAGGCGGCTAATCCCCTCCGGGTGGTGTTCGTCTGTGCCATGTGGCTCACCGGCTTTGATGTGAAGTGCCTGTCCTGCCTATATCTGGACAAGCCGTTGAAGGCCCACACGCTGATGCAGACCATCGCCCGGGCCAACCGTGTGGCGGAGGGAAAGAGCAACGGCCTGATCATCGACTACATTGGAATTGTGAAGGCGCTGAGAAAAGCGCTGGACGACTACACTGCCAATATGAACGGCGTCAGCGGATCCGATCCAACGGTGGATAAGGAGCAATTGATTGCAAGAATTCTGGAAACCATCGCCAAGGCGGAGTCCTTTCTGGCTGACCGAAAATTTTCTTTACAAGCATTGATCGAGGCCAAGGGCTTTGACAAGCTGGCCCAGCTGCAGGCGGCGGCCAACGCGGTGTCCGCCACACTGGAGGAGAAAAAAACATTCCAGACCTACGCCTCCGAACTGTCGCGCTTGGTGAAGTATGCGAACCGGGAGGATATCGAAGCTGCTGACAGAAGAAAATATGAGGCCGTCAAGACCATCCATGGACAGCTGAACAAAAAACGCAGGGCAGCAAACAATGCAGAGCTGATGGTGGAGATCAACCACATCATCAGCGAGTATGTCCAAATTGAGCAGGCCGCAGAGGGGATCACGCCGTCCCGCCAGTTTGACATCAGCAAAATTGACTTCGATCTGCTGCGCCGGGAGTTCGCCCGGGCCAAGAAGAAAAATCTGATCCTGAAAGATTTTCAGGATTTGATTTGTGAGCGTCTGGATAAGATGCTGTTCAGCAATCCCAACCGCATTGAATACCATGAGCGGTATCAGGCGATTATTGAGGACTACAACAGCCAGCAGGATCGCGCCAATATTGAGGAATCTTTTGATGAATTGATGAAGCTGGTGCAAAGCATAGATCAGGAGGAACAGCGCTATGTGCGGGAGGGATTCTCCAGCGATGAGGAACTGTCCCTCTACGACCTGCTGTTCTCTGAAAGTCTTTCCAAGCAGGATATTCTGAAAATCAAACAGGTAGCGGTTGATCTTCTGCAAAAGGTCAAAGCCAGAATTTCGGAGCTTGATCACTGGACGGACAAGCAGGAAACAAAAGCCACGATTGACAATCTGATCCGCGATATGCTCTGGAATGAGCTTCCGAAATGTTATGATGAATTGAGCATATCCGAGTGCCGTCAAAAAATCTATGAATATATCTACATTCGTTATCCGAAAATTGCATAACGAATTGCATAACGAAAACTCCGGCAGGATCAAATTCCTGCCGGAGTTTTCCAAGCTTCGTAAGCCATTGTGCAAAGGCGGTATCGGTATTAAAATGCAGGCAGAGGAGGTGGGCGGATGGCAGACAGACGGATCTACACCTGGTACTACAGGCGGTATGACGGCAAAGTGATTTATGTCGTTGCCATTGCAAAGGATGCTGATACGGATGAAGACGTCATCATCTGGACGCTGAATGTCTACTCGGACAAGCGCACCTATTACACCATGAGCAAGCGCTCCTTCTTCGACCGCATTTTTATAGATGGCGTGCGCCAGCCGAAGTTCAAACGGCAGATTCAGATGCGGATCACAGCATCAGCGATAGAGAATTTTGAGGAGCGGTTTGTGAAAGGGATGTCTATCCGCAAGTATGCCCAGGCCCATGGCTTAAACCGGGGGAGCGTTGACCATCTGCAGCGAAAATTTTTTGCGGCCCTTGCTCAAGCGTTGAGAGAACGGGATGAAGCGGACGGCAGAAGCCGCCTACAGGTAAAATAAGTACATAGAAATGTGAAGCACCCGTCAGAGATGGCGGGTGCTTTTTATGTCAAAATTATGTCAAAATTCAGTGAGTTCGGATACAAAAGTGGTAATGTCAAGAGTTATGCGCAAAAAGTTTGCAGGCTCTGGCCTGAATGAAGTC
>CAJUEC010000018.1 GCA_910585155.1 uncultured Oscillospiraceae bacterium
GGTCTCCGGGCCGCCCTGCGGCCCTGCGCTCGGCCTCGCTCCGCTCCAAGCGCCCCTCGCTGTCCGCTTCTCCGCGCTTCTTCGCTGTCACGCTGCGAAGCGGCCAGGACGCTCGGGCGCTTTCGCTGCGACTCAGGCAAAACCCAGTCCCACTGTGTGGGCCTTGGGCTTTTGCCCTCGCTCCGCTCCAAGCGCCCTCGCTGTCCGCTTCTCCGCGCTTCCCTCAAATCATCGCGTCCCTCTCCCCCAGCGTCAGCGTGGTGCTGATCCCCCCGCCGCCGCAGGCCACCTCGCTCTGGGCGGCGCGGTAGATCCCGTTTTTCCCAAAGCCCTCCAGCTCCACCTGCACCAGCTGCCCCGGCCAGGCCAGGAACGCCCCCGCCAGGGTGAGGCGCAGCCGCACCCTGCCGCTGCGGGCGGCCCGCAGCTGATAGCCGGCGGTGTAGCGCATGGCGGCGGTCCCCGTGGTGTTGGGCACGGTGATCACCCGCCGGGCGCACCCGCCCTGGGCGATGAATTCCGGGTCGGACACCCACTGGGTCCCCCAGGTGGTGCGCCGCCGCACGGCCACCTGGCTGAGCACCCCGTGGCGCTCCTCCCGGTACTCCCAGCCGGTGACCCCGCCGCCCTCCCGGACCCGCAGCGCCTGGCCGTCCTGGTGTCCGCCCAGCACCAGCCGCCCCTCCCGGTCGAACCGGGGGACCACCCCGCCGTAGTAGCAGGCGTACCGCCGCACCACGCTCCACTCGCTCTCGCCGCTGGCCACGGTGAAACCCTCCACCGCCGGCAGCCCCTCACCCCCCGCCGTCGGGATGCCGTAGGGGGCCACATGCCCGGCCTCGATGTCCGCCCAGCCGCACCGCTGATATTCGGCGGGCATGGCCTCGTTGTCCAGCAGCAGCGCCGCCATCCCCCGGCCGGACAGCTCCAGGTAGAGCCCCTGCGCC
The DNA here is from genome assembly GCA_910585155.1 of uncultured Oscillospiraceae bacterium. Lineage (GTDB taxonomy): Bacteria > Bacillota > Clostridia > Oscillospirales > Oscillospiraceae > Enterenecus. The sequence continues at coordinate 948 of CAJUEC010000018.1, forward strand.
CCACAGGTCACGGCGAACTCGTCCACCACCCCGGTGAACACCCGCTCCCCCTCCCACTGGGCATAGAACCGGCACGCGCCGCCCAGCAGCTCCTCCTGTCCCCGCTCCCACAGGCACCGCAGGAAGAAGCTGTCGCAGGGGGTGCCGGTGCCGTAGCAGAACCTCCAGCTGACGGCGGTGGGCAGCTCCATCTCCCCGCCGTCCCCCATCCTCACCCAGCACCGCATCATCGGATTCTCACCCTCTGTCCGGGGAAGACGAGGTTGGGGTTTCGGATGTCCGGGTTCAGGGCGATGACCCGCTCCAGCTCCACCCCATACCGCCGGGCCAGCCCCCACAGGGTCTCCCCCTGGGCCACGGTGTGCCACAGCTCCTCCCCCGCCTGCGTCCCGGCGCTCTCCCCGCCGCCGGGGAGGGCACGCAGGGCCAGCCGGGTCTCTCCCGCCCCCTCCTCGGTCTCCCAGAACTCGAAGGAGTAGGCCACATAGTCCCTTTTGGGCTCCTGGCGCAGCTCCAGGGCGGCGAACCAGGCCGTCGTGGTCATCCAGACGGGGTGGACCAGCACCCCCGGCGTCTCCTCGTAGAACACCGTGGCCAGCTCCTTCAGGGTGTCATAGGCCCGTTCCCCCACGAACTCCCCCTCTCCCCGCAGCACCCGCCGGGTCTGGCCCAGGCTCTGCAAATGGTGCAGGCCGAAGGGGATTTTGTGCACCGCCATTTTCCGCTCAAAGGCGATGGCATACACCCTGGGGTTGTGGGGCCACACGAAATTTTTAAACCGCATGGGCGCAAGGATCATCGCAGTACCTCTCTTTCTGTCTCTCCTGGCCTCCGGCGGGTTCTGTCACGCTGCGAAGCGGCCAGGGCACTCGGTCGCTTTCCCTGCGACTCGGCCTGGTCTCCGGGCCGCCTTGCGGCCCTGCGCTCGGCCTCGCTCCGCTCCAAGCGCCCTCGCTGTCCGCTTCTACGCGCTTCTCAGGTACTTTCTGCTCGTGCAGAAAGTACCCAAAGACACGCTCAGGGGGAGGTCCGCCGGTTCGGCTTCGGCCCGCGCTGCGGGCCTTGCTCACAGGCGGCCCTCCCCCTGAGAACCCCCTGTTCTACGGGGGACCAATTTACGAAGCGCTCCCCCTGACCTTTCCGGCGCGCAGGGCCTTCGAATGCCTTTCACTATTGATGCCGCTCAGCCGCTTTCCTCTCTCCAAGCCATTCCGCAGGCGCAGGACACATTCCGCGCCTGGGTGGCGGGTTTTTACATCGGGGGCGCAAAACCCCGCCCCCCAGGCGCAGCCCGTGGACCCCCTCCCCTTCTCGGTGCCGCACCCACGGGCGGCAGCCCAATAGGGGGCCCCCGCATCCCGAACCCTACGCGCCGGAAGGGTCACAAACCCGTCCCGTAAATTGCTCCCCTGGGGTACATAGGGGCCACAGCCCCTATGCGCACTCTTTGCCTGCTTTCTCTTGCGCGAGAGAAAGCAGGCCGCCGGAGGCCGTCCCCTGGAAAGGGGGGCACCCCGCTGGAGGCCGGTGCCTCCGCGCTTCCTGATCACGCTGCAAAGCGGCCAGGACGCTCGGGCGCTTTCGCTGCGACTTGGCCTGGTCTCCGGGCCGCTCTGCGGCCCTGCGCTCGGCCTCGCTCCGCTCCAAGCGCCCTCGCTGTCCGCTTCTCCGCGCTTCCTAATAAATCTCCATCCCCCCGTCGTACCGCCTGCTGTCCCGCCGCACGGCCCGGTCCAGCTCCTCCACAGTGAGGGCGGTGGTCCGCCCCGGCTCCTCACCCCGGAAGCTCCGCCCCGCCTGTCCCGCCTGGGGAACGGGGGGCAGAGGGCTGGCCGCCCTGGCCGCCTGCCGGTACAGCGCCTCCAGCTCTCCCCCGCTCCCGGTCCCCGGACCCGTGGCCGCCGGCTCCCCGGCGCGCCTCTCCTCCCGGCGGGCCCTTTCCGGCCTGGGGAGGGCCTCCGGCGGGCGGTCGGGGACCTCCCCGTCCCACTCCCGGCCCTCCGGCCCCTCCGCCGTCCACCCCTGCGCCGTCCCGGCGGCGGGGGCCTCCGGCGCCTTTTCTCCATCTGCCTCCCAGCCGTCCCGGCCCCCGGCGGGCGGCGCCGGGGCGGGGATCGTCTCCGGCTCCTCCCAATCCTCCTGCTCCTCCTCGGCCTCCAGCCGGGCCAGCAGCTCCTCCAGCCGGTCAACCACCGCCCCCGCCCCCCTTCAGCTCCCGGTAGCGGTCCCAGTCGAACCCGCCGTTCACCACCCAGCTTCCCTTGTCCGCGCCGCACACGGGGCAGGGCTCCTCCTCCGCCCGTCTCCGGCAGTCGGGGCACAGCCTTGCCAGCTCCTCCTCCTGGTCCAGGGCCAGGTTGAGGGCGCACCACAGGTAATCCCGGTCGGTCATCTGTTTCGCCCGCTCCTCGGTGGGCAGAGCGCCAAACAGCCGGAGCACGCGCCACTGAAGGCGCTCATAACCCGCGTGCTCCAGGCTTTTTTTCGCCGGCGGATCTCCTCCCCGTCCCCCAGGGGGGAGGGGTTGTGTTCCCGGTTGAACCTCGCCCAGGCGTCGGAGAGCTGGGCGATCTCCTCCACCCGCAGCCCGTTGAGGGCGGCCTCGCCGTCCTCAAACACGGGCCGTCCCCTGCGCGTCAGCGCCCGGGCTATGAGGCAGGCGTTGCGGCACAGCGCCCGCTCCCTGCCGTCCCGGGCCAGGCCGTCCCCCTCCCGGCGGGCCTCCAGCACCTCCCGGGCGGACAGCAGCCCCAGCTCGCCCCAGTCCGTTTTCATCCGGCGGGGCCCATCCAGCAGTCCGCGCTCCATTCAGGCCGCCACCTCCATCCTGCCCCGGGCCACCAGGGTGAGCTGCTCCACCACCGTCTTGCCCAGCTGGGCGTCCTCCTGGATGTCGCTCCACTGGCAGTCGGAGTAGATCACCTTCCGGTCGGGCTTACAGATGACCAGGGAGAAATTTTTCATGGCGTAGAAGTCCAGCCCGTCGGCGATGGCCTGGTCGGTGGCGTACAGCCGGGTGAGCTGGATGACGTAGCTCTGGGGCCCCTGGACGGTGGCCACGGGCTCCTCCTCGCCGAAGGCCTCCACGCAGTAGGAGCTGCGGGTGGTCCTGCAATGGTAGCTCTGCACCACGGCCACCTTCTGTCCGTCCAGCTCCAGCCAGATGTCGGCGCTGGTGGGGAAGCCCGCGGCGCTGAGCCCTGCGCTGAAATTTGTGCTCATTCAGATCCCTCCTATGAAATGTCGCGCTATCCATTCACGCTGTGCACCCTCCGCGACGGTGTCTAATCCTCTCCGGCTGCGCGCGCCGTTTTCCGGCCCTTCGGGCCGAAAAGCCGTCCACTCCGCTCCGAGGCTTAGCCTCCTGCTCCCGGGTGCTCCGCGCTATCCATTCACGCTCGCAGGCGGCTGGACGCTCGGCCGCTTTCCCTCCGTCTCGGCCTGGTCTCCGGGCCGCTGTGCGTCCCTGCGCTCGGCCTCGCTTCGCTCCAAGCTCCCTCGCAGCCGCCTGCTCCGCGCTATACCGTAATATGTGCCGCCAGCCACACCTGGTTGAGCCCGTGGGCCACGGTGAAGGCGAACTCCACCAAGCACACCGTGGGGTCGTCCTCCAGGGCGGAGACGGTGACGTCCTCGTAGCTGTCGATAATCTCCCGGCCCACCCGTTTTTCCAGCTCCATCACCGTCTGGGAGCGGATGGCCCCCCGGCTCTGGGCGGTGTTTTTGGCCCGGCGGAACTTGGCGCGCAGGGCCCTGCGGATGCCGGGGATGACCTCGTCCACCACCAGAATGGTGGTCAGCTCCCGCCAGGTGGCATCGGGGGAGCCGCCGGTTTTGGTCCGGGTGGTCACCCCCCGCACCACGTAGCACGCCCCCGCCAGGGCCTCCAGGGGGGTCACGCCCCCCTGAATCAGCAAATCGATGTCCCCGTCCTCATAGTTCAGCTCCAGCCCCGTCAGGCCGTAGAGCTGCGCCCCGCCCAGGGGGAGGGCGGGGTCTGTGCCGCCGGCGACGGCCCCCGCCACCGCGGCGGCGCACAGCGCCCCCCCGGCGCCGTCCCCGGCGCCGGGGGCGGTGAGCACCACCCGCTCGCAGTTGAGCTGGGCGGCCCGGGCGGTGAGCTGCTCCACGCTCTCCCCGGCCCCGCCGCCCACCACGGCGATCCGCTCCCGCCGGGCGGCGGAGCACTCCGTCACCATGCTTTTCAGCGCCTGCTGCACCTCCAGCCGGCTGCTGTCGCACACCACCACGGACACGTTTTCCAGCCCGGCGGCGGTGGCGAAGGCGGCCTCATAGTCCTCCCCGGCGGGCACGCCGTACACCACCCCCGCCCCGTTGCGAATGGCCAGCTGGGCCATCCGGCTCAGGGCGCAGTCCCCCACGTCCGCCGCCGCCCGGCTGAAGCTGGTCCACTGGTAGCTTTTCTCCAGCCCGGCCCTGTCCGCCGCGGCCACCACCGCCACGCCGCCGCCCCCCGCCGCCGCCGCGGTGAGGCTGGACGCCTCGTAGGAGGAGTACACCCCCGGTCTCTCATGCCTGGTTCCTCCGCTCATATGGTCCTTCCTTTCACCTCAAAATCGGTAAAGACGCCCGTCTCCCCGTCCGTCCGGGCGGTGAGCCAGGCCCCGCACCGGCAGCTCACCGGCAGGCGGTACATGCCCAGCTCCTCCCGGAACTCCACCGGCCCCCACCGGAGCTCCAGGGCGGCCAGCCCCGCCGCCCCCTGGCACATCAGCAGCTCGGCGGCCGTCTCGGCCCCCCGCTGGCAGGCGCTCTCGCCCCCCTCCCTGGGGGCATAGACGTCCAGGGTCAGGGTGATCTCCGCCTGCCTGCCGTAGACCTCCCGCTTTTTTCCGGAGTCCGGGTCGGTCCACACCCCCAGGTAGTCCTGGAACCCCCCCGGGGCGCACGCCACCCGGCTGAGGGACACCGCCGCCACCGTCTCCCGCCACCGTCCGGCCCTCCGGCCCTCCATGGCGGCCACGGCGGGGAGCCCGCCCCGGCGCAGCTGCCCTGCCACCGCCTCCCGCAGTCCGCACAGCGCCCCGCTCACGGCGCGTCCTCCCCGATGGGCCGCAGGGCCAGCCACAAATGGGTCACCTGTCCCCCCACCCAGACGGGCCGGGCGGTCATCACCTCATAGCGCCCGCCGCCCCACTCCAGCCAGCCCCCCGGCCCCAGCCGGTCCAGGGGCAGCCCCGGCTGGGCCAGGGCCAGAAACCGGTCCTGGCGGTAGCGGCCCAGGGCCCCGGCGGCATCCTGCCAGTCCCCCCCGGTCATGGGCCGGAGGATGGCCATACCCCGGCCCAGCTCCTCCCCATCTCCGCCGCGGCACACCATCTCCTGTCCATAGCTTCTGATGACCCACCCAAAGGCCTCGATCATCCCTCCACCCCCTGAAATACAAATCCCTCGTCCCGTAGGTAGGGCCCCATGAGCTCCATGGCCCGCTGGGACAGCCGCGCCTCTCCCCCCGCCTCCCGGCGGACGCTCAGGTCCCCCGCGGACAGCGCGGTGATCCCTTCCAGCCCCTGGCTGCCCCGCAGCCAGTCCAGGGCCAGCCACGCGGCGGCCAGGGGGTAGGCCCCGGCGCAGTCCTCCGGGGCGACGCCCGGCCGCAGCCGCCGCTCCAGGGCCTGGCAGGCGGCGGCGCACAAAGTGCGCAGGGTGTGCTCATCCTGGCCCGCGCCCCCCAGGGCCTGGGCCAGCTCCATCACCTGCTGTGTCATCTCCCGCCTCCTAAATGAGGAAGGCCCCCTGGCCCTCCTCCTCCGCCGCCCGGTCCTCCCGGTAGCTCAGCTGGGCCCCCTGCCCCAGCAGGCGGGCCGCCCTGCCCCGGTAGAGCCGGATGAGCCCCAGCAGCTCCTCCTCCTCCAGCCGGGCCACCACCCGCTCCAGCAGCCCGTGCTCCAGCTCGGGCTCGGCGGTCCCGGCCAGCCGCACCAGCTCCCGCCGCAGGCCCTTGAGGTACCTTCTCCCCAGCCGGGCCTCGTCCTCCCGGCGGGCCCCGGCGCTCTTCACCACCCCGGCCTTCCGCTGGGCGGGCACCGCCACGAAGGACCACTCGTACACGTCGGCGGCCCCGGTGAGCACCCCGCAGCACAGCTGCCCGCCGTACTCCTCCCCCTTCTCGTGGGGGCAGTCGGCCAGCTCCTGGCCGCACACGGAGCACACCACCCGGTCCACGGCGCAGCCCACGCTGACCTCCCGCTTGATACCCCCGTCGATCTCGGCGATGAGCCCCTGGTTCTCCGGGGTGCGCATCAGGTAGGCCCACCCCTTGAGCCAGCGGCAGGGCCGCCCGTCGGCGGTGCGGGAGCCGTCCTCCACCACCTGGGTGCGGTAGATCCGGGCGGTCTGTCCCCGGGCGGACCACTGGTGGTCGAACACCCCGGACACCCCCACAAACAGGGGGGCCAGCTCCTCCAGGGTCTTTTCGTCGAACCGCTCCAGGTCCCGGTCCACCTCGTTGTCGCACAGCCGCAGGGCGAATGTGTACACCTCTTCGGCCTCCAGCTCCCGCCGGGCCAGGGCGTTGATCCGCTCCAGCTCCTCCCCCTCCGGGGCGCCGATGCCCTTCACCGCCGCGTCCTTACTGATCTGCATGCTTTTCCTCCTCCACAGCCCGGGCCTGGGCCCGGTACAGCGCCGCCCTGGCCTGGGACTCCTCATCCTGCAAATTCACGTCTATCCATCGGAGCTCCACCCGGTCGTCGAACCCCTTCAGCCGCAGCCACAGCTCGCAGACCCGCTCCACCACCGGCTCCAGGCTGCGGCGGATGGCGGCGATCTCGCTGGTCATGATGTCGGCCTGCTGGGCGCTCATCCGCTCGGTGGACGACCAGCTCAGCCCCAGCAGGAAGGGGGGAATGCCGGTCTTGGCCACCAGCTGCTCCAGAATCTGCCGCACGGGGATCTCGCTGTCCAGGGTCTGGTTGTCCGCGCCGATGGTGCGTATGTCCACATCGCCGGCGCACACGAAGTCCCGCACCGCCCCGTCCCGGCCCGCCTGCATGGCGGCGCTCCACTCCCGGGCCACCTGGGTGCACCGCTCCTGGGCCAGGCCGTCCTCCCCCCTGCACATCACCGCGAAGCGCACGTTGCCCATCCGCTCCCAGTTTTTCCCCATGGCCTCATAGATCTTCAGCAGGATCTCCGCCAGGAAGGGCATGGAGCGCAGCATGGACACCCCGTAGGGCGCGCCGGTCTCGGGCTGGAAGGGGGTGAAGAGCAGCAGCTCCTGCCGGGGCAGCTCCCGGAGGGCTCCGCCGCCGTCCCGGGCGCACAGGGCGAAGTCCAGGGGGCTGTCCCCCTCCCGTATCTCCACCCGCCTCACGTCGGCGCACAGCAGCGCGGCGATGTCCCGCCCGTCCCGGGCGGGGACGATCTCGCCCACCCCCCGGCCGCACACCAGCATGGAGTCCAGGTACTGGTCCAGGAAGCTCTGCAAGCCCCTCTGCCCCCGCCCCACGGGGACGGTGCGCAAAAACCGGTCCAGCCCCTCCTGGGCTCTGGGGTCCCGGCAGACGGCGGACACCCCGCCGCACAGCCGCACCAGCTTGCAGATGGCGGCGTCCACCACGGGCACCGCCTCCCGGATGGCCCGGTACAGCGCGGTCTCCCCGCTGTGGAGGGGCACGTAGCCGTCCAGCTGGAGGAAGGGGTGCCGTCCCCCCTCCCTCAGCTGGGCGGCGGCCGCCGCCCTCTGTCCTCCGGCCCGGGGGGCCGCGTTTCCTCCGCCCCCGCCCATCAGACGCTCAGCACCCGGCTGGCGTCCTCAAAGATCTTGGCGTAGCCGGAGATGGTGGTGATGGCGGCCCGCTCCAGCTGCCGGTCGATGATCTTGTCGTACTCCACCATCACGTCGCCGGCCTTGACCATCTCCAGGGCGTAGTTTTTGTCCAGGCCGATGAGCCTGCCCTTGGGGACGGCGGAGGAGCGCAGCACCCTGGCCCCCATGGGGGTAATCAGCCTGCCGGTGCCGTGGAAGTCCAGCCCGGCGGCGGCGTCCTGCATCTGCCGCATCCCCAGCAGCAGGGGCAGGGTGTCCGTCCCCGCCAGCAGGGTGTTGAGCTGATAGGGCTCGAAGGTGTTCCAGAAGGCCAGCAGGTCCTTGTAGGCCAGCGTCCCCAGGTTTTCCACGGTGCTGACCTGGGCGGGGTTGCCGTTGCCGTCCCCGTTGAGGATCACGTCGATGGCGTCCTCCAAATGCATCCGTCCGATCTGGGCGCCGATCTGCCGCAGGGTGACGGAAAACAGGTCCAGCCTCTGGAACCGGATGGCCTCATAGGAGGCCACCAGCATCCGCCCCCGCTTGTGGAGCTTCACCAGGCTGTCCCGGGTGCGCACGGTGGTCTGGGGGATGGCGGCCCCCTCGGCCACCTGCTTGAGCTGCCGCTCATCCTCGGGCACGGAGGTGATGGAGCGGTAGTCCATCCCCTCCACCAGGGTCTGGGTGGCGGTGATATCGGGGAGGATGTTGGCCTCCTCCATGCCCACCTTGACGGCCCGGGCGATGTACTCGGGGAAGAGCACCGCCGACTGGGAGGTGGAGAAGAACTTGTCCACCAGGTCGGACCCGGCCCCCTTCACCCGGATGCCGAACCGCTTGAGCTGCCGCTGGTAGGCGTCCAGCCCCTCCAGGGGGGAGCCCCGGTACTGTTCGCTGGGGTCCAGCCGCTCCAGCACCTGGGTAAAGGACCTGCCCGCCTCGTGGTACATGCCCTTTTCCAGCTTCAAATTGTCAAATCTCTGGGCCATGCGCGATTCCTCCTTTGTCGTATCCATGTCCCGCCCCCGCTGGGGGCGTCCCTGTGTCCGCGCCGCCTCTTCTACAGCTTCAGCACCGCGGTCCTGGCCTGGGTGTCCACCGCCAGCACCAGGCAGCTCAGCCCGCCGGAGCCGCTCACCCGCACCCCGCCCGCGCCGTCGCAGACCAGGCTCTGCCAGCCCGCCTCCGGGGCGGCGGCGCCGCTGTAGCTCACCCTGGCCGCGCCGCCGATCTGCACCGCCGCCGCGCCCCCTCGGACGCGGCCCAGCGCCACGCCGCAGGGCAGCGCGCCGTCAGCGCCCCTGCCCACGGCGCCGCTCCCGGTCAGGGTCACCGCCATGCCGGGCTGAACCCCCTCCTCCGCCTGAAAGGTGGCGGCCGTCTGCCCCACGCCCTCGAAACAGATCTCCATCTTTTTTCTCCTTTCGCCGCTGAACTGTGTATGAAATCCCCCTTTTGGGGCATTTCCCTATTTGTTTTTCTCCCGTCCCGCCACAGCCTAGAACGCCCTTCGCTCCACGAACCTGGCGGCGGTCCCGCCGCCCTCCTCCAGGCCCATCACGAAATAGCGGATCTCGTCCATGGCGTGGTCGTCCTCCTTGTGCACCCGGTCCTCCCGGCCGTCCTCCCAGCGGTAGGCGGCGAACTCCCTGGCCGCCGCCCGGCACTCCCGGCAGATGACAACGCGCCCCTCCCGCAGGGCCCCGGCGGTCCTCCGGATGCCCTCCAGCACCCGGTTGTCGGCGGGGCGCACCGGCCATCCGGCCCGGCGCAGCGCCTGGATAAAGCTGGCCGCCGACGGGTCCACGATGACCCTTTCGATGCAACGCCCCCCGGCCAGCCGCTCCAGCTCCTCCACGTACTCCCCGTCGGTCTTCTGCCGTCCCCGCTCCCGGGCGTCGTAGTAGAACTCCCGGATTCTGTACCAGATTCCATCCAATTTCCCCCACAGCCCGAAGGAAGCCGGATTTCTGGTGCCGTAATCGCAGGAGATCCGCCACCGCTGGAAGGGCCCCTCCGGGGCCTGGGGCATGGCGGCGGGGTCGAAGAAGTCGTACACCAGCCCCTCCGTTGCCGTCCACTCTCCCAGCACGTACCGCCGGTAGAAGGCGCCCCGGAACATCCGCTCATACCGCTCCCGCACCCTGGGGGAGAGCCCCGGGTTGTCCTCCATGGCAAAGCGCAGGTACAGCGCCCGCTTCTCCCCCGCCCTGCGGATCCACTCCTGGTAGAACCAGTGCTGGGGCCCCGCCGGGTTGCAGGAGAACCAGAGCTTTCCCCCCGCCACGGAGCACCGGGCGCAGGCCTGCTCCACAAAGGAGCGGGGCATCAGCGCCGCCTCGTCCAGCAGCACCCCCGCCAGGGTGACCCCCTGGATGAGGGCGGGGCTGCCCTCGTCCCGCCCTCCGTAGAGGCAGAAGAGGTTTTCCCGTCCCCCGCCCCGTACAATGATCTCGTTCCGGCTGAGCTTTTCCTCCCAGCGGAACCCCAGCCCGGCGAGCACGGGCCTGACCTGGGCCAGCAGGTTGCGCCGCACGCCGCCGATGGAGGGGGCGCACAGCCCGAACTGCTGCCTTTGGAACTGGGTCATGGCCCACAGGAAGAAGGACAGGCCCATGGCGAAGGTTTTTCCGGAGCGCACCGCCCCGTCGCAGATGAGGGCGTCGTAGTCCCCCTCCCGCCACCAGCTCATGGCCTGCCGCTGCCTGGGGGACAGCGCCAGCCGCCTCACCCCTCCTCCTCCGGCCGGTACAGGCTGTCCAGGAAGCCCTCCAGCTGATCGTCTCTGCGCTGGTCCAGCAGCTCCCGGAGCATGGCCAGCACCCGCACCTTGTCCACGAACTTGGCCTCAAAGGTGCCGTTGGCGTTCCGTCTGAGCTCCACCACACCGCTGAGGTCCAGCCGGTCCACCTGGCCGATCTGCTCCTGCTCCAGAAAGGCCAGCTTCACCACGTCATTGTTTTTCCATTTGGCCAGCCTGCGCAGATAGGAGATGAGCTCCTGTCTGTCCAGCTGTCCGCTGTTTTTTCCGCCCGCGTCCATTCGACCCCCCCTTGCGCGGCGCGCCAAGCGGTGCCCGCGCCCGCCGCGGCTCCGCCCGCATCGCAGCTGTCTGAGAAGCCGTACCAATAGGCCTCAGCACACAGCCTTGCGGCCCAAATTGCCGCCAGGCTGCGCTAAGGAAGCGCTGATTCAATGCGACTGCGGCGTCTTGTGGAAATTTTGCTCCATAATTTTGTTGCGATTTCTTGAAATAAACACGATTATTCCCGGGAAATCGCGCCGCATTCTGGCGCAAAATTTCTTCACAATCCGCTCCTGCCGATTGAATCAGTCCTTCCTTAAAAATCTTGAAATATACAAAGTATCCCTGCGATTTTTTGCTTTGTCGGCGGCAATTTTTCCTCGCAAGTCTGCATACTTCGGCAATTGGTACAGCTTCTGATATCCGCAGGGGCGGCCCGCCGGCCCGCCGGCCCGCCGCACCCTCTGCGCCTCTGCGCAGCTGGCGCCGCCCGAACCGCCCTGGGCTTCTCGCCCCTGCACAGCTGGTGCCGCCCAAACCAGCCCAGACCCCACACCCTCTGCGCCCTTGCGCCGCTGGTGCCGCCCGAGCCGCCCTGGGCTTCTCACCCCTGCACCCCTGTGCGGGCGGCGGCAGTTTGTTGCCCATCCCGGTGCAAGGCATAAAAAAATCCCGAAGCAATTTCTGCTTCAGGATTTCCCCGCACCATTCCGCCCTGCGCTCGCCGCGCCTCGCTGTCCGCTTCTCCGCGCTTCCTTGTCACGCTGCGAAGCGGCCAGGACGCTCGGTCGCTTTCGCTGCGACTTGGGCCAAATACAGATTTGCTCCGCAAATCTTGGTTTTTTGCCCTCGCTCCGCTCCAAGCGCCCTCGCTGTCCGCTTCTCCGCGCTTCTACTTATGATACTCCGACCCCTCCAAAATTTTAAACCCCCGATAGATCTGCTCCAGCAGCATAACCCGCGCCAAATGGTGCGGGAAGGTCATGGGGGAGATGGACAGCTGCGCCCCGGCCATGGCCTTGACAGAGGGGTGCAGCCCGTAGGACCCCCCGATGATGAACACCAGATTTTTGTGCGGGCCGCTCTGCCAGCCGCCGATCATCCGGGCCAGCTCCTCGCTGGAGCGCATCCGCCCCTCCACGCACAGGGCGACCACCCTGGAGCTGGGTGGAATCTTGGCCCGGATGGCCTCCCCCTCTTTTTCCAGCGCGCTGTGTATGTCCGCCGGGGATGGATTTTTAGGCAGCCTGCACTCCGCCAGCTCCACCACCTCCAGCCTGCAATAGCCGCTCAGCCGCTTGGCGTACTCCGCCGCAGCCTCCTGATAGAACCGCTCCTTCAGCTTTCCCACGCAGATGACCATAATTCCAGCCATCTCATCCGCTCCTCTCTGCGCACGCTGCGCCTCCGGCGGCCTACTTTCTGCCCGTGCAGAAAGTAGGCAAAGACACGCTCAGGGGGAAGGCCGCCGGTTCGGCTTCGGCCCGCTGCGCGGGCCTTGCTCACAGGCGGACCTCCCCCTGAGAACCCCTTGTTTACGGGGGACCAATTTACGAAGCGTTTCCCCTAACCCTTCCGGCGCGTGCTTCCTTCGAATGCGTTTCTCCGTTGGTGCCGCTCAGCCGCTTCCCCTTCTCCAATCCACTCCGCAGGCGCAGGACACATTCCGCGCCTGGGGGGCAGGTTTTTACATCGGGGGCGTATGGAATCCCGCGCATTTCGTCCCGGCGCAAACCCCCGCCCCTCAGGCGCAGAGCGTGGCCCCCATTCCTTCTCGGTGCCGCGCCCACGGGCGGCAGCCTAATAGGGTGCCCCGCATCCCGATTATCATGCGCCGGAAGGGTCAGCACTCACGCTCCGTAAATGGCTTCCTCGTAAAAACGGGATTCTTAAGGGGGAAAAAGTGCGAGCCTGCGAGCATTTTCCCTCTTAAGCATTCTCTTTGGGTACTTTCTCTCACGGGAGAGAAAGTACCCCGCCGGAGGCCGGCCCCTCCTTGGGCTTTCCCCTCCGCTCCGGAGTTAGCCCGCTGCTCCGCACGCCTCCGCGCTTCCCCTCACACCTCAAACCAATCCGTAGCCTCGCCCCGCGGGGCGGCTGTCAGCGCCACATCGGCGTCCTCCCGCAGCCCCAGCTCCGCCAGCGCCCTTTTCGCCGCCTCCAGGGCCAGCTCAGGCCGGTTGTTCTCCTGGGACAGGTGGGCCAGCACCACCCGCTCAGCCCCCTCCCGGGCGGCCCAGGCGGCCAGCCGCCCCCCCATCTCGTTGGACAGGTGCCCCCGGCTCCCCCGGATACGCTCTTGGAGGTGGAGCGGGTAGGGCCCCCGCCGCAGCATCTCCGGGTCATAGTTGAATTCCCCGATGAGGGTGTGGGCCCCCCGCACCCCGGCCTGGATCTGCGGGGTGACCTCCCCGGTGTCGGTACAAAGTACCAGCCTGCGTTTTCCGTCCGTCACCGAAAACCCCACGGGGCAGGCGCAGTCGTGGCAGGTGGGGAAGGTGCCCACCTCCAGCCCCTGGACGGCGAAGCGCTGGCCCGGCGCGAACACCCGGAACCGCTCCTCCAGCTCCCGCCACCGGTCCCGCAGGGCGTAGGCGGTGCCCTCCGCGGTGAACACCGGCGCGTCCATCTGCCGGCACAGCACCGGCAGGGCGGCCACGTGGTCGGTGTGCTCGTGGGTGACCAGCACGCCGGCGATGTGCCGCAGCTCCAGCCCCAGGGCCTTGAGCCCCTGGGAGATGCGCCGGGTGGAGATCCCCGCGTCCAACAGAATATGTACCCGCCCGTCGCTGACCACCGCGCAGTTGCCCGACGAGCCGCTGGCCAGCGTGGCTGCCTTCAGCATAAGACCACCTCAAATTTCTCTCTTTTTCACAAATATGCCGGAAAGAGCGGTGCTCTTTCCGGCAAAACGCCTATTTTTCCAATCTCGAACTGGAGCCTTTGCGCCCACGGCGCAAAACCCCGCCCCCCAGGCGCAGAGTGTGGACCGCAGCCCTTCTCAGTGCCGCGCCCACGGGCGGCAGCCCAATAGGGGCCCCCGCATCCCGGCCCCCACGCGCCGGAAGGGTCAGCGTTTACGCTCCGTAAATTGGTCCCCTTGGGGTACATAGGGGCCGAGGCCCCTATGCGCACTCTTTGCCTACTTTCTCTTGCGTGAGAGAAAGTAGGCCGCCGGAGGCCGCGCCTCCGCGCTCTATCGGGGTCCCCGCAAAGCCGTCCTTTGGCTTTGTGGGGGAGAGGAGGGGCAACGCAATGAACGAGCTTTCGGCAAAGCCGGAAGCGAGAGATATGAAGTTTGCCCCGACGTTGTCACGCTGCGAAGCGGCCAGGACGCTCGGGCGCTTTCGCTGCGACTTGGGCAAAATACAGATTTGCTCCGCAAATCTTGGTTTTTTGCCCTCGCTCCGCTCCAAGCGCCCTCGCTGTCCGCTTCTCCGCGCTTCTTGATCACGCTGCGCCTGTTCGCGACGCGCGGCTTCACTCCGACTCAAGCAAAACCCGGTCCCGCTCCGCGGGCCCTGGGCTTTTGCTTTCGCTGCGCTCCATCCGCGCTGCTCACGACGGCTTAGCGCTTCTCCATTACCCCGCAATCGTCGCCTTTTTCTGCTCCGGGTCGGGCACCTCCACGGTATGGATGTCCGCGCCGATGCCGGACAGCTTGCCGATGATGTCCTCGTAGCCCCGCTCAATGTGCTTCACATTGGAGATCTCACTGGTGCCCTGGGCGGCCAGCCCGGCGATGATCATCGCCGCCCCGGCCCGCAGGTCGCAGGCCTCCATGGGCGCGCCAGTGAGCTTTTCCACGCCCTCAATGATGGCGATTTTGCCGTCCACCTGGATTTTGGCCCCCAGGCGGCGGAATTCCTCCGTATAGCGGTACCGGTTGTCCCACACGCCCTCGGTGATCACGCTGGTGCCCTTGGCCAGGCAGAGCACGGCGGCAATCTGGGGCTGCATATCGGTGGGGAAGCCGGGGTAGAACATGGTTTTGACGTTGGTGCGCTGGAGGGGCCGGTTGCGCCGGACGATCAGGCTGTCCCCCTGCTCCTCCACCTCGGCGCCCATCTCCACCAGCTTGGCGGTGATGCACTCCAAATGCTTGGGGATGATGTTGCACACCCGCACCTCGCCCCCGGTGGCGGTGACGGCGGCCATATAGGTGCCCGCCTCGATCTGGTCGGGGATGATGGAGTACTCGCCGCCCCGCAGCTTGTCCACACCCCGGATCTTAATCATGTCGGTGCCCGCGCCGGTGATCTCCGCCCCCATGGAGTTGAGGAAGTTGGCCAAATCCACAATATGGGGCTCCTTGGCGGTATTTTCGATGACGGTGCTGCCCTTTGCCAGCACGGCGCCCAGCATCAGGTTCATGGTGGCCCCCACGCTGGCCACGTCCAGGTAAATATGGCTGCCCCGCATCCGGCCGTCCTCAGTGGCGGCGCACATATAGCCCTTTTCCACCTTGACCTCGGCCCCCAGGGCGGCCATGCCCTTCAGGTGCTGGTCGATGGGCCGGCTGCCGAAGTCGCACCCGCCGGGCAGCGGCACCTCCGCCTGGCCGAACCGGCCCAGCATGGCCCCCAGCAGGTAGTAGCTGGCCCGGAGCCTGCGCCCGGCCTCATAGGGCACCGTCTGGCAGCGGACGGCGGTGCAGTCCACCTCCACGGTGGTGCGGTTGATCATGCGCACGCTGGCACCCAGGTCCTTCAAAATATTCAGCAGCAGGTCCACATCGTCGATGGCGGGAATATTTTCAATGCGGCAGGGCCCCTCCACCAGCAGGGCGGCGGGGATAATGCCGACGGCGGCGTTCTTCGCGCCGCTGATCTCAACCTTGCCGTACAGCGGACGCCCGCCGTGGATCACATACTTTTTCAAATCAGCACCTCTGACTCCCGGCAGCACCGGGCTTAATCGTAAAAGAAGGGACGCTCCCCCTCTGTTTTATCACAGTAAAGCCGCCGCGCCTGTGGGTCCGGCGCGCCATGTCCGGGCCGGCTCAACCGAAGCACCCCGGGAGCCCATTCCCATCGCCTCATTATACCACCCTGGATAAGTAAAGGCAACCAAAACTTTCATCTTTCCCGCCCGTCCTTGTCATTTCTCCCAACCAACCATATTTTGCCCCTTTGCTCCCCCGCTATTCCGGGAAATTTGTGAATTTTCTGCGATACCCCTTGCAAAATCCGCAGGACGGTATTATCATATCGTTAGCACTCAATCCGCCTGAGTGCTAAACCATTGCTTTCAAAAATTTACTATATTTAATGAGGTGCGCGAATCATGGCAAAGAAGCAGTTCAAAGCGGAATCCAAGCGTCTGATGGACCTGATGATCAACTCCATCTACACCCACAAGGAGATCTTCCTCCGGGAGATCATCTCCAACGCCAGCGACGCCATCGACAAGCTGGCCTACCTCTCCCTCACCGACGACACGGTGAAGGCCAAGCGCTCCGACCTGCGCATCACGGTGACGCCGGACAAGGCGGCGCGCACCCTGACGGTGTCGGACAACGGCGTGGGCATGACGGCGGCGGAGCTGGAGCAGAACCTGGGCACCATCGCCAAGAGCGGCTCCCTCCAGTTCAAGGCGGACATGGAGGGGGACAAGGCTTCGGACATCATCGGCCAGTTCGGCGTGGGCTTCTACTCCGCCTTCATGGTGGCCGACGAGGTCACCGTCATCACCCGCCGCCACGGGGAGGAGGACGCCCACTGCTGGAAGTCCTCCGGCGCGGACGGCTACACCGTCTCCGACTGCGAAAAGGACGCCCCCGGCACCGACGTGATCATGCACCTGAAGGAGGACACCGAGGACGAGAAGTACGGCGAGTACCTGGAGACCGGCCGCCTCCAGTCCCTGATCAAGAAGTACTCCGACTACATCCGCCACCCCATCCGCATGGAGGTGGAGGACTACCGCCAGAAGGAGAGGCCGGAGGACGCCGGGGAGGACTACAAGCCGGAGTGGGAGACGGTGGTGGAGGAGAAGACCATCAACTCCATGGTCCCCCTGTGGCAGCGGCCCCGCTCCAAGGTGGACCAGGAGGAGTATGACCGCTTCTACCAGGAAAAATTCGCCGACTGGCAGGCCCCCCTGGCCACGGTGACCACCTCCTCCGAGGGCACGGTGACCTTCAAGGCCCTGCTCTTCGTCCCCTCCAACACCCCCTACGACTTCTACACCCGGGAGTATGAGAAGGGCCTCCAGCTCTACTCCTCCGGGGTGCTCATCATGGACAAGTGCGCCGACCTGCTCCCCGACTGCTTCCGCTTTGTCCGCGGCGTGGTGGACTCCCCCGACTTCTCGCTGAACATCTCCCGGGAGGTGCTCCAGCACGACCGCCAGCTGAAGATCATTGCCGCCGCCCTGGAGAAGAAGATCAAGAACGAGCTGGTCAAGCTGATGAAGGACGACCGGGAGAAGTATGAGAAGTTCTGGGCCGCCTTCGGCCGCCAGCTGAAGTACAGCGTCACCGAGGGCTACGGCGCCAAGAAGGAGCTCTTGCAGGACCTGCTGCTGTTCACCACCTCCAGGGAGGGCGGACTGGCCTCCCTGGCCGAGTACGCGGAGCGGATGGGCGAGGGGCAGGAGTTCATCTACTACGTCAGCGCCGACTCCAAGGAGCAGGCCGCCCGCCTGCCCCAGGTGGAGCGCATCGCCGACAAGGGCTGGGAGATTCTCTACCTCACCGAGGAGGTGGACGAGTTCGTCATGCAGGCCCTCCAGGAGGTGTCGGGCAAGAAGCTCAAGCCGGTGTCCGACCCGGACGCCCTGCCCGAGACCGACGAGGAGAAGGCGGAGCAGGAGAAGCAGGCCCAGGAGGCCAAGGACGTGCTGGACTTTGTGAAGGAGACCCTGGGGGACAAGATCAAGGAGGCCCGGGTGTCCAGGATTTTGAAGACCGCCCCGGTGTGCATGACGGCGGACGGCCCCATGTCGCTGGAGATGGAAAAGTACTTCTCCAGGCTGGAGGGGGCCTCCCCCATGGGGGCCATGAAGGCGGAGCGGGTGCTGGAGCTCAACCCGGCCTCCGCCGCCTTCGGGGCGCTGAGGGCCGCCCTGGAGGGGGAGGACCGGGACCGGGCGGCCAAGTACGTCCAGGTGCTCTACCACCAGGCGCTGCTCATCGCCGGCCTGCCCATCGAGGACCCGGCGGCGTACACCGAGCTGGTGTGCTCCCTTATGCGCTGAGCCGCCGCGAGCAGCGCGGATGGAGCGCAGCCAGGGCAAAAGCCCAGCCGCCGTGCTGAGCCGCCGCGGGCGGCCCTGCCGTGGAGGCGCTCTCCGAGGGCCTACTTTCTCTCCCGCGAGAGAAAGTAGGCAAAGAGCGCGCATAGGGGCCCCGGCCCCTATGTACCCCGGGGCCGCCTATTGCGCCATGCGCCATCCCCTTCCGGCTATTGCGCGTCGTCCCCGCCCCCTCTCTGACCGGCCCACAGGGGCCTGCCCTTCTCCATCTCGTTTCGCCGGCGGATCTCACAAAAGCGCCTGGGCGGCGCACCCAGCGCCCCCGGGGCTTCCGCGCCGCCCGTCCACACGGCGTTTGAGGCTGTGAATACAGGTTCTAAGAGCTTATCCCGAAATTAGAAGTGCGCGGATTGCGCAACAGGTTTTTTGCTGTGCAAGGCAATTTGACGCAGAAATACTTTGTGTATTTCAAGGAAAATTAACGCCGCACAGCGGAAAACCTGCAAGCAAGCCGTGTGCTGATAATTTTGGGATATGCTCTACGGATACGGCCCGCGGGCCGCGCCTCCGGGGCGCGCCGTTCGGGCCGTACTTTTTTCCTGCTCCCCCGCCCCAGGGCGGGAAATTTTTTCAAAATTCTGCAACCCCAGACCAAAACGGACACTCTATATAGACAGAAACCGGTTTTCAACCCCCATCCCAAAGGAGGCGAACGCCATGAGCGATCAGGAGCTGGTGGAGCGGTTCCTCGTCCGCTCGGAGGACGCCGTCCCCGCCCTCACCGGCCGGTACGGCCCCTACTGCCGCGCCATCGCCGCCGGGCTGCTGTCCGACCCCCGGGACGTGGACGAGTGCCTCAACGACGTGTGGCTGTCGGTGTGGCGGGCCATCCCCCCGGCCCGGCCCGCCCACTTCAAGGGCTGGCTGGCCGCCATCGTCCGCAACCGGGCCCTGGCCATGGGCCGGGAGAACCGCCGCCGCCCGCCCACGGTGGACGAGGCCGCCCTGGAGCTGGCCGCCTGCCTGCCCCCCGGCTCCGACCCCCCGGGCCAGTCCGAGTTCCGGGCCTTGGCCGGGGCGGTGGAGCGCTTCCTCCGCGCCCAGCCCAAGGACGTCCGCGCGGCGTTTCTGCGCCGCTACTGGTACGCGGACACGGTGGAGGACACCGCCCGCCGCCTGGGCTGGAGCGTGAGCAAAACCAAGAGCGCCCTGTTCCGCACCCGGAACAGGCTGCGCGAATTTCTGAAAAAGGAGGGCTTTTTGTGAAAAAAGAGGACGTTTTGAACCTCATGAGCGCCATGGAGCCGGATTTGATTGAACAGGCCGATGTCTCCGCCCCCGCCAGGCGCCCCCTGCCCGGCGGGCTGCGGGGGGGGCTCATCGCCGCCTGCCTGTGCCTGGCCCTGCTGGGGACGGCCTTTGCCGCCGCCAACCCGGAGGCGGTGGCCGCGCTGGTGGAGCGCCTGTCCGTCCAGATTTTCTCCTCCCAGACCGACCCCGGCTATTCCGTCACCGGCGGCTCCATGACAAAATATCCCCTCAGCGCCTTCAGCCCCGCCCTCAACGCCGCCAGCGAGGGCCGGGACGGCTTGGCTGTGGTCATGCTGGATTTCGACACCTGGGAGGAGGTGCAGGCCTTCCTGGGCCGGGACATCCCCTGCGTCTGGCCCCAGGACTGGGATTCCCCCTTCATCGTCTACCTGTTCCACACCGGGCTGGACCGCCTGTGGGGCGTGGACATCTGGAGCACCCACACCACCGACGTGGTCCTCAGCTCCATTGAGGTTCAGATCCGCACGGAGAACTGGCAGCGGGACAGCGCCTCAGCCCAGCTGCGCAACACCGAAGGCGCCTTCACCCTGCTGGAGAGCTACCCCATGGCCAACGGCTCCACGGCGGAGATCATCCAATACACCGGGACGGACCAGCACCCCCACGCCAACTGCGAGGGCTTTTTCATGCGGGACGGCATCCTATACAACGTCACCACCTTTGCCACCGTATCCACCGCCGACAGCGCCCACTCCCGCCTCCGCGCCGTTCTGGACTCCTTCCCCTGACCGCCACACCGCCCCGGACGCCTGTCCGGGGCGGTTTTCTGTCCCAAAGCCCTGTTCAGAAGGCACAAAAGCCCACTTTTCCCCCAAAATTTTTTGGCGGCAAAACGGGCTTGTATTTTCCGCCAAAATAGAATACAATAAGGAATTGGATGAAAGCAAAGGCAACCCTCTTGCATGTGAAGAAAGGAAGGTTCCCATGAAAATACAAACCGAAAAGGGCGTCGTCCGGCTGACCAGCGACGTGTACTCCAACCTCACCGGCGCGGTGGCCACCAGCTGCTACGGGGTGAAGGGGATGGCGTTCCGCTCCCGTACTGACGGACTGGTCCACCTCCTCCGGCGGGAATCCATGTCCAAGGGCGTGAAAATCGTCTACAACGACGACCAGTCCATCTCCATCGACCTGCACATCATCGTGGACAACGGGGTGAACCTGGTGGCGGTGGGGCAGTCCATCCAGAGCGAAGTGAAGTACAATGTCCACCGCCTCACCGGGGTGGAGGTGCGCAGCGTCAACGTCTGCGTGGATTCCATGGTGATCGGTTGAAGCCGGCCCAGAAAGAGAGGATTTTCCGAATATGGTAGATATCATTGACGGCGCGCTGTTCCAGCGCATGGTGATCCACGGCTCCGCCTCCATCAACGCCCAGAAGCAGGCCATCAACGATCTGAACGTGTTCCCCGTCCCCGACGGGGACACCGGCACCAACATGTCCCTCACCATCGGCACCGCCGCCGCCGAGGCCCGGAAAAAGCCCGCCCAGGCCATCGGCCAGGCCGCCGCCATCAACGCCTCCGCCCTGCTGCGGGGGGCCCGGGGCAACTCCGGGGTGATCCTGTCCCTGCTGTTCCGGGGCGTCTCCAAGGCGCTGAAGGAGCACGAGACCGCCGACGGCGTCATCCTGGCCGCCGCCCTGAACGAGGGGGTGTCCGCCGCCTACAAGGCGGTGATGAAGCCCGCCGAGGGCACCATACTCACCGTGTCCCGGCTGGCCGCCGCCCGGGCCTCCCAGGCCGCCCAGGAGCACAACAGCGTGGAGACGGTGCTGGAGGAGGCCATTGCCGAGGGGCAGACCGCCCTGGCCGACACCGTCAACCAGAACCCGGTGCTGAAGAAGGCCGGGGTGGTGGACGCGGGGGGCAAGGGCTTTCTCATCATCCTCCAGGGCATGCTGGACGAGCTGCGGGGCCTCCCCCTCCCCGCCGAGACTGACGACGCCCTGAACGTGAAGGAGTCCGCCGACTTCGCCGCCCTCAGCGAGGAGGACATCACCTTCACCTTCGACACGGTGTTCATCGTGCGCAAGACCCCCGGCAGGTCCATCGAGCCCTTCCGCGCCTACCTGAACAGCATCGGCGACAGCCTGGTCATCGGCGAGGACGACGAGGCCTTCAAGGTCCACGTCCACACCGACACCCCCGGCGCCGCCCTGTCCGAGGCCCAGAAGTACGGCACCCTGGAGCTGGCCAAGATCGAGAATATGCGCACCCAGGCCCAGGAGCTGGCCGCGGGCAGGCAGGCCCAGTCCACCGACGACCTGGACCAGGTGGAGGCGGAGCTGGAGGCCCAGGAGGCCGGGGACGCCGTGGCCGCGCCGGAAAAGAAATTCGGCGTGGTGGCGGTGAGCGCGGGCGAGGGCATGGCCAGCGTGTTCCGGGATTTGGGCGTGGACGGCGTCATCTCCGGCGGCCAGACCATGAACCCCTCCACCGAGGACATTCTGCGGGAGATCGCCCGCACCCCCGCCGAGGTGGTGTTCGTGCTGCCCAACAACAAAAACATCATCATGGCCGCCCAGCAGTGCGTGGGCCTGGTGGAGGGCAAGGAGGTGGTGGTGGTGCCCACCCGCACCGTGCCCCAGGGCATCTCCGCCATGCTGGTGCTGGACCCGGAGGCGGACACCCAGACCAACGCCGCCGCCATGGAGGAGGCCCGGAACAACGTGCGCACCTCCGAGATCACCTACGCCGCCCGGGACTCCGACTTCGACGGCTTCGAGATCCACGAGGGCGACTACATGGCCCTGGCGGAGGGCCAGCTGTTCGGCACCGACCGGGCCATCGGCAGCCTTTTGGAGCGGCTGGCCCAGGCGGACACCCAGCAGAACGCCGAGTTCATCAGCATCTTCTACGGCGAGGACGTCACCGAGAATCAGGCCGGGGAGGCCCTGGCCATCTTCCAGAAGCAGTGCCCCAACGCCGAGATCACCCTGCTGTCCGGCGGACAGCCCGTGTACTACTATATGATCTCCGCGGAGTGAATTCGCCGAAAAGGGCGGCGAAGCTCTGCGAGGCTTTTATGAAGCTTCCCCGGGTGAAAGCCCGGGGAAGTTTTTTTGCCGAAAATATAAAACACGCTTGACACAAAATGTCAAGCGTGCTATACTAAACACGTAAAGCGAACTTTACATCAAACCTCACTGAGGAGGAATACCCATGGAACAGCGCGTTTGCGCCACGAGGAGGGATGACATGGAAAACCGCATCGCCGCGCTGCGCAAGGCCCGGCGCATTTCCCAGGCGGAGCTGGCCGAGGCGGTGGCCGTCACCCGGCAGACCATCATTTCGCTGGAGAGCGGGCGGTACAACGCCTCCCTTCTGCTGGCCCACAAAATCGCCAAATATTTTGAAACCACCATTGAGGAAATTTTTCTGTTTGAGGAGGAACCACCATGCTGATGCGAATGTTTGACACATCGGACTACGACCGCTGCCTGCGGCGGCGGCGCCTGCTGGCCTTCGGCCTGCTGGCGGTGGGCATCATCGGCGAGCTGTGCTATCTGCTGCTCATCCACGACAGCGAGACCTTCCCCGAATTCGCCCGGGGCTTCTACCTGGGCGGGGCCAGCGGCATTTCCCTCGGGGCGGTGATCCTGCTGGTGCGGTCCACCTACCTGCTGGCCAACCCGTCGGCCCGGAAAAAGGCCAAAATCAAGGAGCAGGACGAACGGGAGAGGGCCATCGTCAACCAGTCCTTCCAGTTCGCCGGCATATTCACCTTCTTCGCCTCCGCCGCCTCCATGTTCGTGCTGGTGGCGGTGAGCATGGAGGCCGCCCTGGCGGTGCTGGGGGTGGTGGCGGTGTACGCCCTGGTCTGGCTCATCGCCAACCTCTGCCTGTCCAAAACGCTGTGAGCGCCCGGTACCTCACCCTGAAAATCACCCCAGAGCTGGCGGGGCTGGAGGTCAACACCCTCCTGCGCCGCACCCTGGGGCTGTCGGGCACGGTGCTGCGGCGGGTGAAGTGGCTGGAGGACGGCATCACCCTGGACGGGGCGCGGGTGAACGTCCGGGTCCGGGGGTCGGAGGGGCAGACCCTCTCCGTGCGGCTGACCCTCCCCGCCCCCGCCTCCGGGGTGGTCCCCGCCCCCGGGCCCCTGGACATCGTGTACGAGGACCCGGACCTCATCGTGCTCAACAAGGCCCCCGGGGTGCCGGTCCACCCGGGCCACGGCCACTTCGGCGATACAATAGGTAATTTTTTGATGGATTATTACAAAAGGTCCGGGGAGGAGTCGGACTTCCACCCCGTCCACCGGCTGGACCGGGGCACCTCCGGGCTGCTGGTTATCGCCAAGCACCCCCACGCCCAGGAGAAGCTGAAAAAACAGCTCCACACCGGGGGCTTCCGGCGGGTGTACCTGGCGGTGTGCGACGGCGCGCCCCCCGCCCCCGCCGGCGTCATCGACGCCCCCATCGGCCCGGTGGACGGCTCCCTCATGGCCCGGTCGGTGCGGCCCGGCGGCAGGCCCGCCCGCACCCATTACCGGGTGGTCCGCGCCCTGGGGCCCCGGTCCCTGGTGGAGCTGGAGCTGGAGACGGGCCGCACCCACCAGATCCGGGTGCACATGGCCCACATCGGCTGTCCCCTCACCGGGGATTTCCTGTATGGAACCGAAAACCGGGGGCTGATTGCCCGCCCCGCCCTCCACTCCGCGGGGCTGGAGCTGGACCACCCCATCACCGGGGAGCGGCTCCGCCTCGCCGCGCCCCTCCCCGCCGACCTGGCAAGACTGATTCCAGAGGAGAATATCATATGAAAAAATACAGATTGTAAGCTTTGTGATCCTGGATTTGTCCATCCTGCTGTGGACGGCGGGGCGGATTTTTTTCACCCTGCCCGGCTGGGCGGTGCGGGCCAACGGCGCGGTTATGCTGACCGCCATGTCCCTGCTGACCTTCGCCAGCATCCGGCTAAAGGTGAAGAATTCCTAAAGATGGGCAGCGGCGTATTGACACAGAATATAATATGCTGTATAATATTGTTTACAAAATTATTTGAGAGGAAGGATCATCATGGCGAAAAACGACCGCTTCCAGGTCATTCACAAGGAGGGCAACGGCCTTTCCAGCCCCCAGATCATGGTGCTGATGGATTCCGTCACCGGGGTGCAGTACCTGTTTACCCAGTCGGGCTACGCCGGGGGCCTGTGCCCCCTAGTGGACAAGGAGGGCGGCCCCCTCACGTGGGACGTGTAACCCGGCCCATCTCCATAACAAGCAAGCGCGGGCGGAGCCCTTCAGGCTCCGCCCGCGTTTTGTTTCACAGCAGCGGCGCGAACAGCCGCAGCAGGTCCCGCAGCAGCCGGTGGGGCAGGGAGATGGACCGGCAGTCCTCCAGGGTGACCATCAGGCTCTTGAGCTGGGTGTCCAGGAAATCCTCCCGGATGTCGGCCACCGACGGGGTATCGTAGAGCAGCACGCCGTTCTCGAAGTGGAGGAACATGCTGCGGTAGTCCAGGTTCACCGTGCCCACGGTGGCAAAGCGGTCATCCACCACAAAGTTTTTGGAGTGGATGAACCCCGGCTCATACTCGAAGATCTGCACCCCCGCCTCCAGCAGCTCCTGGTAATAGGAGCGGGTGAGCTCAAACACCGTCTTTTTGTCCGGGATGTGGGGAGTGATGATCCGCACGTCCACCCCGGATTTGGCGGCGTTGGTGAGGGCCATGGTCAGCGAGTAGTCGATGACCAGGTAGGGGGTGGTGATATACACGTACCGCTTGGCCCGGTAGATCAGGTTGAGGTACACCGACTGGCCCACCGGCTCGTTGTCCCAGGGGCAGTCGTGGTAGGGCTGGACGTAGCCCGCCGCGCCCCCCCGGGCGGGCTGGGGGCGGAAGGGGGTGAAGTGCTCCTCCTCACTGTTGGTGAAGTCCCACATGGACAGGAAGGACACCGTCATGGACCACACCGCGTCCCCCTCCAGCCGGATGGCGGAGTCCTTCCAGTGGCCGAAGCGGGGCTTGACGTTGATATACTCGTCCGCCATGTTGATGCCCCCGGTGAAGGCCACCCGGCCGTCTATAATCATATACTTTCGGTGGTCCCGGTTGTTCTGCCGCAGGGACACCACCGGCACAAAGCGGTTGAACACCCGGCAGCGCACCCCCAGCGCCTCCAGCCGGGCGGGGTAGTCCCCGGGCAGGGTGGACATGGAGCCGATGTCGTCATAGATCACCCGGACCTCCAGCCCCTGCTCCGCCTTCTCCCGCAGTATGTCCAGGATGGAGTTCCACAGCTTGCCCTCCTCGATGATGAAGTACTCGATGAAGATATACCGCTGGGCCCCCCGCAGGGCGGAGAGGATGTCGTCATAGCAGTTGTCCCCCAGGGGGTAGTACTTGGTGCGGGTGTTGCCGTACACCGGGCAGTGGGTGGTCTGCTCCAGGTAGCGGGCCATGCGCCCCGCGTCCTCCCCCGCCAGCTCCCCCAGGGAGGCGGACCGGCCGCACTCGTCCCCCAGGTTCTTGCGGATCTTCCGCTCCATGGAGCGCAGGCGGCGCTGGTTGAAGGCGGACAGGTGGTTGCCCCCCAGCAGCAGATAGGCCAGGGAGCCAAAGGGCATCAGCCCCAGCACGATGATGATCCAGCCGATCTTGTAGCCCGGATTGCTCTTGTCCCCCACAATCCAGGCCGCGGACAGCACCGACAGCACCAGGAACAGCCACTCCACCCCGTTGTAATACGCGCTGTCCCGCAGCACCACCAGCCCCGCGGCGTACAGGATAATCTGGGCGATGATGAGCACCGCCACAATGCCCATGCGGTGGAACAGCAGCTTGCCGATCCTGCTTTGAACTCGTCTCTTTTTCATTGCCTCTCCTTGGAGCCTGGGGGCGGCGGGCTGTGCCCCGCCGCCCCCGCTGTCTCTACTTTGTCTTCAGCACCACGTTCTCCTCCCCCAGGGTCTCCCGCAGCTCGCACAGCAGGGCCTCATGGAGCAGGC
Organism: uncultured Oscillospiraceae bacterium; assembly: GCA_910585155.1. Classification (GTDB taxonomy): domain Bacteria; phylum Bacillota; class Clostridia; order Oscillospirales; family Oscillospiraceae; genus Enterenecus. The sequence goes on from CAJUEC010000018.1 coordinate 27,229, forward strand.
ACCGGGTCTGGCGCTTCTTCTTCACGTCCGCCAGGTAGACGATGGCGGCGGACTCCCCGGGAAACATGTTCATCAGCCTGCCCAGCCAGGCCAGGGACGCCCCCCCGTCCGGCAGCTTGATCCACAGCACCTGCTCCCCCTGCTCCGCCGCGGCCTCCGCCGGCTCCCGGCCGGACAGGGGGACCACCCGGTCCGCCATAAGCTGGGGGGCCTTCTCGTCCCGGACGGACACCCGGCCGGACACCGCCACCGGGCGGCCCGCCTTCAGGTAGGCCCCGCTCTCCGTCAGCGTCCGGGAGAAGACCAGCAGCTCCATGGACCCCGTGGCGTCCTCCAGCATCACATAGGCCATGAGGGAGTTGTTCTTGGTGGTCTTGGTGCGCACCGAGGCCACCACCCCCGCCAGGGTCACCCGGGCCCCGTCGCCGTAGGGGGAGGGCCCGTTTTCCTCCTCCCGCGCCCCCATCACCGCCGCGATGGGCACCGCCCCGTACTTCTGGGCCTGTTTGCGGTACTCGTCCATGGGGTGGCCGGACAGGTACAGCCCTGTGGTCTCCTTCTCCATGGCCATCAGCTCCCCGGGGGAGAACTCGGGGATGTCGGGCAGGTGCACCGCGGGCACGGAGAGGCTGTCCCCGCCCCCGCCGAACAGGTCGAACTGGCCCTCCAGGTTCTTCTTCCGGTCCCGGGCGATGGCGTCCACCACCTGCTCGTGCACCCGCATCAGCTGGGAGCGGCGGCAGCCCAGGCTGTCAAAGCAGCCGGCGCGGATCAGGCTGTCCAGCACCCGCTTGTTCAGGTCCGCGTCATACATCCGGGCGCAGAACTCCGGGAAGGAGGCGAAGGGCCCCCCCTTCTCCCGCTCCGCCAGCACCGCCGCGGTGAAGCCCATCCCCACCCCCTTCAGCGCCGCCAGCCCAAAGCGGATGTTGGGCCCCGACACGGTGAAGGCCGTCCCCGACTCGTTGATGTCCGGGGGGAGCAGGGCGATGCCGTTGTCCCGGCACTCGGCGATATACTCCGCCACCTTGTCCTGGGAGTCCAGCACCGAGGTGAGCAGGGCGGCCATGTACTGCCTGGGGTGGCGGCACTTGAACCAGGCGGTCTGGTAGGCCACAATGGCGTAGGCCAGGGAGTGGGACTTGTTGAAGGCGTAGTGGGCGAAGTCGTTGATCTCGTCGTAGATGGACTGGGCCACCGCCTCGGGGATGCCGTTGGCCTGGCAGCCGGGGATGCCCCGGTCCGGGTCGCCGTGGATGAAGGTTCCCCGCTCCCGCTGCACGTCCTTCTCCTTTTTCTTGCTCATGGCCCGGCGCACCATGTCCGCCTGACCCAGGGAGTAGCCCGCCAGCTTGCGGAAGATCTCGATCACCTGCTCCTGGTAGACGATGCAGCCGTAGGTGTTGGCCAGGATGGGCTCCAGCAGGGGATGCTTGTAGGTCACCTTGGAGGGGTCCTGGGCGCAGGCCAGGAATTTGGGGATGGAGTCCATGGGGCCGGGGCGGTACAGGGCGATGATGGCGCAGATGTCCTCAATGCTCTTGGGCTTGAGGCCCACCCCCACCCCGGTCATCCCCGCCGACTCCATCTGGAACACCCCGGAGGTCTTGCCCTCGGACAGCATCTGGTACACCGCCATGTCGTCGTCGGGGATATCCTCCAGCTGGAAGCCGGGGAGCTCCTGCCGGACCATCTTTACCGCGTCGTCCAGCACGGTGAGGTTGCGCAGGCCCAGGAAGTCCATCTTCAGCAGGCCCAGCTCCTCAATGGTGGTCATGGTGTACTGGGTCACCGGCTGGCCGTCGTTGGTGGCCAGGGGGACGTACTCGTACACCGGCCGCTTGGTGATCACCACGCCGGCGGCGTGGGTGGAGGCGTTGCGGGGCATCCCCTCCAGCTTCCGGGCCATGTCCACCAGCTCCTTCACCCGCTCGTCCCCGTTGTACAGGTCGCTGAGCCCCTTGGACAGCACCAGCGCCTTGTCCAGGGTCATCTTCGGGTCGAAGGGCACCTGCTTGGCGATGTTGTCCACCTCGGCGTAGGGGAGGTTCAGCACCCTCCCCACGTCCCGGATGGCGGCCTTGGCCTTCATGGTGCCGAAGGTGACGATCTGCACCACGTGGTCCTCCCCGTACTTCCGGGCCACGTAGTCGATGACCTCCTGCCGCCGGCGGATGCAGAAGTCGATGTCGATATCGGGCATGGTCACCCGCTCCGGGTTCAGAAAGCGCTCAAAGATCAGGCCGTACCTGATGGGGTCCACGTCGGTGATCCGCAGGCAGTAGGCCACCATGGACCCCGCCCCGGAGCCCCGGCCCGGCCCCACCGGGATGCCGTGCTCCTTGGCGTAGCCGATGAAGTCGGACACGATGAGGAAGTAGTCCACGAACCCCATCTGCCGGATGACCCCCATCTCCATGCGCAGGCGGGCCTCCAGCTCCTCCCCCCCCTGGGGGTAGCGCCGGGCAAAGCCCTGCCAGCACAGCTTTTCAAAGTAGGCGTCCCCGTCCGTCTCCCCCTCCGGGAGCTTGAACTCCGGCAGGTGGTAGGTGCCGAACTGGAAGTCCACATTGCACAAATCCACGATCTTCTGGGTGTTGTCGATGGCCTCGGGGCAGTTGGGGAAGAGGGCGCGCATCTCCTCCTCGCTCTTCACAAAGAACTCGTCCGTCTCGAACCGCATCCGGTCCTGGTCCTCCACCAGCTTGCCCATCTGAACGCACATGAGCACGTCCTGCATGGCGGCGTCCTCCCGGGTGAGGTAGTGGCAGTCGTTGGTGGCCGCCAGGGGAATGCCGGTCTCCCGGCTCAGCCGCAGGATGCCCGCGACCACCGCCTGCTGTTCGGGGATATGGTGGTCCTGGATCTCCAGGTAGTACCCGTCCTCCCCGAACAGCTCCCGCATCTCCAGGGCGTGGGCCTTCGCGCCTTCGTAGTCGCCGTTTCTCAGGCGGCGGGGGATCTCCCCCGCCAGACAGGCGGACAGGGCGATGAGCCCCTTACTGTGCTCCCGCAGCAGGTCCAGGTCGATCCGGGGCTTGATGTAGAAGCCCTCGGTGAAGGCCATGGACACCATGTAGCTCAGGTTGCGGTAGCCCTCCTCGTTCCGGCACAGCAGCACCAGGTGCCGGGCGGAGGCGTCCAGCTCGTGGACCCGGTCGAACCGGGTGCGGGGGGCCACGTAGACCTCGCAGCCGATGACGGGCTTCACCCCGGCGGCCTTGCAGGCCCGGTAGAAGTCGATGACGCCGTACATCACCCCGTGGTCAGTGATGGCCACGGCGGTCTGGCCCAGCTCCTTCACCCGCCGGACCAGCTGCTCGATGCGGCAGGCACCGTCCAGAAGGGAGTATTCGGTGTGGAGATGCAGATGTGTAAATGGCATACCTGCCACCCCGGCTTTCTTTTTATTTTTCCCCGCAGGGGGATGGCCTCCGGCGGCCTACCTTCCGCTTGTGCAGAAGGTAGGCGCCGTTTGGCGCCGCGTACGGTTGAGGCAAACCGGCGGTCACCCTCCGCGGGCCGCAGCCTCCGCCAGCTCCAGCAGCTTGCGCATTCGGTGGTTCAGCGCCGATTTGCTCACCGCCGGGGCGCACAGCGCCCCCAGCTGGGCCAGATTCAGCTCAGGATGGTCCAGCCGCAGCGCCGCCGCCTCCCGGAGCTTGTCCGGCAAGGTCTCCAGCCGCCCCGCCGCCCGCAGCCGCTCAATGGCCGCCAGCTGCTCCCGGGCCGCCGCCACCGTCTTGTCCAGGTTGGCGCTGTCGCAGTTCACCTGCCGGTTCACCCGGCCCTGGAGGTCCCGCTCCAGCTTGGCGTTCATCACCGCCATGGCGGACACCGGCGCCCCCAGAAAGGTCAGAAAGTCCTCGATGTGGTCGGAGTGCTTGAAATACACCACCCGGTTCCCCTTGCGCTGGGTCTCCTTGGGCTCAAAGCCCGCCTCCCGCAGCAGGGCGGGCAGCTCCCGGCCCACGTGGTAGTGGGAGGTGGCCAGCTCCAAATGGTAGCTTTTCATGGGGTCGGTGACCGAGCCCCCCGCCAGAAACGCCCCCCGGAGGAAGGCGGCGCGGCAGTGCTCCTCCTCCAGCGGGGCCAGGTTGATGTGCAGGGACACCGCGCCGTCCCACTCCAGGTCGAAGGCGTGGAAGATGGCCTTGAGCTTGGCCGGGTCCTCCACCAGGAAGGTCCCCTTGCCCTCCCCCGGCTGGGGGAGCTGGTCAAAGGACAGCTTGAACGCCTTTTTGAACAGCAGGGGCAGCCGCTCCTTCAGCGCGGCGCACTCGGTGACAATCCGGGCCTGCCGGGGGTGGAAGGCCCCGCAGAACAGCAGGATACCGTAGGCCTCCGCCTGGGCGCAGCACCTGCGGCTTACCGCTGGGCGGCACAGCTCCTGCTTTACGTCGGCGGAAAAGGCCACGGTGTCTCACTCCTTTTGCAAATCAAAAAATCTTGGTGTCCGCCCGCTGCTGGTACAGCTCCACCACCGCCCGGGCCACCTTCCCCCCGGAGTGGCGGGCGTAGCCGCAGTCCATGTCCAGCACCGGCCGGTACACCAGCTCCGCCCCCAGCAGCTCCAGCTCCCGGCGGTCGGCCCGCATGGGCTCCGCGTCCTCGGCGGAGTAGCGCTCCAGCAGCTCCCGGCCCACCGGGTCGGAATTGCACAGGCACAGGTCCACCAGCCCCGGCCCGCCGTGCTCCAGCAGGGCGGCCACGTGGTCCTGGGCGGTCATGCCCTCCGTCTCCCCGTCCTGGGTCATGATGTTGCACACGTAGATTTTCAGCGCCGGGCTGTCCGCGATGGCCTCGGAGATGCCGTCCACCAGCAGATTGGGGATGACGCTGGTGTACAGGCTGCCCGGCCCCAGCAGAATCACCTCCGCCGAGCGGATGGCCTCCACCGCCGCGGGCAGGGCCGGGGGGCGCTCCGGCCGCAGGCGCACGTGGTGAATGCGGCAGTTCTGCTCCTTTTTGGCGGCGAAAATCTTGGACTCCCCCCGCACGCTGGAGCCGTTTTCAAAGACCGCCTCCAGCTGCACGTTGGCGTTGGTCACCGGCAGGATGCGCCCGGTGATGGCCAGCACCTGGCTCATCCGGGCCACCGCCTGGTCAAAGGAATCGGAGATGCCGTCCAGCGCCGCCAGCAGCAGGTTGCCGAAGGCCTGCCCCGCCAGCCGCCCGTCGGGGAAGCGGTAGGCCAGCAGCCGCTGCATCAGCGACTCGGTGTCCGCCAGCGCCTCCATGCAGCTGCGGATGTCGCCGGGCGGGGGCATCCCCAGGTCCTCCCGGAGCACCCCGGAGCCGCCGCCGTCGTCGGCCACGGTGACAATGGCGGTGAGGTTGTCGGTGTACAGCTTCAGCCCCCGCAGAATGGCGGACAGGCCGTGGCCGCCCCCCAGGGCCACCACGGCGGGGCCGCGGCGTCCTTTTCCCGCCGTCATGCTCACGCCCTCGTCATGTCCCGGTGGGTCTCGCCCGCGGCGTAGCCCAGGGACTGAATGTATTCCGCCATGGCGTGGGTCACCGCCACCGAGCGGTGCCGCCCCCCGGTGCAGCCCACGGCGACCACCAGGGCGCTCTTTCCCTCCTCCACAAAGTGGGGGAGCAGAAAGTCCATCAGCCCCCGCAGGTGCTCCAGCAGCTCCTGGGCGGTGGGGCTGGCAAAGACGTAGTCCGCCACCCCCTGGTCCAGGCCGGTGAGGGGCCTGAGCGCCTCCACATAGAAGGGGTTTGGCAGAAAACGCACGTCAAACACCAGGTCTGCCTCCAGGGGCACGCCGTACTTGAAGCCGAAGGAGGTCACCGTCACGCTCATCTCCCCGACGCTCTTGCGGTAGGGGGCGAACATGTCCAGCACCTGCCCCCGCAGCTTCTGCACCGGCAGGGCGGTGGTGTTGATGACGCAGTCCGCCCGCCGGCGCACCGGCTCCATCACCGCCCGCTCGTGCTCCACCGCCTGGGTCAGGCCCCCCAGCTCCGCCATGAGGGGGTGGCTGCGGCGGGTCTCCTTGTACCGCTTGATGATGACGCTGTCGTCCGCGTCCACAAACAGCACCTTGTACTGGAACTCCATGGCCCGCAGGGCGTCCATGGCCTGGAAGAGGCTCTCAAAGTTCTCCCCGCCCCGGATGTCGCACACCATGGCCGCCCGCTCGTAGGAGCCCATGCCCGCCAGACACACCTCGGCAAATTTTGGGATGAGCACCGGGGGCAGGTTGTCCACGCAGAAAAAGCCGCTGTCCTCCAAAATGGACATGACGGTGGACTTGCCCGCCCCGGACAGGCCGGATACAATCAGAAATTCCATTCTTCTCCCTCCATTCCCAGATAGCGGACCTCGGGCTCCAGGGTGACGCCCGTCTCCCGGAGCACCCGCTCCCGCACCTGGGCCATCAGCTCCACGATGTCGCCGCAGGTGGCCCCGCCCCGGTTGACCACAAAGCCGGCGTGCTTCTCCGACACCTGGGCCCCGCCCACGGTGAGGCCCTTCAGGCCGCACCGGTCGATGAGGGCGGCGGCGTAGACAGGCTGGCCGTCCGCCGGGGCGGGCCGCTTGAAGGCGGACCCGGCGCTGGGGTATTCCAACGGCTGCTTCTCCCGGCGGCGGGCGGCGAAGTCGTCCATTTTGGCCTTGATCTCCGCCGGGTCGCCGGGTTTCAAACTGAAGCAGGCCCGCAGGATGAAGTCGTCTCCCCCCTGGAACTGGCTGTGGCGGTAGGAGAATTCGGGGTCCACATGCTCCCGCACCAATTCCTGGTCGGGACAGCTCACAGAGGACACGCTGGAGATCACCTGGCCCATCTCTCCTCCATAGGCCCCGGCGTTCATGTACGCGCCGCCCCCCACGCTGCCGGGGATGCCGTGGGCGAACTCCAGCCCCGTCAGCCCGCACTCCAGGGCGAAATTGGCCAGCCGGGCCAGGGATACGCCGCTCCCGGCCAAAATGGTCCGATGGCCGGGCCGCTCCCCCTCCGGCAGCAGCTCCAGGCGGCTGAGGCCGTCGCAGGACTTCATCACCAGCAGGTCCGCCCCCCCGTCGCTCACCAGCAGGTTGCTACCCTTTCCCATAAAAAAGGGCTTTATGCCGAATTCCATCGCGGCCACGGACAAAACCCGCTGTACCTCCTCCTCGTTTTTGGGCAGGGCCATGATGGGCACCGCCCCCCCCACCCGGAAGGTGGTGTGGCGGCTCATGGGCTCGTCCCGGCGCAGCTCCAGGCCGGGGGCTTCCGCCCGGAGGCGGTCATACAGGGCGTTCCAGTTCATCTTGGCGGCCTCCCGGAAAATGGTTTTATTTTGGAAATACAGGTTTTTAGAACCTGTATTCACAACCTCAAACGCCGGCTGTGAATACAGGTTCTTAGTTTACCACATTTTTCTCGCCATGAGAATAGACTTCACAAAAATTTAAAAAGCGGCGCGGCTGCCGCCGCGCCGCCCGCCCATTACAGGCAGCAGTTCTTGTTGTCCTGGCATCCCTCCGGCGGGGCGATGGTGTTGGGGGGGAAGAACTCCTCCACCGGGAACTGCACCTGGCGGAAGATGGCGCAGGGGTCCTCCTGGACGCCGCCGCCGGCGGTGCACTCCTTGCTGGGCATGCAGTAGTCGTAGGCGGGGATGAGCAGCTGGCTGTCCCGCTCCAGGCGGATGATGGAGAACTGGCCCAGGGTGACGTACACCCGCCGGCCCTCGCCGCCCATGTTCAGCTCCCCGGGGAAGCACCCGGCGATGCCCGCGGGCACCTCCGCCCCGTCGCCGCAGGGGCACACCGGCTGCTCGCAGGGGTCGGCCAGGCGCATGGACAGGATGATGGGGTCTACGGAGTTTGTCATTGACACCAACTTGGAAGGTTTTGGCTCGCATTCAAATCTTCTAACTTTTTCAAGATAATTCGAACTGTTCCATCCTTATTTACACTAATACGATCTATTATTTTACGCAAATCAAGATTAGTCGCCGTTTCCAGCGCCAGAAACCGTTCGATCTCTATTTTGTACGATTTGACCAAATTTTCGTGATTTTTCTGAACGGCAGCGGATCGCTGCAGGCGCTTCAAGCTGTCATCCAGTTCGGATAGTTCCTTGGTGATCTGCGCCGTCTTAGCTTTCAGTTCGGCCATCGTCATGACATCGTTCGCGTACATTTCCTGGTAGCGTGACTTCTTGGCCAACAGACGTTTCCGCTTCTTTTCAACGTCCTCCACTTTGATCTCGTCCTGTGCACTGGAACGGCGTCTGTTTACCTCTGACAGGATTCCTTGGACGAAGCGGCCTTTATCCTGAATCAGTGAACTGAAATAGTCTCGAATCTCAGCAAGCAGATCCGCTTCCTCGATTTTGACGAGGTTATCGCATTGCTCCGCAGTATACTGGCTGTTAGTCGAACAGATCCAGTATTCCCGGGTATTGACATAGGTGTACTTTCTCCTGCAAAAAGACTTCCCACAATGCTCGCATTTGATCAATGTGCTGAACAGGTGTTTCGAACTGTACCTCGAATCCGTGTTGTGCCCATCAAACGTTTTGTACTTCGTACGCCGTTCTTCCATCTGAATCTGCACACGCAGAAACTCATCCATTGTGATGATCGCCCAATCCGGCCGGTCATGGTGAAAGTTCTGCTCCGCCGGAAGCCGTATCTGATGTCCGGTCAGAAAGTCCTCAATTTCGTACTTGTTGTTCACATAGTGGCCGCAGTAGATCGGATTTGTCAGCACGCGCCTGACACCGCGAGGGTTCCATTCACAGCCGAATTTTGTTTTGGCCCCATCCGCGTTCAGGGCCAAACTGATACCCCGGCAGCCAGCGCCTTCCTTTAGGTACAGACGGAAGATTGTTCGAACCACTTCGGCCTCTACAGGATTGACTTGAAGGGTGAAGTTATCCATACGGTCATAGCCAAAGATCCGTTGGGGCACCCTGCCTTTCTTTGCGTTGATCTTCTTTCCCCACTTGACCCGCTTAGACAGGTTTCCGCTCTCCTCCTGGGCCATGGCACCGAAAATCGTCAAGATGAACTCGCTGTCGCCCAACGATGTCATGTTGGCGGTGAGAAAGATCACATTCACTCCAATGGATTTCAGTACACGGATGCTTTGCAGAAAATCCACCGTATTGCGGGCCACGCGGGAGATATCCTTTACCACGACCATCTCAAAGAGGCCCATCTGCGCGTCCTGCATCAGCCGCTGGAACTCAACGCGCTTCTTGAGGCTCGTCCCGCTGATTCCCTCATCGGCATACAGCCGGAACAATTCATAGCCGTTTTTCTTCGTGTACTCCAGGAAAAACTCCTTCTGATGCACTAAACTGTCCTTCTGTTCCTCCCGATCAGTTGACACGCGGCAATATGCTGCTATTCTCATTGGCTGCTCCTTTCATCAGCCAACCTATATCCATGCTTATTCTACAGCAAATAGCAAAAAGATGCAAGAAAATCAAATATTTCTTTGCACAAAGGATATAGGAGGGAGTTACTGTTTGACATTCAATTTCTTGACTTAATGGCAAACAGCTTTTCAGCGATCATCCTTTTCAACACTTTTTGTACTTCGCATGGTGTATTGGGATCAACAACTGTGTACTTCACTTTCGGGCGATCTTGCTTCATTCCACACCTCCTCTCTTGATTCGATGATTAACAGCAGTCCGTACTGTGCACACCTACGTTCTATGATAGTTCTAAGCTGAAAATAACTTTTATAAGATGGAGTTACCCCTGTAACCGGCCCACTTCCTGCGCTCTCGATTTAGACCGTGTATTTTCAGGTAGCGCTGTGCGCTGGTTCCACGGCGGGCGTGCCGATGCACACTATCCGTCGCTCCTGTATGACTGCCGGAACAGGGTATGGGCTCACGCCATTTATCAAGGTGCAAGAGCTTTGGGGGCTTCTATAAAATAAATATCAGCTGAACATCCATTTTTTGCGAAAAGCAAAAATTTGAAAATATTTTTTAACACAAAATATACGGATATCGAATTGACAACCACAATATATTGTGATATCATTCTTTTGTAATTGATTCTATGTGCGTTTCTTCCCCTTTGCGGGAGGGCAGGCTGGGCACTATCAGCCTGGGAGCGATAGGTTTCGCATTGCACACATTTGCAGTACGTCGGCCCTGTGCAGTCACAGGGTAAAACACGGAGGCGTATCTGGGCTTTGCATGATCGTCAGCGGGAGGAGTCTGCCCATTTTCGGCGGCATTCGCTGACGGTCTTGTTTTCTTTCAACATCAGGGGAACACTCCCCGACGCGTAAAGCGGGAACGACTGAAGCCAACCCACAAGAGGGAGGCGGAGCCGGCAATGCCGGTCGTTCAGTCATTCCCGCTTTTTTGTTTTGCCCAAATGCCGAAAGGCTTTGAGGATATATCAAAAGACGAAAGGAGCGAAAACATGAAGTATCACGCAGTTTGGAAGCCCGGAGGCCGTGCACGCCGCGGTATGGGCTCCATGAAGTCGGGGCGCAGGCAGTTCCAAGCCCTCAAACCCAGAGGGACCATCCCCGGGAAGGGAGCGAAACACCTTGAACAGAGTACAAAGAAGGCCGCCTAACGTACTCACCCCCACCAACGGGCTTTCCCGAGAAGAGTGGTTGGCGTTTCGCCGCCAGGGCATCGGCGGCAGTGACGCAGCGGCCGTGTTGGGCATCTCACCCTTCCGAACTGGAGTAGACCTCAAATCGGACTGGTATGCCCCTTAAAATGAAAAGGACTGCCAAACTGTATGAATACAGTCTGACAGTCCTTTGAGATTTGTCCCCACAGTCTGCGGGAACGGTCATTCTTCTTCGGTGCCCTCCTCGATCCGTGCCAAAAATGCGGACGGCGAGTAAACTTGGACAGGGGATCTTTCATAGTCTTTGAGGTTCCGGGTCACGATACAGTCCACGCCGCAGCGCAGGGCAGTCTCCACCATCATGGCGTCCTCATAGTCTGTAAGCTCGGACGAGATCGCCCGCCGGCAGTCCATCCCGGCGGTGTCCAGCAGCTCGAACAGGTTGAACAGGGTGCTCAGCACACGCCGGGTCTCACGGTCATTGTGGGTATGCCGGTGGGTGATGTAGTAGATATCCGCCGCAGATTTTGCGGTGAGGAAGCCCATGACGCGCTTGTTTGCCACAGCGAGGAATATTTGCTGGGCGTCCTCTGCAAAGGGCTCCCGGGCCTGGAGCGCGTCGATCACGATACAGGTGTCGATCAGCGCCCTCATATCTGATCCAGCCTTTCCTCGCGGGCCTGCTCCACAGTTATGTCAGGGGGAAGGATGCCAAACAGGGATTTGGCCATATCTACCCGGTCCTGAAAGGGGTTGGACAGCTTGGCCACCACCGTGCCGTTGCGGGTGATGTAGATGTCCTCCTTACTGGACAACGCCAGATATTTACCTAGGTTCTTTTTCAACTCTGTCGCGGTGATAGACATATAGCAGAACTCCTTTCGCTCACAGGTGGTTTCACCTATAGTATATGTCAATCGTGCGATTTAATCAAGCGATTCGTGCGAAATTTTTCGATGAATCCTGATCACAACGTACTACAGCTACCACTCGCCAGTTTTCCGGCTGTGGCTGTCCCGCCCGCACCCTATCCAGCAGGGTGCGCTTCCTACAGACGGCGTACCGTATCCAGCGGCGGTTTGTCTTTCTCTCCAGCGCGAACATGGCTATGCCTCCCCCAACTGTGCCCGGAGGAACTGCTCCAGCGCCGCCATGTTGTTCATATACTGCGGCAGGAAGGGTTCGTCCAAGTCATAGTTATAGTAGCGGTAATGCAGGATCTGGAACAGACCGGCCTTGTTCTCGTTGAAATTGACGCCTCGGAGCAGACAGCTCAGCTTGGGCAGCACAGCCGCCTCAGCAGTCATGATCCCACGGCGCTCCTTGGAAAAATTATCGTAGAGCCAGTCCTTTACCAGTACCTTACCGCCGGCAAAGTGGCTGGCATGGCTGTCCATACACTGGAACACCTCATAGGCTTTCCCTCGCTCTCCCGGGCAGGCGAAAAACGGGTAGATTCGGCACATATGTGGTCTGCCCGCGTAGACGGAACAGCGGCCATCCTTCAAAAAGGCACAGGCGTGGTCATCCTCCACGGTGTTCATCAGGTAGATGGGCAGGCAGCCCTCCAGCAGATCAGTGTGGGCATACCGCTCACAAACATCATGGGTGGAAGCGGCCATCCCCTGTTTTCGGAGACAACGTGCCAGGTCATAGGCATCCAGGGGTTCCAGCATGAGCCGATCCTCCAAGTCCCGGCAGCAGTCGGCGCATTGGCGGCATCGGAAGCATGCCCAATCCTTGGGACGGACACGATTTAGAGTGCTCATGCGGCCGTCTCCTTTACCCCCAGGGCTCGATAGATAGCCTCCCGGTTTTGGCGACACTCCTCCTCGGTGGCCCCGCCCTGGGTGATGGTGGTCCAATACAGGCAGACCGTGCCGGCGGTGATTCGGTCAAAAGTACAGCCGTCCAGGGTGGAGCCAGTGTAGTCTACATTGTCCATGGTGCAGTCGGTGGTTTTGCAGTCCTTTAGCGTGGCATTTTCAAACACCATATAGGATAGCTCACAGTCGTAGAAATAGGTATGGGCCAAGGTGGCCTTATACATATCTCCACAAATCAGGATACACGAATAAAACTCCGTATCATAGATGCGGCTGTATCTAAAGGTGATACCCTTGATGCGGCACACGGCAAATTTGCAGCCACACAGCTCCGAGCGACAGAAGCTCACATGCTCCGGCAGACAATAAAAGATCACATGGTCAAAGTAGGACTCTCGAAAAAATCCGCCGGGAAACCCTCCTTGACCGCCCGGTCATACAGTCTTTGGTCGATGATCTTCAGCCTGCGTTCCTCGAAGGCGTAACGATATTGGAATATGAACGGCTTCTGGCTGGCGCTTTTGACATAGGGCGTTGTCAACAGTTCCTTCTGCCGCAGGAACGCCTGAATGTCCTCCAAGACCGCCGGGAGCCGGGTGTCCTCGCACTTGTCCAGTTCCGCCAGCAGCTCATCCACCGGCCGAGCGGACCGGCCCTGCAAGATGTCGTTGAGCCTGCGGATGGCCTGGGGGCGCTCGGCAGGGTCATAATTTCGGGGCGCGGCGGCCTCCAGGCAGTCCGCGCGATGCGGCGGCTGAGTTCTTGTCCACTGGGCACGGCTTTGTACTCAATCATGATGTAGCCCTTGTATTACAACGCACTCGCCGGAGCTGGTCTGTGCCTCTTTGCTTGACTGTGTGTGTTCGTTAAACTCCGCTTGGCTGAATTTCTCAATGCCGGTCAGCGTTCCATTCCCGGAGGTGTCGGGGCGGGCAAAGTCACGGACTGTATAAATGTCGATGGTTCCGTCTGCGCTCCCCAAAGTGCGGATTGCCCCTTTGAATTTCCCGCTGGTCAACTCCTCACCATTGGAGGTCAGCACATCCCGGAAAAACCGAACCTTTTCACCATTGAAATACCACTGATTTTCTTTGACGTTATAGGTAACGCCAAACGCCTGATATTCCTTTGCCATGTCCTCCAATTCTTTCGCAGAAAGAGGATCGCCCGATATGGCAGTAATGGGGCCAGGATTTTTGATTGCTTCAACATCACGGGCGGCAAATTCCGCTGTCGAAAACTCTTTCACACCAGTCAGTTTTCCGCTGGGGTCAAAAGAGCCATCATCAGCCCGGATAATACTGCTGAAATCACGGACAGCATAAACATCAACCACGCCATTTTCGTTGAAAAAGTCTCTGCCAGCCTGGGAACCGTCCGCTGTGGTATAGTAGTCCTCAAACCACCGTACCGCTTTCCCATTGTATGTCAGTTCGTTTTTACTGGCATCGTAGGTCAGGCCAAACTGCTCATACGGCTTAAACTGTTCCTCATAGGAAACATCACTGTCTGCCCAGCCGTCCTCAGCAGTTGCAGAGAGGGACGGGCCGGACGCATTAGGGGATTGCGGGGAAGTCGTGCCGGTTGTGGAAAGGGTATCGCCCTGGGATGCCGCTGCGGTACTGCACCCAGCCAAGCATCCCACAAGCAGCACCCCTCCAAGGGCTAACGCAAGCAGGTTTTTTGTGTTCATTGAAGAAACACCATCCTTTCTTTGAGTGTATCTAAAGAATACCATCCTTTTTTGTGATACATTTGGGATTAGTTTGTGATTTATGTGTAGTTGAAAAGCGGCGGGCTAATTGCCCACCGCTTTCCTGTACCTGTTAAATTGTGAAAGAAAACTTCACCCCGGCCTGTGTATTGCAGACCGTACATTCACTTCCGTGCTGGTGTAGTATCTCCTGCACGATATACAGCCCTAACCCGCTTCCGCCGGTTTTACGGCTCCTGGATTGCTCCACACGATAAAACGCATCAAATAGTTTGGGTATACTATCCTCCGGAATATGTGCGCCTGTGTTTTCAACAGAAAATTCTATCTGTCCATGTTTTGTATAGACGGAGATGCAAATACTGGCTCTCTGTGGAGAATATTTGATTGCATTTCCTATCAGATTTGTAAACACTTTTTCCATCAACATTTTGTTTCCAGTTATGAGCGCGGATGGTGGAACATCGAGATGTATTTGCAAATCTTTCCCCGCAATCAAATCTTCGGTTTCGCTTAAATAGGATTTGATGATCTGAATACAATCCAAATGGTCTTTTTTGAAATCTGTCCCCGCAGTTTCCAGCCGAGAAATTGTTAATATCTCCTGCACCATTGTTTCGAGGGTGTTTGCAATTTCAAGCGATCTTGTCAAATACTTTTCACGATCTTTATATGCCCCAATACCGAGCAGCATCCCCTCTAACTGGCCTTTAATAATGGTGACGGGTGTTTTCAATTCATGGGACACCGCCGAAAAGAAATTGGTACGGGCCTGCTCCATTTCCTTTTCATGTTCAATATCGGCTTCGAGTTTCCTATTTGCGTCTTGCAAATCGGACAGAGCGATGGAAAGATTGTGCGATAGTCTGTTCAGGCTTTTTCCCAGGGTTCCCAATTCGTCAGTTCGTTGTTCATCAACTGTCCAATCCAACTGCAAGTCAGACATTTTTTCGGATATACGGCTGATTTCCAATACGGGCTTTGTAATCATACGGGAATATAGCCAAGATACGACAAGAGCGGCCACCAAAACAATTAGCAGGATAAGCGGAAAAATACGAATAAAGGATTGTTGTAGTTCCGCAATCTGTTCTGCTGCACCATAGACAATGAGCATATATCGGTCATTGCTATCAGCGAATGAAAAGTAATAATTGTTTGACAGAACAGGAACGGTTTCACCAAAGCTATTGGTTTCCGATTGTGCGATATTAACGCCCCATTCATTGTAAAATTCCACTGTGGGTAGCGGCACTAAATCGCCGTTGCTGTCATATAACTGAACAGAATTGATTTCCATATTCGCGATAAACTGATCGAACAAACCGCCGCTATTTGAGAAAGGCACTTGTTCTAATTCAGAAATAAAGTTCTGTGTTCGTTCATCTAAAATTGTGTCCAGCTTGTTGGAGTAGGTCTGCGGCATTAACCATGCCAACATTCCGAACACCAGCAACGATATACACAGCAGCATAACCGTAGTGATTAGAAATACTTTTACAAATAAACTGCCTTTAATTTTCTTTGTCAATTTTATATCCCACCCCTCGGATTGTCTGGATAAATTCAATGCCCAGTTTCTTCCGCAAGTTCTTGATGTGCGTATCAACTACACGCTCGTCCCCATAAAAGTCATACCGCCACAGTTTGTCCAAAAGGTTTTGCCGGGTCAAAATACGCCCTTGATTAGTGAGCAGTTCTTTCAGCACTTCAAATTCTCGCTGTGTCAATTCATAAGCGGCTCCGTCCACGGTGGCCGTATAATTGTCGCAATCCAAAATGAGATTTTGGTAGGCAATCGTTTTGTGTTCATCCTCTTGCGGCCCGCTGCTCCGCCGTAGGACGGCGGCAATCTTCCGAATTAAAATCGGCATAGAAAAGGGTTTTGTGATGTAATCATCAACTTGCAAATCCAGCCCCCGGATTTGTTCTTCCTCTCCGCTCAATGCGGTAAGCATGATGATAGGAACCTGGGACTGTTTTCTTATAAATTCGCAAACGGCAAACCCATCAATTTTGGGGAGCATTACATCAAGCAACACCAAGTCAAATTGCGAGACAGAAAATACAGAAAGGGCTTCCACACCATCGCTGGCTAAAATGATCTCATATCCTACCTCTTGCAGAAAATTCTTCAATAGTTCTTGAATGTCCAAGTCATCCTCGACAACTAAAATCTTTTGCATAATGACACCTCCGAAGGGTAGCATACCATAGAAATTTGTGATTAGTGTGTAGTTCTCAAAATTTATGCCCTCGACTTGCACATAAGCTAACTTGTTTTCACCGTGTTGCTCTTTTTCTCTTATAGGTCATCATCCGGCACAAGCGCAATCACATCGGAAATATCACAGTTCAGCGTTTCGCAAATTTTGATAAGAGTGGGCATGGAGATATGCTCCCCCTTGCCCATGTTGGCGATATGGTTCGTTGTCAAAT
>CAJUEC010000019.1 GCA_910585155.1 uncultured Oscillospiraceae bacterium
CGCCACCGCGTCCAAGGGGCTGCGCTGCGTGGGGATATCCTGGAAATCAAGCCATCAATAGACAAGGAGGAGACATACATGGTCAAGCTTTGGCAGGGAGAATCCGCCCAGTGGCGGATCGAATTGGAGACCGGCGGGGAGGGCACTGCCCTGTCCCTGCACACGGGGGCCCAGGGCCGCGTCCTGATTGTCAATCTGGGCGGGGAGCCGACGGCGGAGACCGCCCGCCGGGCCGCCGCCAAGGCGGTCAAGACCCTCCGGGGGCTGGAGGCCGCCTCCGCCGTGCTGGACGCCGCCCCGGTGGTGAAGGTCCTGGGCCCGGAGGGCCCCGCCGCCCTGGCCCAGGGGGCGGAGCTGGCCTGCTACCGCCAGCCCAGCTGGAAGGAGGAGCCGGACAAGCCCTTTGCCTTCTACCTCGCCGGGGCGGAGGGGCCGGAGGCGGAGACCGCCCTGCGGGAGGCCCAGGCGGTGACCCGCTGGGTGTACTTCGCCCGGGACCTGGTGAACTGCCCCGCCAACCTGCTCACCCCCCAGGACATGGCCCAGCGGATGGCCGAGGCCGCCGGAAAGCTGGGCGTGGAGGCGGAAATTCTGGATGAGACCCAGACCCGGGCCCTGGGCATGGGGGCCTTCCACGCCGTGGGGGACAGCGCCGCCCACCCGCCCCGGCTCATCGTGCTGCGCTGGCGGGGCGGGAAGGAGGATACGCCCCCCATCGCCCTGGTGGGCAAGGGGGTGTGCTGCGACACCGGCGGCTACTGCCTCAAAACCGCCGCGGGCCTCAAAGGCACCCGGGGGGATATGGCCGGGGGCGCGGCGGTGTGCGGCGCGCTGCTGGCCCTGGCGGAAAACCGGGTGCCGGTAAACGCGGCGGCCGTCATCCCGGCGGTGGAAAACCGCCTGTCCCGGGACAGCTTCCTCCCCGGGGACGTGATCCGCTCCATGTCCGGCAAAACTATCCAGGTGAACAACACCGACGCCGAGGGCCGGCTCATCCTGGCAGACGCGGTGACCTACGCCCTGCAAAAGGAGGGGGCCTCCCGAGTGGTGGACATCGCCACCCTCACCGGGGCCTGCGTGGCGGCGCTGGGCTTCACCACGGCGGGGCTGGTGACCAACGACGAGGGGCTGTTCCTGGCCCTCATGAACGCCGCCAAGCGCGCCGGAGAGCAGTACTGGCGTCTCCCCGACTTCCCTGAATATAAGCAGATGATCGAAAGCCCGGTGGCCGACCTGTGCAACCAGTCCAGCGACGGCTGCGGGGCCATCACGGCGGGGCTGTTCATCGGGGCCTTTGCTGGGACTACCCCTTGGGTCCATCTGGACATCGCGGGCACCGCCTGGGTGGACCGTCCCCGGTGGGAGTACCAGGTCCCCGGGGCCACCGGGGCGGGGGTGACCACCCTGTATCAGCTGTGCCGGGGGCTGGCCGATGCGCCGTGAGGCCCGCTGGGCGGAGGAGCTGACCGGGCTCACCGGCCAGCGGCTGCGGGCCATGGAGTTCCTCCGGGACCACCTGCCCGCCAGCGACCTGGAGAGCTGCCCCTTCTCCCTCTTCCTGGACTTTGCCGACCACGCCCTGGCCCTGCGGGAGGCCGCCCCCTGGTGCGGGGAGCTGGAGTGGGAGCTCTTCGCCCACTACGTCCTCTTCCCCCGGGTGAACGACGAGGACCTGTCCCCCCACCGGGCGCTGTTCCACGCGCAGCTGTGGCCCCGGGCAGCCCCCCTCCCCTCCTCGGAGGAGCGAGTGCTGGAGGTCAACCGCTGGTGCTGTGAGCACGCCTCCTATCAGGCCCAGGACCAGCGCACCGCCTCCCCGCTGACGGTGTACCGCTGCGGCAGCGGCCGGTGCGGGGAGGAGTCCGCTTTCCTGGTGGCCGCCCTGCGCAGCGTGGGCATCGCCGCCCGGCAGGTGTACGCCCCCCGCTGGGCCCACTGCGACGACAACCACGCCTGGGTGGAGGCCCTGTGCGGCGGCGCCTGGCGGTTTCTGGGGGCCTGTGAGCCTGAGCCGGTGCTGGACCGGGGCTGGTTCAACACCGCCGCCTCCCGGGCGGTGCTGGTGCACAGCCGGCTGTTCGGCCCGGGGGACTCCCCCCTCCACGGCCAGCCCCTGGGCCGGGACGGCCTGGTGACCTGGTACAATCAGACCTCCCGGTACGCCCCCGTCCAGGAGCGGGTGTTCCAAGCCCGGCTGGACGGGCGGCCCGCCGCCGGGGCTGTTTTCCACCTCCAGCTGCTCAACGAGGCGGGGTTTCACACCATCGCCTCCCTCACCGCCGGCAGGGACGGCCGGGCCCGGGCCGCGCTGGGCCTGGGGGATATCCATGTGCTGGCCGAGCTGGACGGCCGCTGGGCGGAGGGGGACTGCGGCCCCCAGGGCATCACCCTGGACCTGACCTCCGCCCCCCGCGAAAACGCCCAATGGACCCAGTTCGATTTCCGCGCCCCCGCCCCGGCGGAGGGCCGGGCCCCCCCGCTGACGGCGGAGCAGAAGGCCCAGCGGGCGGACGCCCTGGCCCGGTGCGCCGCCCTGCGGCAAGCCCGGCTGGCGGCGCAGTTCGACCCCGCCCGGGCCGGTGCGCTCCCCGGCTGCGGCGACCTGCTGCAAAAGGCCAGGGGCAATTTTGACGAGCTCTTCACCTTCCTTTCCCGGGACGGCGACCCCCGCCGGGAGTCCCTGGTCCGCACCCTGTGGGACAAGGACCTGCGGGACGTGACCGCCGCCGTTCTGGAGGACCACCTGAGCCGCCTCCCCCCGCCCCCCGCCGGGACGCCGGAAGCGGTGTACTGGCGGTATCTGGCCTGCCCCCGCGTCGCCCTGGAGCCCCTCACCCCCTGGCGGGGAGCGCTCCAAAACCTGCTCCCCCGGGGGCTCACGGCCCCTGACGCCCTGGTCCCATGGCTGGAGCGGCGGGTGGCCGCCGGCGGGGACGCGGAGGACTACGCTCCCCTGTGGCTGCCCCCCCTGGCCGCGCTGGAGGCGGGCCGCTGCGGCAGGAAGAGCTTTGACCTGCTGCTGGTCGCCGCCCTGCGCACCCTGGGCGTCCCCGCCCGGCTCAGGCCGCTGGACGGCGCGCCGGAGCTGTGGCAGAACGGGGCCTTCCACCCCCTCCGCCCGGAGGAGACGGGGACGCTGCGCCTCACCTGCCCCGGGGGTCCCCCCGTCTGCGGGCGGGACTGGACCCTCTCCCGATGGACGGGGGCGGGCTGGCAGCTCCTGACCCCGCCCGGCGGGGACTGGCAAAACGGCGGGCTCACCCTCACCCTGCCCGCCGGGCGCTACCGGCTGCTCACCTCCACCCGCCTGCTCAACGGGGACCAGCTGGCCGCCCGGCGGGAGGTGGAGGTCTCCCCCGGCGCCCCGGCCCAGGCGGAGCTGCGCCTGCGGCCCTTCGACCTGGCCCGGGCGCTGAGCGCCCACTCCATGCCCCCCACCCCCGCCGCCGCCCCGGACGGCTCCACTGTAGACGACCTCTTCCGCCTCAATGGCCGGCCCTCCCTGCTGGTGTGGGCGGAGGAGGGGGCGGAGCCCACCGAGCACCTGCTGGGCGAGCTGGAGGGCCAGCGCGCCGCCCTGGACGCGCTGGGGGTGAACCCGGTGTTCCTGGTGCGGAGCCGGGAGGCGCTGGACCAGCCCACCCTGGCCCGCACCCTCCGGGGCTGGCCCTCCGCCCGGGTGCTGCTGGACGACTGGACCTACAACCTGGAGGACTTTGCCCGACGCCTCTCCTGCGCGGACACCCCGCCCCTGGCGGTGGTGTGCGACGGGGCGGGCCGGGCGGCCTGCGCCGCCAGCGGCTACCGGGTGGGAGGGGCCGCCCTGCTGGCACAGGCCGCCGCCTGCCTGTGCCGGGACTCCCCCCATCAGAAAGGAACTGCGCCATGAAAATTCTCATCGTAGAGGATGACCGCCCCCTGTCCGCCTCCCTCCAGGCCCTGCTCGCCGACCGGGGCTACCAGACGGACGCCGTGTACGACGGCGAGGCCGGGGTGCAGTACGCCCTGCTGGGGGTGTACGACCTCATCATCCTTGACGTGATGCTTCCCGCGCTGAACGGCTGGCAGGCCGCGCGGCAGCTCCGGGCCCAGAAGTGCGCCACCCCCATTTTGATGCTCACCGCCCGGTCCGAGCTGGAGGACCGGGTGGAGGGGCTGAACGCCGGGGCGGACTACTACCTCACCAAGCCCTTCGACACCCGGGAGCTGCTGGCCTGCGTGGGGGCCCTCCTCCGCCGCCAGGGCGGGCAGGTGGACCAGCTTTCCTTCGGCAACACGTCGCTGGACCTGGACGGCTCTACCCTGGCCTGCGGCGGGCAGTGGGTGCGGCTGTCCGCCCGGGAGTTTGAGGTGATGCGCTGCCTGATGCAGGCCCGGGGCCGCAACCTGTCCAAGGAGGCCATCCTGGCCCGGGTGTGGGGGTACGACTCCAACGCCGTGGAGAACCACGTGGAGGTGTACGTGGGCTTTCTGCGGAAAAAGCTGGCCAGCATCGGCTCCAACGTGCGCATTGAGGCGGTGCGGCGGCTGGGCTATCATCTGGAAACCAACGAGGCGTGAAAAGGAGCCCCGCTCAGATGAGCGGGGCTCCTTTTGTCAATATTTCAACACAAAATAGATCACATATACCCAGCTCATCAGGCCGTGAACGATGGCCCACCCCACCGAGTGCCAGGTGGTGTAGCTGATGACCATGGCCAGGGCGCTGCCAAAGCTGATGCCCGCCTTGGCGGCGCTGCCGGCGTTCAGGCTGCCCTTGCGTTCGTCCATATGACTGTTCCCCCCTTTCACAGCAGAATGACCCCCGCCTCCCGGCACGCCTCAATGGTCCGCGGGTCCCAGATAGACGCCTGCACCTCCCCGATGTGGGCCTTGTTCCCCATGGGCCGTGCCCATGGGGGCCCCTTGGGATTTGACTTGCGCGGCGGGAATAAATCCCGCCTTGCGCCGAGATTTTGCCTGCGGCAAAATGCTCGCACGCCGCACCTGCGGCGGGGGCAAGGCCCACATTTACAGCAGAATGACCCCCGCCTCCCGGCACGCCTCAATGGTCCGCGGGTCCCAGATAGACGCCTGCACCTCCCCGATGTGGGCCTTGCCCAAGAGGTACATGGACACCCGGCTCTGGCCGATGCCGCCGCCGATGGTCAGGGGCAGCTCCCCCGCCAGCAGGGCCTTGTGGAAGGACAGCTCCCGCCGGTGGTCGCACCCGGCGATGGAAAGCTGACGGTCCAGGGACTCGGGGGACACCCGGATGCCCATGGACGAGATCTCAAAGGACCGGCTCAGCAGGGGGTTCCACAGCAGGATGTCCCCGTTCAGAGCCCAGTCGTCGTAGTCCGGGGCCCGGCCGTCGTGGGGCGTGCCGGACTTCAACGCCCCGCCGATGCCCATCAGGAAGGTGGTGGGGTGGTCCTTTACCCAGGCGTCCTCCCGCTCCTTGGGGGACAGCTCGGGCCACTGATCCTCCAGCTCCTGGGCGGTGACAAAGGAGACCTCCCGGTCAACCGGGGGCAGGGTGGTGAGCTGGGGATACACCGAGCGCAGGGTGGCCTGGGTGTTGGCCAGGGCGCCCACAATGGTGCGCACCACCGACTGTAAGTACTCCACATTCCGATCCCGGGGGGCGATGACCTTCTCCCAGTCCCACTGGTCCACGTAGACGGAGTGGAGGTTGTCCAGCTCCTCGTCCCGGCGGATGGCGTTCATGTCGGTGTACAGCCCCTCCCCCACGGAGAACTGGTAGCGGTGGAGGGCCATGCGCTTCCACTTGGCCAGGGAGTGGACCACCTGGGCATCCCGGCCCGCGTCGGGTACGTCGAAGGACACCGCCCGCTCCACGCCGTTCAAATCGTCGTTCAGGCCGGTGGACGCCTCCACAAACAGGGGGGCGGACACCCGGCGCAGGTTCAAAGAGCCCCCCAGGTCGTCCTCAAACAGCCTCTTGAGCAGGCCGATGGCCTTCTGGGTGTCGTACAGGTTCAGCAGGGGGGCGTACCCCTGGGGGATCACAGTGGTCAGCATGTTGGATGTCCTCCTTTGCCGCGAAAGTAGTTACGCCCGGCCTGTTCACAACGGCTCAGACGTACTGGCACTGAAAATTATAGCGCGGCCCAGAAAAAAATGCAAATGGAATTGTGTTTTGAAATCCATTATGGTATAATTTCTATATATGGTCGTGGGTAAGCTGGAAATTTCCAGCAAACTGCCCACTTTCGCCGCTTATCTCTCCGCATTGCCCAATTTTATCTATCAGGAGGAATGAACCAATGGACTACAAAAA
The DNA here is from genome assembly GCA_910585155.1 of uncultured Oscillospiraceae bacterium. Classification (GTDB taxonomy): domain Bacteria; phylum Bacillota; class Clostridia; order Oscillospirales; family Oscillospiraceae; genus Enterenecus. Next base: position 6,284 of record CAJUEC010000019.1, read on the forward strand.
AGCGTATGAGCAGTGGCTGAACGCTCCCGCTCTGGACCAGGCGGAAAAGGCGGAGCTGGCCGCCATCGCCGGGGACGAGAAGGAGATCGAGTCCCGTTTCTTCTCCCAGCTGGAATTCGGCACCGCCGGTCTGCGGGGCACCATGGGGGTGGGCCTGTACCGGATGAACATCCACGTCATCCGCCACGCCACCCAGGCCTTTGCCAAGGTGATTCTGGGCGAGGGCCCCGAGGCGGTGAAGAAGGGCGTGGCCATCTGCTTCGACTGCCGGAACAACTCCGACGTGTTCGCCCGGGAGGCCGCCTGCATCATGGCCGCCGCGGGCATTCCCGTGCGGCTGTTCGAGTCCCTGCGCCCCACCCCCGAGCTGTCCTTCGCCATCCGGGAGTACGGCTGCATCGCGGGCATCAACATCACCGCCAGCCACAATCCCAAGGAGTACAACGGCTATAAGGTGTACTGGTCCGACGGCGCCCAGCTCCCCCCCAACCACGCCGATGAGGTGGCCAAGATCATGCGGGAGTCCGACGTGTTCGACGTGACCGTGGCGGACTACGATAAGGCGGTGGCGGACGGCCTCATCACCATCATGGGGGAGGAGACCGACGAGAAGTTCCTGAAAAACGTGATGGAGCAGGTCAACGACCAGGCGGCGGTGGACGCGGTGGCGGACACCTTCAAGATGGTGTACACCCCCTTCCACGGCACCGGCCACAAGCTCATCCCTGAGGCGCTGAAGCGGCTGGGCATGAAGCATGTGATCTGCGTACCCGAGCAGATGGTCATCGACGGCAACTTCCCCACCGTGGCCTCCCCCAACCCGGAGAATCCCGAGGGCTTCGCCCTGGCGGTGGAGCTGGCCAACAAGGAGGGCGCGGACTTCATCCTGGGCTCCGACCCCGACGCCGACCGGGTGGGCCTGATGGTCCGGGCGGGGGACGGGTTCAAGGTGCTCACCGGCAACCAGACCGGCGTGCTGCTGCTGGACTACCTCATCGGCGCCAAGCAGCGCACCGGCAAGATGCCCGCCAACCCCACGGCCCTGAAGACCATCGTCACCACCGAGATGGCCCGCAAGGTGGCCGAGGTGAACGGCCTGGCCTGCTTCGACACCTTCACCGGCTTCAAGTTCCTGGCCCAGAAGAAGGACCAGCTGGAGGGCTCCGGCGAGGGGAACGTGATCATGTCCTATGAGGAGAGCTACGGCTACATGCTGGGCAGCTACGTCCGGGACAAGGACGCCGTCACCGCCGCTGTGGCCATGACCGAGATGGCCGCGTACTACGCCGGCAAGGGCATGACCCTGTACGACGCCCTGATGGCCCTGTACGAGAAATACGGCGACTACGGCGAGCGCACCATGAACCTGGTGATGCCCGGTCTGGACGGGCTGAAGAAGATGGCAGACCTGATGGCCAATCTGCGCAAGGATCCCCCCAAGGAGATCGGCGGCGAGACCGTCAAGACCTGGAAGGACTACAAGGACGGCTCCGTGGTGGACGCCGCCACCGGCGAAAAGACCGTCATGGAGCTGTCCGGCTCCAATGTGCTGCGCTATGAGCTGGCCGACGGCACCTCCGTCATCGTCCGGCCCTCCGGCACCGAGCCCAAGGTGAAGGTGTACATACTGGCCCAGGGGGCCAGCCAGGCCGACTGCGCCGATAAGGTGGCACGGTACTCCGCCTGGGCGGAGGGGCTGAAGAACTGAGCGCGGGTGTTCATGGAAACGGTTTTTACTGTCTTTCTGGTGTTCCTGATGTACACCTGCTGGCTCTGGCCAATCCTGTTTGTGTTCAATCTGCTGGACTGTATCAAGGGGATTGTCCAGCAGAAGGAGGAACGGGAATACCGTAAAAACGTCCTCATTGCCATATTCAGCCTGTTCTGCATGAGCGTGTCCCCATTTGTGATCTCCATGCTGGCAGCGGCGTGAGATTGTATCCCTGGAAAACGGAGAACGATGAACCTGTATTCATAGCCAAAATGCCCTTTGCGGAATATATTTAGCGGACGCATTTATCAGCCTTATGCTGCTGACAGCTGTCATCATTGTCCAGGCCAGCATATTTTTTAATCATTCTCTTGACTGGTACAGGGGCCTCTATCAGATCCTGCGCATCGCCAACATAGTGGTATTTTTGTGCGCCGCGTACTACGCGTTTATGGGGCTTTGGAAAAGAAGGGCCATAAATGCTTGCATGGTACTGCAATGTCTGGGAGTATTGCTGTCCACACTGCTATGTCAAGCAATCCTCGACGGGATGGAGTCGCCCGGAACAGCTGTATTTCCCATGAGATATTTTATCGTGGCCCCCTATATTGTCGGGATTATATTGGCGGTTGGACTGGCCACAGTGCTTGAAAAAGTCAGAGGCAGGAGCTAAAGCTCCTGCCTCTCTCACTTTCTGCTTGACAGTTTCTCCAGCCTGTGTTATAACTCAGTTGTATAATCAAGTTATATAACTGAGTTATGTGAGGTGGACCCATGCCAAAGCAGACGATCACCAAGGAGATGGTGGTGGACGCCGCCTTCCAGCTGGCCCGGGAGGGCGGCATGGAGCAGGTGCTGGTAAAAAACATCGCCGCCCGCCTGGGCTGCTCCGTCCAGCCCATCTACAGCTATTGCCAGAATATGGAGGGCCTGCGCCGGGAGGTGTACGCCAGGGTCCGGGCATTCGTGCGGGAGCGCTTCACCCGGGAGGAGTGCGGCCCAGGGAGCTTTCAGGCCATCGGCCGGGCCTGCGTCCGGCTGGCTCAGGAGGAGCCCCAGCTGTTCAAGCTGTTCATCCTCTGCCCCCGGGAGGGGGTGGCCTCCCTGGATGACCTGTGCCTATCCGAATCGGACCCCCGGCTGGAGGGGGCCATCGCCGGGGAGCTGGGGCTGAGCGAGGAGGCGGCCCGGCGGCTGCACATCAACATGATTGTGTACACCGTAGGGCTGGGGGCCATCTTCTCCACCGCCACGCCGGGCATCCCGGCGGAGGACATCTTTTCCTGGCAGAGCGGAGCCTATGAGGCGTTTCTGACACAAATCAAGGGGGAAAACAGACATGACACCTGACATCATCATCCTCTACAACAGCCGGACCGGCTTTACCCAGCAATACGCCGAGCTGCTGGCCGCCGAGCTGAACTGCCCTGTCCTGCCTTGGAAAGACGCCCCCGCCGACCTGTCCGGGTACGGTGCGGTGGTGTTCGGCTCCCGCCTCCACGCCGGAATATTCGACGGCTGGAAAAAGGCCCGGAAGCTGCTGGCGCGGCGGGGGGCAAACAAGGTGGTGCTCTTCGCCACCGGGGCCATGCCCAACGAGGCGGAGGACCAGATTCAGAAGACGTGGGCGCAGAACCTGACCCCGGAGGAGCGGAAGTCCATCCCCCACTTCTATTTGCAGGCCGGGCTCCGCCTGGAAAAGCTGGGCCTGGGAGACCGGGCCATGCTGAAGGCAGCGGCTTGGGCCATGGGCCGCAAGCAGGCCAAGACCCCGGAGGACGAGGCCTTCCGGGACGCCATCTCCCGCTCCTACGACATCTCCGACCCCAAATACCTCCAGCCTCTGGCAGACTGCCTGCGGACCCTGCGCTGACACCAATTTTCACAAATCTTAAATTGCCTTTCCCGCCCTCGGGGTGTATACTGGTCCCAAAGGGCTGCGGCCCTGAGAAGGAGGAATACTTATGCGTTACAACATCACCGGCGAGCCCATGCCCGTGGTCATCTGCGACGTGGAGGCGGGCGAGTCCATGATCACCGAAAAGGGCTCCATGGTTTGGATGTCGCCCAACATGGAGATGCGCACCAGCGCCGGCGGCATCGGCAAGGCCTTTGGCCGGATGTTCTCCGGCGAGTCCATGTTCCAGAACATCTATACCGCCCAGGGCGGCCCCGGCATGATCGCCTTTGCCTCCAGCTTCCCCGGCTCCATCCGGGCGGTGGACATCACCCCCGACCGGCCTATCGTGGTGCAGAAATCCGGCTTCCTGGCCTCCGAGCAGGGGGTGGAGCTGTCCGTATTCTTCCAGAAGAAGGGGATGTCCGGTTTCTTCAGCGGCGAGGGCTTCATCCTGCAAAAGCTCAGCGGCCACGGCACCGCTTTTTTGGAGATCGACGGCTCCGCCGTGGAATACGACCTCCAGCCGGGGCAGCAGATCGTCATTGACACCGGCAACCTGGCCATGCTGGACGCCTCCTGCACCGTGGACGTGCAGACGGTGAAGGGGGTCAAGAACGTGCTGTTCGGCGGCGAGGGGCTGTTCAACACCGTGGTCACCGGCCCGGGCCGGGTGGTGCTCCAGACCATGCCCATCAGCAACTTCGCCATGTCCATCGCGTCCATCCTGCCCTCCAACTGAGCGCCCGCCCCGCACAGCGCCCCGCCGCGAATACGGCGGGGCGCTGTTGTTTTCCGCCTAAACAGAAAAATTTTTGAAATAGTAATTATTTTTCTCTGCGGCCTGCCGATAGATATTATGGAGCGCAGGAGAAGCAGGCTGGAAGCTCTGCCAAAGCCCGGCAGGTTCGGGCCCCTCGCCCATGTTGGTTTCTTCCGGTTATCGCGAGCCGGTTGAAATATAGTTCCGCGCCGGAACTTTCGGATATCGTGCACGGTATGCGGGAGGAATGGCGCACCACAGACCTGTGCCCCGGGAAAGGATTCCCCCGGCACACTAATAGACGAAAGGAGTCAAGTCCCAATGCGTATTCAGCATAATATTATGGCTATGAGTGCCTATCGCAACTACACCAACAACGTCTCCGCCATGAAGAAGAACCTGGAGAAGCTTTCCTCCGGCTACAAGATCAACCGCGCCGGTGACGACGCCGCCGGTCTGGCCATCTCCGAGAAGATGCGCGCCCAGATCACCGGCCTGGAGACCGCCCAGAAGAACGCCAAGGACGGCATCTCCCTGGTGCAGACCGCTGAGGGCGCTCTGACCGAGGTCCACGATATGCTCAACCGCATGGTGGAGCTGGCCACCCAGTCCGCCAACGGCACCTATGACAACACCACCGACCGCGCCCAGATGGAGAAGGAGCTGAAGCAGCTGCGCTCCGAGATCGACCGCATCGCCGACTCCTCCAACTTCAACGGCATCAAGCTGTTCGACGGCTCCATGGAGGCCGCCACCACCGAGTACAAGGTCACCGGTGGCGCTAACCTGGGCATCCTGGCTACCGCCGGCGCCACCGCCGGCACCAACACCATTGTCCATGCCGACGGCCGCGAGGCCGCCAAGACCTCCTTCTCTGTGGAGCTGGAGGATGTGTCCTTTGTCTCCAAGAATGCCGACAAGTCCATGGGTATCTCTGTTGGCGGCCAGAACATTACTGTTTCTTTGGCCGCTGGTAAGGCGCTCAGCGGCGAGGACCTGGCCGCTGCGCTGGCTACTGCGGCCAACGCGCTGAACACCAACAAGGGCTTGACGATTGGCGGTGTTTCTTACACGGCGAAGGCTGAGGGCTCCAAGCTGGTCTTTACCATGAGCGATGGCTCCTTCGATGCGATTAAGAACGATTCTACCAAGGCTGCCAGCTTCACCGGCAACTTTGCTGTCGCAGCTGTCAAGGGCACCTCTACCCAGACCGGCAATGTCAACGTGGCCACTCAGGTCATCACCGAGGGCGGCCCCACCAAGCTGGGCACTCTGGCCAACACCACCACTGCCACCGCAATTAGCGCAGCTGACATCAAGGACGGCAAGGCCATCACCGTTGGCGACACCACCTATGTGTTTACCTCCAACAAGGAGACCGCCGATGCCGTGAAGGCGGCCGGCGACAAGTTCAAGGCTGTGGATATCAGCGATTTGGTGGACGATGCTGGTGCTCTGGACAATACCAAGGCCGCCTCTGGTGACGCCCTCTCCAAGGCCCTCAGCCGCCTGACCGTGGCCGCCAAGGACAACGCCATGTTCACCGTGGGCCAGACTGCCGACTACAAGCTGACCTTCCAGGAGAAGGCCTCCTATGACGGCGGCGCTCCTCTGGACAGCGTTGCCAATATCCAGAAGCAGATTCAGACCGGCACCTTCTCGAAGGTGACCACTCAGCCCGCCACCGGCACCGGCAAGGGTTTAATCCTCCAGATCGGCGACACCGCCGAGGACTTTAACCAGCTGAAGGTCAGCCTGGGCGATATGCACTGCTCCTCCCTGAAGGACAACAATGGCGTCAGCCTGGCCGATATCAGCATCGCCGACCAGGACAAGGCTGCCATCGCGGTTGACGTGATCAAGGCCGCCATCAACCAGGTGTCCGACGTCCGCGGTACCCTGGGCGCCACCCAGAACCGCCTGGACCACACCATCAACAACCTGTCGGTGATGACCGAGAACATTCAGGATGCCGAGTCCACCATCCGCGACGTGGACGTGGCCGAGGAGATGATGGCCTACACCAAGAACAACATCCTGATTCAGTCCGCCCAGGCCATGCTGGCTCAGGCCAACCAGGTGCCCCAGGGCGTGCTGCAGCTCCTGCAGTGATTCGTCGCAAAGTCCGCTTTGCTTCGTTTTCGCCTTACGGCGAAAACTGCGCATAGCTTCCTTGCTCCTCATCTCCCCACAAAGCCAAAGACCGGCTTTGCGGGGGCCCCGATGGGGGCGGGGCGGCAGTCATGCCGCGGTGATCGCCGCATGAGTGTACCATCTATCAGCCCAACGCGCAGAACGGGGGCGGGCTCTTGCCCGCCCCCGTTTTTTCATGGAGCCCGTGGGAAAACCGCCCCCGGCGTTTTTCCCATGCGCCCCAACCAAAAAGGAGAGAACCGTTTATGACAAAGCCCCTGCTGTCCATCGGCATCATCTTTAAAAACGAAATCCGCTGTCTGGAGCGGTGCCTGCAATCCCTCCAGCCCCTGCGGGAGGCCATTCCCTGTGAGGTGGTGATGGCGGACACCGGCTCCGACGACGGCAGCCGGGCCGCGGCGGAGCGGTACGCGGATATTTTATTTGACTTCCCCTGGATCAACGACTTCTCCGCCGCCCGCAACGCGGTGATGGACCGCTGCTCCGGCACATGGTATATGACCATCGACTGTGACGAGTGGATGGACCCGGACATTTCGGGGTATGTGGCGTTTCTGACCACGGACAGGAACTTTGATTTTGCCTCTGTCATCATCCGCAACTACGACACGCCGGCGTTGGACAAAGGGGGCTCCTACTCCGACTTTCTGGCCACCCGCCTGCTTCGGATGTCCACGGGGATCCGCTACGAGGGCACCGTCCACGAGCACTGGCCCTACAAGGGCGACCTGCGGACCATGATGCTCCAGGGCGCGGTGTTCCACCATGACGGCTATGTGTACCAAAACCGTGAGCTGCTGCAAAAAAAGCAGGCTCGGAACATGGAGCTGCTGCGCAGTCAGCTGGAGGACGACCCGGACAACCTCATCATCCTGAACCAATGCGTGGAGTCCAGCGCCAACATGCCGGAGCAGGAGGGTTATCTGCGCCGGGCGCTGGAGGGGGTCAAGGAGAGGTGGTCCCAATGGGAGCTGTTCGGCGGACCCATTTACCGCTACGCGGTGCGTATGGCCATGCGGGACCAGCTGCCCGAGCTGGAGGAATGGATTCATGAGGCGCAGGAGCTCTTCCCCCAATCCATTTTCCTCCGGGTGGAGATCGCCTACTTCGCCTTTGGCCACTATTGGAACACCGACGACTACGCCGGGGCCCTTCACTGGGGCGAGCGCTACCTCCAGGGGGTGGAGGATTACCACAAGGGGAATTTTGACCGCGCCGACCTGCTGGCCAGCTCTCTGGACAAAACCGACACCCACAGCCGCCTCAGCGTGGCCACCGTGCTGGCCTCGGGCTATCTCCACGAGGGCCGGCCGGAGCAATGCGCCCAGCTGATGGAGGCCCTGGACCCCGCGCGGATGAACGGCAAGCAGCTCAGTGACTGCGTACAGAATTTCGGCCGCCTGCGCAGTGAGTTTGGGTGGGATTCCGACGCCCAGATGCTGCGCTTTTGGACGCGGCTGGGCGAGCCTGTCCCGGACCGTGAGCAGGCGGATCAGCGCCGCGCCGTATTTCTTCAGACGGGCTCTGTCCTGTTCACCCAGCGGTACCGGGAGATGGAGGCGGCGGGCCCGCGGTTCCACCGCCACGCCTATACCGTGTTTCTGCCCCTGGCGGACAGGTGCCCCCTGGGGGAGGCCGCCGCCATTCTGGAGCTGTCGGAGCCGGACCGGCTGGAGGAGCAGCTTGGCCGGGTGGAGCGCTGGGCGGAGGTGCCCATCCAGGCGCTGACCCACGCCCTGGAGCGGGGGGCGCGGTTTCCCATCCCGGGCAAAGAGCTGCACATCGAGGAGATGGACGCGCTGGCCTCCCGCCTGGCGCAGGATCGGGAGCGCTTTCTGCCGCTGGCCCTGGGGACGGCAGAAAGCGCCGATGTTCAGGACTGGACACAGCTGGTTTGGGTGCGGGGGCTGCTGATGGCCGCCGTTCAGACCTATCCCTGGAGCGCTCAGGACCAGGAGCCGGAGGCGGGCATGGCCCTGGCCCGCGCCTTTGCCCGCATGGAGCGGGAATTCCTGCCCCGCTGCTATGCCCCGGACGCTCTGCGGCAGGACGACCGCTTTGCCCTACCGCCCATGCACCGCTTTGGCTGGTACTGTGCCCAGGCCTTCGCCGCGCTGGAGCAGGGCGAAGCGGTGGAGTATGTGCGGCTGCTGCGCTCCGGGCTGGACACCTGCGAGGGGCTGAAGGATATGGTGGAATTCCTCGCGGAGCACACGGCGGAGGTGCGGCAGCTGGTCACCCCTCCGGAGCTGACGGCGCTGGCGGACCAGGTGCGGGTCCTGCTCGCCCGGCTCAGCCCAAACGACCCGGCGGTGGCCGCGCTGAAGCAGAGCGAGGCATATCAGAAAGTGGCCCATCTCATCGAAGGCTCGCCGGCCATGGTGTGGGGCGGGCAGCTGCAATAAGGAGGACGGCGCAGAATGCGATATTCCATGCTGGTCTACATCACACAAATGAGCGGAACGCTGCTGGAGGCGGCGCGGTATCTGTGCGCGGCGCCGGAGGACGGCCTGCGGGCGGAGCTGCTGGAAAACGGGCGCCAGATGCTGGCGCAGATCCGGGCCGTGCTGGAGGGGCACCGCGCCGACCTCCGCTCCGAGGCTCCGCTGGCAGGGCTGGCGGAGCTGGAAACCCTGTGGGAGCGCGGCGGGCCGGAGCTGGAGGCGCGGCTGGAGCAGTTTGCCCGGGAGCTGCCCGGGCATGCCGCCTATCAGGTGCGGGCGGTGTTTTTCGCGGAGCTGGGCGAAAAGTGGGACGCCATGGAGAGCGTCTACGAATACATGCGGGACGACCCCCGGTTTGACCCCGTCGTCGTGCGCACCCCGGTGGGCCGGGTGGTGGAGCGGGACGGCAGACGGGAGCAGGAGATCATTTACAGGGACTTTCTCACCCCCATGGGGGTCCCCTCCCTGGGCTACGAGCAATACGATATTGAGGCGGACTGCCCGGAGCTGGCCTTCATCAGCCAGCCCTACGAGAGCTGCACCCTGGAGCAGTTCTGGCCGGAAAATATTGCGAAGCACACCAGGCTGGTATATCTGCCCTACTTTGCACCCTTTTCCAACTATGAGACAGCGCGGGAGGCGCTGTGCGAAATGCCGGTATACCGCCATGCCTGGAAAACGATTGGGTCGTCTGAGAAACATTATCAGTATTACCGCAGGTATTCTGCGAACAGAGGCGCAAATATGCTGGTGACAGGCGTCCCCAAATGGGATCCCACGGTTCGTCTGATCGACCACCCCGCAGAACTGCCGGAGGCCTGGCATAGCGCGGTTATGGGCCGTAAGGCCATATTGTGGAACACATTCTACGACTACAACGGGTCGTCACTTCTCTATTTTGACGACATTTACTCGTGGTTTCAGGCGCATGATGACTGTGCCCTGATTTGGCGTCCCCATCCCATGATGGGCACGGTAACAAAGCTTTACTACCCCGAACAGTACTACAAACGCTTTTGCGAATGCATTTCGTTGATTGACCATGCGCCCAATATGGTTGTTGACCGGGAATCGTCTTATCAAGCGGCGTTTAGCTGGTCCATAGCCCAGATTTCAGATCTAAGCTCCATGATGTTTCAATATCTGCTGCTGGATAAGCCTGTCCTATACATTAAGACAGACGGCAGGGGAAAAGTCAATCAATCGTTCTTTATTGATGACTGCTGGATGGCTCGCGCCAACCATGCCGCAGATATTGAGCGGTTTTTAGAGCGTGCTTCTCAAGGAATTGACGATACTGCTCAAATTCGAAAGCTGGTCCGCCAGCGGGACATCCCGCTGGCCGATGGTTTCTGCGGAGAACGGGTCTGCGAATCGCTGTGGACATTTCTTCACAAGGAGGACAACATGATATGCGGATAGAACAGAACAAGCTGTGGGAAAATTTTTATGCGGGAGACAGCCAGGTGTTTTATCCTTCAAAATTTGCCGAAAGCGTGCTTCCCTTGCTGGAACAGGGCGGCCAATTGCTGGATGTGGGCTGCGGAAATGGTAGAGACAGTGTATATTTCGCCCAAAACGGCGTGGATGTGACAGCCATTGACCTAAGCCAAAAAGCAATTGCCGGCTTAAAAAGCAGAGCGCCATGTATTCGAGCCGTCTGTGACAATGTTCTTACGTCATCAGTTTTTGCCGCAGATGCCTTTGACTATATATATTCCCGCTTTTTTATTCATGCCCTGACAGAAAGCGAGCAGTCCCAGCTGTTGGAGCATTGTCTGCACTCTCTTCGGAGCGGAGGCCTGCTCTTGATCGAAACGCGGTGTGTAGAAGACGAACTATGTGGTGTGGGGGAGAGAATTTCCAAAACCGAATGGGCTGTGGATGGACATTACCGCCGTTTCATTGTTCCTGAGGAACTGGAAGCGCAGCTTGATGGGCTGGGTTTTAAACATATCCGCACGCTGAAGTCAAAAGGATTTGCGCCGCTTCACACAGCAGATCCCGTAATCCTGCGCATATTCGCTGAAAAATGATGAGAAAGAAGAGCATTAACCTGGACCAGGTTCTGCAGATAAGCCAACAGCTTATACTGCGCAGCTACGACTACTTATGGCTCCACACCATGCTGGAGCAGGCGGCAAACACCCAGGTCTCCGGCTCCACCCTGATCACCGGCTCCTCTCACGCCCTCAACGGTATCCAGGAGAACTGCTGGAACAGCGCCTTCAACTGCTCCATGCACTCCCAGGACCTCTATTATGACTTCCTGTGCGCCCGCCGGGTGCTGGAGCGGGCGGCGGGGCGCTTTGCCCGGTGCTTCATCGTCATGGGCTACTACATTGCCTACCAGGACCTGTCCCGAAGCAAGATCTCCCGGGAGACCATGATCGCCAACGTCTACTACCCGATTTTTCAAGATGGCCATCATTGGGAGCCGCCCCACAGCGGCTCCCAATGGGATGGGCTCGGGGAGATTCCCGAGCCCGTGAAGGCCCTCTGCCAGCAGGCGGCGGCGCAAAAGCTGCTGGAATACGGCACCTACTATTCCGAGATCCGGCCCCGCGGGACCCTGTTCGACCTGAAGGGCCGCACCTGGGCGCAGGTATCCCAGGCGGAGCGCACTGCCATGGGCGCGGCCCGGGCGGCGGACCACAACAAACTGTTTCAGCACAGGGACAGTCTGGAGGAGAACAAGCAGATCCTGACGGAATTTGTGCGCTTCCTGTACCGGCATAACGTACAGCCCATCGTGGTGATCACGCCGTTCTCACCGGAGTATAACCGCTTCATCCTGCCGGACATGAGGGCGGGGGTGCTGGAGCTGCTGGACGCTGTGCCGGAGGATGTCCACTTTGTGGACTTCAACCAGGCGGAGGGTCTGTTCACTCCGGCGGATTTTATGGACACGGACCACCTCAGCGCGGCAGGCGCAGAAAAGGTCAGCGGCATATTGGCGGAGCTGTTCGGGGCATAAATCGGGCTGCCAAATCGGCCTCAAGTTTCTTGTATTTTTCGGGAAAATATCGTATGATAAATATGGGCCGGGGAGGGTCCGGCCAGCCGGCGCCTTTCCCGCGCAATGAAACATAGAGGAGGCCATCCGATGGAAGAAAAGAGAATGATACAGGTCACTGTGGATGGGGCGCAGTACGCCTATCCCCACAAAACCCCCTACCGCGCCATTGCGGCGGATTTTCAGGACCGCTATTCCTGCGACATTCTGCTGGTCAACCAGAACGGGAAGCTCTGCGAGCTCCACAAGGTTCTGGACCGGGACTGCACCCTGAAGATGGTCACCGCCCAAGACAGGCCGGGCATCCAGACCTATGAGCGCAGCGCGGTCTTTCTGATGCTCAAGGCTTTTTACGATGTGGTGGGCGCGGAGAACATGGAGCGCATCTCGGTGGAGTACTCCCTCAGCAGCGCCCTCTTTTTCCTCGCCCGGGGCAGCTTCACCCTGGACCAGGCCCTGCTGGACCGGGTGGAGGCCCGGATGCGGGAGCTGTCCGCCCAGGCTCTGCCCATTGAGAAGCGCTCTGTCAGCACCGACGACGCCATGGAGCTCTTCCGCCAGGCCAAGCTGGTCCACAAGGCCCAGCTGCTCAGCTTCCGGATCAACTCCCACGTCAACGTCTACTCCCTGGACGGCTTCGTGGACTACTTCTACGGCTATATGGTGCCGGACACCGGCTATATCCGGTGCTTCGGTCTGGAGCTGTTTGAAAACGGCTTCGTCCTGCGCCTGCCCACCCAGAAGAACCCCAATCAGCTGGGGGACTTCCGGCCCTCCAAAAAGGTGTTCCGGGAGCTGTACGCCTCCACCCTCCGCTCACAGGCGCTCAGTGCCTCCAATGTGGCGGAGCTGAACACCATCATCTCCCAGGGGGGCGCCACACCGCTGGTCCTGGCCCACGAGGCCATGATGGAGAAAAAGATCGGCGACATCGCCGCCCAGATCGCCGCCGGCCCCAAGGTGCGCTTTGTCATGATCGCGGGGCCCTCCTCCTCCGGCAAGACCACCTTCTCCCACCGGCTGTCCACCCAGCTGCGGGCCTGCGGCCTGCGGCCCCACGCCATCGCCACCGACAACTATTTCAAAAACCGGGAGGACACCCCCCGGGACGAAAACGGCCAGTACGACTTTGAGGGCCTGGGGGCCATGGATGTGGAGCAGTTCAACCGGGACATGGCCCGGCTGCTCAACGGCGAGACGGTGGATATGCCCACCTACAACTTCAAGCGGGGCGCCCGGGAGTATAACGGAAACCTCCTCACCCTGGGTGAGGGGGACGTGCTGGTGATCGAGGGCATCCACTGCCTCAACGACCAGTTCACCTACACCCTGCCCCGGGAGAGCAAGTATAAGATCTACATCAGCTGCCTCACCACGCTGAACGTGGACGACCATAACCGCATTCCCACCACCGACGCCCGCCTGCTGCGGCGGATCGAGCGGGACGCCCGGACCCGGGGCTACAGCGCCCAGGCCACCATCAAAATGTGGCCCTCCGTTCGGCGGGGGGAGGAGAACAACATCTTCCCCTTCCAGGACAACGCGGACATGATCTTCAACTCGGCACTGATCTATGAGACGGCCCTGCTGAAGCCCTACGTGCAGCCCCTGCTCTTCGGCGTCCCCCGGGACAGCGAGGAGTACATAGAGGCCAAGCGGCTGCTGAAGTTCCTGAACTATTTCCTGCCCATTCCAGCGGACAACATCCCCAAAACCTCCCTGATGCGGGAGTTCATCGGCGGGGGCTGCTATGGCTGAGGCGGCTGAACAGAAGTCCATGCTTCTGTTCAGCCTGTGCGGCGCGTAGGCGCCGCACAGGCCGCGAGGCGGCCCCGCCGCAGGCTTCACCGTCAGCACAAAGGACCCGGTCTGACCGCCAGTCAGACCGGGTCCCTCCTATTTCAGCGCTCCAGCAGCCACTCCAGCTCCAAATCCAGCGCCGCCAGCTGGATATCCGGCTTCACCCGTTCCCCGTGAAAGTCACTGCCGCCGGTGGCGTGGAGCCGGTACTGTTCCGCCAGATGGAGATACCACGCCTGCTGTTCCGGGGTGTACTTCGGATAATGGCACTCAATGGCATCCAGCCCCCAGCCCTTGAGCCGCTTCACCAGCGCCTCCAGCTCCCCGTCCGGCAGCCCCATTTGATAGGGGTGGGCCAGGGACACCTTCCCGCCGGCGGCATGGATGGCCTCCACACAGGTGCGGGCGTCCGCCTTGAACCGCTTTACCCTCTGCCGGAACTCCTCCGTATCCAGGTAGCGGTCAAAGGCCTCCCGGTTTGTGGCAGCATACCCCCGCCGCACCATCACCTGGGCGAAGTGGGGCCGGGCGATGACCTCGCCCCCCGCCAGCTCCTCCACCTCCGCCAGGTCGATGTCCACGCCCTTTTGGCGCAGAAAGTCCACAATCCTATATTTTCGCTCATCCCGGCCCGCCCGGAATTTCTCGCACAGCCGGGCCAGCTCGGTTTCCCCGTCCCGGAACCCGTAGCCCAGGATATGAAAATTGGGGTGCTCCTTGGCGCTCAGCTCCACCCCCCGGATGACACGCAGGCCCAGCTCCGCCCCGGCGGCCATGGCCTCGTCCACCCCGGCGATGGTGTCATGGTCGGTAACGGCCAGCACCTGCAGCCCCTTCTCCCCCGCCAGCTCCACCAGCTGCCTGGGCAGGTACTGCCCGTCCGAGGCGGCGGTGTGGGTGTGGAGGTCGCACAGCACGCTCATGCCTGGCTCTCCAGCGCGGCCATGAAGGCCGCCTTGTTCTCCTGCGGGGTGGTGGTGGGCCGGCCCAGGTCGTCCCGGGCCCCCAGGGCGCACTTCACCTCGATGAGGGTGAGCTGTTTGGCCTCCTTCGCCGCCGCCAGCGCCCGTTCCAGCTCTGACCGGCTGTTCACGGACACCGCGCCGGGGTAGCCGCAGGCCCGGGCGATGGCGGGCAGGTCCAGCAGGCCCGCCACGGTGGGCAGGCCGCCCACGGACTCGTGGGCCTCGTTATTCAGCACCACGTGGACCAGGTTGGCGGGTCTGCTGGCCCCAATGAGGGCCATGGCCCCCAGATGCATCAGCGCCGCGCCGTCCCCATCCAGGCACCACACCCGGCGGTGGGGCTTTTGCAGGGCGATGCCCAGCGCGATGGACGAGCTGTGGCCCATGGAGCCCACGGTGAGGAAGTCGCGGCCATGGCCCTGCCCCCGGCCCTCCCGTAGCTCGTACACCTCCCGGCTGGCCTTGCCTGTGGTGGACACCACCGGGTCGTCCCCGGCGGCCGCCAGGACCTGCCCAATCGCCTCCTCCCGGGACATGGGGTGGGCATTGCCGTAAACGGTCTTCCCGCTGTACTCCAGCGCGCCCTTGCGCACCACAAACGCCGCCTGCCTGCCCTGGGCCAGCAGGGCGCGGTACCCGTCCAGCCTGGCCTTTACCTGATCCTCCGTGGTGGTTTTGCCGATGACAAAGGCGGGGATATCCAGATTTTCCAGCAGGGGCAGGGTGATCTCCCCCTGGAACACATGCTGGGGCTCGTCGTGCACCCCCGGCTCCCCACGCCAGCCCACAATGAACAGGCAGGGGATGCCGTATACCTTCTCATTCAGCAGGGAGGCCGCCGGGTTGACGATATTCCCCAGCCCGCTGTTTTGCAGGTACACCACCGGCACCTTTCCCGTGGCCAGGTGATACCCCGCCGCCAGCGCCGCGGCGTTCCCCTCGTTGGCCGCGATGATGTGGTGGGCGGGGTCGGAGCCATATCGGTCCATCAGATAATTACACAGCGCCTTCAGCTGGGAATCCGGCACGCCGGCGTAAAAATCCGCCCCCAAAAGCCCCACAAAATCTTCGATCTTCAAAGGCAAGCCCTCCCTCTGTCTGTTTTACAGCTCATCAATCAGGGTAATGATCTCCTTGATGGGCAGCAGCCGCTCATCCACCTCCTTGGCCCGGTGGCAGCGCAGGATGTCCTCCGCCGTTTTCTGCATGGCGGGAAACGCGCTGCGGGTGAGCTGGTTGGCATAGATGACGATATTCACCCCATGGGCGGCCAGCTCCTCCTCCGTGATGGCGTTGAAGGAGGTGGGAACCACCACAATGGGGGTGGTCTTGTCCCCCTGCCGGAAGCGATCGCAGAACTCCAAAATTTCGGCGGGGTCCTTTTTGCGGCTGTGGATCATGATACCATCCGCGCCCGCTTTTGTAAAGGCTTCGGCCCGCTCCAGCGCGTCCTCCATCCCCCGCTCCAGGATCAGGCTCTCGATACGGGCGATGATCATGAAGTCGTCGGTGAGCTGGGCCCGCTTCCCGGCGCGGATTTTTTCACTGAAGCTCTGAATATCATCCTGCGTCTGCTCCACCTCGGTGCCGAACAGGCTGTTCTTCTTCAGGCCCTTCTTGTCCTCAATAATCACGGCGGACACGCCCATGCGCTCCAGTGTGCGCACATTGTACACAAAGTGCTCCGCCAGCCCGCCCGTATCCCCATCCAGGATGATGGGCTTGGTGGTAACCTCCATGATATCGTCAATGGTGCGCAGCCGGGAGGACAGGTCCACCAGCTCAATGTCCGGCTTGCCCTTCGCCGTGCTGTCGCACAGGCTGCTCACCCACATGGCGTCGAACTGGTCCAACCGGCCGTCCTGCGCCACCACGGTCTTTTCCGCGATCAGGCCTGTCAGGCCGCTGTGGGTCTCGATGGCCTTCACCACCGGGCACAGCCCGATGAGCTGGCGCAGCCGGCGGCGGCGGTATTCCGGCATGGCCAGCTTTTCCCGCAGCTGCCGGTCCACCTTTCTGACCTGCTCGCTGCTGGTATAGGGCACCTCGATGAGCGTGCTGCCCATGGCCTCCAGCCCTTGCAGCACCCGGGCGCGGATGGCCGACTCCGGCCCCGTTTTCCAGTTGTCGCCATGGACAACGTAGTCCGGGCGGAGCAGCGAGAGTATGTCCTCATAAAAGATATCGTCCTGAATGACGACATTGTTAACCCCCTCCAGCCGGCGGTAGAGCCGAACCCGCTCCTCCTGGGAGATGGTGGGAAAGCGGTTGTAGCGGATGAGGGCCCGGTCGGACAGCGCGCCCACGATGACCTGGCCATAGCGCTGTGCCTCCCGGATGATGTTCAGATGTCCTTCATGGATGACCTCGGTGCAGAAGCAGGTATATACAGTTTTCATCGCGCTCCCCCCCTCAATCGCCGTACCGCACGGGCACAGCCACGCCGCACTGGTCCAAGGCCTGACGGAACACCTGGAAAAAGGCCTCTACGTCCGGCGCGTCGATGGCCCCCAGGGCGCACAGGCGGAAGGTGCCCGCCGTGCCCACCTTGCCGGGGTAGATGGTAAAGCCCCGGGCATAGCAGTAGTCGTGCACCTTCTGAAAATCCCAGCTGGGATCGTCTGGATTGCGCACTGCCGCCACAAGGCCCGCCTGCCAGTCCCGGCGGATGGTCTCCCGGAAGCCCAGGGCCTCCAGCCCCACGTGGATGGCCTCAAAGGCCCGGGTGTGGCGTTCCCACTTGGCCCGCTCCCCCTCCGCCCAGTACTCCCTCATGGCCTGGATGGCGGCGTACACCGTCTGCACCGGGGGGGTGAACTCCATCTCGCCGGTGCGCTCAAAGCAGTCATACTGGCGGAACAGGTTGGCGTAGTAGGAGCGGCGGGGGTAGTCCCTGGAGGCCTCGATGATATCCCGCCGCCCGATGACAAAGGACAGCCCCGTCATGGCCATCAGCCCCTTCTGGGCGGAGGCCATGCAGACGTCCATGTTTTCCGCCTCGATTTCAATGGGCCGCATGGCATACGTGCTGATGGTGTCCACAACGGAAATCGCGCCATACCGATGGGCCAGCGCCCCGATCTCTCCGATGGGATTGAGCAGGCCGGTGCCGGTTTCATTGTGGGTGGTATATACCAGAGCGATGTCCGGGTTCTCCCGGAGCGTCCGCTCAATCTCCTCCAGGCAGGGGGGCTGGTTATACGGGAATTTCAAATCAATATGCGGCAGGCCGTAGTGCCGGCAGATATCCGCCGCCCGGCCGCTGTAGGCGCCGTTGTTGACGATCAGCGCCCGCCTGCCCTCCGGCAGGAGGGAGTTGAGACACACGTCCATGCACAGCGTGCCGGAGCCGCAGAACAGCACCGCGGTATGCTTTTTCGGGTCTCCGTGGACCACCCGGACCAGATCCTCCCGCAGGCCCGCCATCTGGGCGGCGAACTCCCTCTCCCGCGGACAGATGTCCGGCACAACCTGGGCCAGCTTCACGGTGTCCGTGGTGGTGGCGGGCCCCGGGTTGAGGAGAATATTCCGTTTGATATCCATGCAGATTCCTCCTGGTTCAGCCAATGTCATAGCTTTTGTCGTAGGCCTTCAATTCGCGGAAGGTGTCAATCTCGGTGACGTCCCCGTCCCGGCAGGGGCGGACTTCCACCCGGTAGTTCTCCCGGCGGAACACCAATGGCACCTGCTCCCAATAGCGCTCCCGTCCGCCGGGCTGCTGGTAGACCTCCGGCAAATCCCGGGCCAGCTTCTCCCCGTCCGGCCCGTCCCAATAGGAGATGCCCACCATCTGCCAGCAGTCCTCGCCGCCGATCTTCTCCTCCGTGATTACGCCGCCGGACACCTCAAAGCACCAGTCATCCGTCTGTGCCTTGGGAATGGCCAAAAAGTTGGACACATACTGATAAGGCCGGATGAGCTGCGGGTTTGACAGCACCAGATCGGCCTCCAGCACATAGGCGCTGGACAGCAGATGCCGGGCGCACAGGGCGGAGGAGATGTTGTTGGTCTCGTTGTAGATGGGGTTTTCCAGAAAGCGGATCATGGGATACTGGTAGAGCAGCTGGTCAAACTGCTCCGCCAGGTAGCCCCGGACCAGGTAGATTTCTTCGATTCCGGCGGCCAGGCAGGCGTCCAGCAGGCTGTCGATGATGCGCCTGCCGTGGACCCGCACCAGGGGCTTGGGGGTGTTGAAGGTGATGGGGGCCAGGCGGCTGCCGAAGCCGGCGGCCAGAAACACCGCCCGCTTCACGCGGTAGAGCTCCATGGCCGCCCGCCCCGCCGGGGTGGGCCCGCCGCCGGAGAGCAGCCCCATCGCCTCCAGCTCCCGGGCCGCGGCGGTGTTCGGCGCGGGGGCGGGGCCGCCAATGGGAGCGAGCAGCTCCAGCAGCATTTCAAACTGCGGTCTGGTCAGTGTGTGCGGCATCGAGCACTCCCCCCTCACGTCAGGCCGAATTGCTTTTCCAGCCGGGCCACGATGGCCTCAGGCGTCTCCTGCCCGTCGTTTTCCACCACGGCGTCGGGGGTCTTGGGCTCGTCCCAGGGCAGGTCCACCCCCACGACCTCCTTCGCGCCGGAGGAATAGAGCTTTTTCTGATCCCGGCGGTAGAGGGTGTCCCGGGTGACCTTGATGTAAATCTCCCTGTAATTGTCGATATTAGCCCGGTTCCAGTCCCGGATCTCATCGTACATGGAGATGGAGCACATCACCACGTCGATTCCCTGCTCGGCCAGGGCCCGGCACAGACGGAACTCCGCCTTTGCGTCCTTCAGCCGGGCGGTGGTGGAGTAGCCCGTGCGCTCAAACACGCCGTCCATGGCGTCGCCGTCCATGCAGAAGACGTTGGGCTTTTTCGCCTTGAGCCGCTGGTAAAACAGCCCTCCAATGGTGGTTTTGCCTGCACCGGCCAGGCCGGTGAAAAAATATACGGTTCCCTTTTCCATGTTCTCTCCTCAGTGGTACAGCGGCTGGTCCAGCAGCGCAGGGTCCAGCTCCAATTTTGGCATCATCCTCAGGGGCTGGCCGTTCTTGTTCATGAAGTAGAGCTGCCCAATGAGCCGTGTTGCCAGCTTCAGCCGCACCGCGTCATTCTTCTCTTGGATGGCTTCTGTTGTGCGCACCTTAAACTCGTCGTCCAAACCTGTCCCAACCGCGCCGCCATTGATATGTACGTGGGCGTCAGGCAGAACGTTGTTCTCCCAGGACATCAGAATGCGGCTGTTGATTCCGGTAAATCCCTCCAGCCACTGCTTCACCCGCTCCTCATCCACCGGGCCGCCGTCATAATAGTGGAGGTCGTAGCCATAGAATTCGTAAGCGTCCCGCAGGCAGAATTCAATATAGGCCCGCTCATCATCGGTGGCGTAATCGTCATAGGTGCGGTACACCGTGGCAGTGTCGAAGCCCACCACATTGCCCTCCGCCGTCTCCACGTCGTGAATCCCCCTTTCCGAGCAGTAGGTCATGCTCTCAGTGTAGGGGATGTCCAGAAATGCCGCCAGGGCGGTGAAGGTGGCCCGGGGGTTGGTCTTGCCGTCCTCGAACCGCACCAGCACGCTGTCCCTATACAGCCTGTCCTCCGGGTCGATCATAAAACTGCGGTTCAGCACCCGGTTCATCACCATATCAGGGATGACGGTTTTGCTCCCATCCTTTGCCTTGAGCGCGTCGCGCTTCTCAATCATCCAGCGAAGCGTCGCGGCATAGCTGGTGGTGATCCGGCGCATGGGGGTGAATGTTTTGACATATTTGAACGCCTTGAACACAGAAGAATTTCGTATTCTGTCATATTGATCACACAACAGCGTGGTATGTCCCTTTTCATCGTGTGTCATGTCATAGATCATATTACTGAAATGGGGCTGGAAAAACAGAGCAGGGGCGATGCGGGCCCCGTGGTCCAGGTTTTTCATGTAGTCCGTCTGATCCAAGAACATTCCCGCCACGATGTCCTTGTCCGTGCGGCCCTTGTCCCAGAACAGCTTTGCCATGGTTTTGCTGCTGGCCGTGGCACTCCTTCCCTCCGCCAGCGCCTGCTCCGCGTCGGCAAAGGATGTTCTATACGATTGAATGATTTCCTCCACATTATCCATCATCACGGAGGGCATACACAGCAGATTCGGGTGGCTGTCAAACACCTCGTTGAAAAAGTCGCCGCCGTTGTCGGAGGAGAACTGGGTGTGCCAGATCAGCCGGTGAATGTCCTTGATACCGATGGGCTTCACCGGGTACTGGCTGTAGTCAATGCCATACATCTCCTTGAAATCAATGGGATAGCGGTCAAGCTCCGCCCCAAACAGGAACACAATCTTCTTCTGTTTCAGCAGGTCCCGCAGATTCAGCACCTGCAAATGGGCGCAGAACACCTCCCAGCTTGTATAGTGGAGGTACAGGTGATTTTCCCGCCCGATATCCTCGCTGAGGCGCACGTTGTCATAGAGGTATTCCAGCTCATATTGCGAATAAACATCCTGGGCCAGGATGGGATTTTCCAAGTCCTTGAAAAAATTCCGGCTCACCACCGGGTCATTATAATTCACATATCCGCCAAATTCCTGCTGTTCAGGCTTGAAGGGCAGATAGCCGTTGTCGTCAAAGGGGTAGAACCGAAGGAGCAGCTCCTCAAATTTGGGAAAGTCTCTCCGAAAGAGGTAGGGATATTTCGCCAGCGCCGCGCAGTTTTTTTCATACCGCGACTTCATCAGCTTCACGTTGGGCTGGTAAAACGCCTGGGTCATAACATTCAGGCATTCCTCTTGGAACTGCCCCTCGTGATAGAGCTGGACAAATTGGGTATAGGCGATCCGATAGTTCCCGCCCATGCGAAGCAGGTAGACGGCGGCCTCCATCCGCTCCTCCGGGGCAAGCCCCCCCTGGTGGAGGGCCAGGACATAGGCGCTGTTGGCGTCGTTGACAGCATTCAGCTCCGCACACCGGCGGGCAATGTCAATGGTCTGCATAACGCGGCTTCCTTTCCGTGTAAAAATCAGGACAGGGGCGGGCCAAAGCCCGCCCCTGTAGTTGGGTCCATGCGGTTTGTGCCAAAAACAACTCGTGCGGCGTTATCACGCCTCGCCTGTTCGCGACGCGCGGCTTCCCTTCGACTCGGGCTGGTCTGTGGGCCGCTGCGCGGCCCTGCGCTCGCCCTCGCTCCGGTCCATCCGCGCTGCTCACGACGGCTCGGGCGCTTACTGGAGGAGCTGGAGGACGCCCTGAGGCACCTGGTTGGCCTGAGCCAGCATGGCCTGAGCGGACTGAATCAGGATGTTGTTCTTGGTGTAGGCCATCATTTCCTCGGCCACGTCCACATCGCGGATGGTGGACTCGGCGTCCTGGATGTTCTCGGTCATGACACTCAGGTTGTTGATGGTGTGGTCCAGACGGTTCTGGGTGGCGCCCAGAGTACCGCGGACGTCGGACACCTTGTTGATGGCGGCCTTGATCTTGTCCACAGCCGCCTGGGCGTTGGCCTGGTCGGCAATGCTGATGCCGTCGATACCCAGGGAATTGCAGTGCATATCCTGAATGTCAACCTTGAGCTGGTTGAAGCTCTCGGCGGTGTCGCCGATCTGGAGGGTCAGGCTGGCGCCGGTGCCGGCGACGGGGGCGGCGTACTGCACCACGCTGTCGCCGGCGGCGTTCTTCCAGGTGGCGTCGCTGGTAGCAGCGGAGCCTGCCAGGTCCCACTCGGTCTTGTAGTTCACCTTGCCGGCCTTCTCGGTCAGCTTCACTATGCCGTCGTTGTCGGCGGTGATGTCGAACTTGTCGTTGGCCTGCTGGCTCAGAGCCTTGGCCGCCGCGTCGGCGATGCCGGTAGCGCCCGCCTCATAGTTAGACAGGTCGATGACCGTGCCGGAGCCGCCCTTGCCGTCCTTGCCCACCTTGAAGGAGTAAGTCTGGTCGCCGATCTTGATGGTAGCGCCGTCCACGATGTCGCCGGCGGTCAAGGCGAAGCTGCCCTGGGCCAGCTTCGCCGCAGCAGCATACTGCAGTTCTTCGTCATGGTGAAGAGCCAGGTCGAAGCCGTTGTTAATGCTTCCGCCAGCATTATTGGTAATTTTGACCGCCAAGGTAAAAGCGGCCCACGAACTGGCTTGCGCCTCGGTGGGATTCTCCACACCGGTCAGAGTCACCTTGCCGTCAGACGCCGACACATCAAACTTGATAGTCGAACCACCAACGGTAAAGGACTTAGTACCCGCAGCCCAAGTGATATCGCCAGCGGTAATCGTAACACTGGGAGTATTTGTGGAAATATCAGCAGCCGCAACAGTATAGTCTCCCAAGGTAATGCCTGCGAAAGAAATCACAACCGCACCGGCGGAAGTAGCCGTGATATTCAGGTCCTTGAAGTCGATGGAGTACTGGCCCTTCTGGGTCTTCTTGCTGTCCTGAGCGCCGTCGTTCAGGGCAGTGACGTCGATGTTGCTGAGTTCGCCGGTCTTGGCCGCGCCGTCCATATCGCCGTTCAGCAGCTTGATGCCGTTGAAGTTGGAGCTGTCGGCGATGCGGTTGATCTCGGAACGGAGCTGGTCCAGCTCCTTCTGCATCTGGGCGCGGTCGGTCTGGTTGTCGTAGGTGCCGTTGGCGGACTGGGTGGCCAGCTCCACCATACGGTTGAGCATATCGTGGACCTCGGTCAGAGCACCCTCAGCGGTCTGCACCAGGCTGATGCCGTCCTTGGCGTTCTTCTGGGCGGTCTCCAGGCCGGTGATCTGGGCGCGCATCTTCTCGGAGATGGCCAGACCGGCGGCGTCGTCACCGGCGCGGTTGATCTTGTAGCCGGAGGACAGCTTCTCCAGGTTCTTCTTCATCGCGGAGACGTTGTTGGTGTAGTTGCGGTAGGCCGACATGGCCATAATATTGTGCTGGATCCTCATTTTATTTGACTCCTTCCAAATTAAATGATGTTTGAGGAATGTGGTCGTGCCAGGAATCCTTCCCCGGCACTGGGTGGAGCGCCGCGCGGCCCGTACCCCGTGGCCTTTGGAGCGGGGACCGTTTGACGCAGGGACTATATTTCAGCCGGTTGCGACCCGGATGAAATCACTTTTGCGCTCAGCTCCTCCTCCCAGGGACTGGGGACGAGCTGGCGGAGCTGCTCGCGGAGGAGTCCCGCCTCCTCCGCCGCGCCGCCCGCTTCCAATTGGGCGGCCAGCTTTTCCAGCGTGCCCACGGCACGCTCCCGGCCTTCGTTCCAGAGAAACGCGACCGCTGACCGATACCTGGGCTTTTTTCTGGGCGGCAGATTTGAGAGACAGGCCGGACGCTGTCCGCCCTGCCGCTCCAGCACCTCGCCCCGGACAATGGCAACCTCCCGGGGGGCGTGGATGGTCAGGTGGGCGCGTTCGCCGCTGAGCTGGTCGAACAGGATGACCGTATCGCCGCCCACGGTGAAATACTCACCGCGCTTCATGGTGATGCACAGCATAAGCAATCTCCCTATCCGCCCCGGCCCTCATCCTGAGGGCCGCTGAACATTCATCGTCATAATATTTTGGACGGCCCGAAGGGCCTTCAGGTGCGCGCACGCACCCTCTCGTTTCCCACTCTGCGGCCTGGAAAACGCTGAACAGAACGGAAATCCATTGTTTTCGCTCTGCTCAACGCTCCCAGCCGGAAACATGGGCGTTCACCGGCGTCCCAACCGGAATAGCGGAGGAGTTACAGTCAAGCGCTCTCGCGCAGCTTCTGATTGTTAAAATACCGGGCAAGGCCCTGGGCCTTGATGTTCTTTGCCGCGTTGACCTCTTTTCGATGGGTGGTTCCGCATTTGGGACAGGTCCAGGTCTTTGTCCGGGCCGGCACCCCGTCCCGGACCAGCCCGCAAACGGAGCAGGTGCGGGTGGTGGGCTGGTAGCGGTCCACCAGAATCAGCTCCTTGCCCTGCCACGCCAGCTTGTAGCGCAGGCACTCCCGGAACATCCCATACCCGGACTCCAGGATGTTTCCGTACTTCAGCCCCCTGGACAGCTCCGCCAGCGCCTCCGCCCTTATGCACACGGCGTCCCAGCCGTTGGCTATCCGGCTGGATTCCTTGTGAATAAAGTCGCGCCGCTGGTTGGCGATGTGCTCATGGAGCTGGCGGTATTTCCGAACCGCCTCCTGATAATTCTTGGAGCCGGGCTCCATCCGATTGAGCTGGCGCTGAATTTTCGCCAGCCTCTCTTGGGAGCGCTTGAGCCAATGGGGCGCGTCCGCCATCCCGCCGCTGTCGGCCACATAGAAATGGGCCAGCGAGTACTTCAGCCCCACCGTCGTGTCCGGCGTGGGAACCACGGGCGCGGGGGCCTTCACCCGATCCTCATACAAAATGCAGCCGTAATACTTTCCAGTCCGGGACTTTTCCACCGTAATCCGCTTCAGCTTCCACCCGTTGCCTGGGCGGCGGGAAAACCTCGCCTTGACGATTCCCGCCTTGGTCATGCGGATGCCGTCCCTGGTGGTGTAGATGGTGGGACCGGACTCAAACACGTGGTTGCAGGCGGTAAAGGAATCCTTGTCGGTCTTTTTCCTTTTGAATTTGGGATAGCCAAAGGACTCCGGGCTTTTGAAGAATACGCGGAACGCCTGAGCCAGCTTGCCGTGCTCCTGAATGAGGGCCTGATTATCCACTTCCTTCAAAAACGGGGCTTCCCGTTTATATTTTGCCGGGGTGGGGATGAAGTGGGTATTCGTCTCGATATAAAACCTCTGCTGATCGGCCAGCATCCGATTCCAGATGTAGCGGCAGCAGCCGAAGGTGTTTTCAAAGAGCTGCGCCTGGGCCTCCGTGGGGTACAGCCGCACCTTCATGGTGATAAAGCGGGTCTCCATGGTGCCGTTCTCCTGCCGGCGCGGACACTGTTTCGCCGCCATATCCCTGCGCATCCTTTCTGGCGTTCCAAAAAGGTGTACCTTTTTAGAATCAAGAGCCGATTTGCGTACACCTATCTATTCGGCAGGTATGACCGGAATATTAAGACTTCCAGCAGATTTTTTTCTGGGAAATTTCTGTTCTAAAAAGGTACGCCTTTCTAGAATCAAGAGCCCTGTTTTTTTGCCCCTTCAAATTTAGGGCCCGGCTGACAATTTCCAACCGCCCCAGAAATCTCAGCTAGAAATGCGCTCCAAAAAGAGAGGGGGCCTCCCACCACCGTGGGAGGCCCCTCTCTTTTCTTAGATCCTGTTTAATCTCTAAAAACGCCACTTGGCGGATTTTCCGCCATGCTTCACTGCGATTTCTTGAAATAAACACAACGATTCCTGTGGAATTCCGCCTCGCCTGACGGAAAAATTCCCTCGTCAGCTGGCATTTTTCGAGACATGAAACAGGCTCTTACAAACACAGCGCCGCCTGGTATCCGGCCAGGAACTCATGCCCCTGGGTCGTTCGGTTTTCCCGGCGGAAGCTCACCTTTCGCGCGGGACACACGTTCTTGAACGTGTGTCCCGTACGGTGCGCCAGCCGGTCCAGGGATTTTTGGGCGGTCTCGCCGGTGAAGATCTTCACGTCCAGCCGCAGGGTACCGTCCGCCTCAGGGGTGGCGTAGATCTTATCAATATACTGATCCACGAATTCCCGGCCGATGAGGCCCTGGGCGGCGCTGTCCTGGGCGGCCCGGAGGGTGCGGCGGATGCGCTCGATGTGCTGCTTGCGGCTGGCGCTGGACTCCAGCTGCTCCTCCAGCTCCCGGGCGGCCTCCTCCTCCGCCTGGATCTCGGCGCTGCACCCGGCGGCCATGGACAGAAACTCCTCGTCGGAGATCCGGCCCGTCACGTTGTACTCCAGCAGCTTGGCCTTCTTTTTCCGGGCCAGCTCCGCCGCCCGCTTGTGCTCCTGGATCCGCTTGGGCAGCTCCCCGTGGCCGGACAGCTCCTGGTACATCCGCACGTACTCCTCCACCAGGGCGTCGGC
Source organism: uncultured Oscillospiraceae bacterium (assembly GCA_910585155.1). GTDB lineage: Bacteria > Bacillota > Clostridia > Oscillospirales > Oscillospiraceae > Enterenecus. Next base: position 32,931 of record CAJUEC010000019.1, read on the forward strand.
GTCCGCCTCGGTCTCCCGGAACACCTGGAACAGCAGGGGCTTGAGCTCCTCCTCATAGATGGCGAAGGAGGGGCAGGAGTCCGCCCCCGCCTTGATCTTGCCGGAGCACACCCACTTGCTGTTCTTGTTCCCCGCCCGGTCTCTGGACTCCCGGCGGTAGTAGGGGGCCCCGCAGTGGGTGCACAGCAGCTTGCCGGTGAGCAGGTTGTCGTGGTTGCAGATGCCCTGGCGGGCCTTCACGTCCTCGCTGCGCCGCTTCAGCACGGCGTTGGCCCGGTCCCACAGCTCCTCGGACACGATGGCGGGGACGATCTCCCCGGTCTCGTCCTTGAACATCACCCACTCCTCCGGGGGGAGGAATTTCTGCTTTTTGGTGAACATGTCCACCACCCGCACCTTGTTGCCCACATAGTACCCCTTGTACTTGGGGTTGGCGATCATGTTGGACATGGTGGAGTGGGCGAGCTTGTTGCCGTTGAGGTTGCGCCAGCCCCGCTCCCAGAGGACGGACTCGAGCTGCTTCATGGAGTACCGGCCGGTGGCGTACAGCTCGAACAGCTCCCGCACCATGGCGGCCTGGGTCTCGTCGATGACCAGCCGCTTGTTCTCCTTGCGGTAGCCGAAGATGCGGGCGTTGCCCAGCACAACACTGTGCCGGATGGCCTGCTGGTGGCCGAACTTCACCCGGCTGGACAGCTTGCGCAGCTCGTCCTGGGCGATGGAGGACATGATGGACAGCCGCAGCTCGCTGTCCTCGTCAAAGGTGTTGATGTTGTCGTTCTGGAAAAACACCCCCACGCCGCAGCTCAGCAGCCGGCGGGTGAACTGGATGGAGTCCAGGGTGTTGCGGGCGAAGCGGGAGATCTCCTTGGTGACCACCAGGTCGAATTTGTCCGCCCCCGCGTCGTCCACCATGCGGTTGAAGTTCTCCCGCCTGCGGGTGGAGATGCCGGACAGGCCCTCGTCAATGTAGCCGGGGACGAAGGTCCAGGCGGTGTTTCTGCGGATGAAGTCCTCGTAGTAGCTGATCTGGTTGCCCAGGGAGTTGAGCTGCTCGTCGCTCTCGGAGGACACCCGGGCGTAATAGGTCACCCGCAGGGGGATGTCGTAGACGGCGCGGGTGCGCAGCTGCTGGCGGATGGTGTGCAGGTCCATGGCTTGCCTCCTTGTGGCGCCTGTAAAATTCGCAATATCATGATCTATTATCAGCATAACACGTCAAACGAAATAAATCAAGAAGGCAGTTTCTGCATATGCCGGCCCGGGCCGGCGGCGGGGACGGGGAACGATTGACACAGAATGCGGGCAGGCGGTATAATAGCTTCAGCCGGACCGCGTAAATGGGAACGGGAGAGGAGAGAACGCCATGATCCGCATTGCCATCGCCGAGGACGACCCCCAGTGCTTTGCCCAGATGGAGCAGTATATCGCCCAGTTTGGCCAGGAGACGGGCCGGGCCTTTCACATCACCCGCTATGACAATGGGGAGGACCTGGTGGAGCGCTACCGGCCGGAGTTCGACCTGATCCTCATGGACGTGGAGATGCCCTTTATGGACGGGATGACGGCGGCGGGCTACGTCCGGGAGAAGGACCCGGAGGTGGTCATCATCTTTGTCACCAATCTGGCCCAGTACGCCATTCAGGGCTACGCGGTGAACGCCCTGGACTACATCCTCAAGCCGCTGAGCTATTTTTCCTTCTCCCAGCGGCTGAACCGGGCGCTGCAGTTTGTGCGCAAGCGGGAGGCGGGCTTTCTCACCGTGGCGGTGAAGGGGGGGGCGATGAAGCTGGAGATCGACGGGATCTTTTTTGTGGAGCGGCTGGGCCGCCAGCTCATGTTCCACACCCGCACCGGCGTCTACGCCTCCACCGCCACCCTCCAGCAGATTGAGCAGGAGCTGGAGGGGCGGGGGTTTGCCCGCTGCAACAAGGGGTATCTGGTCAATCTGGAGCATGTGGACGGCATTCAGGACGGCTGCGCCGTGGTCCATGGGAGCAGGCTGCTCATCAGCCGGGGCCGGCGGGCCCCCTTTCTGGAGGCGCTGGCCGACTGCGTGGGGGGGGTGTCGCCGTGAACCCCATCTACCTGTCCGACATCCCCCGCCTGGTCACCGCCGCCGCCGAGTGGTGCGCCTGCCTGGTCTACATCGGCAGGCACCCCCGGCGGTTCAGCGGCCCCAGGCTCTGGGGGGCGCTGGGGCTGGGCCTGGCCGTCCAGTGCCTGTTTTTGCAGGCCACCGACGCGCTGCACATCGCCCTGTGGCTGCCCTGCATGGCGGCGGCGGTGGGGTTGATGTTCCTGCTCATCTCCGCGTGCTGTGATATGCCGCTGGCCAGCGCGGCCTACTGTACGGTGCGGGCCTTCCTGCTGGCGGAGTTCGCCGCCTCCCTGGAGTGGCAGCTCTACTCCTACGTGCTGTACGCCCTGGGGTGGCAGGGGGCGGGGCTGCGCCGGGGCATTCTGGCCCTTGCCTCGCTGGGCGGGGTGTTCCCCCTGGTCTTTGTGGGGATGTACTGGCTGGAGACCCGCCGGGACGACCCCAGCGCCGCCCTGTCCTTCCAGCTCAGGGAGCTGTGGAGCCCCATCCTCATGGCCCTGGCCTGCTTTCTGCTGAGCAACCTCAGCTTTGTGCACAGCGGAACCCCCTTCACCAGCTCCGTGCTCACCGACATCTACAACATCCGGACCCTGGTGGACCTGGCCGGGGTGGCCATGCTGTACGCCTACCACGTGCAGCGGTGCGAGCTGTACATGCAGCGGGAGCTGGGGGCCATCCAGAACATTCTGCAAAACCAGTACGCCCAGTACCGTCAGTCCCGGGAGAGCATTGAGGTGATCAACCACAAATACCACGACCTGAAGCACCAGATCGCCGTGCTCCGGGCGGAGCCGGACGCGGACAAGCGCTCCGCCTACCTGGACGGCATGGAGGAGGAGATCCGGGACTATGAGGCCCAGAACAAGACGGGCAACTCCGTGCTGGACACGGTGCTCACCGGCAAGAGCCTGTACTGCGCCCGCCATGAGGTGGAGCTGACCTGCATCGCCGACGGCGGGCGGCTGGAGTTCATGGACGTGATGGACATCTGCACCATCTTCGGCAATATCCTGGACAACGCCATTGAGTACGAGCTGCGCATCCGGGAGAAGGAGCGGCGGCTGATCCGGCTGGCGGTGTATGTCAAGCGGGACTTTCTGGTGATCCAGTGCCAGAACTTCTGCCCCGAGGAGGTGGAGTTCCGGGACGGCCTGCCGGTGTCCACCAAGGGGGACGCCGCCTACCACGGCTACGGCATCAAATCGGTGCGCCACACCGCCGCCAAGTACGGGGGCACCGTCACTCTCCACAACCGGGGCGGCTGGTTTGAGATCAATATTATGGTCCCCCTGCCCGCCTCCAGCTGAAAATAAAAGTCTTTCCACAAAGCCATTGTCTTTTCCCCGTCACCTGTGGTAGGATAGTTCCCGCGAGTTTCGTACAATTGATAAAGGAGCGACACCATGATTACAGTCACCGACCTGAGCCTGAACTACAGCGGTACCCCGCTGTTCTCCCACGTGGACCTGCAATTTGACCGGGGCAACTGCTACGGCATCATCGGCGCCAACGGCGCGGGCAAGTCCACCTTTTTGAAGATCCTGTCCGGCGAGCTGGACTCCACCTCCGGCGAGGTGAGCATACTGCCCAACATCCGCATGTCCGTGCTGAAGCAGGACCAGAACGCCTACGACGCCTACAACGTGATGGACACCGTGGTCATGGGCAACCAGCGGCTGTACGACATTGGAAAGCAGAAGGACGCCCTGTACGCCAAGGAGGAGATGACCGACGAGGACGGCCTGCTGGCCTGCCAGCTGGAGGAGGAGTACGCCGAGCTGGGGGGCTGGGAGGCGGAGAGCAACGCCAGCCGCATCCTCCAGGGCCTGGGTGTGGGCACCGAGTACCACGACAGCCCCATGGCCACCCTGGATCCCCGGCTGAAGGTGAAGGTGCTGCTGGCCCAGGCCCTGTTTGGCAGTCCGGACCTGCTGATGATGGACGAGCCCACCAACAACCTGGACATTGACGCGGTGAACTGGCTGGAGGACTTTTTGCTGGACTTTGAGGGCACCGTCATCGTGGTGTCCCACGACCGGCACTTCCTCAACACCGTGTGCACCCACATTGTGGACATCGACTACAACAAAATCAAGATGTACGTGGGCAACTACGACTTCTGGTACGAGTCCTCCCAGCTGGTCCAGCAGCTGGTGAAGAACCAGAACAAGCGCAACGAGGAGAAGATCAAGGAGCTCCAGGACTTCATCTCCCGCTTCTCCGCCAACAAGTCCAAGTCCAAGCAGGCCACCGCCCGGCGCAAGCTGCTGGACAAGCTGACGGTGCAGGAGATGCCCGCCTCCTCCCGGCGCTACCCCTTCGTGGGCTTCACCCCCGACCGGGAGGTGGGCAAGGACATCCTCTTCGTCACCGACGTGTCCAAGACCATCGACGGGGTGAAGGTGCTGGACAAGGTTTCCTTCATCGTGGGCCACGACGAGAAGATCGCCTTTGTGGGGGAGAACGAGAACGCCCACACCGCCCTGTTCAAAATCCTGTCCGGGGAGCTGGAGCCCGACGAGGGCGCCGTCAAATGGGGCCAGACCGCCACCTTCTCTTACTTTCCCAAGGACAACACCCCCTACTTCCAGGACTGTGAGGACGATCTGGTCCAGTGGCTGCGCCAGTTCTCCAAGGACCCCCAGGAGCAGTACCTCCGGGGCTTTTTGGGCCGGATGCTGTTCTCCGGCGACGAGGTCCACAAGCCGGTGAAGGTGCTGTCCGGCGGGGAGAAGGTGCGGTGCATGCTGTCCCGGATGATGCTGTCCGGGGCCAATGTGCTGCTGCTGGACCAGCCCACCAACCACCTGGACCTGGAGTCCATCGCCGCGCTGAACAAGGGGCTGGAGGCGGTGAAGTGCAATGTGCTGGTGGCCTCCCATGACCACCAGCTGATCCAGACCGTGTGCAACCGGGTGTTTGACTTCACCCCGGAGGGGAAGCTCATCGACAGCAAGACCACCTACGACGAGTATCTGGAGCGCCAGCGGGAGCAATAAGACATGAAAAAATCCTCGGGATAACTCCCGAGGATTTTTTTGCCTGTGGGCAGATTTTTTACAGCAGCCCCTTCACGTAGTCCGCGATGGCCTGATCCTTGCAATTGGCAAAGAACAGCTCCTGGAACCGCTCCCCCGCCACGGCGCCCTTCACCAGCGCCTGGTCGATGTCCTTCAGGCCGTCCACCAGGGGGCGCAGGGTCTTGGCGCGCACCTCGTCCAAAATCCGCTTGTTGCGCATCTCCGGCTCCACCCGCTCCGGGGGATAGCCCTGGCCGTGGCCGAAGCCGAACAGCTTTTCAAAGACGTACTCCAGATTCAGCTCCCCGCCCCAGCCGAAGCCCTTGGCGAAGGGCATGGCCACGGCGTTGCCGTCGTTGACGTGGGCGAAGGTGTAGGCGTCCACCGGGTCCTCCACGTGGCCGCAGATCACTCCGGGGAAGCTGTTCATGGCCAGCATGGCCCCCTCACCGGTGCCGCAGCCGGTGATGACAAAATCCGCCGCCCCGCTGTTCAGCAGGATGGCCCCCAGGATGCCGCACTGGACGTAGGTGAGCTGGGCCTTGTCGTCCGCGGCGTACATGCCGTAGTTGTCCACGGTGTGGCCCATAGGCTCCACCACTTTTTTCAGCGCCGCCAGAATGGTGCCGTTCTTGGCCGCCTGGCTGTTCTCGTTGATGAGCGCGATTTTCATTGTGTCTCATCCTTCCATAGTGTTTGATGTGGGGTGACAGGGGGACGCCGCCGGGCTTTGCCCCGTCGGCGTCCGAGCGTTCAGAGAAGTGGTGATTCAATGCGTCTGTGGCGCTTGACGATGGAACCGATCCTTCCCTGGTTCGAATTGTAGCCCATTTCCGCCCTTTCGTCAAGGGCGGTTTCCTATTGGGGCCGCTCCCGCCGGATGGAGGCGTCCACCACCTCAAAATGGCGGTGCATCGCCTGGCTGGCCGCGCCGGCGTCGTGCCCGGCCAGGGCGTCCGCCAGCTGCCGGTGGGCGGCGTGGAGGGCCTGGGCCTGCCCCTCGTCCTCCACAATGCGCACGTACATGGTGCTGATGAAATCGTTGAAGGTGGACAGCATGGCGCTGAACAGCGCCCGGATCAGCCGGTTCCCGGAGGCCTCGCACAGCAGGCTGTGGAACTCCTGGTCGTAGCGGGAGGCCCGCTGGGGGTCGGGCTCATCCCGCATCAGCGCCGCCAGCTCCTTCAGCCGGGCGGCCTGCCGGGGGGAGACCCGCTCCGCGGCCAGCCGGGCGTTTTCGCTCTCCAGCCCCCGGCGCAGCTGGCTGATCTGGAGGTGGTTGGTCTCCCCCAGCATCACCATCATCCGCAGGCTCTCCCGCAGGTTGGGCTCGATGTCGCAGGTGACGAAGTTCCCCGCCCCCTGGGTGCTGGACACAAAGCCCAGCAGGCTGAGGGTGCGGATGGCCTCCCGCACGGAGCTGCGGCTGACCCCCAGGGCCTCGGCCAGCTCCCGCTCCGGGGGGAGGCGCTCCCCCCGCTTCAGCGTGCCCTGCCAGATCTCCCCCTTGATATGCTCGATAACCTTCTCATAGGCCCGTTCGGTTTTTTCCGCCATAGGTCCCTCAGAGCAGGTGGCACACCTTGCCGGGGTTGAGGATCATCTTGGGGTCGAACACCCGCTTGATGCCCTCCATCAGCGCCATGTTCACCGGGCCCGCCGCCTGGGCCAGGAACTTCACCTTGCCCAGGCCGATGCCGTGCTCCCCGGAGATCTGGCCCCCCAGCTCCACGGTTTTGGCGTAGATGCTGGTGAAAAACCGCTCCACCTGGGCCTCAAACTGGTCCCGCTCCATGTCGTTGGAGCAGGTGTAAATGTGCAGGTTGCCGTCGCCGGCGTGGCCGAAGTACTTCACCTCAAAGTCGTACTGCTCCCCCTCCGCCGCCACGTAGCGCACATACTCGGCGATCTTGTTCACGGGCACCACCACGTCGCACTCGTCCAGCAGGCGGGTCTGCTCCTCGATGCCCTCCAGGAAGGAGGACCGGGCGGCCCAGGTGTCCTTCAGCTTGGGGGCGGTGTCCGCCACCAGCACGTCCAGCGCGCCCTCCTCCACCAGCAGCTCGGCGGCGCGCTCCACCAGGGGGTCCAGCTCGTCCATGCTGTCGCCGTCGAAGGTCATGAGCAGGTAGGCCCCGGCCTCCACGCCGTCGATTTTCCGGGGGAACACCTGCTTGCCCAGGTACTCCTCGGAGGAGATGAGAATCTCCTTCTCGAAGAACTCCAGGGCCTGGGGCTTCAGGTGGTTCATGAACACCTTGGGCACGGTGGAGATGCAGGCGTTCAGATCCTCGAAGGGGGCCATGAGGCTGACGGTGGCCTTGGGGGCGGGGATCAGCTTCAGGGTCAGCTCGGTGATGATGGCCAGGGTGCCCTCAGAGCCGCAGATCAGGTTGGTGAGGCTGTAGCCGGAGGAGGTCTTGGACACGGTGGCGCCGAAGCGGGTGACCTCGCCGGTGGGCAGCACCACCGTCATGGCCTTCACATAGTCCCGGGTGGCGCCATACTTCACCGCCCGCATCCCGCCGGCGTTGGTGGCCACGTTGCCCCCCAGGGTGGCCATCTTCTCGCCGGGGTCGGGGGGGTACATGCAGCCGTGGGTGAGGGCGTCGTCCGCCAGCTGCTGGAGGAGCACGCCGGGCTGGACGGTGACGGCGAAGTTCTCCAGGTCGTAGCCCAGGATCTTGTTCATTCTCATGGTGCAGATCACCACGCCCCCGCAGATGGGGGTGCAGCCGCCCACAAGGCCCGTGCCCGCCCCCCGGGTGGTGACGGGGATGCTGTTGTCATAGCAGATCTTCATGACGGCGGCGATCTCCTCGGTGCTGGCGGCGTCGATGGACACCTCGGGCATCCGGGTGCCGTAGATGGGCATCTCGTCCCGGGCGTAGTCGGGGTTGACGTCCCCGCCCACCACCACGCGGCCGGGGGCGGCGGCCTGGAGCTGGGCGATGATCTCGGGGGTGACTGGATTGTACTGTGTCATGGGGGAGCCTCCTTTGTGATGGTTGTGTTTCACGTGAAACATCGGTTCTATATTGGCGGCCTCAAGTTCACGGCTGAACCATGACCGAGATGCCGTTGGGGATGACCACCAGGTGGGCGTCCTCCCCCTTGGCCGCCCGGGCCCGGGCCAGAGCCGCGTCCAGGTCGGGGGCCCACTCCAGCTTCATGCCCTCGACGGTGGGGCGCTGGGCGGGGTCGGTGACGTAGATCACCCGGTGCCTGCACAGCACCCGGGCCAGGATCTGGTACTCCCACTGGTCGGGGCGGGTCTGGTCCTGGGGGGTGGCCAGAATCTCCCGGGTGAGTTGTTCCGGGCTCTGGCAGTTGTGGAGGGCGTTGTAGAAGCTCTCCCCGCCGTGGCCGTCGGAGCAGGCGCTGGCCATGATGAGCACCGCGCCGGGGGCTGCGGCGGCCTCGGCGGCGGTGAGGCCCTTGACGCTCTGGTAGAGGTTCTGGTCCAGGGGATATCCGCCGTTGCTGGAGATGACGATGTCCCCCCTTCGCTCCGGCCTCACCCGGCAGTAGTCCAGCAGCAGCTCACAGCCTCTGCGGTGGGCCTCCACCGGGTGGCCGGCGAAGGCTGCGGCCACCTTTTTGTCCTCGTCGATGATCACATTGACGATGTATGCCAGCCTGGCCAGCTTGGCCGCCGCCAGCATGTCCTGGTGGAGGGGGTTGCCGTCCAGCACGCCGGCGCGGGCAAGGGGGGAGGCGATGAATTTGGAGCAGTGGTTGCCCAGCACCGTCACCTGGTCGCACACCCCGGGGAGCACGCTCTTGCGGCCCCCGGAGAACCCGGCGAAAAAGTGGGGCTCGATGAAGCCCTCGGCGATGAGCAGGTCGGTCTCCACCGCCAGCCGGTCGATGACGCAGTCCGCCCCGGAGGGGAGCACCCCAATGTTCACATTGGAGGCGGCGTCCCGGCTGTCGTGGATGACGATGCGCTCCCGCGCCGCGATGTCCCGGCCCAGCTTCTCCTCCAGCTCGGCGGCGCTGGTGGGGCGGTGGAAGCCGGTGGCCACCAGCAGGGTGATTTGAATGTCCGGGCTGCCCCGGCGCAGCTCCTCCAGCATAAAGGGGACGATGTGCCTGCTGGGCACGGGCCGGGTGTGGTCGCTGATGATGACAGTGCAGGTCCGCTTGCCCGCCGCCAGCTCACACAGGGTGGGTGAGCAGATGGGGGCGGCCATGGCGGCCCGGACCAGCTCGTCCTCCGAGGCGGCGGCGGTGAGCTGGCCCACGCGGGACTCCAGCACCTCCCCGGCAGAGAGATCCTGGTGCAGCGCCATCCCGGTTTTGCCGAAGGGAATGACTACGGCCATGCTGAAACGCCTCCTGTGCACAGGCCCGACGGGTTGCCCGGGCCTGCGGCTTCAATTTGGTAGGACCAATTTTGATAAAACTATCGTAGCACATTTTCTGGAAAATGCAAGACCTGGGTATAAGTTCTGTGATTCATACAAAAATACGCCGATATTTTTGTGCATTATTTCTGAATTGCGTGTGGAAATATGAGGGGGAGAGGAGAAAAGATCAGAAATTAGGTAGGGCCAATTGAGACGGGGAGAAAAAAGAAAACCACCCGTCCACGGGTGGCTGAAGGGGCCGGCACACCCCGCGGGGGCGGCGGCCATCGGTTTTGCCGGCGGGTCGGCTCGTCCCAAAACGCCTCCGACCCGCCAGATGCGGTCCTGCGCACCTGACGGGTCGGCTTACGCTGCGTTGACGAGGCTGTTCATAAAGGCGGCAATGCGCTGCATCAGCGGAACACGGCGGCGATAGGTGTTTTTATATTGGAGCATATACATGATCGTTCACTTCCCTTCGGTCTGAGAAGCTGTGGCTATTGGTGCAGCTTCCGAATGTGCCGTGGGGCGTCCCCTCACGGTAGGCACATTATAGCGGGCTCAATGGGAAGTGTGTGAACAGTTTAAAGATTTTCTATGAATAATTTGTGAACAAATAGGGGTGCGTAGCCATATTTTACAAAAAAATCCGAGGGGAGAGGGGGTGGGCTGACAGATGCTCCACAACCCGCAGAAGGGGTCTCCGCCGTCCGGGGCCCTTAGAGCCTGTTTAAAATCTCTCAAAACGCCATTTGCCGGAGCTTTTTCTGTCATGCTTCGTTGGGATTTCTTGAGAACCTGTATTCACAACCTCAAACGCCGTCTGGGCGGGTCTTTTTCCGCCATGC
>CAJUEC010000020.1 GCA_910585155.1 uncultured Oscillospiraceae bacterium
TACACAAAGTATTTCTGCGTCAAATCGCCTTGTCTGACGGAAAAATCCCTCGCCGTTGGGTACATTGCCATTTTTCAAACGGCGCCTAGGGCTTGCTTAACAGATGACAAAATGAGCCGGGCGGCACTTCTGACCGAAGTGCCGCCCGGCTGAATGCTTTTTTGAGGCCCTCAGGGGGCGGGGGAGCTGAGCTCCTCCACCGCCTTTTCGCTGAAGGTTACCGTAATGGCGTAGACATGCTCATATTCATGCTTGGCATACTCCCGGGGCATCCCGAAGTAGGACACGTCGTAGGAGTTGATCTGGTTTTTGGAGGTGACAATCTGGACGACCAGGGGGACCTCCTGGTCAAAGGCGATCTCGGCGGCGTTGGTGAGCATGGAGGTGGCGCAGGCCATGGAGGATACGTCGTCCTCCGTCTCCATGGTAAAGGTGGCTCCGCCGCCGCTGTTTTCGCTCTGGAAGGACACCCGAACCCCCTCGGTCATCCGGCCGAAGGCCAGGGCGATCCGCCCCTTGGGGTCGGTGGAGGCGGAGCGGATGGCGTTGACCTTGGGCTCCCACTCCGTGCCCACCAGCTCGTAGACGGTGAGCTGGATGCTCTGCACCCCGCCGCCCACCTGATAGTCGAAAATGCGGTAGTTCTCCATCCCCAGGCCCAGCAGCTCGGTGAGGGCGGTCTCCTCCTGGGTGAGCTGGGCCGGGGCGACGGACATGGAGCCGCTGCTCTCTCCGGCCTGTCCGCAGGCGCTCAGCGCCAGCGCCGTCAGGACGGCGAGAAGCAGGGCGGCGCTGCGTTTGATCCGCATGGGACCGCACCTCCTGCGTAAGGATCTGGTCGGATTCCAGGGAAATTTGTTGAATTCATCATAGCACAAAACAGGCGGCTTGTCCAGCGCTGAATGGGCCCGCGGTCCCCTTTATCCGTCTTCTCTCGCCTGGTTCCTTTTTCCGAGCGCGGTAAACACGATTCTGCCCCCGCACATGCAGATAATTGTGACGATGTTCCAGACCGCCGCAAAGGTCCGAAAGCTGTCCGGGACCTGGGTCAGCAGCCAGACGTATCCGGCGGTGAGCAGCGCGCCGGCCAGGAGGTTGGGGATTCTCAGCCGGGGATACTCGGCGGCGATGATGGACATGTCGCTGACCAGGTAGACGCTCCCAATCAGCAGGTAGCTCACGATCTCGCCCAGGTTGAGGGTCACGAACATCCACAGGAAAAAGGAGGCGTAGCCCAGGTCCGGCCCCGCTAGTCCCAGCAGAGCGCCCCCCAGGGCCGCCCAGAACAGATTGGACAGCACGCCGCCATAGGCGCTCAGCGCCCGCTGCCCGGGCGTGAGGGCGGAGTACGCCTCCACATTGACCGGGCCCGGCGTGGAAAAGAAGATGTACGGCCGCACCTGCACCCGGGCCCAGCTGTCCTTGCAGCCAAACCGCCAGTGAAGCAGGGAGTGGCCCACCTCGTGCAGCCACACGCAGGCGTACAGCGCCAGATAACTCAGCACAGCGTACAGCAGCACCGTTTTCATAGGCGACCTCGCTCTTCTTGCCTGGGAATGCTCACAGGATGATCAGCTGCTTGGGGGAGTGGGTGATGTCGATGCAGCCCCCCTCGGTGAGCATGACCACGTCCTCGATGCGCACACCGAATTTTCCGGGCAGGTAGATCCCCGGCTCGGCGGACAGCAGGGCCCCGGCGGGGATGGGCTTGTCGTTGCGGGTGTGGAAGCCGGGGTTCTCATGGATCTCGATGCCCAGGGAGTGGCCGAAGCCGTGGGTGAAGTAGTCGCCGTAGCCCGCGTCGGTGATGACCTTGGCCCCCGCCTCGTGGACCTCCTTGCCGGTGACCCCGGCCTTGGCCGCGGCGATGCCCGCCAGCTGGGCCCTGAGAACGGTGTCGTACACCAGCTCCATCTCCTCGGTGGGCTTGCCCACCGCCACGGTGCGGGTCATGTCGGAGCAGTACCCCCCCACCTTGCACCCGAAGTCCATGGTGACGAACTGGCCCTTCTGGATCACGTCCGGGCCGGGGACGGCGTGGGGCTTGGAGCCGTTGGCCCCGCAGGCCACGATGGGGTCAAAGGAGTTGCGCTCCGCCCCCTTCCGGGCCATGATGTAGGTGAGGCGGGCGGCCACCTCCTGCTCGGTGAGGCCGGGCTTGAGGAAGTTCAGAATCTCCAAAAGGGCCTCGTCGGTGATCCGCTGGGCCTCCTTCATGACCGCCAGCTCGTCGGCGTCCTTCACCATCCGCAGCTCGGTGAGCAGCTGGGAGGCGGGGACGAATTCGGCCTCCACCTCCTTCGTCCAGGCGGTGTGGGAGGCCACGGACATGTACTCCTCCTCAAAGCCAAGCTTGGACACGCCGCAGTCCTTCACCAGCTGGGCCACGGTCTTCTGGTAGCCCTGGCCCTTGGGGGGCAGGGACACCTCCGCCCCGGGGATGAGCTGCTGGGCGGCCTCGATGTAGCGGGGATCAGTGTAGTACCAGGTCTTGCCCGGGGTGACCAGGGCCACGCCCTCCCCGTGGAAGCCCACGGCGTAGAACTCGCCGGGCTCGCTGGTGATGAGCATGGCGTCCAGGCCGCGGTCTTTCAGCGCCGCGGCGATTTTCTCAAAATGGTTCATGGGAAACATCTCCTTTTAAAATCGTAAAACGTGAGACCACATGCGGGGCCTGGGCGGCCGGCCCGCCCTTGTCAGGGGTTCATGGAGAAAAAGGACAGCACGCCCAGGGTGATAACGGACAGCCCCACAAACCGGCCGGCCCACAGCGCCGCCCGGTCCGGCTCTCTGCCGGAGCCCCGCCCGCCCCGGCCCCAGCGCAGGAACGACCGGGGGTCGATCAGGATATACAGCCCCGCGCCGATCATCACCACCCGCAGGGCCAAATAGATATAATCCATCATGGCTGTTCCTCCTCACAGCTGCCCGGGCCTTTCGCCAGAAAGCCCTGGTACACGCGCTTCATGGTCAGGGCGTCCTCCGCCTGGGTCCCGGCGGATTCGCAGATAAAGGTGGGGCTCCACCCCCGCCGGGCCACCGCGGCGGCAAGGGGCGCCCAGTCCGGGCCATAGCCCCCGTCGTCGGCGAAGGTGCGGTGGCATTTCTCCCCGCCGCCGGGGGTGAACTCAATGTGGGAGAAGTGGCTGTGGAACCGGCTGGCCCGTTCCGGGCCCAAAGCCGCCTCCATGCACTCCAGCATCCGCTCCATGGCTTCCGCCCCCTCATCCGCCCCCAGGGAGCGGGCGTACAGATGGCCGAAGTCCACGCAGGGGAGGAGGCGCGGGTCCAGCGCGCACAGCTCCAGCACCTCCTCCAGGTCCCCCAGCTGGTTGATCTTCCCCATGGTCTCCGGGCACAGGGTGAGGTGGCCGAAGCCCGCTCCATCGCAGGCGGCGATGACCTCCCTTAAGGAGCGCCGCGCGATGTCCAGCGCCTCCCGGCGGGTGCGGCCCATGAGGGCCCCGGAGTGGATCACCACCCGTCCGGCCCCCATCCAGTCCGCCACCCGGCAGGCCCCGGTGACATAGCCGATGGTTTTCTCCAGGGCCTGGGGGTCCGGGTTGGCCAGGTTGATGAAGTAGGGCGCGTGGAGGGACAGGGTGATGCCCTGCTCCGCCGCGGCCAGCCCCACCCTTCGGGCGGTGGCCTCCCCCACGTGGACCCCCTTGCCGCACTGGTATTCGTAGCAGTCCAGGCCGATCTCCGCCAGCCATTTGGGGGCGTCCGCCGAGGATTTGCAGGGGAAATTCTCCGCATTGCCCGCAGGGCCGAACATGGCGCTCACAGCCGATCCCCCTTTCCCGACAGCAGACGGAAGGGGAGCTCCGCGGCGTAGCGCAGATACCGTCCCGGGTTGCCCGCCAGCCGGATGGGCTCCACCAAAATGGTGCTTACGCCCGCCAGGCTGCCGCCTAAGATGTCGGTAAAAATTTGGTCGCCCACAATGGCGGTCTGCTCCTTTGTCACGCCCATCCGCTCCATGGCCTGATAAAAGGAGGGCGTTTTGGGCTTGCCCGCGCGGCGGATATAGGGCACGTCCAGTTCCTCCGCAAAGAGCTCGACGCGGTTTCTGCGGGGCGGGCTGACCTGGTTCCGGTTGTTGGACAGGATGAACAGCGTCACCCCGTGGGCGCGCAGGTCGTCCCGCCAGGCCCTCAGCCTTTCGTCGGGCAGGGGCACGCAGTAGGGGACGAGGGTATTGTCCAGGTCCGCCAGCAGCAGCTTGATTCCCCGGCGCTGGAGCGCCGCGCCGGTGATCTCGTAGATATCATGGGCCACAAAACGGGCCCGAAGCCGCGCCATTGTCACGCCGCGAAGCGGCCAGGAGGCTCGGCCGCTTTCGCTGCGGCTCGGCCTCGCTCCGCTCCAGGCGTCCCCACTGTCCGCTTCTCCGCGCTTGTTCATACTTCACCTTCTATTCCGCCCTGGACGAGCATAGATTGTGATATACACAGCGAATATTCTATCACAAACTTTTACCGTCTACAAGGGGGAACATCCCATGAAGGAGCTGCTGCTGGCCCTGCCCGCCGGGCAGGAGACCGGGGGGAGGAGCCGCGGCCTCGTCCCCGCCCACATGGCCTACCGGGTGGGGCCCGGGCCCAAGCTGCTGGGCATCCGCCTGCCCCAGGGGCTGCGGGGCGGGCTGATGCTGGTGGACTGCGCGGGCTTTGACGGCGGGGGGGACCCGGTGGAGTGCTGCCGCCAGATTTTGGGGGAGTGCCGCCGCCGGTCCTTCCGGGGCATCGTGTGCGATTTTGAGGGGCCGCCGGCGGGCTGCCTGCCCAGGCTGGTGGGGACGCTGGACCGCAACTGCTCCGCCCAGGGCTGGACGCTGTACGTGCCGGAGTGCTACGCGCCCCATGCCCCTGGGGCCCGGGTGCTCATCCCCTCCGTCCTCACCCACGGCACCCTGGAGCGGCGGCTGTGCGCCGCTCTGGAGCGGTACGGCCCGGAGCGGACCGCCCTGGCGGTGGAGTGGGTGCGGGAGGACTTCCCCCTTCCCGCCCAGGGCCGGGGGGCCCCCCTGGCCCAGGAGCGGCTGGAGGAGCAGATCCGCCGGCTGGAGCCGGCGGTGTTTTTCGACCGGGGGCTGTGCGCCCACTACTACACCTATATGGCCGGGCCCCAGGCCCATTTTGTGCTGTTTGACACCCCCCGCTCCATCCGGGAAAAGCTGGGGCTGGCCCAGCGGCTGGGGGTATGCGCCGCCCTGCTGCCCCAGCCGGAGGTGGAGGAGCATCTGGAGGAGATCTTTGGGGGAGGCGCGTAAAAAGGTCCGGCCCCGCCTGCGCGGGGCCGGACCTTTTCAGTTATTCCGCCTGGGGGCGGTTGACTAGGTCGTAATACATGTCGCGGTACAGCGCCAGCAGCTGCTGGTTGGTGGACTCCCGGCCCTGGATCATGTCCCGCAGGGCATAGGCCTTGGCCTGCCCCGCCACATCCTCCGGCTCACCGGGGGCGGATTTGCCGCCCACGTTCATCTGCGACAGATGGGCGAGGCCCTCCTTCAAGTATTCCGTGTCGCGCTGAAGGGCGGCGATCTGCTGGAGCAGCCAGCTCAGTTCCACTTTATCGTTCATGTCTGTGTCCTCCAAATCTTTGTCTGGCGGGCACGCAAGGCATATCGTATCTTCCGAAATGAAGCGTGCCCTGCCGTTTTTCACAAGACCTCTGGCCCGCCTGGGCCAGGTCGCTTCGTATTCGCAGCCCTGCTCATCGACCACGCGAATGTTTTTTGTAATGGGTATCATCCCCTCGTCAGAGTTCGCAGGTGTTCTGGACGCCGTTTTTTGTGATGGGTGCCCGCCCCGGTCCAATTTGAACTATACCATAGGCTGGAACGGCTTGTCAAGGGAGGCGGGCTGTGGTATACTGTCCCCAAAATAGGGAAAAGGGGGGTCCGCCATGAACGCGACGGAGCGCCGTGGGCGCATTTTGGAATACCTGCGGGAGTGGGACCGCCCTCTGTCCGCCACCGCCCTGGCCCGGCGGCTGTCGGTGAGCCGGCAGGTCATTGTGGGGGACGTGGCCCTGCTCCGGGCGGCGGGGGAGGGGATCACCGCCACCCCCCGGGGCTATGTGCTGGACCGCCCCCGGGCGGGGCTGATCCGCACCGTGGCCTGCCTCCACCGGGGGGAGGACATGGAGCGGGAGCTGACGCTGATGGTGGACCAGGGGTGCGAGGTGGCCGACGTGATTGTGGAGCACCCGGTGTACGGCCAGCTCACCGGGCCGCTGGAGCTGGCCTCCCGGCGGGACGTCTCGGAGTTTATCCGGCGGGTGGAGGAAAACGGCGCCCGGCCTCTCTCGGCGCTGACGGACGGCATCCATCTCCACACCCTGCGCTGCCCCGGCGAGGAGGCATTCCGGCGGGCGCGGGCGGCGCTGGAGGGAGCGGGGTTCCTGGTGCGGTAGCGCACCGGAGCCGGGCGGAACTTTCTCTTGCAATTTCCGCGAAAATATGGTATACATGTTGCAATGCCTTGCAAAAGGTAAATCTTTAGAAGCTGTACCAATAGCCGAAGTACGCAGACTTGCGAGGAAAAATTGCCGCCGGCAAGGCAAAAAATCGCAGGAATACTTTGTGTATTTCAAGATTTTTTGAGGAAGGACTGACTCAATCGGCAAGAGCAGGTTGTGAAGAAATTTTGCGCTAGAATGCGGCGCGATTTCGCGGGAATAATTGTGTTTATTTCAAGAAATCGCAACAAAATTATGGCGCAAAATTTCCACAAGATGCCGCAAGCGCATTGAATCAGTGCTTCCTTAGCACAGCTGGCGGCAGTTTGGGCCGCAAGGATGTGTGCTGAGGTCTATTGGTACAGCTTCTTACTTATTTTAGGAGTTGATCTAGTCCCCATGGACCCTGACAGTATGATACTGCTGACCGTGCTGGTGCTGATGGTGGCCATGTCCGGCTACTTTTCCGCCACGGAGACGGCCTTTACCTCACTCAACCGCATCCGTCTGAAGAGCCGCGCCGAGGGCGGCGACAAAAAGGCGGAGAAAACCCTGGCCCTGGCCGAGGATTACGACAAGCTGCTGTCCACCATCCTCATCGGCAACAACATCGTCAACAACGTGGCCGCCACCCTGTCCACCCTGCTGTTCATCAAGCTAATCGGCGAGACCAATGGCCCGGCGGTGTCCACCATCGTGCTCACCGTGGTGGTGCTCATCTTCGGCGAGGTCTCCCCCAAGAGCCTGGCCAAGGAGTCCCCGGAGGCCTTCGCCATGTTCTCCGCGCCCCTGCTGCGGCTGTTCATGGCGGTGCTCACCCCGCTGAATTTCCTGTTCGGGCTGTGGAAAAAGCTGCTGAGCAAGCTGTTCCACAAGTCGCAGGACGAGGGCATCACCGACGAGGAGCTGGTGACCATGGTGGAGGAGGCGGAGGACCAGGGCGGCCTGGACCGGGAGGAGAGCCAGCTGATCCGCTCCGCCATCCGCTTCGACGACTTGGAGGCGGGGGACATCCTCACCCCCCGGGTGGACGTGATCGCCGTGGAGGACGTCTCCACCCTGGCGGAGGTGGCGGCGGTGTTCGCCGCCGAGGGCTATTCCCGCCTGCCGGTGTACCACGAGAGCATCGACGACGTGGTGGGCGTCATCCATCAGAAGGACCTGTTTTCCGCCCGCTACCACGGCCGGGATCAGCTGTCCCCCCTGGTGCGGCCGGTGCTCCACATCACCTCCGGCACCAAGATCGACGACCTGATGCGCCAGTTCCAGCGCACCAAGACCCAGATGGCGGTGGTGGTGGACGAGTACGGCGGCACCGAGGGCATCCTCACCATGGAGGACATCGTGGAGGAGCTGGTGGGCGAGATCTGGGACGAGCACGACGAGGTGGTGGAGGAGTTCCGCAAGCAGCCCGACGGTAGCTATCTCATCGCCTGCTCCGCCGATTTGGACGATATGTACGACCTGTTTCAGCTCACGGGGGAGTGCGACGCGGCCACCGTGTCCGGCTGGGTGCTGGAGCAGCTGGGCCGGGTGCCCGAGCCGGGGGATCAGTTCACCTGGGAGAACCTGGACGTCACCGTCACCCGCGCCGAGCACCACCGGGTGCTGGAGATCAAGGTGGTGGTTCTGTCCCGGGCTGAGGAGGCCGGGGAGGACTGACCTGGGATC
This sequence comes from uncultured Oscillospiraceae bacterium, assembly GCA_910585155.1. Classification (GTDB taxonomy): domain Bacteria; phylum Bacillota; class Clostridia; order Oscillospirales; family Oscillospiraceae; genus Enterenecus. The sequence continues at coordinate 8,137 of CAJUEC010000020.1, forward strand.
CGAACGCATGATAAATGGGAGCGGCCATCCGTTGAGGATGGCCGCTCTTTTTTTGTATGCGCGGCAGGTCCCAGCCGGGTCAGCGGCGGCGGGGTCTGCCGGGGCGGGTTCCTGATGGGTTGAACCGGAACGCGATCCACAGACCCGCCAGCAGGACCAGGGCGGAGGCCGCCAGCAGGAGCGCCGTGCCGGTCTGGGCGCCGTCCCCGCCGGGTGTGCCGCTGGGGACCCGTTCGCCCTGGGAGGTGCCGCCGGGGAAGCCGCCCTGCGTGTCGCCCATGCCGCCGGGGAAGCCGCCCTGTGTGTCGCCCATGTTGTCGGGGAGGCCGTCCGGCGGTGCCATGCTGCCAGGCGGCTGGCGGTCTCCGCCGTCCTCCTCCGGCGGGGTGCCGCCGTCACCGCCGCCGAAAAGGCCCGCGGGGAATCCCTCGCCCCTGCCGCCAAGGCCGCCCCCGCCCATGGTCCCCATGTCGGACAGCGAGAGGCTGGAGGCGTCCACCAGAGCGGAGCCGTCGGCGGACTGTCCCACGCTGGTGGAAGGGATGGCCCCTGCGAGCTGGCCCTCCACGCTCTGGGTGCGGAGGGCGCAGAAGGTTTTCAGCGCCTCCACCCCGGTCTCAAACTCCTCATAGGTGCAGAATTTGGTGGGGTCCCGCTCCACATAGGGGGCGATGAGGGCATAGGCCTCCTCGATCAGGGCGGCGCAGTCGGCGCCGTCTAAAAATTCCTGGAAATATCGATGGTACAGCGCCGTGTACTCCTCGCTGGAGCAGACCCAGTCCGCCATGGGCCGGTCGCCGCTCCCGGTGACGGACAGGGGGGTGTCGATGGGGTCGTTCACCGCCCCGGCGGCGTCATTGCCCTGGAAGGTGCCGAAGGCCAAATTATAGTCCCAGGGAAGCATGGACAGCCGTCCGTCCTCCTCATAGAGGTAGTAGTTGTGCACCATCATCCCGGTGTAGCTGTCGCCGTTGACCACGAAGTTGTGGACCACCAGATAGCGCAGCACCTGGTCCACATCCAGAGCGCTCTCCACGTCTCCCTCCCCCAGCGCCTTCAGGGCCTGGATGAGCCGGGTCTGGTCGGCGGCAGACACGTCGGTTTTGGCGCTGTCAAAGATGTTGGGGTAGCTGTCCGGGTCGTCGTCGGTGTATTGCAGCTTCACGTCCCCCGAGCCCATGCCGCCGAACATCCCGCCGAAGCCGCCCCCTCCGAACGTCTGGGAGGGGTCGAAGCCCTCAGGAGGGGTGCCCTCATCGCCTGTACCGGGGGCCTGAGCGCCAAAGGAGGAGGGGTCGAAGCCCTCCGGCGGAGTTCTCTGCCCTTCGGTCTGGGGACTGCCGGAGGGGCCGTTGTCCTGGCTTTCGCCGTCCCGGTTCATGAAGTCCTCCATGTCAAAGTCCCGGCCATTGCCCCGACCGCCGCCGAAGCTCATGCTGTCCGGCTTGTAGAGCTGGCCGTGGTCCCGGCCGTAATTGCGCTGGAGGAAGGCGTCCTCCACCCCCTCCACCGCCACGTAGAGCCCCCAGTCCTCCCCGTTCACGGTGACGTACACATAGCTGCACAGCGGGGCGTTCACCCCGAAGGAGGCCATCAGCCGGTAGGTGAGGTAGTCCTTCATCATGGTGTTGTCCTGGATAAGGTTGTTCAGGCACAGCTTGTCCAGGCCGTAATAGGTCTTGCCGCTGTCGTACTGGTCGAACTCAATTTTGAAGCTGTAGCGGTCGCTGCCCATCTGGGACACGGTGGACAGGGAGGTGTTCCCCTTGGCCCGGATGCCCACGTTTTTGTACGCCTCGTTGTCGATGACCACCGAGCAGGGGGAGTACTCCTCGTTTTCGCAGGTGTCGATGAACTCCTCCCAGCCGTCCATGATGATCTCGACGGTGTGTACGCGGGAGGTGTCGAACAGCTTGGCCTCATATCCCATGGTCTGGGAGGCGGGCTGAACGCCCAGGGCCTCTCCGTTCAGAAACAGCAGGGCCAGCAGCAGGGAGAGGGCCGCGGCGGCGGCGCAGATGCGGTCGATCTGTCTGTGGGTGGACATGGCCTCACCCCATATAGTCGCCGTTGTAGCTCACCAGCACGGCGCTGCGCACCCCCTCCAGCGAGCCCAGGGCGTTGACAAACCCGGTGTTCTCGTCCTTCAGGCGCACCTCCAGGTTCAGCTCAATGAGGCCGGGCTGCACCGTTTTGCTCTTGACCACGCAGCGCCGGGTGTTGTTCTCCAGGAAAGCCGCCGCCTGGTGCTCCGCCCTCTGGTCGGCGCACTGGAGAACCACGATATAGGGATTTTCAGAGGACTTTTGGTTGACGAACACCAGCAGAATCACGCCGATGACCACGCTGCCGATGACCGCCAGGGGGATCATCCCCGCCGCCAGCACGATGCCCACGGCGATGGACCAGAAGAGGAACGCGATGTCCAGCGGCTCCTTGATGGCGGTGCGGAAGCGGACGATGGACAGGGCGCCCACCATGCCCAGGGAGAGCACCACATTGCTGGTGACGGCCAGGATGACCATGGTGGTGATCATGGTAAGGGCCACCAGGGTGACGCCGAAGCTGGAGGAGTACATCACGCCGGAGAAGGTTTTTTTGTACACCAGGAAGATGAACAGCCCGATGCCGAAGGCCAGCACCAGGGCCAGCGCCATGTCCAGCAGGCTGACGCTGGTCACGTTTTCCAGAAAGCTGGATTTGAAAATGTCTTGGAAGGTCATAAAGTCGTTCTTTCCTTTCGTTGATGGATTCACGCCTCGCCTGCTGGCGGCGGCTCAGACACCGTAGATGCGGCACTGCGCGTATTTGGAGAAGGCCCCCGCCCGCCGGTTGGGCAGCTGCACCGCGTCCCGGATGACGCCGGGGAGAAAGGCGTCCCACTTCACCTCCAAAATGGTGACGGACTCCCCCGCCGGGATGGTGACGCAGTCTGGATTCAAAAGGTCGGTGCAGCCCAGCCCGGTGCGGATGTGGTAGTCCAGGGTCACCCGCACATTGCCGGGGGGATAGACGAAGGGCTCCCGGGTGTAGTCCACAATGGTGCGGGGCCGCAGGCCCTGGGTCCGCATTTTGTGGCACAGCTCCTGCACCAGCGGCCTGCCGCTGCCCGGCATCCAGTCCAGCTTTCCGTCCACAATAGCCTGGGCCTCCGCCGCGGACAGCTCGGTCACCTCCTTGGCGCTCAGGCCGTTCAGCTTACTCTTTTTTTCCAGGTGGAGGAGGGAGGAGTCCCCGTTATAGTATCGGATGCGGAACTTCTCCCGGCGGTTGACGCCGTCGATTTTCTCCCTGAGGGCCTTGTCCGCCGGGGTGTCGAAGTACAGGCTTCTGATCTGATAGCGTCCGTCCACGGTGTGGCTGTCCCGCCGGCACACCGCGCCCAGCCGGGCCCGGAGGGCCAGCCGGTCGGACAGGCTGATTTCGTGCTTCCACTCATGCCGGTATTGAGACATAGCATCACGTCCTTTCCATGGGGCACTTTACCACACAACGCTGAATCGGTCCTGAAATTTGCCGGAAAAAGCGTGAATAAAGTGTAAATAGACCGTCCGGCCCGTAAAATTGTCTTGAGCGCGGTCCGCCTTTTGGACCGCGCTCAAGTGGTTTGATCTATGGACACACCGTGATGCTATTGCCAACCATACGCCGCCGCCGGCTTAATCCGCAGCTTTTGCCGCGGCACAGCGGACGTATATAGCCAGGTTCCCTCCTATTCACAGTGAAGCTGCCTTGTTGTTCCTGCTGAGGATAAGATACCAGATATTTCTGAACCCGTCCTGAAAAAATTGAAAATGGTCTGTGAAGAGAGCGTAAACAAATTGTGCTCTCGGGCGCCTCAATCATGGGCGGCTTCTTCTGGTTTGGCGGCGAAGCTGATGAACAGGAAGCCCATGATGCAGCTGATCGCTAGAGCTGTTTGAAAATTGTCGATGTACCCAGCAGCGAGGGATTTGCCGCCAGATAAGGGGATTTGACGCAGAGATAAGAGATATTTTGTGTATTTGGTGATAAATCATCTGCTGCGAAGACTGAGTACATTTGGCGGGAATGAAAAAATATGTCAATAAATTTGATGAAATGTGGTACAATATTTTGTATAAGAGTCATCCTTGGATGAGCCGCCGAGAGGATTGGAGAAAAGGAGAGAAAAATTGTGAAGAATGTACTATTGAGACTGCGGGAAGCGCAGAGGGCCATGAGTACGACAGAGGCAAGCATAGCGCAATACATTTGTGCGCACCCCCAAGAGGCGGCGCAGCTTACGGTCCGGGAGCTGGCCGACAAAACCTACTCGTCGCCGTCCAGCGTGGTCCGCCTTTGCCGCTTTGTGGGGTTCGACGGCTACAAAAAATTCCGGCAGGAGCTGCTGCTGGATGTGCACATGCTGGGAGAGACCAACTGCCACGAAGAGATCGAACTGGACGGCACTGCCACGGTTTCCGAAATCATCGAGAGCATCACCAAACAAAATATCCAGTGTCTGGAGGATACGCGGTGTCTGCTGGATGTTGAAGCGGTGACCACCTGTGTAGAACTGCTCCGCAAAGCCAGGACTATTCTGCTCTTCGGGATCGGAGCGTCCCTCTGTGTGGCGCGGGACGCTTATCTGAAATTTCTCAGGGTTGATAAGCCCTGCATCATCAATGACGATTGGCACTCCCAACTTTTGCAGGCCCGAAATGCGGTGAAGGAAGATGTGGGAATTGTGTTCTCTTACTCGGGGCAGACCGCGGAGATGATCGAGTGTATCAAGGCTATGAAGGAAAACGGTACGCCGGTCATTGCCATTACCCGGTCGGCGCCCTCGCCGGCGGCCAAACTGGCGGATTACCGCCTCCACACCGCCACAAACGAGCTCACGTTTCGGATCGGAGCCCTGTCCTCCCGGATAGCGCAGCTCAACGTGGTGGACATCCTGTATGCCGGGTTTGTGAACGCGGAGTATGATTATTGCATGAAACGCTTTGTTCGGACCCACATTTTCAAGGAGGGGCAGTAGCCGCCGGCGAAGCCATCTGTGTCCTTTTTGGGGTGAAACACTTTTTTACTTGTTTCGCAAATCATGAAATTTTATTCTAAATGGAGAATGATTGGGCACAATGTACCTAAATGTTGAAAATCGGTTGCGGGAATTTGGCTATCCTGTTAAATTTGATTCAGCAGAAAAAAGTTCCCACAAAATTCTAAAAAAAGGAGAAAAAGTTTCATGAGAAGCAAGCTGAAAAAACTCCTGAGTGTGGCGCTGAGCGCCGCCATGGCACTGAGCCTGACCGTACCCTGGGCCATGGCGGCGAGCAGGACTTCTTCCAGAAGTTCCGCAAAGGCTCCTGTCCAGGTCAGCCTGCCCAGTCGAGACTGGCAGGCTGAGGTTCAGTTCCCCGATTGGGCCGGCTATACAGACGATACGTTAGCTATGAACAGTCTTTACAGCTTTACCTGCTTTTCCGGCCAGGGCGAGCTGTATGTGACGCCGGAAGCGGAGGTTAGCAGCTTTCGCTTGTTTGTCAACAATGCGGAGGTGAACACCGAGGGCATGCGGGCCGGGTCTACCTACAGGCTCGATATTTCCGACCTGACCGTAGACGGCACCAACACTATTCAGGTTTCCGCCGTCACCCCTGCCTCCTCCAAGGTGAAGATCAATATCCCCTTCCCAACTGTGATCAGCGGCGACCCTGCCGAAGTGGGGATGGATCCGGAGATCGTGGAGATGATCAGCGATTTCATTCAAGCGGAGGTCAAATACGGCTTCTCTGGCGCCCAGCTGGCGGTGATTAAGGACGGAAAGCTGGTCATCAGCGAGGCCTATGGTGCGCTCAGCGGCTACCGCTCCGACGGAAGCCGGATCCTGCCGGAGGAGGACGGCTACACTCCTGTTACGACCGATACCCTTTACGATCTGGCCTCCAATACCAAGATGTACTCGGTAAACTATGCCCTCCAGTACATGCTCAGCCACCCGGAGGAGGGGTATGACATTGCGCTGGACGACCCTATTATCAAATTTTTCCCTGAGTTTGACGACGTGGGCAAAACCGTCTTCAAGGAAGGCACTTCTGAGGAGATGAAGGCCAGTATCTATCAGTGGAAAAGTGAGCTGACCGTGCGGGATATTCTGATGCACCAGGCCGGCTTTGATCCCGACCCCCAGTATCACAACGACCAGTTTAACCAGGTCACCCAGCTGCCTGAGGCGGGCACGAAGAACCCCCTCTTCTCCCAGAACCGGGACACCACCCGGGAGAAGGTTCTGGCTTCCCCGCTGACCTATCAGCCGGGCACGAAGACTGTCTACTCCGATGTGGATTACATGCTCTTGTGCTTCCTGATCGAGCAGGTCACCGGCCAGGGGCTGGATCAGTTCCTGAAGGAGAAATTCTGGGACCCCATGGGTCTGACCCATATCACTTACAATCCCCTGAAGAACGGCTTTGATGTGGAGGACTGTGCCGCTACCGAGCTGGACGGCAACCACCGCACCGACATCGCTGGAAACGGCCGGGCCATCAACTTTGCCAACTGCCGCGACGGTGTCGTTCAGGGTACTGTTCACGATGAGAAAGCCTACTACGCCATGGGCGGTGTCTCCGGCCATGCCGGCTTGTTTGCCAACGCTGAGGACCTGGCCAAGCTCTGTTCTCTGATGCTCACCGGCGGCTATGAGGACAATCTGTACTTCACCGGCGCCGTCATCGACGAGTTCACCAAGCCCAAGAGCGCTGAATACCCCACGTGGGGCCTCGGCTGGTGGCGGCAGGGCGATGTGGGCCGCAGGAGCTACTTCACCACTTATGCCTCGCCGGATACGATTGGCCATCAGGGCTGGACTGGTACGCTCACCGCGATCGACCCCGAAGAAAATCTGGTGGTAGTAGTTCTGACCAATAAGAAAAACTCCCCGATCATGGACAACACGGAGAGCGCTAACGACTTTTTCAGTGACAATATGGTCCTGGGCGGCCTGGGCAGTGCCGTTGGCTTCGTCTATGATTCCTTCCACTCCAGCGTAGAAGCCGTGGATGGCAAGGTGGCGCAGATGGCTTACAACCGTGCGCTCATGATCAACAACGCGCATAAGGGTACCTACGATGAGAGCCCCCATATGTTTGACGCTCTGGCCCTCCACGACCTCCAGGTCACCTGTGCCGAAAAACGTCCTACCGAGCAGAATGTGAGTTTGACTCAGTGGATGTGGGATATGAACGGTGCCTGGGTCTTTGATCCCCAATACGACATCATCCAGCGGGAGGAGGACAAAGCCGCGCTCCAGGAGCTTTTCTACGGCGAGGATGCCCTTGAGGGCCGAATCAATGCGGTCCTGACTGCCGGCGCCAGCGAAGAGAATTCCAGGGCCCGGATGACTGCGGAACTGATCCCGGACAGCGAGCGGCCAGCTTTCTTTAACGAGGGCGGCTTCAACGGTGGATATGACCAGAACGCTGTGTATCTGCCGTTCGCCTATGGCAAAGACTATACCAGCTGCATGTACGATAACAGCAGCTTCTGGTTTGACGGTTATGAGGGGCAGGGCACGCTCTATTTCCAGAACATCTATGGCGAGTGGGAGAATTTCTCCGGCGTTGGCAAGCGTTTGCAGATCCATGTCAACGGTGTGCCTGTGGACCTGTCTCAGTTCAAGTCCAATGATAACGTCTATGCCAGCTGCTGGAAGGTGGATATTTCCGGCTTCACCGTCAACGGCCGGAATGTTGTTCAGGTCAACGGGATTGACGGCAACAGCAACTATCTGCTGATGGCCATGGAAAACCCCGAAGTGGTAAACGGCAGCCTGGAGAGCACCGGCATCGACAGCAGGGTGATCGGCCTGATCGACAAGATCATCGCCGCCGAAGTGGCCAACGGCTTCCCCTCCGCCCAATTGGCCATTGTCAAGGACGGGCAGCTGGCCTACTCCAAAGCCTGGGGCGCCGCCAATTCTTACCTCTCCGACAGCGCCCGCATCCTGCCCGGGGACGCAAGGTACACCGCTGTCACCACCGACACGCTCTACGACCTGGCCTCCAACACCAAAATGTACGCAGTAAACTACGCCCTGCAGAAGCTGGTGTCAGATGAGGCAATTAGCCTGAGCGACCCCATCACCAAGTTTATCTCTGGGTTTGCCGTGAAGGACAACATTGCCTATAAGGCCGGCACCACCGACGCGCAGAAGAATCAGATCGTCCAATGGAAGGAGCAGCTCACCATCCAGGACATTCTCCAGCATCAGGCGGGTTTCGACCCCGATCCCCAGTTCCACAATGACCAGTTTAATCAGGATACCCAGAAGCCGGAGGCCGGAGTGGACAACCCCCTCTACGCCATCGGCAAGAACGCGGTCAAAACAGCCATCTGTAAGGCGCCCCTCAACTATGAGCCGGGAACCAAGACAGTGTACTCCGATGTAGACTACATGCTCCTGGGCCTCATCATTGAGCAGGTCACAGAAACCGATCTGAATACCTATCTGAAAGACAACATCTATAGACCTCTGGGTCTGGACCACATCACCTATAACCCGCTGGAGAACGGCTTCACTGCCGGCCAGACGGCCGCTACTGAGCTGAACGGCAACAGCCGCGACGGCGCGATTGACTTCACTGGCATTCGGGAAGGCGTGATCCAGGGTACGGTCCACGACGAAAAGGCCTACTATGCGATGAAGGGTGTTTCCGGCCACGCCGGTCTCTTCTCCAATGCGGAGGACCTGGCTGTTTTGGCCCAGGCGATGCTCAACCCCAGCGGGCTGGGAGGGACAAAGCTTTGGACCCGAAATGTCAGAGACTACTTTGTTGACCGCAAAGATACTATGGCCAACTGGGGCCAGGGCTGGTGGCGGCAGGGCGATGGTCAGCGCCCCTGGTACTTCGGTGTTCAGGCGTCCCGGAACACCATCGGCCATCAAGGCTGGACCGGCACCCTGACTGTGATCGATCCTGCCTCCGAGCTGGTCATCTCCTACCTGACCAACAAGATCAACTCTCCTGTCACCGACAATACGGTCAACGCCAACCAGTTTGACGGAAACTGGTATACCGCATCTACCTTGGGCTTCGTTCCCAACATTCTTTATCTGGGTCTGGCAGAGCACAATTCCGCCCGCGATATCCAGCCCGCACTGGACGCTTTGCTGGGCGACATGGTTATGGCTAAGCTCCGCCTGGTGAGTGAAGAGGGGGATGTGGAGGCGGATCACCCCATCGCTCAGTCGGCCTATGCCCTTGTGAATCTGGCCATCGAGATGACTGAGGAGCGCTCCAGCCAGGAGAATCTTGCGGCCCTGCGCCAGATCGCCGGTATGCTGGACGGCCAGCGGGATAAGGAAGAGCTCAGCCGGATCAACGCGCTGCTCAACGAGCTTGATCTTCTCCAGGGCGGCGATGGTTTTTCCTCCAGCACGACCACGACTAATTCGGACGGTTCCGTGACGACCACGACTGAGGACAAGGCCACCGGGACGGTCAGCGAGACCACCAGGTATTCCGACGGCAAGGTAGTGAGCGAGGTCAAGCTGTCCGCCGTGGCCGTCAGCGAGGCGCAGAAAAACGGGACAGCCATCGCCCTGCCCATACCCCGGGTGGAGGCGGCGAAAAATACGCAGGCCGCTTCCACTGTCACCGTGAACACGGGAAGCAAGGAACCGGTCAAGGTGGAAATCCCCGTTGCCGATCCTACTTCTGGCAGCGTTGCCGTTCTTGTGAAGGCCGACGGCACCGAGGAGATCATCAAGACATCCCTGCCCACCAAGGCTGGTGTAGCGGTGGAGCTGTCCAACGGCGCTGTGGTGAAGATCGTGGACAACAGCAAGCGCTTTGAGGATGTCCCCGCCCAAAATTGGGCCAGCGACGCCGTTATGTTTATCTCCGCCCGAGAGCTGTTCTCTGGCACCGGCGAGAATACTTTCAGCCCTGAGATGCCCATGACCCGCGCCATGCTGATGACAGTCCTGGCCCGGTTTAACGGTACAGATACCAGTGGCGGCGCGACCAGGTATGAGAAAGGCGTGGCCTGGGCGGTAGCCAGCGGCATAAGTGACGGCACCAACCCCGACAGCAGCATTACTCGTGAGCAGCTGGTGACCATGCTCTGGCGGTATGCCGGTTCTCCCGCTGCCTCGGGCGACTTGTCCAGGTTCCCGGATGCGGCTCAGACCAGCGGCTTTGCCCGGGAAGCCATGCTCTGGGCGGTGGAAAACGGCATTATCGGCGGCAACGGCAGCGAACAGCTTGACTCTCAGGGTCAGGCCACCCGCGCCCAGGTCGCGCAGATCCTGAAGAATTTTATTTCCCAATAGCGGCCGTTGTTCATATTATTGGTTTGGATGATTGAAGGGCCAGAGCCTCCTATTTTCAAACAGCGCCTAAACTGCTCGGGGCAAATGAATTGCCCCTGCGCCAAGGCTTTGCCTGCGGAAAACGCTTGTACGCACTCCTTCGGGGCCCCATCTGGGATGGGGCCCCGAAGGAGCGTAAGAAAAAGTGCCGCCCACATGGGCGGCACTTTTGAAAACATGGCAGGAAACTCAGCGCTTGGAGAACTGGGGGGCGCGGCGGGCGGCCTTGAGGCCGTACTTCTTACGCTCCTTCATGCGCGGATCGCGGGTGAGGAAGCCGGCGGCCTTCAGGGCGGGGCGGAACTCGGGGTCCATCTCCAGCAGGGCGCGGGAGATGCCGTGGCGCAGGGCGCCGGCCTGGCCGGACACGCCGCCGCCGGTGACGGTGGCGGTGATGTCCACCCGGCCCAGGGTGCCGGTGGTGCCCAGGGGCTGGCGGACCACCATTTTCAGGGTCTCCAGGCCGAAGTACTCGTCGATGTCCCGGCCGTTGATGGTGATGGAGCCGGTGCCGCTGGGGAACAGGTGGACCCGGGCCACGGAGGACTTCCGGCGGCCAGTGCCGTAGTGATAGGGCTTCTTGCTCTTATACATGATCCGTTACCTCCTTATTCCACGGTCCAGGTCTCGGGCTTCTGGGCGGCGTGGGGGTGCTCCCCTCCGCGGTAGATCTTCAGCCGGGTGAGCGAGTCCTTGGTGACGATGTTGCGGGGCATCATGCCGCGCACGGCCAGCCGCACGGCCAGCTCGGGCTTCTGCTGCATCAGCAGGCGGTACTTAGTTTCCTTGAGGCCGCCCACGTAGCCGGAGTGGGTGCGGTAGTACTTCTGCTCCAGCTTCTTGCCGGTGAGCACGGCCTTGTCCGCGTTGATGACGATGACAAAGTCGCCGCAGTCGGCGTGGGGGGTATACTCGGGCTTGTGCTTGCCCCGCAGGATGGTGGCGGCAGCGACAGCGGTCTTGCCCAGAGGCTTGCCGGCAGCGTCCAGCACATACCACTTGCGCTGGATGTTGCCCTTGTTTGCCATAAAGGTAGACATTCTGGTTTCCTCCATTTATGTTCAAATTTGTTTGAAACATGGGAATGCCCCTCTTTACATCGAGGAGCATGGTGTATTATAATGCGAAAAAGCCGGCGTGTCAACCAAAAGCCTGGAATTTTCCGAGATTTTTTTGAAATACTCGCTGTATCGCGTGTATTTGCCGGAATGCTCTTGCTTTCTCGTTTTGATATTTCTCTTTTTTCAGTGGGGGAGGGCCTGCCATGCGTCTGATTTTGTCCCATATGCGCCGGTGTATTGAGGATTACGGTATGATCCAGCCCGGCGACCGCATCGCCGTGGGGGTGTCGGGGGGGAAGGACTCGCTGGCGCTGCTGTACGCCATGGCCAAGCTGCGGGAGTTTTATCCCGCCCCCTTCGAGCTCCACGCCATCACCGTCCACCCCGGGCCGGCGGAGATGGATTTCGCTCCGGTGGCGGCGCTGTGCGGGGAGCTGGGCGTGCCCTACCACCTGATTCAAACGGAGATCTTCCACATCATTTTCGATCTGCGGCAGGAGAAAAACCCCTGCTCCATGTGCGCCAAGATGCGCCGGGGGGCCATGCACGGCGCCCTGAAGGAGCTGGGCATCACCAAGGTGGCCCTGGGCCACCACTTTGACGACGCGGTGGAGACCTTCTTCCTTTCCCTGTTCTACGAGGGGCGGCTGTCCTGCTTCCAGCCGGTGACCTACCTGGACCGCACGGGCATCACCCAGATCCGGCCCCTGCTCTACTGCGGGGAGGGGACGCTGCGGGGGGTGGCCCGGCGGTACGGGCTGCCCGTGGTCCACAACCCCTGTCCCGCCGACGGCAACACCCGGCGGCAGGAGGTGAAGGAGCTGGTGGCCCGACTGTCCAAGGACTACCCCAAGCTGAAGGACTACGTGTTCGGCGCCATGCAGCGCCTGCCCCTGCCGGCCTGGGGGCCGGTGGAGAACAGCCACGGCATCAAGCGGTATGGGGCGGATTACACGCCCGGCCAAGAGGGATGAAGCGAGGGCCCCGGCGCTGCGCGCCGGGGCCCTCGCTGGACACAGCTTCTCAAGGCCTCTTTGGGCCTTTTGCGGGCCCCTTTCCGCCTATGGCCAGAAGTCCGTCCGCCGCCAGGAGCGCCCCCGCCGCGATGACGGCGATGGTGACGCCGAAGATCACCGGCATGGGCCCTTCCCCGGCGTACTCCATGGCGTTGGTGTACCAGCTGTGGTGAAGCTCCGCATCCATGAACTGGAGCATCGTCAGTGAGAACAGCTCCAGAACCAGCAGCACCACGCCCACCACCGCCGTCACCCACCCGGCGGTGAAGCACCGCTTGGCGGCGTTGATTCGAACGCATTCCTCCAAGCCGACGTCTGGGGGCGACTCCTCCGCCTGCCGGGGCGGGGCCTCCCGGCCCAGCAGCTCGTCGGCGGACACCCCCAGTACCCCGCACAGCAGCGCCAGCTTGTCGATGTCCGGCGCCGCCTGGTCCGTCTCCCACTTGGACACCGCCTGACGGGACATCCCCACCAGCTCGGCCAGCTGCTCCTGGGAGAGCCCCGCCGCCTTTCTCACCTGTTGGAGCTTTCCTCCAAAAGTCATGTTGATCGACCTCCTTACCTGTGTCATTCTACCGCGAAAGGCGGTGGCAAGCCACCAGCTTTCCCTGGAAAAGCCGCCACCGGCGGTGGCATCCGCCCCTGGGAGGGTGAAAAACGCGGCGCGGGCCTCCGGGGCCCGCGCCGCGTTCAGCCGTCACCGGCAGCGCTGCGTCTGGTCAGTCCCCCGCCAGCTCCTCCAGCCGCTCGATGGGGAAGGGCGGGAAGGCCACCGGCTTCATGGCGATGGACATCAGCTTCCTGGGGTTGTCGTCCGCCGCCACCCGATTGGAGGACAGCGCCCCGCACCGGCGGCAGCGGTGGATAATGGCCCACTCGCCGTTTTTGCGCACCCACACGGCGATGGGCTCCATGATCCCGCCGCAGTCGGAGGCCCGGTCGCCGGGCTCCACGTCCACATGCAGGCTGGACAGGCAGTTGGGGCAGTGGTTGCGGTGATCGCTCCCCGCCCCCTGGGGGCTTACCAGCCAGCCGCACGTCCGGCAGGTGAAGGTGTCACGGCAGGGGTGGGATTTGTAATAGCCATTTTCATACTGCTTTCGTTTGTTTTCTCGGTTCAAGGGATAGTTCCTCCTAAAAGTCATTGGTCATGTCCTTTTGGGAGGCTTGGGTGATGATTTATGACGCAAACCTCCCGGTCAGCGCACAGTCACCGAATGAACGTACATCTTCTTCACAAAACAGCTCTCCTTTTGGTTATATCTCCCCGCTGTTCACAGCGACAGGATGAATTGCAGGGCGGTCCGGGGCGTCTGGGCGCCGTGGAACCGCTCCCAGGCCACCGCCTGGCGGTGGAGCTCCTCCCGGTCCAGGCTGACCCCGTTCTGGTCCGCCAGCATGTCCACCAGGGCCAAAAACTCCGTTTTATTCAGGCCCTGGAACAGGATCCGCACCCCGAAGCGGTCGGCCAGGGAGGTCTTCTCCCGGATGGTCTCCGACCGGTCCATCTCGTCCCCCGCCCGCTCGGAGATGGTCTGCCGGACCAGGTGGCGGCGGTTGGAGGTGGCGTACACCGCCACGTTCTGGGGCCGGCGCTCCACGCCCCCCTCCAGGATGGTCTTGAGCACCGAGTAGGTGGGGTCGTCCCGGTCGAAGGTGAGGTCGTCGATGAACACGATGAACTTCTGCCGCCGCCCGTCCAGGGCGCGGATCAGGGCGGGCAGGCCGCCCAGGTTCTCCTTGTCCGCCTCGATGAGCCGCAGCTCCTCCATCCCCGGCAGGGTGAGCAGGTTTTTCACCGTGGCCGACTTGCCTGTGCCGCTCTCCCCGTAGAGCAGGACGTTGTTCACATGCCGGCCCTCCACCAGGGCGCGGGTGTTGCGCTCCACCAGGGCCCGCTGCTCGTCGTAGCCCAGCAGCTGGGTGGAGGAGGGGCAGTCGGGATGGGTTACGGGGATGAGCGCCCCGTCCTCCCACACGAAGGCCCGGTAGCGGGCAAACCGCCCCGCGCCCTCCCGCTGGTAGGCCTGGGTGAGCCCGTCGAAGGAGAAGGGCACCCCCCGCTGCCACCGGGGCAGGGAGGTGAGCACCCCCTGGTAGTCGCTGTCCAGCAGCCGCTGCAGATGGCTCAGCCACCGGTCACAATCTACGCTGGCCAGCAGCTCGAAGGCGGAGACGTCCAGCTTGGCGGCCTGCTCCAGAGCGGGGTCCCGGTCCCCCCGCTCCGCCAGCCGGGGATAGGGGCCCTCCGACCAGCGCAGGGCGTCCCCCAGCCAGCTGCCCAGTCCGGCCTGTCCCTCCGCCCGCAGCTGGTAGAACAGGTCGGTGTACGCCTCCAGCCCGCCCAGGCCGTCCCCGTGGGCTGAGCAGGACAGCAGCCGCAGCGCCCGCTCCATCACCGGCAGGGTCAGAAGGTCCTTATAGGCGGCCACCCCCCGCAGGGCGGCCAGCATGGTGGTCACATTCATGGAAATCACCTCGTTGGGGATATTATACCGAAAAGGGGGTCAAATGACAATCCCCGATTTTCCCGGGAAAATCTGACTTTTGCCTTTCTATTTTCCGACCGCTGTGGTAAAATGGCTGGGAATACGGAAAATCATCCGCAGGAGGTACGCAATATGGAATTGAACGAGAGGACCCTGGCCAGTGAACGGATTTTTGACGGCCGGCTGCTGAAGGTGTACCGGGACCAGGTGGAGCTGAGCGGCGGCGGCACGTCTGTCCGGGAGTTCGTCCACCACCCCGGCGGGGCGGCGGTGGTGGCCCTGGATGGGGAGGGGAACGTGTATCTGGAGCGGCAGTTCCGCTATCCCTACCACAAGGTGGTCACCGAGATCCCCGCGGGCAAGCTGGAGCCGGGGGAGGACCCCGCCCACGCCATCCGGCGGGAGCTGGAGGAGGAGATCGGCGCCGTGGCGGGCCGGTGGGACAGCCTGGGCCACATCATGCCCAGCGTGGGCTATACCGACGAGATGCTCTACCTGTACCTGGCCCGGGACCTGACCTTTGGGGAGCGCCACCTGGACCAGGACGAGTTTTTGGAGCTCTTCAAGCTGCCCTTTGGCGAGGCGCTGGCCCAGGCCGCCGACGGGCGGATCAACGACGCCAAGACCCTGGCCGCCCTGTTCCGGGCGGACCGGCTGATGCGGGAGGAGCGCAATGGGTAAGACAATCCTGGTGGTGGAGGACGAGCGGAATATTGTGGACATCCTCACCTTCAACCTCCAGCGGGAGGGGTACGACACCCTGGAGGCGCTGGACGGGGCGGCGGGGCTGCGCCTGGCCCTGGAGCGGGACCCGGACCTGATCCTGCTGGACCTGATGCTGCCCAAAATGGACGGCTTCCAGGTGTGCCGCACCCTGCGGGAGCAGGGGCGGGCCACCCCCATCATCATGCTCACCGCCCGGGAGGAGGAGACGGACAAGGTGCTGGGGCTGGAGCTGGGGGCGGACGACTACATCACCAAGCCCTTCTCCATGCGGGAGCTGCTGGCCCGGGTGAAGAGCAATATCCGACGCAGCGACATGCTCACCCGCCCCGCCTCCCCCGCTGCGGCCAACCGCCTGGAGCTGGGGCGGGTCCAGGTGGACACGGACACCATGATCGTCTACAAGGACGGCGAGGCCCTGGACCTCACCCAGCGGGAGTATGAGCTGGTGAAGACCCTGGCCTGCGCCCGGGGGCAGGCGGTGTCCCGGGAGTCGCTGATGGAGCAGGTGTGGAATTACGACGGCTACGTGGGGGACGTGCGGGCGGTGGACGTGGCCATCCGCCGCCTGCGGGAGAAGCTGGAGGACGACCCCGCCGAGCCCAAGTTCATCGTCACCCGCCGGGGACTGGGGTACGCGTTCGGCATATAAGCGCGGAGAGGCAGGCAGCGAGGGAGCCTGGACCGGAGCGAGGGCAAACCCCCAGGGCCCGCGAAGCGGGCCGGTTTTGGCCCGAGACGGAGGGAAGGGGACCGAGCGGTTGACTGCTTCGAGCGTGACAGCATATAAGCGCGGAGAAGCAGGCAGCGAGGGAGCCTGGACTGCGCAGAGAAAATATCCCGCCGGAGGCCGGTCCCTGCGCCGCACGCAGGAGAAAGGAGGTGCGCCCATGCGCAAAAACCTGCACGTCAAACTGGTGCTGATTCTGGTGCTGCTCATCGTGTCGCTGATGGTGGTGGTGGGCGCGTTTCTGATGAACTCGGTCACCGGCTACTACATCAATGAGTTTTACAGCCAGATGGTAGACGCCTTCGGCCAAGTGGACTTTGTCCGGGACCTCCAGACCGCCACCGAGGACGAGGACGGCGGCGCGGCCATGGCGGCGGTGCTGTCGGTGTATAAGGGCGAGCTGGGGGTGGACGGGCGCAACCGCAACTATTATGTGCTCAGCGGGACCACGGGCCGGTACCTGGAGGGGTCCGCCCCGGAGCCGGAGGGCGGGGTGACCATCACCCCCAACATCTCCTCCGCCCTGCTGGGGGAGATGGGGGTTGAGAGCAGCGTCACCGCCGACTATATGGACGCGGCCGTCCCCATCACCCGGGGCGGTCAGCCCTATATCGTCTATATCCTGGACAACCGGGAGACCGTTCGGAGCCTGAACGGGGAGATGTTCGGCCTGATCCTGGAGGCGCTGGTGCTGGGGCTCATCATCTCGGTGCTGCTGTCCTTCCTGCTGGCCAAGACCATGGTCAACCCCCTCCAGCGGCTCACCAACGGCATTGAGGAGGTGGCCCGGGGGGATTTCTCCCGCAAGCTGGAGGTGACCTCCTCCGACGAGATCGGCCAGCTCACCGAGAGCTTCAACGCCATGGCCCAGCAGCTGGAGACCAACATCGCCGAGCTGGAGCGGGCCGAGCAGATGCGCAAGGACTTTGTGGCCAATGTGTCCCACGAGCTGCGCACCCCCCTGACCAACATCAAGAGCTACGCCGAGACCCTGGCCGGCGGGGTGGGGGAGCTGCCGGCGGAGATGGAGCAGCGGTTTTTGGGGGTCATCCTCAACGAGTCCGACCGGATGACCCACATTCTTCAGGATCTGCTCACCCTGTCCCGGTTCGACTCGGGGCGCAGTGAGCTGCGCCTCACCCGCTTCCCCTTTGCCCAGGCGGTGGACGATACCTATCAGGCCATTCTCATGGACGCCCAGAACCACGCCCACACCGTAGAACTGAAGCTGCCTCCGGACCTGCCCCAGGTCCGGGCGGACCGGGAGCGGATCATGCAGGTGATGATGAACATCGTGTCCAACGCCATCAAGTACACCCCCGACGGGGGGCGTATTGTCCTGTCCGCCGGGCGGGCGGGGGACCGGGTGTGGATGGAGGTGGACGACAACGGCATCGGCATCCCGGCGGGGGACCGGGGCCGCATTTTCGAGCGGTTCTACCGGGTGGACAAGGCCCGCTCCCGTCAGTCCGGCGGCACGGGGCTGGGGCTGTCCATCGCCCAGGAGATCATGCACCGCCACGAGGGCAGCCTCTACCTGGTGGACAAGGAGGAGCCCGGCCTGACCATCCGCATGGAGCTGCCCGTCCAGGGCCCCCGGGAGGAGGGCGGCCATGAGGGATAAGCGGCTGTGGATCGAGTGGGGCAAGGATGTTCTCATCGTGCTGCTCACCCTGTCCGCCGTGGGGCTGCTCACCATGACCCCCCTGGTGCGGGACAGCGGCGTGCTGGACCTGCTGTTCCCCCAGGAGAGCCCGGGGACCGGGGCGCCCTCCGGCGGCAGGAGCGAGGCGGTGCTGCCCGCCCGGCTGGCCCTGCGGGGGGAGGAGGGGCGCTGCGGCGTGCAGTACGACCAGGAGCGGCTCCAGGAGCTGTTCCCCCCCCTGGGGGCCCTGCTGGGGGACGCGCTGGCCTCCGCCGGCCCCATCCGGCCCATGTCCGAGGCGGAGTGGCAGCGCAGCCTGAAGGGGGTGGGGGTTTACTTTGACTTCGCCGGGGACGTGCCCCTGTCCACCCTGAGGCGCTGGCTTCAGGGGGAGGGAGAGGGAGAGCTGTCCGGGGCCGCCCGCCGGGTGCTGCTGTGCGCCGGGGAGGGGGACCAAGTGCTCCTGTGCTGGCAGGAGGCGGGCAGCGGGTCCTTTTTCTCCTGTACCACCGCCCTGACCAAGTCCCTCCACCTGGACCCGGCGGTGAGGGGGGCGGAGGTGAACGGGGCCTATTTTGCCTTTGAGAATCAGGCGCTGTCCGACCGGCTCTCCCCCTACACCCTCATCACCGAGGGGGAGCAGACCAGGGCGCAGTACGCCGCCTCCAACCCGCTGGCGGGGGAGCAGGCGGTGGCGGTGCTGCTGGAGGAGCTGTCCTTCAGCAACATCAACCACGCCCCGGTGAGCGGGGGCGAGGTGTATTTGGACGGCGGCGACCGCCTGGTGGTGGGGGCCGGCGGCGAGGTGACCTACCGGGCGGCCCAGGGGGAGAAGTACCCGGTGGGGGACGCCGGGGTGGACGGGGCCAAGGCGCTGGCCGAGCGCACCCTGGGCGCCCTGTGCGGGGAGGCCCGGCTGTACCTCATCTCCGCCCAGAAGGGGGAGGAGGGGCTGTGGGTCCGCTTCGGATACCAGCTGGGCGGCAGCGCCGTCTACCTGGGCCGGGAGGGCTGGGCGGCGGAGTTCCTGGTGCGGGAGGGCTATATCACCGCCTTCACCCTGCGCCTGCGCAGCTACGCCGCCAACGGCGGGTACACCTCCCTGCTGTCCGTCCAGATGGCGGCGGCCATGCTGCCCGACCTCACCGCCCAGCGGCGGGAGCTGGTGATTCAGTACCGGGACGGCGGCGGGGCCGCGGCGGTGATCCCGGAGTGGGTGGCCGTGTGATCCCAGGAGAGGAGCGAGTCTATGGAGTGGGGAAGGCTGAAAAACCTCATCATTCTGATCCTGCTGATTGTCAACGGCTTTTTGCTGGTGCTGGTGGCCACCCGGTGGGAGGAGTCCGCCCGGTACGAGCGGATGGCGCTGGAGCAGACGGTCCAGGCGCTGGAGCGGCGGGGCGTTCAGGTGGAGGCGGAGGCTCTGACCGGTGCGGAGGGGCTGTCCCCCATGACGGCGGAGCGGGACATGGAGCGGGAGGCCAAGCTGGTGCGCACCCTGCTGGACGCGGAGGTCCAGGGGGACAACCGGGGAGGGGGCGTGTACCTCTACCAGGGAGCGCTGGGGGAGGTGAGCCTGCGGGCCGGCGGGGAGCTGACCGCTCAGCTGGCTCGGGACGAACACTGGCGCGCCGACCGGCCGGAGAGCCACGCCGCCGGACTGCTGCGCCGGCTGGGAATCGAGGGGGAGCAGCTTGGGGTGTCCCAGGAGGGCGGCGAAACCCGGGTGTGGTTCCGGCAGAGCTGGAACGGCGTTCCCGTGTTCTCCTGTGAGCTGGAGCTGGTGTACCGGGACGGGCTGCTGAGCGCCATCGAAGGCACCCTGCTGCTGGCCGCCGAAAGCGGGGAGGAGGAGGCGCGGCCCCTCACCCTGTCCACGGCGCTGCTGCGGTTCTCCGAGGAGGTGGGGGCCACCGGCGATGTGTACTCCGCCATCCGCTCCATGCGCCCGGGCTATCGGACCTTTGCCCAGTCTGTGTCCGGCGGGGTCCGTCTGACGCCGGTGTGGCTGGTGTCCACCGACACTGCGGACTATTACCTGGACTGCGCCACCGGGGGCCTCACCCGGGTGGAATGAGAATCGCAGCGAAAGCGCCCGAGCGTCCTGGCCGCTTCGCAGCGTGACAGGGAAGCGCGAAGCCGTCGTGAGCCGCGCGTCGCGAACAGGCGCAGCGTGACAACGTCGGGGCAAACTTCATATCTCTCGCTTCCGGCTTTGCCGAAAGCTCGTTCATTGCGTTGCCCCTCCTCTCCCCCACAAAGCCAAAGGACGGCTTTGCGGGGACCCCGATAGAGCGCGGAGGCGGCGGCCTCCGGCGGGGTGTCCCCTGTCAGGGGGAGTGCCTCCGGCGGCCTACTTTCTCTCACGCAAGAGAAAGTAGGCAAAGAGTGCACATAGGGGCCTCAGCCCCTATGTACCCCAAGGGGAGCCATTTATGAGGCGTGGGCAGTGACCCTTCCGGCGCATAGGGGTCGGGATGCGGGGAGCCCTATTGGGCTACCGCATGTGGGCGCGGCACTGAGAAGGGGTGCGGTCCACGGACTGCGCCTGGGGGGCGGGGTTTTGCGCCCCCGATGTAAAAACCCGCTGCCCAGGCGCGGAATGTGTCCTGCGCCTGCGGAATGGATTGGAGAACGGGAAGCGGCTGAGCGGCGCCCATGGAGGAACGCATTCGAAGGAAGCGTGCGCCGGAAGGGTTAGGGGAAACGCTTCGTAAATTGGTCCCCCGTAGAACAGGGGGTTCTCAGGGGGAGAGCCGCCTGTGAGCAAGGCCCGCCGCGCGGGCCGAAGCCGAACCGGCGGCTTTCCCCCTGAGCGTGTCTTTGGTTCCTTTCTGCACGGGCAGAAAGGAACCCGCCGGAGGCCGTGATTATGAATGTCTGACAAGCCCCCCTTCATATGGATAGACAACACGCTATCCAGAAGGGGGGCTGTCCCTTGTCCACAATCCTGGCCGGGACCCTGCTGCTCACCGCCACCGGCCTGTTTGCCCAGGTGGTGGGTTTTTTGTACCGCATGGCCATCTCCCGGCTTATCGGGGCGGAGACCATGGGGCTGTATCAGCTGGTGATGCCGGTGTACTCCATGCTCATGTCGGTGACCGCCGTAGGGCTGACGGTGGCGGTGTCCACCCTGTCCGCCCGGTACCACGCCCTGGGGGACAGCGGTACGGTGCGGGCGGTGCTGAGGCGGGCGCTGAGGTGCTTTTTCCTGCTGGCCCTCCCCCTGGGGCTGGGGGTGGTTGTCCTGTCCGACCCCATCTCCGTCTACCTGCTGGGGGACGCCCGCACCCGGCTGGGGGTGGTGGTGATGGTGCCGTGCATGCTGCTCACCGGGGTGGAGAACCTGCACAAGCACTGCTTTTACGGCATCGGCCGGGTGCGGCCCCCCGCCGCGGTGGAGACCGCCGAGCAGCTCATCCGGGCGGCGGCGGTGCTGGGGCTGCTGCTGGCCTTCCTGCCCCGGAGCGCGGAGGAGACGGTGGGCCTCATCGCCCTGGGCATGGTGCTGTGCGAGGTGTTTTCCGCCTGCGCCCTCACCCTGCTGTTCCGGCGGCACTGGCGGCGTTTTCCCCCGGGGGAGCCGGGGATGGAGGTGAGCGGCCGCCGGCTGCTGGCCATCGCCGCCCCCGTGGGGGCCACCTCCCTGCTGGGCACCCTGCTGGGCAGCGCCAACGCGGTGCTCATCCCCGCCAAGCTGGTGGAGGGGGGGATGGCCCTGTCCGAGGCCATGTCTGAGTTCGGGGTGCTGTGCGGCATGACCCTGCCCCTGCTGGGGCTGCCCACCGGGTTCATCGGGGCGCTGTGCCTGGTGATGGTGCCCGACCTCTCCCGGCGCACCGCCCAGGGGGACCGGCAAGCGGCGGGGCGCTTTCTGGACCGGGTGATGACCGCCACCTCTCTGCTCATGGCCCCGGCCATGGCCCTGCTGACGGTGGTGGGCCCCACGGTGGGCCGGGCCCTGTTCCGGGACCCCCGGGTGGGGGAGCTCATCCTCCCCCTGGCGGCGGGCACCCTGCTGGGGTGCTGGCAGTCGGTGCTGTCCGGGGCGCTCAACGGCCTGGGCCTCCAGGGAAAGGGGGCCCGAAACGCCATTGTCAGCGACGTGGTGCAGCTGGCCTTCACCTTTTTTGCCGTGTCCCGGTGGGGGCTGGCGGGATTTGCCGCCGGGTTTGTGGCCTCGGGAGTGGCCGGGGCGGGGCTGAACCTGGCCTCGGTGCTCCGTGCCGCAGGGCTGCGGGTGAAGGCCTTTCAATGGTTTGTCCGGCCCCTGCTGGCGGCGGTGCTCATGGGGCTGTGGTGCAATCTGCTGTTCCGGGTGATGCTGGACGCGGGCTGCGGCCAGGGCTGGTCGGCGCTGGCCTGCACCCTGCTGGGGCTGGCGGTGTACGCCGCCGCCCTGCTGGCCCAGGGCCTTACTTTTTCTCGCCCTACTTTTTCTCGAGAGAAAAAGTAGGCAAAAAGAGCTTTCATTCCGCCACCCGCGTGATGCGCGGCGTTCCGTGCCACGACGGCGACGGGACGGGGGCGGTGGAGGGAAGAAACAGGAGGCAAAAAGAGCTTTCATCCGCCACCCGCGTGATGCGCGGCGTTCCGAGCCACGACGGCGACGGGACAGGGGCGGTGGAGGGAAGAAACAGGAGGCAAAAAGAGCTTTCATCCGCTACCCGCGTGATGCGTGACCGGCGGCGGGGCGGCGCGCCGAATGGATCTGAATCAAAGGAGAGCTGGGGCATGAAACCAAAAATTTTAATTTCCACCGGCGGAGGGAACGCCGGAAACTATCTGAATGCGCTGAGGGCGGCGGGGGGAGATGGAGAGGCCCGCTACCTGCCCGACCCGGACCCGAGCTACGACGGCCTGCTCCTCGCCGGTGGGGAGGACATGGACCCCGCCCTGTTCGGCCGGGAGAACCGGGGCTCCCGGGGGATCGACCGGGCCCGGGACGAGGCGGAGCTGGCCCTGCTGGACGCCTTCTGCGGGGCGGAAAAGCCGGTTTTCGCCATCTGCCGGGGCCATCAGGTGGTCAATGTGTGGCTGGGGGGCGGCCTGGTCCAGGACCTGGGGCCCGCCGTCGTCCCCTTTCACCAGAGGGAGACAGGGGACCGGGTCCACGCCATCCAGGCGGAGAAGGGCTCCCTCCTCCGCCGGCTGTACGGCCCGGTGTTTCCGGTGAACTCCAGCCACCACCAGGGGCTGGGGCGGCTGGGCCGGGGCCTGCGGGCGTCGGCCTGGTGGTCGGACGGGACGGCGGAGGTGATTGAGGCGGCGGAGCACGAGAGCCTGCCCCTGCTCTGCGTCCAATTCCACCCGGAGCGGATGACCGGGGCGCTGGCCAGGCCGGATACGGTGGACGGCGGGGCGCTGTTCCGGGTGTTTCTGGAGTTGTGCAAGCAGCGGAATTAGCACTCTATCAACCGGAGTGCTAATTGTTTACACGCAGTTCATGAATTTTGGGCGGGGCGGGGTATACTACAAATCAGAACGGCAGACTGGCCGCGGGCAGCCCCCGCAGGTCCAAAGGAGTTGAATCGTATCATGAACATGAACCAATTTACACAAAAATCCCTGGAGGCCATCCAAAACGCCCAGAATCTGGCCACCCAGCACGGCAACCAGCAGATTGAGCAGGCCCATCTGCTGCTGGCCCTGACGGACCAGGAGGGGGGCTTTATCCCCCAGCTGCTCACCCACATGGGGCAGACCCTGGAGTCCTTTCGGGCCGCCGCCCGGCACGAGGTGGAGGTGCTGCCCAAGGTGTCCGGCTCCGGCCGGGAGGCGGACAAGGTCTACATCGCCCCGGGGGTGGACAAGGCGCTGAACCAGGCCCTGTCCATTGCGGGGGGCATGAAGGACGAATTCGTGTCGGTGGAGCACATCTTCCTGGCCCTTCTGGACACGGCGGAGCGCCCCTTGAAGGAGCTCTTCCGCACCTACAGCGTGGACCGGGAGAAGGTGATGCAGGCCCTGGCCGCCCTGCGGGGGAGCCAGCGGGTGACCAGCGACAACCCGGAGGACACCTACGAGGCGCTGAAAAAATACGGCTCCGACCTGGTGGAGCGGGCCCGGCAGAACAAGCTGGACCCGGTGATCGGCCGGGACGACGAGATCCGCAACGTGATCCGCATCCTGTCCCGGAAGAGCAAGAACAACCCGGTGCTCATCGGCGAGCCCGGCGTGGGCAAGACCGCCATTGCCGAGGGGCTGGCCCAGCGGATCGTCAAGGGCGACGTGCCCGCGGGGCTGAAGGACAAGACCATTTTCGCCCTGGACATGGGCGCCCTCATCGCCGGGGCCAAGTACCGGGGGGAGTTTGAGGAGCGGCTGAAGGCGGTGCTCAACGAGGTGAAGCAGTCCGAGGGGCGCATCCTGCTGTTCATCGACGAGCTGCACACCATTGTGGGCGCGGGCAAAACCGAGGGGGCCATGGACGCGGGCAACCTGCTCAAGCCCATGCTGGCCCGGGGGGAGCTGCACTGCATCGGGGCCACCACCCTCAACGAGTACCGGCAGTATATCGAGAAGGACGCCGCCCTGGAGCGCCGCTTCCAGCCCGTGATGGTGTCCGAGCCCACGGTGGAGGACGCGGTGGCCATACTCCGAGGCCTCAAGGAGCGCTACGAGGTGTTCCACGGGGTGAAGATCACCGACGGGGCCATTGTGGCGGCGGCCACCCTGTCTAACCGATATATCACCGACCGCTTCCTGCCCGACAAGGCCATCGACCTCATCGACGAGGCCTGCGCCCTGATCCGCACGGAGATGGACTCCATGCCCACCGAGCTGGATGTTATTTCCCGGAAAATCATCCAGTGCGAGATCGAGGAGGCGGCGCTGAAAAAGGAGGACGACCCCCTCTCCCAGTCCCGCTTGGCGGACATACAGCGGGAGCTGGCGGAGCTGCGGGACCAGTTCAACGCCGGCAAGGCCAAGTGGGAGAACGAGAAGAACGCCATTGGCCGGGTGCAGAAGCTGCGGGAGGAGCTGGAACAGGCCAACGCCCAGCTGGACAAGGCCCAGCGGGAGTACGACCTGGAAAAGGCCGCCCAGCTCCAGTATGGCGCCATCCCCGAGCTGAAAAAGCAGCTGGAGGAGCAGGAGGGCGTTGCCGCCCAGTCCAAGGAGGACAATCTGCTCCGGGACAAGGTCACCGAGGAGGAAATCGCCCGGATCGTGGAGCGCTGGACGGGTATTCCAGTGTCCAAGCTGATGGAGGGGGAGCGGGAGAAGCTGCTCCACCTGGAGGACATCCTGCACAAACGCGTCGTGGGCCAGGAGGAGGCCGTCCGGCTGGTGAGCGAGGCCATTTTGAGAAGCCGCGCCGGCATCGCCGACCCCGACAAGCCCATCGGCTCCTTCCTGTTCTTGGGTCCCACCGGGGTGGGCAAGACCGAGCTGGCCAAGGCCCTGTCCGAGGCGCTGTTCGACAGTGAGAAGAACCTGGTGCGCATCGACATGAGCGAGTATATGGAGAAGTTCTCCGTCTCCCGGCTCATCGGGGCCCCTCCGGGGTACGTGGGCTACGAGGAGGGGGGCCAGCTCACCGAGGCCGTGCGGCGGCATCCCTATTCCGTCATCCTCTTTGACGAGGTGGAAAAGGCCCACCCGGACGTGTTCAATGTATTACTCCAGGTTTTGGACGACGGTCGGATTACCGACAGTCAAGGCCGGACAGTGGATTTCAAAAACACCGTCATCATCCTCACCTCCAACCTGGGCAGCCAGTATCTGCTGGACGGCATCGGGGCGGACGGCGAGGTGTCCAACGAGGCCCGGGCCCAGGTGGACGAGCTGCTGCGCCGCTCCTTCCGCCCCGAGTTCCTCAACCGGCTGGACGAGGTCGTGTTCTACAAGCCGCTGACAAGGGAAAACATTTACCACATCATCGACCTGCTGCTCACCGGGCTGAACCGCCGCCTGGAGGATAAGCGCCTGCGGGTGGAGCTGACGGAGGGGGCCAAGTCCCTGATTCTGGACTCCGCCTACGACCCCATGTACGGCGCCCGGCCTCTGCGGCGCTATCTCCAGCACACGGTGGAGAACCTGGTGGGCCGCCGGATCATCGCCGGGGAGGCGCTCCCCGACGCCACCCTCACCGTGGACGCACAGGACGGTGAGCTGGTGGTGCGGTGACGCGGAACCAAACAGCAAAACAACAGGAGCGGCAGGGCAAAGCCCTGCCGCTCCTGATCTGATTGGATGTTATTCAACGATTCCGGCCTCCGCCTTGGCCTGACGAATCAGCTCCTCCATTTTGTCCGTGGCCGCTTTCTTGGCAATCTTGTCTATGCTGTTGCCCTGGTTCAGTCCAGTGCCGGCCAGGGCATAGGGGTCCGCCAAGGAGACCCGCCGCCCGGTAAGCATCCTCCGCACTTGGTCATACATCCACTGGCGCTCGTTGTCCGGAATACCGGCGTCGTAGTAGTCTGACCAGGAGCACTTATATTTTGCCGCGATAAACATCAGCGGGTCGCCCATAGGATTGTGCAGAGCCTCCTGATAGGCGTCGGAATAGTAATCCTCAATGACATTCTGCACCTCTTTGCACTGGGAGACAAGAGAATCCATGTAAGCTTTGCTATAGATCGTGTGGTCCGGGTCCACCGCAGCCGCCCAGTTGACCTCTAACTGCTGGGGCTCGCCCAGCTGCTCCCTCACAAGGTCCATGAACTCCTCCTTAGTTGTGCTGCTCAGCCAGGCGTCTATTTTCTCCAGCTGTTTTTCCCAGCCCGTTTCGCCGTCCTGGGGCGGGGCGTCGGAAACGGCATCCCGGCCCTCCTGGGAAATCTCGATTTTGTCCTGGGATCCCTGCGCTTTCGCGGCCTCTCTGACCGCCTTTTCCTCGGGGGTGGCGAACCGTCCCGTATGCAGCTTGGAAATCTGGTTGGAGCTGGGGCGGCTGGGGTCAAACGTAACGCTCATATTCTGCACGCTCCTTTTGATCGATTTTCTCCGCCCTTACGCCCGGAGGCTGATCCCCTTCTTCTGCTGGGGGAACCGGGAGAAATAGCCCGCGCTGTACACCTGCAGATTTTGCAGGAAGCGGTTTGCCGCGGCGTCCTGGGCGGAGTTGCCGCCGGTGAACTTCAGCAGGGAGGCCGCATTGCGCAGGTCGTCTTTGGCGGCGGTGTAGAAGAAATCCGTGGAGACAACACGCTTGTTCCCCTGGGCGTCCCGGTAGGAGGCCCAGGTGGCGGCGGTCCTGGAATCGGTGGGGTCGAAGCTGGTGGGCCGGTAGTCGCAGAACGCCTCCACCGTCCCGTCCGGGCGGGTGACGGTCAGCGAATCCGCCTGGATCTCTTTTCTGCCGCTGTCGCCGCCGGACTGGTAGAACCACTGGAAATCTTTCGGCGGAACCTGATCCGGGTCAATCATGAACTGCTCGTCCGCGGAGAACTGGTTGGAGAAGGCGGTGTTGTAGTTGTAGTAGAGGTTCAGGCCCTGGGCCTTGTAGTCGGGGAGGGTGAAGCCCTCATAGGCGGGGCCCTGGGCCAGCTGGTTTACCCCGTCGGTGATGGCGGAGATGGCGGCCTCGCTTTTGAAATAGTAGTCGGAGTTGTAGTACTTCCAATTGCGCTGGGCGTTCATCTCGCCGGTGATGTACCCCTTTCCCTCCTGGCTGCCGCGCCGGACGGCCGTGTCCAGGATCTTCCGGCGGAACTCGCTGTAAAAGGTCTCGGTCAGCGCCTGGGTGGCCCCCACAGACCGAAGCGGGATGGGATAACCGGCGTCTTCGCAGGCGTGGGACAGCTTTCCGGCCAGGGCCTGGAAGGTGTCGGCCAGCTCCTCCTCGGACACCGTGCCGTCAAAGAAGCCGTTGATGACGGCGTCGGTCTGGGCGTCCACCTCCTGCTTGACCCCTGCCACGGGGCTGAGACCAAAGGCGACGTCGCTGTAATACTTTTTGCATGAGGACACCTGACTCTTTACGCTCATGTCCACCACGTATTTTACCACATGATCCTCGGAGTGCGGGGTCACCTGAACCTGGTCGGTGATGTTCTCAAAGGTGAATTTGCCGTACTGGATATATTTTTGTCCGGGAAACGGGTTGTTGATTACTCCGTCCATCTGCGCATTCCTCCTAGAGTTTGGTAGAAATAGTCTGTGCTCAGGCGCCTTCTCAAAGGCCGCCAGCCGTGTGTCCTCACTCCGCCGGGGCGGACGTCTCCCCGCCCCCCTCGGAGGGGCCGGCGGACTCCACGGCAGGGGCGTCCCCGCCGCTGTCCGCCTCCTCCACGGAGCCGCCGCCCCGGTCCTCTTCGTCCAGCACACTCTCCACATCCTCCGGGTCCTTCTTCTCCCGGCGCATGGCCATGGCCAGCTTGTAGCCGTCCGGGTCGTTGTTCATCAGGTACTCCAGGTCCTCCGGGGGCACCCGGTCCCCCCGCATGATGGCCGCGGCGATCTTCTGGCACTTGTTCATCACCTTGAGCTGCTTGCCCATGGCGTCCAGCTCCTTTTTCGCGCTGTCCAGGGCGCTGAGACTGTCGTTCACGCGGCTCTGCTGCCGCTGCCGGCGCTCCTCCTGCTCCCACATCTTCCGATTCTGCTCCTCCAGCCAGGCCAGGGCCTGCCGGGAGACAGAGAGCTTGTCGGCGGGGGGCTGGGGCTGGGCGGGCTTGGACTGGGCGGGGGCGTCCGCCGTCTCCGCCCTTTTGGCCATGACCTTGGACAGCTGTTCATTCCGCCGCATTTGGCGGGTGGTGCGCAGCTCCATGTTCACCGCTCCTCTCATATTGATTGTATATAAAGAATATCGGCAGTTTTTGGAGCCCTGTTAACAAGGGGAAAAAAGTTTTGTATTGATGTGACCTGGAGGCGCCGGCCGCCGTTTTATAAAGTGAAAGGAGCTGATGAGATGACGGATGCGGCGCGGACCCCGGACCGGGCGGACGAGGGGCCGGAGGAGCTGGTGGACGGGCCGCCGAGGGGGCCGCTGGGGTTTGAGGCGGCCTACAGCGCCTACGGTCCCATGGTGTATCGCCTGGCCATGGTGTATCTGGGCCGGCGGGCGGACGCGGAGGACGTGGTACAGGAGGCCTTCATCCGGCTGCTGCACAGATCCCCCGGCTTTGCCGACGGGGAGCACGAGCGGCGGTGGCTGCTGCGGGTGGCGGTGAACCTGTGCCGGGATCAGCTGCGGGGCTTCTGGCGGAGGCGGACGGTGGAGCTGGAGCCCGGCCTGCCCGCCCGGGAGGAGGGGGACCTGGGGCTGGCGGAGGCCGTTGTGGCCCTGCCGGAGCAGTACAAGGGCCCCATTCACCTCCATTACTGGGAGGGCTACTCGGTGGCGGAGATCGGAGAAATTTTGAAGCTGGGACAGTCGGCGGTGAAGATGCGGCTGAAGCGGGGCCGCGAGCTGCTGAAAAAGGAAATGGAGGGAATGTGATGAACAAAAAGGATTACCGCAGGGCCATTGCGTGCTTTGAGCCAGACCCCCGCCTTCGGGAGCGGGTGGAAGAGGCGGTGAAGGGGCGGCGGCCCCAGATGCGTATGCGCCCCCTGCGGGCGGGCCTTATGGCGGCGGCGATGTGCGCGGCCCTGGTGGGGACGGCCTTTGCCGCCACGGTAGTGTACGGTCTGATGGTGAAAGTCTACGATGGCGGGACGTACCATGTGGTGGAAAAGGACGGGGAGCTCCGCGATGAGGAATTCATGCGCTTTGAGATTCACGGCGAGGCTGACGGCTTTGCTTTGGAGGAGTTCAGCCAGCAGCTCCAGGATGACTATCACGCGTGGCTGATGGGCCAGGAGAGCTCCTTCCCGAACCGGCTGTTTGGCGACTGGGAGAGTGCCAAGGCTTACATCGGGGACAGCGTCCCCTGTACCTGGCGGGACACCAGCGGCACAGTTTCGGAGAAGAAATACGGCGTGCAGGCGGTTCCGGATGTAAGCGGGGAAACCACCAATCTCAACCACGTGGCCTTTGACAGCTGCTTCGAGCTGCCCGGCGGGCAGGCCGTGGAGGTGGTCATCTATATGCATGGAGAAGAGCGCCCCTATAAGCATCTCTATGGCATGGCCGCGCCGGCGGGCTCCAGCGTTCAGACGCTGGAAAGCTATCCCATGGCCAATGGGTGTACCGCGCAGGTCGTGGCGCAGGTCAGTCCGCCGGACCCGGAAGCGCTATGGGCCCCCTCCTACTGCATCGGGTTTTTCGTGAATGAGGGCATCCTGTATGAGGTATCCCTGTTCGGAGGCAACTTGGGCGAGATCCCCATGTCCCAGATGGAGAGCCGGCTGCACCAGGTTTTGGATACCTTCTATTGACAGGCCGGGAAGGGACCCCATATGCCATGGGGCCCCTTCCAATAGCCTCAGCTGCATCGCTGCGGCCCCAATTGCCGCAGGCTTCGTTTTCTTAGAACCTGTATTCACAACCTCAAACGCCGTCTGGGCGGGTCTTTTTCCGTCATGCCGCGTTGAATTTTCTTGCAATACACAAAGTATTCCGGCGAAAATTCGCCTTGCCTGACGGGAAAATCCCTCGGCCAGCCGGCATCCTCGGCTGTGAATACAGGTTCTTACATAGTCCAATTGGACGCCGGGGCAAAAATAATTTGTCTCGGTGTCAGGTTTTGCCCCGCTCAATCGTATTCCAGGTGAAGGGCCCTCAAAGGGAGTGATATCATGAGAGAACTGGACGCGGCCGAGGCGGAGCGGCTGGTGGAGACCTACTCCGACCTGATCCTTCGGGTGAGCTATACCTACCTCAAGTCCACCCAGGACGGGGAGGACATCTGCCAGACGGTGCTGCTGAAGCTGCTGACAGGGGACATGGCGTTTGACAGTCCCGAGCACGAGCGGGCGTGGGTGGTCCGGGCGGCGGTCAACGCCTGCAAGGACGAGCTGCGCGCCTTCCGCCGCAGGGCGGTCCCCCTGGAGGATGTCACCGAGGCGGCGGCCCCCGAGCCGCCCCGGTGGGAGGTGCTGGAGGCGGTGATGGAGCTGCCGGTCAAATACCGGGAGGCGATTTATTTCTTTTATTACGAAGGGTATTCGGCAAAGGAGATCGCCGCCCTCACCGGACGGAGCGAGGCGGCGGTGGCCGCCCACCTGAGCCGGGGGCGGAAGAAGCTGCGGGACATGTTAGGAGGCATGGGATATGGACAAGCGGATGGAACGGGAGTATAGGGGCGCGTTGGACGGGCTGCGGTTCTCCCGGGAGGAAAAGGAGCGCATGATGAAAAACTTAGTGAAGCTGAGAGAGGAGCCGCCTGCGAAGAGATGGCGCATCCGCCCCCTGCGGGCGGGGCTCATAGCGGCGGCGATGTGCGTGGCCCTGGTGGGGACGGCCTTTGCCGCCACCGCTGCGCTGCGGCAGGCCAACATCCACTTTTTCGACGATTGGGACGAGTACGTGCAGGCCCAGCGGGAGAAGAGCCAGGAGGACGGAGTGGATTACGGCATCACCATTGGCTATGTCAACCGGGATTATGGTGAAACGGGTCACCTTGACATGGACGCCTGGTGGAACGGAGAGGAGCAGGCCAGGGGCGGCGCATGCGAGATCACCGCAGCAGAGATAGTCGGAGCGGAACAGGGACAGGGCGGCTTCTCCATCGTCACTGGCACACAGGACGTCGTGGGGGCGGAGGTGGTCGTTCCATCTGACCCCAATGCCCCGGTGTTCCAGACGCACCCGGTGGTCCAGACGCTGGTGGAAGAGGCGGCCGGTACGGCGGAGGACGGCTGGACGGCCAAGCGGGTGTTTCAGTGTGAGGTGGACGGCCGGACCTATTTGACGGCCAAGTATAAGGCGGAGGCTCTGTCCGGTTATGACAGCCTGTGGAGCGGCTGGGACACCTCCTGGCTGGAGGAGCGGTACACGCCGGTGCCGGGCAGCATGTGGTGCGAGGCCATAAGAGTGGACGGAAATCCGCACCAAGCCAGTATTTTCGGTGAGTTCCGGGGCGAGGGGGACACCATATTCAATCTCCAGTATTCCTGGAACAGCGAGTTCACCTATGGGGATGAAAATGAGTTCGGCTCCATGTATGACTACACCGGGCACTATGTGACGGCGGACGGTGTGACGGCCGCCATCAAGATGGACACCTCTCACACAGGCAAGAGCCTGTTCTGGGTGACCGTCCCGTCCGGTGGTCACGGCATGTTCTCCATGTTCGGCACGCAGGTGGAGCTGGACGAGCTGCATGCCATTCTGGACAGCCTGAATCTGGCCAGGGTGCTGGAATATAGCCAGTACACTGAGAAGCCGGCGGCATGAAAAAGAGCCCTCCCGCAGCTGCGGGAGGGCCTTTTTCATATCATTTTCACCGTTCCGGAGGACACTGTATGCCGCGCTCCGTCGTCCCCGTCCACCACTAGGGCAAAGCTGCCGTCCACCCCGGCGGCGGTCCCGGTGAGAGGCGTCCCCTCTCCGTCGAAGCGTACCCGCCGGCCCAGGGTGACGCAGTGGGCGCGGTAGCGCTCCAGGTAGTCCGCCCGCCGGGCCGGGAAGTCCCGGACCAGCCGGTCCAGCGCCTCCAGCAGGCACACCGCCAGATGATTTTGCTCCACGGGATACCTCTCCAGCGCCAGAGAGGTGGCGATGTCCTCCAGCCCCTGGGCCTGGAAGGTGCCGGCGGTCTGGTTCATGTTGATCCCCATCCCCGCCACCACGTAGTCCGGCTCCCCGCTCTCCCCCAGAAAGGACAGCTCCGTGAGGATGCCGCACAGCTTTTTGCCGTTGAGGTACAGGTCGTTGAGCCATTTGACCTGGGCCGGGGCCCCGCTGGCCCGCTCCACCGCCTCCCGGGCGGCCACCCCCACCCAGCCCGTCAGGGTGAGCAGGTCGGCAAGCCCAACCCGGGGCCGCAGCAGAACAGACAGGTACAGCCCGTCCCCCCTTGGGGACTGGAAGGAGCGGCCATGGGTGCCCCGCCCGCCGCTCTGCTCCTCGGCCAGCAGGGCGGTCCCCGCGGGGGCCCCCGCCGCGGCGCGGGCCTTCAGCTGGGTGTTGGTGGAGTCCACCAGCGGCTCCACGATCACCTTCCCGGCGAAGAGGTTATCCCGGCTCAATCGCGCGGAGATGTAGGGCGCGGACAGAGCCGGGGGAGGCCCCGCCAGCTGATACCCCTTTCGGGTGGACGACTGGATGGGCCAGCCCGCGCCCCGCAGCGCCTCGATCTCCTTCCACACCGCCGCCCGGGTGACCCCCAGGGCGCGGCTCATCTCCTCCCCGGAGAGATATCCATCCGCCCCGGCCAGCAGGGCGGCCACCTGATCCCGTTCCATGGCCCGCCCTCAGTCCTGCTGCTTCAGGCTGTCCATCAGGGGGAAGGTGATCTCCAGCTCCTCCCCGCCGCGCAGCACGGTGCAGGTGAGCTGGCTGTCCGCGCCGGTGCGGTAGAGCACCCGCCTGAGCTCCACAAGTGAGGTGATCTGGGAGCCGTTGGCGGCGACGATGAGGTCATCCTCCCGCAGCCCCGCCTCCCGGGCGGCGGCGTTGGTCACCTCCGCCACCCGGACGCCCCGCCGGCCGTTCACCTGGGCGGCGGAGCAGGTGATGCCCATGGCGGGCCGCCAGCTCTCCCCGGTGGCCAGGATGTGGTTGACAAAAGGGATGGCGTCGGAGATGGGGATGGCCAGACCCATGCCCTCCAGCACGGCGGCGTTCTCCACCGTGTCCCCGTCCTCCCGGACCAGGCCGGTGATCTTGGCGCAGGTGATGCCCACCACCTGGCCCGCCTCGTTGAGCAGCGCGCCGCCGGAGTTGCCGGGATTCAGGGAGGCGTCGGTCTGGATCAGGCCCAGGGGGCTGCCCGACGCGTCCTCATCCCGGTTCAGGGCGGACACGATGCCCACCGACATGGAGCCCAGCAGATAGCCCATAGGGTTGCCCACGGCGTACACCCGGTCGCCCACCATCAGCTGGTCGGAGTCCCCCAGCTGGGCGGGGGTGATCTCCACCCCGTCCGGGTCAAATTTCAGCACGGCGATGTCAAATTCCTCGTCAAAGCCGATGACCTGGGCGGAGAAGTAGTAGTCGGGGCGGTCCAGCAGCTGCACCCGAAGGCCCACCCCCTCCTCGATGATGTGGTAGTTGGTGAGCACGTAGCCCGTCTCGGTGACCACCACGCCGGTGCCCACGCTGCTCCCCTCAAAGGGGCTGGAGTGGGCGGCCTCCACGCAGACCAGGGTGGGCAGCACCGCCAGATAGGCCTCCCGCCCGGACATGGTGGGGCCGGCGGGGCGGGTGGACAGCGCCACAGACGGGTCGGGCTCGCCCCAGGGCAGCTCGTCGGGGGACCAGTCTGGGGTGCGGTCCAGATGGCGGCTGACCCGGGGGCGGGGGTCGTCGGGCAGGGTGGGCGGGGCCTGGGCGATGAGGTCGGCGATGCCGTTCACCGCCCAGAAGCTGGCCAGCCCCAGCAGCGCGATGCCCAGCACGCCGCAGATGAGATAGACGGCCCAGCGCCGGCGGAGGCGGGGCCTGGGCGGGGCGGCGGGGGCCATGCTTCCGGGGGAGGGCACCGGGGGCGGCTGGACGCCGGGGCCCTGGGGCCAGCGGTGGTTGAGATAGTTGTCCATGGGAAAGACCTCCTTACAAAGAAGCGCTGAGCCGTGGCGAACAGCGGGCTAAGAACCTGTATTCACAACCTCAAACGCCGTCTGGGCGGGTCTTTTTCCGCCATGCCGCGTTGAATTTTCTTGCAATACACAAAGTATT
>CAJUEC010000021.1 GCA_910585155.1 uncultured Oscillospiraceae bacterium
AGGGCCGCAGGGCGGCCCGGAGACCAGGCCGAGTCGCAGCGAAAGCGCCCGAGCGTTCTGGCCGCTTCGCAGCGTGACAAAGAAGCGCGGAGAAGCGGACAGCGAGGGCGCTTGGAGCGGAGCGAGGCCGAGCGCAGGGCCGCAGGGCGGCCCGGAGACCAGGCCGAGTCGCAGCGAAAGCGCCCGAGCGCCCTGGCCGCTTCGTAGCGTGACAGGGAAGCGCACAGCCGCAAGCAGCAGGCTGAATCCGGGGCGAAGCCGCCGGCAGCACAACGCCGCCGCAGCATAACTCATTCTATCACAGGGAGAGGAAAAAGAGAGATTTATGGGGATTGAAGTTGGAGCTATTTTGGATGGAAAGGTGACGGGGATCACCAAATTTGGCGCTTTTGTGGCGCTGCCCGGAAACCGTTCGGGCCTGGTACATATTTCGGAGATCGCATACTCCTACGTCAACGACGTCCACGACCTGCTCTCCGAGGGACAGCAGGTTCAGGTCAAGGTCATCGGCATTGACGACAGCAACCGCATCAACCTGTCCATCAAGCAGGCCCTGCCCCCGCCGACCCGTCCGGAGCGCCGTTCCGGCCCCCGGCCCGGAGGTTCCGGCGACCGTCCCCGGCCCGAGGGAGACCGCCGGTCGCCCAGCCGCCGGCCCGCCGCCGGCCGTGGCTTTGCGCCCGAGCCCGCCCAGCCCAGAGGGCCGGCCAGCTTTGAGGACCAGCTCAAGCAGTTTATGGCCAGCTCCGACAGCAAGCTGTCCGAGCTCCACATGAACGAAAAGCGGGGCAACCGCCGGGGCGGAAGAAAATAGACCCATCAGGGGGGACGCGGCCGCGTCCCCCTTTTTCGTGGGAGGGCCTCCGGCGGGTTCCTTTCTGCCCGTGCAGAAAGGAACCAAAGACACGCTCAGGGGGAAGGCCGCCGGTTCGGCTTCAGCCCGCTGCACGGGCCTTGCTCACAGGCGGCCCTCCCCCTGAGAACCCCCTGATTGCGGGGGACCAATTTACGAAGCGCTCCCCCTAACCCTTCCGGCGCGCAAGGCTTTCGAATGCGTTTCTCTGATTGATGCCGCTCAGCCGCTTCCCGTTCTCCAATCCACTCCGCAGGCGCAGGACACATTCCGTGCCTGGGTGGCGGGGTTTTACAACCGGAACGCATAAAACCCGCACATCTCGTCCCGGCGCAAAACTCGAACCCCCAGGCGCAGTCTGTGGACCGTAGCCCTTCTCAGTGCCGCGCCCACGGGCGGCAGCCCAATAGGGGCCTCCGCATCCCGACACCCTCGCGCCGGGAGGGTTAGCACCCACGCTTCGTAAATTGGTCCCCTTGGGGTATCTAGGGGCCGCAGCCCCTAGGCGCACTCTTTGCCTACTTTCTCTTGCGAGAGAGAAAGTAGGCCGCCGGGGGCCGTCCACCGGTAAGGGGCGCTTCCTTGTCACGCTGCGAAGCGGCCAGGGCGCTCGGACGCTTTCGCTGCGACTTGGGCAAAATACAGATTTGCGGAGCAAATCTTGGTTTTTTGCCCTCGCTCCGCTCCAAGCGCCCTTCGCTGTCCGCTTCTCCGCGCTTCTTCGCTGTCACGCTGCGGCGGCTGCGCGACGCGGTTCTAACTCCTCCGACTGCGGGAAAACCCATCCGGGGCCCCTGGCCCCTCCTTGGGCTTTTCCCTCCGCTCCGGAGTTAGCCCGCTGCTCCGCACGCCTCCGCGCTTCTGGGCAAAAAATCGGCTCTTTCCCCGACGGAGAAAGAGCCCAACGGTTTATTTGCGCGGGAGAATGGAATGACCGCATGGGTTCCCCCATGCCGCGGCCTGGCCGCATGGATACGATACCACAGTCGTGGGAAAAAGTCCGTCGAATTTGGGCCGCTCCCTGCTTAGGCGCTGTTTGAAAAATGGCAATGTGCCCAGCGGCGAGGAATTTTTTCCGTCAGGCAAGGCGATTTGACGCAGAAATACTTTGTGTATTTCAAGTCAAATCAACGCCGTATGGCGGGAAAAAGCCCGTCGATTGGGCATGTTGACAATTTTCAAACAAGCCCTAATCCCATCATTAGGAGGCGTTTTCTATGCTGATCGTCAACGGCGTGATCCACACCATGGAGTCGGGCACCATCCCCGGCGGCTTTGTTCGGACGGAGGGCGGACACATCGTTCAGGTGGGCCCCATGGCCGCCCTGGACGGCGGCGCGGACCCCGCCGGCGGCCTCATCGACGCCCAGGGCGGGCACGTCCTCCCCGGGTTCATCGACGCCCACTGCCACCTGGGGCTGTATGGCTGCGGCGACCCGGAGGACGACCTGAACGACTGCGCCGGGCCCTCTACTCCCCAGCTCCAGGCGCTGGACGGGGTCAATCCCCTCCACTCTTACTTTGAGGAGGCCCGCCGGGCGGGGGTGACCTGCGTGCACACCTGCCCCGGCTCCGCCAACCCCATCGCCGGCCAATCCGTCCTGCTGAAAACCGCCGGAACGGTGATCGACCGGATGGCCGTGCGGGCCCCCGCCGCCATGAAATTCGCCCTGGGGGAGAACCCCAAGCGGATCCACGGGGGGAAGGGCCACGCCAGCCGCATGGCCGCCGCCGCCCTCATCCGGGAGCAGCTCACCCGGGCGCTGAGCTATGAGCTGAACTGCGTCCAGGCGGACGGCCGGGGCGGCGAGCCGGACCTTGATCCCCAGCTGGACGCCCTGCGCCCGGTGGTGACGGGCCGCCTGCCCGCCCATTTCCACGCCCACCGGGCGGACGACATCGCCACCGCCGTCCGGCTGTCCCGGGAGTTCGGGCTGGACTGCGTCATCGTCCACGGCACGGAGGGCCGCCTCCTGGCCGACTTTCTGGCGGAGGAGCGGGTGCCGGTGATCGTGGGGCCCTTCCTCACCGACCGCTCCAAGCCGGAGCTTGCCAACCTGGCCATGGAGAACACCGCCCTGCTGGCGCAGGCGGGGGTGCCGGTGGCCATCTGCACCGACCACCCGGAGACCCCCATTGCCCTGCTCCCCTTCTGCGCCGCCATGGCCGCCCGGGCGGGGCTGGACGAGGAGGAGGCCCTGGCCGCCATCACCATCAACGCCGCCTGCATCCTGGGGGTGGGGGACCGGCTGGGCTCCCTCTCCCCGGGGAAGGACGCGGACATCGTGGTCATGGACGGCCACCCCTTCCACTGGCGCACCCAGGCCACCCACGTGCTCATCGACGGACAGGAGGTCATTTGATATGGTACGGGAAATTCAGGCAGAGGCCCTGTCCGGCGCCATTCGGGCGCTGTGCATCCAGGCCAACACCGTTCTGCCCCAGGACCTGCGGACGGCGATCTGCTCTGCCCGGGCGGAGGAGCCCTCCCCGGTGGGACAGGCCATTCTGGGGGATCTGGTGGAGAACTATGAATTTGCCCAGAACAGGGGCCTGCCCATCTGCCAGGACACCGGCATGGCGGTGGTGTTCCTGGACTGGGGCCAGGACTGCCACCTGGCGGGCGGCAGCCTGGAGGACGCCGTCAACGAGGGGGTGCGCCGGGGCTACCTGGAGGGCCATCTGCGGCTGAGCGTGGTGGGCGACCCCCTGCGGCGGGTGAATACCAACGACAACACCCCCGCCATCCTCCACCTGCGGATGGTTCCGGGGGACGAGGTGGATATCACCCTTGCCCCCAAGGGCTTTGGCAGCGAGAACATGACCAAGCTGAAGATGTTCAACCCTTCCGTCTCCCCGGAGCAGGTGGAGGACTTCGTGGTGGAGTGCGTGTCCCAGGCCGGGTCCAACCCCTGCCCGCCGGTGGTGATCGGCGTGGGGCTGGGGGGCACCTCCGAGGCGGCGGCGCTGCTGGCCAAGCGGGCCCTGCTGCGCCCCGCCGGGGAGCATCACCCTGACCCCTTCTACGCCGCCATGGAGGAGCGGATTTTGGAGCGGGCCAACCGGCTGGGCATCGGTCCCCAGGGGCTGGGGGGGCGGACCACGGCGCTGTCCGCCGCCATCCTCACCCAGGGGACACATATCGCCGGACTGCCCTGCGCGGTCAACCTGGGGTGTCA
This sequence comes from uncultured Oscillospiraceae bacterium, assembly GCA_910585155.1. Lineage (GTDB taxonomy): Bacteria > Bacillota > Clostridia > Oscillospirales > Oscillospiraceae > Enterenecus. Next base: position 4,033 of record CAJUEC010000021.1, read on the forward strand.
TGTGACAAGGCACGCCCATATGACGCTGTAGTCACCTTTTAGTAATTGTAGAAAAGGAAAAATAGCTATGATCAAAAAGGCTGTGTGCAAAGAAATAGATAAAGCCATCAAAAACATCTGGCTTTCAGAGATATGTAAAGAATACGGAGAAGGCCAGTTTTTACTTGAGGCAAGCCTTCAGTGTAGTTTATACCATCATCTACAAAATTACTTAAAACCTTTGCTTGAAAAAAATCATCTATACATCTATCCAGAATTTTATTTTAAAGAACTGCGTTATTATGCAGATATTGCAATCTGTGAGATGGATATGAGCCTGGAAACCTATTATTTGCATGACCGCCTAACAGATGTCGCCGCTATTATTGAGTTAAAGTATGGCGGTTCTTCTGATTATATTAAGACGGATATTCCTAAATTCAAAACATATGTGCAGTCTTTGGATTATGACTGCCAATACTATTTTGGAGCGATTGATGAAAAAACAGAACGTGGGCATTTGAACTGGCTGGACCGCCGGAGTACAAATAATTGGGCAAGCGGCCGCTTTACAGAGCTTAATGCAGGGTATCTAAACGGCAGTATGTATTTTGAAGTCAACTCATACAATCAAATGAACATCCAGCAAAAACGGCAACACTGCGACTTTTTATGGTAGGCATCAGAGTGCCAAAGAAACTCTTTTCTTTCCCCTGCAACTGTGCTATACTATGGAAACTGTGAATTTATTTAGGGGGTTCTTCCCATGTAAATGACTGTTTTCTTCTAACACCAAATCGAAACAGGAGGAACTCTCATGTCACAATACGAATCCGAAATCAAGCGCCGCCGCACCTTTGCCATCATCTCCCACCCCGACGCGGGCAAAACCACCCTCACCGAAAAGTTCCTGCTCTACGGGGGCGCCATCGCCCAGGCGGGGGTGGTCAAGGGCAAGAAGAACGCCCGGGCCGCCACCTCCGACTGGATGGAGATCGAAAAGCAGCGGGGCATCTCCGTCACCTCCTCCGTGATGCAGTTCCAGTACGAGGGCTTCTGCATCAACATACTGGACACCCCCGGCCACCAGGACTTTTCCGAGGACACCTACCGCACCCTGATGGCGGCGGACTCCGCCGTGATGGTCATCGACGCCGCCAAGGGCGTGGAGGCCCAGACCCGGAAGCTGTTCAAGGTGTGCCGCCTGCGGGACATCCCCATCTTCACCTTCATCAACAAGATGGACCGGGAGGCCCGGGACCCCTTCGAGCTGTGCCAGGAGCTGGAGCACGAGCTGGGCATCGACACATACGCCGTCAACTGGCCCATCGGCTGCGGCAAGGCCTTTCAGGGGGTGTACGACCGGGAGCGGAGGCGGATCATCCACTTCACCTCCAACGGCGGCTCCAAGGCCGCCACCGCCACTGAGGTGGACCTGGACGACCCCGCCCTGGCGGACCTCATCGGCCAGAGCTACCGGGATCAGCTCAGCGACGAGATCGAGCTGCTGGACGGGGCCTCCTGCGAGTTTGACATGGACCGGGTGCGCCACGGGCAGCTCTCCCCGGTGTTCTTCGGCTCGGCGCTGACCAACTTCGGCGTGGAGCCCTTCCTGGAGGACTTCCTGCGCATGACCACCGCGCCCCTGCCCCGCACCGCCGGGGAGGAGCTGGTGGACTCCTTCGACGACGGCTTCTCCGCCTTCGTGTTCAAGATCCAGGCCAACATGAACAAGGCCCACCGGGACCGGATCGCCTTCATGCGGGTGGTGTCCGGCAAGTTCGAGGCGGACAAGGAGGTCTACCACGTCCAGGGGGGCAAAAAGCTGAAGCTCTCCCGGCCCCAGCAGCTGATGGCCGCCGAGCGGGAGATCATCGAAGAGGCCTACGCCGGGGACATCATCGGTGTGTTCGACCCGGGCATTTTTTCCATCGGGGACACCCTGTGCACCGCCGCCCATAAATTCCAGTTCGACCCCATCCCCACCTTCGCCCCGGAGCATTTCCGCCGGGTGCGGCCCCTGGACACCATGAAGCGCAAGCAGTTCCTCAAGGGGATGGAGCAGATCGCCCAGGAGGGCGCCATTCAGATCTTCAAGACCCCCTACTCCGGCATGGAGGAGGTCATTGTGGGCGTGGTGGGCACGCTCCAATTCGATGTGCTGGAGTACCGGCTGAAAAACGAGTACGGTGTGGATCTGTATGCCGAGGGCCTGCCCTACGAGTACCTGCGCTGGCTGCGCCACGAGGGAGACGAGCCCCTCCGGGCGGACGAGCTCACCCTCCCCGGGGACGCCATGCTGGTGGAGGACTACCGGCAGAACCAGCTGCTGCTCTTCGCCTCCCAGTGGTCTATCAACTGGACGGCGGAGCGGAACAAAGCGGTCACCCTGTCCGAGTTCGGCGGAGCGAAGTTTTAGAACCTGTACGCGCCACCCAAAATCTCTCCGCCGGACGGCCCTTGAGGCTGTCAATACAGGCTTTGAAAGGCCGAACCAGAGCCCGCCGGGAGGCCGATGCCTTTCGGCGGGCTCGGCGCTGGAAGGGGCCGGTGGCAGATCATAGCTGGAGGAGAGCATGGTGAGGGGTTATGCGGGACCCCATGCCACCCGCAGCTCCTCCGGCCGAACCTCCCCACGCTCCCACAGCAGGGCCAGCACCTGGTCGGCGCAGTCCGGGGGCAGCTCCACCCTCTCCGCCGTCAGGCGGAGCCCGCCCAGCGCCCCTCCCTCGTACAGCTCCACGCTGCGGCCCCAGCGGCCCCCGCCCGGGCCAAAGGCCACGGTGACCTGGGCCCCCGCCGCCGGGGGTGTCACCGGCAGGCCGAATCTGGCCTGGAGGTACCGGGCGTAGTCCGCCCCCCCGGGGGCGTCGATGAGCAGTGCCCGCACCTGGGGGCACAGCCCCTCCGCAGTCCGCTCCAGCTCCGAGCACAGCCGGGGGGCGGACAGGGCCACCCGGCCCCGGCGGGGCTCCAGCCCCTCCGCCTCCAGCGCCCCCAGGGCCAGCGCCTGCGCCGCCCACCGCCACAGGGGCAGCGGGTCCACCCGCCGCAGCCGGGTGAGGCGGTCTCCGTAGGGGAAGTCCCGCCCCAGCACCACCCGGCCCGCCCCCGCCCGGATCAGCGCCCGCTCCGCCCGGCGCAGCCGGCGCTCCAGCTGCCAGGAGGCCAGCCCCGGCGGCTCGTACACCGTCCAGCGCAGCACCGGCAGCGGCCCCAGCATCCCCTCCTCCAGGCGTGCACGGCCCTTGTCCGTCACGTACGCCAGCTGGCCCACCATGTCCATCACCTCACCCACACATATGCGCCCGCTCCGCCGGGAATGCCGGGCAAATCCCACTTGCAATTCCCCGCCCCGTCTGATATAATCCTCTCAATTTCAACGCTGCGGCGGGTCCGCCCGCCTGGAAACGGAGGTCATTCCATGTCCATCAAAATCACCGCCACCAGCACCTGCGACCTGCCGCCCCAGCTGCTGGAGCGCCACCAGATCACCATGGTCCCCCTGTACGTCTCCTTCGGCGGAAGCACCTTCCGGGACGGGGTGGACGCCGGCCCGGAGGACATCTTCCGCCATGTGGAGGGGGGCGGGCAGCTGCCCTCCACCGCGGCGGTGAACATCGCCGACTACCAGACCCTGTTCTCCGACCTCTCCCCCCGGTACGACCAGGTCCTCCACATCACCATCGGCAGCGAGTTTTCCTGCTGCTATCAGAACGCCCTGGTGGCGGCGGAGGAGTATTCCAACGTCCACGTGGTGGACTCCCGCAACCTCACCGTGGGGCAGGGGATCCTGGCCCTGGCCGCCGCCGAGGCGGCGGAGCGCGGCGCGGACATCCAGGAGATCCTGGCCCTGCTGGAGGACATGATCCCCCGGGTGGACACCACCTTCGTGGTGGACAAGCTGGACTACCTGGCCAAGGGGGGCCGGTGCTCGTCGGTGGTGGCCCTGGGGGCCAACCTGCTGCGGCTGAAGCCCTGCATCAACCTGGTGGACGGCAAAATGTCCGTGGGAAAGAAGTATCGCGGCGCCTTTGACAAGGTGCTCCCCGACTACGTGCGGGACCAGCTGGCGGGCAAGAACGTGGATCTGGACCGGATCTTCGTGGTGAACACCCGGTGCGACCCGGCCATCCCCCAGGCTGTCTGCCGGCAGGTGCAGGAGTCCGGCTTCCGGGAGGTGCTCACCGCCGTGGCCGGCTGCACCATCTCCTGCCACTGCGGCCCCAACACCCTGGGCGTCATCTTTGTGCGGAAATAAGGGGCCCCTTTGGCCGGGGGCTTGAGGAGTGCCGGCGGAAACGGGCTTGAAGGACAAAAGAATGGGCGGAGCGTGGATGAGATTCCACGCTCCGCCCATTTTTGACGCCCCGGGCGCGGGCCGGGGGATGGTTGCAAAATGCCAGGGGGCCTGATATAATGATAACCGCCGCACTTCATTTGACGATGCAGCGGATTTGTGATCCGTCTGGGCCTGAGCGGGCGGATACGGCGTGGGATAGGAGGGCAATATGGTCAAGGTGGGTTTTATTGTTCCAAATATGGACCCTGAGCTCAGTGAGCAGATCCGCTGCGCGGCCCAAGACATGGACATTGATGTGGTCCTGGGCAGCGGCCATTTCGGCGCGGCGCTGGACTGCGCCCAGCAGATGCTCCAGGACCATCCGGACATCCAGGGCTTTGTGGCCCGCAACAACACCGCCGCCTATCTGCGCCAGCACATGGACGTCCCCTGCGCCAACCTGGAGCTGACAAATTTCGACGTGGCCCGCACCCTGTCCAAAATCAGGGACCGGCAGGGGAAGTTCCTCCTGTTTCAGTTCCTGGGCGATTCCGTCCTGCTGGACATAGGCGGGCTGGCTGAAATGTGCCGCATCCAGCTGTCCGACTTCTGGGTCACCCCGGACCAGCCCCACGACTATCCCGCGCTGGCCAGGAAGATGGGCTGTCAGAAGATCATCACCTCCGTGGCCCTGGTGGCCGAGCCCTGCCGCATGGCGGGGATGGAGGTCCATCTGATCCGCATCTCGGAGGACGAGATCCAGCGCGCCTTCCTGCGCTGCCTCAACGGCATTGACATCCGCCAGCGGGAGCAGGTCAAGACGGAGCGCTTCCGCCAGAGCCTGGACACCATCCACGACGGCTTTATCGGCATCGACGAGACGGGCTGCATCGCGGTCTTCAATCGGAAGATGGAGGTGATTGCCGGGATTCACCACCGGGAGATTCTGGGGCTGGAAAAGGCGGAGGCCATCCAGCGCTTCCCCTTTCTGGAGGGGGTGTTCCGCACCAAGGATGAGGAGATCCTGACCATCAACGAGGAGAAATACCTGCTGGCGCGGGAGTCCTACATGGTGGACGGGCTGCCCATCCGGGAGATCGTTCGGCTGGTGAACGTGCCGGAGCTCCAGAAGACAGAGGAGAGCGTGCGGAAAAAGCTGTCCGAAAAGGGGTTCAGAGCCAAGCACACCCTGTCCAATATGTACTGCGAGTGCCCCTCCATGCGGAAGCTGAAGGAGAAGGCGGAGAAATACGCCCAGTCCTCCAGCAGCATTTTGATCACCGGCGAGAGCGGCACCGGCAAGGAGGTGCTGGCCCAGAGCATCCACAACGCCAGCGCCTTCCGCAACGGCCCCTTTGTGGCGATCAACTGCACCGCCCTGCCTGAGTCGCTGCTGGAGAGCGAGCTGTTCGGCTATGAGGAGGGGGCGTTCACCGGGGCCAAGCGGGGCGGGAAGCCGGGGCTGATGGAGCTGTCCCACCAGGGGACGCTGTTTCTGGATGAGATTGGCCTGATGCCCCTGACCTTTCAGGCCAAGCTGCTGCGCAGCATTCAGGAGCGGCAGATCTGCCGCCTGGGGGGCAATAAGCTCATCACCATCCAAAACCGCATCATCTGCGCCACCAACCGGGACCTGATGCGGGACGTGGCGGAGGGCAGCTTCCGGGAGGACCTGTACTACCGCATCAACGTGCTCATGCTGACCCTCCCGCCCCTTCGGGAGCGGGGGGAGGACGTGAAATTCCTGGCCCGGCGGCTGCTGCTGAAAAAGTGCAGGGAGGCCCATCGGTATATCTACCTGCCGGAGCGGACCGCCGACCTGCTGCTCACCTATGACTGGCCGGGCAACGTGCGGCAGCTGGAGTGCTTTCTCGAGCGGCTGATTGTGCTGGCGGACTCCACGGAGGTTACGCAGGCCCAGGTGATCCAGCTGCTGGATGAGATGCGCAGCCGGAAGAGCCCGGCAGGCGCACCGGACGCCGCGCCGGATTCCCTGCTGCGCCTGGGCACGCTGGAGGACATTGAGCGCGTGGCCATCCAGCAGGCCAGCGTGCGCTACGGGGGGCGCCTGGAGCAGATGACCCAGGCCCTGGGGATCAGCCGCACCACGCTCTGGAGGCGGATGAAGGAGTACCACATCACCTGCCCCCACGATGTTTCAAATTGAATTTCATTTTAAAATAACTGTTCACAACTGAATTTCTTCGCCCTGAGAGCCAGGACAGACAAACCGGCCGCTCCCCTCTTTTTTCGAGGAGGAGCGGCGCTGGTTTGTCTTTTTTTATGCCCATTTGGAGCGGCGGACGGCTGGGCGCTTTTCCGACGCAGGGGGGTAAAATCCCCGGAAATGCACCCGATATTCCCCGCGGTTTTTCAGGGAGCCGGCAAAAAATCTCCCGCGCCGTCCATCCGGCGGGAGGTGGCCGGCGGCATCCCGCTGGGGTGGATTGATGGGTTTGCCTCCTCGGCAGGAGGTTGGCACACAGTTTGCTCAATATAAAAGCAGCGGCGTGCGGGCTGCCGTCCCCGGGCGGTTTGGCGCCGCGAGTACAACACAGAAAGAGGGAAGTTTGTGGAACTGACAAAAAAACAATTGATTGGCGGCGTGATCGGCATCGTTGCCGGTCTGGCGCTGGCATTCCTGCCGCCGCCGGAGGGGCTGACCCCCCAGGGCATGATCTGCGCGGGCCTGGTGGTGGGCTCGCTGATCTGGATGATTTTTGGCACCGCCAAGGAATTTGTGGTCATGATGATCACCTATGGGCTGTTCATCGTCACCGGGTGCTGCAGCTTTACCCGGGGCATGGGGGCCTTTGCCGGGACGACCTGGTGGATCACCCTTACGGCCCTGATCGTGGGCGTGGTGTTCGCCAGGTCCGGCCTGCTCAACCGGCTCACGCTGAACATACTCAAACGCTTCCCCGTGACGCTGAAGGGCCAGATGATCGGCATCACCGCCGCCGGCGTCATCGTGTCCCCGCTGATCCCGTCGGGCACCGCCCGCCTGGCCATCGCCGGGCCGCTGGTCAAGGACATGAGCGACAACGTCGGCTATGAGCACGGCTCCAAGGGGGCGAACGCCCTGTTCTCCGCCTTCTACACCGGCTGGAACCTGACCAGCCACATGTTCCTCAGCGCCTCGTTCAACTGCTATCAGATCATCGGCTTCATGCCGGAGGGCTATGAGATCTCCTGGACCCGGTGGCTGACCATCTCCCTCCCCTGGAGCGTTGTGGTGCTGGTGCTGACCACCCTGTTCTGCTACAAGTACTACAACCCCAAGGACGGCAAGGATCTGGACAAGCGGTACATTGTGGAGAAGCTGGAGAAGCTGGGCTCCTGGGGCCGGGGCGAGAAGATCACCATGGTGCTGCTGGTGGCCGCGCTGGCGCTCTGGATCACGGAGAGCTACCACGGCATCGCCGCCGCCACCGTCACCCTGTTTGTGGCCGGCCTTCTGATGCTGTTCAAGGTCATCACCCCCAAGGAGATGAGCAACGGCCTGCCCATGGACCTGCTGATCTATTTCGGCCTGCTGGCCCAGTTCGGCGGCATTATGGGGGACAACGGCCTCAACGACTTCATCAGCGGCCAGATCGGCCCCATCATCACCCCCATGATGAACAGCCCCTGGGTGTTCCTGCCCTTCCTGTGCATCCTGGTCATGGCCCTGCGCCTGATCATCAACTCCTGGGTGACCACCTACACCATTTTCGGTGTGCTGCTGGTGCCCCTGTGCGTCTCCGCCGGCATCCACCCCTTCGTGGCCATGTTCACGGTCTATGTGGCCATCGGCGTGTTCTACGCCAAGTGGCAGAACCTGCCCTACATCACCGCCCTGGCCGTGGCCGACGGGCTGACCACCCACGAGAAAACCATCCCCTACGCGGTCATTTACTGCATCACCTGCTTTATCGGCATCGCCGTGTGCATCCCCTACTGGATGATGCTGGGCCTTATCTAGGCGCCGTTTGAAAAATGGCAATGTGCCCAGCGGCGAGGGATTTTTCCGCCAGACAAGGCGGTTTGACGCAGAAATACTTTGTGTATTTCAAGTCAAATCAACGCCGTATGGTGGAAAAAGACCCGTCGATTGGGTATATTGACAATTTTCGAACAAGCCCTAACCCAGTTCATAATAAGAAAGGAGTCCTTCCCATGTTCAAAACCAGATTTACCCAGCTGGCCGGAATCCAGCACCCCATCATGCAGGGCGGAATGCAGCACCTGGGCGTTCCCGCGCTGGCCTCCGCGGTGTCCAACGCCGGCGGGCTGGGCACCATCAACATCACCATCTACCCCGAGCTGTCCGCCTTTGAGGACGCGCTGAAGCAGATGCGGGACTTGACCGATAAGCCCTTCGCGGTGAACTTCTCCTTTGTGCCGGACCTGACCCAGGGGGACAAGACCTTCCAGTACATCGACGCCTGCCACAAGCACGGCGTCACCCTGGCGGAGACCGCCGGGCGCAGCCCCAAGGCCTATATGGCCGCGTTCCAGGGGGCGGGCATCAAGGTGATGCACAAGTGCGTGGCCGTCAAGCACGCGCTCTCCGCCCAGAAGCTGGGGGTGGACGCGGTCATCATGGACGGCTGGGAGTGCGCCGGACACCCGGGCCTGGATATGGTGGGCACCTTTGTCCTGACCAACGCCGCCGCCCGGGCGCTGGACATACCCGTCATCGCCGCCGGCGGGGTGGCCGACGGCCGGGGCCTGGCCGCCGCCCTGGCCCTGGGGGCGGAGGGCGTCACCATGGGCACCCGGTTTGTGGCCTCCCAGGAGTGCGTCATCCACCAGAATTTCAAGGACGCCATTGTGGGCGCGGGAGAGGGCGACACCGTCATCTGCCAGCGCAGCATCGGCAATCAGGCCCGGTATCTGAAAAACGCCACCTCCCTCAAGGCGGTGGAGCTGGACGAGGCCAAGGCCGGGCTCAAGGAGACGCTGGCGGTGGTGTCGGGGTCCAAGTCCAAGGAGTGCTACGTCACCGGCGACACGGAGAACTGCGTGTTCACCGTGGGGCAGTGCGCCGGGCTGATCCACGACGTGCCCAGCGTGCGGGAGATCATTGACGGCATGCTGGCCGAGGCCGGCTCCGTCCTGGACGGCCTCAGCGCCCTGCGGGGCTGAGGCGCCTCCCCCGCAGTCCGCTCCGCCGGGGCCGCGGGGGGGCCTTCCCAGGCGGAACACAAATAAAAGGAGGAGTTTTCAAATGGCAGGTATGTTAGACGGTATCAAGGTACTGGACTTCAGCACCAACGCCGCCGGCCCCACCGCAGGCGGCATGATGACGGACTACGGCGCCTATGTGGTCAAGATCGAGCGGCCCAGGACCGGCGCGGACGAGCGGGCCTTCGGCGTCCAGGTGGAGAACGGCAAGAGCCTGCTGAGCGCCTGGTTCAACCGGGGCAAGAAGTCGGTCACCATGGATCTCAAGGACCCGGAGGCCGTGGAGCTCATCAAGCGGATGGTGGCGGACTTCGATGTGCTCATTGAGAACAACCGCCCCGGCGTCATGAAGAAGCTGGGCCTGGATTACGAGACGCTCCACGCCATCAACCCGCGGCTGGTCTACTGCTCCCTGTCCGCCTTCGGACAGACCGGCCCCTACGCGAAAAAGCCGGGCTACGACATCCTGGCCCAGGCCATGAGCGGCATGATGGACGTCACCGGCGAGAAAAACGGCCCCCCCATGAAGCACGGCACCACCCTGGGCGACTACTTCGGCGGCGTCAACGCCTATACCAGCATCGTCACCGCCCTGCTCTACCAGCAGCGCACCGGGATCGGCCAGCACATTGACGTGTCCCTGCTCCAGGGGCTGATCTACCTCAACAGCAATGTGGATTACATGAATGTGGGGCAGTTCATCACCCGGGGGGGCAATCACCACCCCTCCCTCACCCCCTACGGCCTGTTCCAGGGCAAAAACGGCCAGAGCATCGTCATCGGCGCGGTGAACCCCAAGATGTGGGCCATTCTGTGCAATGTCATGGGGCAGCCGGAGCTCATCGACAACCCCCGGTACGACACCCTGCAAAAGCGCAATGAGGTCCGGGAAGAGGTGATCGAGATCGTGGAATCCTGGCTGCGGGGCTTCGACGATGTGGTCCAGGCCCAGAAGCTGCTGGACGAGGCGGGCGTCCCCTGCTGCAAGGTGTACGACGCAAGGGATGTGCTGGCTGACCCCCACATCCGCGGCGAGAACTATTACGTGGAGGTGGAGACGCCCAGCGACGTGAAGCAGCCCACCTATCTGGCCCGGGGCTGCAACGCCAAATTCTCCGAGACGCCGGGCTCCATCAAGCCGGGCCCGGCCCTGGGCGAGCACAACCACGAGGTGCTGGAGCAGTACGGCCTGACCCCCGAGCAGGTGGACGCGCTGGAGGCCCGCTGGGAGGGAAGGTAGGATGGAGCTGAGGTTTGTGGACTTCCAGGTCCGGGATGGAATCGGCTTTATCACCATGAACAACCCGGAGAAGATGAACGCCTTCACCCTGGAGGGCGCCCAGTCCCTGACCCGGTGCCTGGAGCATTGCAGCGACAGCGGCGAGGTCAGGGCGGTGGTCATCCGGGGGGCCGGCGGCAGCTTCTGCGGCGGCGGCGACATCAAGGGCATGAAGTACAAGGTGGACAACAACTGCTGCGAGACGCGGCCGGGCCTGCGGGCCAACAACGCCGTCATTAAGGCGGCCCTCAACTGCGAAAAGCCCATCGTGGCCTGGATTGAGGGGGCCTGCGCCGGCGGCGGCATCAGCCTGGCCCTGGCCTGCGACATCACCATCGCCCAGGAGGACGCCAAGTTTGTCTTTGCCTTCGTCAACATTGGGTTTGTGCCCGACATGGGCTCCAACCTGCTGCTGGCCCGGGCGGTGGGCAAGGTGAAGGCCACCGAGCTGGTGATGCTGGGCAGCCGGTTTTCCGGCCGGGAGGCCGCAGACTGGGGCCTGATCACCAGGGCGGTGCCCGCCCAGGACCTGGAGGGCGAGGTGCGCAGGACGGCGGAGCGGCTGGCCGCCGGCCCCACCCTGGCCTACGCCCGGATGAAAAAGCTCATCAACCGGGTGCAGTACGAGAATCTGGAAAACATCATGGCCAACGAGGGGGAATATCAGCAGCAGCTGTGCAAGTCCGCCGACCACGCGGAGGCCATTCACGCGTTTTTTGAAAAGCGCCGCCCCAGCTTTCAGGGCAGATAAGGAGGAATTGACATGAGTGAATACGCGCTGCTGACCGAGGAACAGGCCGAGCTGAAAAAGATGATCCGCACCGTTCTGGAGAAGGAGCTGGCCCCGCTGGTCAAGGAGTACGACGTCAAATCGGAGTTCCCCATGCAGGTGTTCCGGAAGCTGGGGGAGATCGGCCTTTGGGGCATGGACATACCCGCCGAGTACGGCGGCCCGGGCTTTGACGCCAAGACGCTGTGCCTGCTCCGGGAGGAGTTTGGCCGGGTGGACGCGGGCTTCTCCGTCTCCTTCGGCGCGTCCACCGTGGGCTTCAAGATCATGACGGCCGGCGGCAGCGAGGAGCAGAAGCACTGGGTGGCCGACCAGATCATCCAGGAGGGCAGGATCACCGCCATGTGCATCACCGAGTCCCAGGGGGGCTCCGACGTGGCGGCCACCCGGACCAAGGCCGTCCGGGACGGGGACGAGTATGTGATCAACGGGGTAAAAACCTTCATCACCAACGGCTCCCTGGCCGATATCTATATCGTGGTGGCCTCCACCGCGCCGGAGCTCAGGGGCAAGGGGCTGTCCTGCTTCATCGTGGAGCGGGACAGGGCCGGCGTGTCCGTGGGCAAGGAGGAGGACAAGATGGGCATACGCCTGTCCAACACCACCGACGTGATCTTTGAGGACGTGCGCGTCCCCGCCGACCACCTGATCGGCAGGGAGAACGAGGGCTTCAAATACGTGATGAAGGCGCTGGAGAAGTCCCGCCCCATCGCCGTGGGCCCCGTGGTGGGCCTGGCCCAGGCCGCGCTGGACGCCGCCATCCAGTATTCCAAGGAGCGGGTGGTCTTCGGCAAGCCCATCGGCCAGAACCAGGGAATCCGCTTCATGCTGGCGGACATGGAGATGCGGGTGGAGGCCGCCCGGCAGCTCATGCTCTACGCCTGCGACCTCATCGACGCGGGCAGGCCCATCGGCCCCCACGGCTCCATCGCCAAGACCTACGCCTCCGAGGCGGCGGTGCGCGTCACCAACGACGCCCTCCAGATCTTCGGCGGCTACGGCTACAGCCGGGAGTACCCCATCGAGAAGATGGTCCGGGACGCCCGCATCTACACCATTTTTGAGGGCGCCAACCAGATCCAGCGGGATATCATCGGCAAAACCATCATCGGCAAGTGAAGAGAAACAGAGAAAGAAGCACAATATGATGGAAGCATCATAGAACAGAGAGGAGAACCATTATGGCAGCATTTTTTGTTGTTGTCGCCTATATCGTGATTACGACCGCGGTGGGCTGGTATCTCAGCAGCCGGGCCAAGAGCTCCAATGACACCAAATCCTTTTTTCTGGCGAAGAAAAACCTGGGGCCCATCCTGATTTGCTTTTTGATGTTCGGCGAGATGGTGGCCGGCTCCAGCACCGTGGGCAGCGCCACCACCGCCTTCAACTCCGGCCTGTCCTCCGTGTGGACCAACTGGGGGCAGGCCCTGGGGGTGCTGGTGTTCGTATTCACCGTCAGCAAGTTCTACCGCGTGGCCAGCCACAACGGGGCCTACTCCGTCCCCGAGGCCTTTGAGTTCCGCTTTGACCACCGCACCCGCCTGGTGGTGATGGTCATCGTCATGGTGGTGTACGGCATCATGTTTGCCATGCAGCCCCGGGCCGCGGCGGCGGTGCTGGCCCCCATGATCAACGTGGACATCACGGTGATGTCCTGGGTGATGGCGGGCATCTTCATCGTCCAGGCGCTGGTGGGCCTGCGGGGCATCGCCGGCATGAACATTGTCCACGCCTCCGTGCTGTACGCCGGTGTGGGCCTGGTGGCCTTCCTGGCCTTCCGCGAGGTGGGCGGCCTGGCCGCCATCAGCCAGACCCTGCCCGAGCACTTCCTGCGGGTGGACTACCCCAACGTGCAGAGCATGATCGGCACCGCGGTGGGCTCCATGTTCGGCTTCATTCTCTCCTCCACCCTGGTGGCCAACGTGTACGGCGCCAAGAGCAAAAAGGCCGCCAACACCGGCGTCACCGTGGCCGCCCTTCTGGTCATCCTCTTCGCCCTGTTCCCCGCCTTTGTGGGTGTGGCGGGCAAGTACCTGATGCCTGACGCCGCCGCCGGCACCATCCTCTACAGCGTGGCGGGGCGGTACGGCGACATTGTGGGCGGCATCGCCAGCATGGCCATCATTGCCGCCGTGTTTTCCACCGGTCCGGCCTTCCTGCTGACCCTGTCCACCACCCTGACCCGGGACTTCTACGTGGCCCTCATCAAGCCGGACGCCGACGACAAAGCGCAGCTGCGCTTCTCCAAGCTGGCCATTGTGGGCATCGGCCTGGTGGCCACCTTCCTGGGGCTGAACGCCACCTCCATTCTGAGCCAGGTCTCCGGCGCGTTCCAGATCCGCTCTGTGGCCGGCGTGGTGCTCATCATCAGCGTCTATTGGAAAAAGGTGGACAAGCGGGCCGCGTTCTGGTCCATCCTGGTGGGCGGCATCGTGGCGGCGGTGTGGCACTTCTCCGGCCAGCCCTTCGGCATCGTGCCCTTCTGGCCGGGCAACATCGTGGGCGTGGCCATTCTGCTGGTGCTCACGCTGACCAACGGCTACAGCGTGTCCCCCGACTATGCGGCTTATCAGGAGCATATGAGCGCGATCCCCTCCGAGGAGCTGTAGGCGCGGGTTTTACCCTGGGGCCTCCCCCTGCTTTGGCAGGGGGAGGCCCCAGCGCTGTGTTTACAGCGGATTTTGCCGGAAAAAGGCGGTGGAGGGTTCGGTCAATGGTAGCGCTGGGCTAAGAGCTTGTGGTCGTCCAGCTCAGGCGGCGGGGGAAAGCCGTGGCGGTTCACCTTCCCCGAGAGGGTTCTGGGAAACTCCTCTGTCCACACCAGCCCCACCGGCACCGCGTAATGGGGCAGGCGGTCTCCCAGCGCCCTCCGCATGGCCTGGTGGTCCAGCGGCTGGGCGGATTGATAGTAGCCAAAGAGAATGTTGGTGCCGCCGTGGTCGGTGAAGCAGGTGACACAGGCATCCCATACGCCCGGTATCGTCCGCATGACCTCCTCCACACCGGTCAGCTCCACCCGAAACCCCCGCACCTTGCACATGTGGTCTGTGCGGCATATGTACTCAAGGGCGCCGCCGGGGAGCTGCCGGACCATGTCGGCGGTTTTGAACACCCTGTCATAGCCCGGCCTGCCGTCAAAGGGGTTGGGGGCAAAGCATCGCGCGTTGGCTTCGGGCAGGTCCAGGTAGCGGTCAAAAATCTGAGGTCCGGCGAGCCACAGCTCCCCCACCGCCCCGGGCCGGACCGGGCGGCCCTGATCATCCACCACGTAGCCCTCCAGGGCGGGCACCAGCGTCCCGATGGGATACCGGCGCCGCCGGTCCACGATGTCATAGTGGCTGATGATGGCGCAGGCCTCGCTGGAGGCGTAGACGTTGACGATGGTATAGGGGCGGCGGTCCAGGTTCCTGGGGGCCTCGCTGCCTACCAGAAGCAGCCGCAGGGGGCTGCCCTCGTCCACCGCCATGTATTTGGCCGCCATGTGGGGCGGGAGGAAGGAGACGCTGATGCGGTTTTTGATGTAGAAACCGGCAAGCGCCCGGATATTTCTCCGAATATGTTCCGGGACGATGTGGAGGGTGCACCCCAGGGACAGGCACAGGGAGATATCATAGACCGATGCGATGAACAGCAGGCTGGAAAAGCTGGCGAAGCGGTCTGTGGAGTGGAAGGGGATGGCGTCGAAATTGCTGACGCTGGCGGAGAGGCTGGCGTGGCGCAGGCACACCCCTTTTGCCGTGCCGGTGGAGCCGGAGGTGAACAGGATCAGCGCCAGCCCATCGGGGCGGGAGCGGTCGGGGAAGGGCGGCCGGGCCGGGTCCCCTGTGGCCAGGACGGACAGCAGGTCACCGCGCCCCACGCTGAGCCGCACGCGCCCCGCCTCCAGGCAGTGGCGGTTGTGGGCCTCAGGGCACTCCGGGTCCAGGGCGACGTAAGCCGCTCCGGCCTTCCAGATGCCCAGGATGATGGCGATGGAGGCCACGCTGCGCCCAGCGGCGCAGGCCACCACCTCTCCCGGCTGGACCCGCCGCCCCGCCAAATACTCAGCCAGCCGGTCCGACGCCTGGTCCAGCTCCTGAAAGGTCATGGACTCCGCCTCCAGCTGGACCGCCGTCTTATTGGGATACCACCGGGCGGCCTGCCGGAACAGAGCCGGGATGGTCTGGGAAAATGCCTCGCCCTTATGGGCGGACAGAAATTCTGATAGCAGCTCCTGCATAGTCATCGCTCCTGTTTTAAATAGGCTGGCGGCCTGCGCAGGCCGGGGAAGGGGTGGCGCGGGATTTCCCCGCGCCACCTGTCATGAAAGCTTTATTTGCCCACACAGGGCCCCAGGGTCCGCTTGAGAAAGGGAGCGATGGGCCGGGCCAGGGTGCCGATGAGCAGCACGGCGATGACGGTGCCGGCGCCCACCCCGGCCACCTGGCCCTGGAATGTCAGGGTGAGCAGGGCGGTGACGGCCACCATAGACCCGTCAAAGCACACCTTCACCGTGCCGAATTTGGCCCGGGACGCCTTGGTGATGGCCATGACGGCCCCCTCTGCCGGGAGGACCACAAAGTCCGCCAGCATTACCAGGCACATGCCCAGTGCCAGCACGCCGCAGCCCGCCGTAAAGACAGCCAGCCTCCCCGGCCAGCCCGCCGGCTGGACGCGGCTCCACACCAGGGCGGTGAAGTCGATGAACAGGCTGAACAGGATGCTCATAGCCAGCTGGGCCGCCGCCACGCCCAGGCCGTACTCCTGCTTCAGAAGCAGGCGCTGAATGGCGAAGAAGACGGCGTTCTGGATGGTGGTGCACCAGCCCATGGTGATGCCGGTGAGCAGGGAGAGGGCATAGGCCACGCTGGTGATGGGGGAGATGCCGATGCCGCAGTTTTTGGTGAGGGCCACGCCGGAGGCGTAGATAAACATTCCCACAGCGCACACTGCCAGGCGCTGCGGCAGGCGCGCCCCCAGGCTGTTCAGGCGCGCCACCGGTCAGAACACGCCGACAAAGGTGGCCAGCAGAGAGAGGATGACGCCCACAATCAGCGGGGTGAGAACGGTGAGGACCAGCATGGGGCGGTAGCCCACGCTGGGCTTCAGCTTGGCCATAGCCAGCTCGTTGAGGACGGTGCCGTTGCAGGGCAGGGAGTCCAGGCCACCGGAGGAGATGGTGGCGATGCGGTGGATGGCGGCGGGGTTCAGGTTGAGCACATTGACAAAGCGGTCGCCCAGGGAGTTGAGGGCGATGCTCAGACCGCCGCTGGAGGAGCCGGTGACGCCTGCGGCCAGGTTGACGGCGATAAAAACCTGGAAATAGCCCAGGGAATCGGGAATCCTGGTCAGCAGGTCCAGCACGATCTGATAGCCGGGGGCGGCGGAGATGACAGAGCCGAAGCCCACCACGATGGCCACATTGCAGGCGGAGGTCACGGCGCGGCTGGCGCCCTGGGCGGCGGTGCCGATCTTGTCGGACAGGCGGGGCCAGTAGAGGGCGTAGGCCACGATGATGGCGGCGAAGGAGGACAGGTAGACCGCCAGACCGATGACGTTCAGGCAGATGATCAGGACCGCGGAGGGGATCAGAGCCAGCCACAGGGGCATGGGCTTGAAGTCCGCGTCGCTCTTGACCAGGTCGGACCTGGTGATCTCCGCGCCGGTGGGCAGGAAATGCTCCCCGTTTTTCCGGGCGTTGGACAGCTCCCAGGAGAAGTAGAGCTGGCCGCAGATGACGGCGCACACCATGGCGATGAGGGACAGGCCGGGGGCGGCCATGGCGGTGGTGCCCAGGGCCTTGGCGGCAATGGCGTTGTTGACGGAGGGGGAGCCGGGGGCCATGGTCAGCGCCATGGCGGCCACGCCCAGGGAGTTGACGCCGTAGAGGCGCCAGGGTACGTCCATCTCCTCAAACAGCTCCTTGGCCACGGCGATGACGGTGAAGAAGCAGACAAACACGCTGATGCCGCCGTAGCTGAGGACAAAGGCCAGAATGGGCAGGCACCACAGGGCGGCCAGCTGCTCGTGGCCCTTGAAGGTCCGGGCCACCTTGCTCAGGGCCAGGCCGATGGAGCGGGCGGCGCCGCTGTCCGACATGACGCAGCCGAAGATGGCGCCGGTGAACAGGGTGAAGAAAAACTGCCCCACCCAGTTGCCGAAGCCCGTGAGATAGGTGGCGCCCATGGCCTCCACGATGTCCATGCGGCTGGTGACGGCGACAAACAGGCCGCAGAGCGGGGCCACCAGGATGATGGGCACGCCCTTGTAGCCGAAGTACATCATGGCGGCCAGGGCGGCCAGGATGCAAACCAGGCTCAGAATTTCCATAACATTACCTCTTTCTTTTTCTTGATGCCCAGGCCCGCTGGACCTTGCGCAAAAGGTCAAAAGGGCCGAAGGACGGGCCTTTTCCGCCGTGTATCAAACAAGCGCTAGGGCTTCTTTTTATCCATGATCTTGACGGTGTTGGTGCCGGTGAGCACCTCCACCCCGTCCTGACGGGTGACGCTGAGCTTGAGGATCAGGTCGTGCTTTGCCTCAATCTTCTCTGCCACCTCCACCGTGGCGGTGAGGGTGTCGCCAACCCGGGCGGGGGCGGGGCAGGAGAAGGTCTGGCCCATGTTGATGGCGGCGCTGCCGCACAGGGGGGCGGCCACCGCTCCGATCAGGCTGGCCACCAGCATCCCCTGCACCAGCCGGGTGCCGAACATGGTGGTCTTGGCATACTCCGCGTCCAGGTGGATGGGATTGAAATCTCCCGTGATGCCGGAGAACATCACCACGTCAGCCTCTGTGATGGTTTTGGACTGGGAGGCCCTGTCGCCGACCTGAAAGCTTGCAAACGGCTTGAATTCGATGGACATATGCGCTCACTCCTTTGTCATACAGGCTTTCAGCCCGCCCCACTTCTCCTGGAAGATTTCCGGGGGCATGGATTTTAGATTTTCGCTGATAACGGGCCGGAATTCCATCTGGTCCAGAATGTCCCGCTGCAAATCGACGCCGGGGGCGATCTCGACAAGCTCCAGGCCGGCCCGGGTGAGCTTAAAGACGCACCGCTCCGTAACGTAGGTGATGTCCTTGCCCTGGTCCAGGGCTACCTCGCCGCTGAAGGAGATCTGCTTGAGCTGGTTGACAAACTTTTTCTGGGCGCCCTCCCGGAGGATGGCGAGCCTGCCGTTTTCCAGGGCGTACTGCGTCTTTCCGGCGGTAAACGCGCTGATGAACACCACATGCTTGGCGCCGCCCGCGATGTTCATAAAGCCGCCCACGCCCACGCCCAGGCCCCCCCGGTTGCTGGAGTTGAGGTCGCCGTTGGGACCCACCTCCAGGAAGCCCAGGCAGCCCGCGTCCAGGGTGCCGCCGTCGTACATGTCAAAGATGCCGGCGGTCTCAATCACCGCCTCTCCGTTCCAGCAGCAGCCGAAGTCGTTTCCCTGGGCGGGGACGCCGCCGATTCCCCCCGCCTCGGTGGTGAGGGTGAACAGGTCGGAGCAGCCCTCCTCGCCGGCCACGGCGCTGACCACCTCGGGGGTGCCCACCCCCAGGTTCACAATAAAGCCCTTGCGCAGCTCCATGGCGGCCCGGCGGGCCATCACCTTTTTCACGTCGAAGGGCACGGGGGGGATGTGGTCCAGGGGGACCCGCACCTCGCCGGAAAACACCGGATTGTAGACGCTCTTGGCGGTCTGCCAGTGGTATTCCGGCTTGGCTGTGTAGACATAATCAACCAGGATGCCGGGCACCTCCACCTCCTTGGGGTTCAGGGTGCCGGCTTTGACGATGCGCTCGACCTGGCAGATCACAATGCCGCCGGTGGCCCGCGCGGCCTCCGCCGCCGCCAGCTGGCCCAGCTTGTAGCCCTCCTTGCGCATGGAGATGTTGCCGTTCTCGTCGGCCAGGGTGCCCCGGATGATGGCCACGTCGATTTTCTTGGGGGCCTTGTAGAGCAGCCACTCCTCGCCGCCCAGCTCCACCAGTTCAATGAGATCCTCTGTGGCGGCGGCGTTCATACGCCCGCCGCCGTGGCGGGGGTCCATGAAGGTTTTCAGGCCGATCTTGGTGACGACGCCGGGGGTCTTGGCGGCGATGGCGTGGAGCAGGGCCACGCACACGCCCTGGGGCCAGTTGTAAATGGCCGCCTTATTGTCCCGGCAGAACTCGGTCATGGCCTTGCCGCACCCGGCGATATGGCCGCCCACGGCCTTGACCAGCAGGCCCTCGTGGCACATGTGGCTGAAGCCCCGGGTCTGCATATCGCCCACGGAGGCCTGCCAGTACTGAGTCAGGCCGCGGGGGCGTCCGGTTTCCAGAAAGCTGCGCTCAATCTCCATGAAGGCCTCCTCGGCAAAGCCCCCCAGGGTGATGCCGGTGCTCAGGATGGTGCCGCCGTCCGGAATGAGTGAGGGTACGAGGGAAGAGGGAATCAGTTTCATAGTCTGCCTCCTGTCATTCAGCGAAGATTTTGGAAGGAGGGGCGGCGCTTTTCCGCAAAGGCCCGCATTCCCTCCGCCTGGTCTGGGTTGGCGAAGGTCAGGGCGAAGAGCTCCCGCTCCATGAGCTTTCCGGCGCCGGCGCCCAGGGTCTGTCCGGAGACAATGGCCCGCTTGGCCAGGGCCATGGAATAGGCTGGATTTTTCTTCAGCGCGGCCGCCATCTCCAGGGCTGCCGCCATCACCTGGCCGGGCTCCACCGCGCAGGTGGCCAGACCCGCCTGGGCCGCTGCCGCCCCGCTGATGCGCCGGCCCAGCAAGACCATCTCAAAGGCCCGGGCGGCCCCCGCCAGGGCGGCCAGCCGCTGGGTTCCGCCTGCGCCGGGGAGGATGCCCAGGCCCACCTCGGGCAGGCCGAATTGGGCGTCCTCCGCCACAACCCGGAAGTCGCAGGCCAGCGCCAGCTCACAGCCGCCGCCCAGGGCCAAGCCGCTCACGGCGGCGATGACGGGCACGCTCATCTGCTCCAGGAAGTTGTTGATGCGCTGAGCCAGGGCGGAGGTGCGGGCGGCCTCCATGGGGGTGGCCTGGGCCATTTCCTTCAGGTCGGCCCCGGCGGCAAAGACCTTGTCCCCGCCGGTGAGGATGACCACCCGGACCTCCGGGTCCTGCTCCGCCGCCAGAAGGGCGTCCTCCAGCTCGGTGTTCAGCCGGGTGCACAGCGCGTTCCACGCCTTTGGCCGGTTCAGGGTGATGACGGCCACGCCGTCCGTCACCTGGAACAGAATGTTTTCATAGTTCATGATCCAGCTCCTCTCAGCGGGCCAGGGCGCCGGCGATGACCATGCGCTGGATCTGGTTGGTGCCCTCAAAGATCTGCTGGATCTTGGCGTCCCGCATCAGCTTTTCCACCGGGTACTCCCGGCTGTAGCCGTAGCCGCCCAGGATCTGCACCGCGTCGGTGGTGACCCTCATGGCCATATCGCTGATGAAGGTTTTGGCCGCCGACCCCAGCTTGGTGTCATAGACGCCCCGGTCCACCATCTGGGCGCACTGCCACAGCAGGGCCCGCCCCGCGGTGACGCCGATCTGCATGTCGGCCAGAATGCTCTGGACCATCTGGTGGCCGATGATGGGTTTGCCGAAGGTCTTGCGCTGCTTGGCATAGGCCACCGCCTCGTCCAGCGCCCGCTGGGCAATGCCCACCCCGGCGTAAGAGTTGACGCCCCGGCTCCGGTCCAGGCACTTCATGGCCAGACCAAAGCCCTTGCCCTCGGCGCCCACCAGGTTCTTGGCGGGGATGCGCACGTCCTCCAGCACCACGTCGGAGGTGCAGGACAGCCGCAGGCCCATCTTGTCCTCGTCCCGCCCCACGGACACGCCGGGCCGGTCCCGCTCCACGATGAAGCAGCTGATGCCCTTGACCCCTGCGGCGGGGTCCACGGTGGCGAAAATGCTGTACACGTCGGCGATGGGGCCGCTGGTGATGAAGCACTTTCGGCCGTTGAGGACGTAGTCGGCGCCGTCTTTCACCGCGATGGTCTTGGTGGCGGAGGCGTCGGAGCCGGAGTTGGGCTCGGTGAGAGCAAAGGCGCCCAGGCCGCCCTGGAGGATAAAATCCATATAATATTGCTTTTGCTCGTCGGTGCCGGCCATCAGGATGGGCTCGATGCCGAATTCGCCGCAGGTGGCGCTGGTGATAAAGCCGGCGTCCACTTTGGCAAACTCCTCGTGGACCACCACCATATCCATGGCGCCCAGGCCCTGTCCGCCCAGCGCCTCGGGCAGGAACATGGTGTTGAAGCCCACCTCGCAGAATTTTTTGAATACCGCCATGGGGAATTCGCCCTTCTCGTCGCACTCCCGGACGACGGGGGCGACCTCCTTTTCGGCGAAGTCACGGGCGAAGGCCTGTAGGTCCAGCTGCTCACTGGTCAGAATTTTTTCATGAAACTGTTCCATTTTTTAACGCTCCTTTGTTGTGGTATGAAGTAGCTACACCATCTCTTGTTCGCAAGTTCTGTGCCAGCCGGGAGGGCCCCGCCGTTTTGCGCCGCCATAGGAGCCTTGGCTCCCCGAGGTTTCCGCACTTTTCAAGTACTTTGTCTGTTTTTCAAGAAGAATACGCGAAATTCCAAGCTGTTTTTTCCAAAGCAGGAAAAGCTGCTTGACGCTCCGGCCGGCCGGGGCGCCGCAGGTTCATCAAAATAAAAAAGTAGCAGATTTTCTACACGGTAAGTGTAGAAAATCTGCTACGTATCACATTTGATGCACAACGTCCAGGGCTTGTCCGGCAAAAATCCCTCGCCCCTGGACACATTGCCATTTTTCAAACGGCGCCTAGCTCCGCTTTTTA
This sequence comes from uncultured Oscillospiraceae bacterium, assembly GCA_910585155.1. Classification (GTDB taxonomy): domain Bacteria; phylum Bacillota; class Clostridia; order Oscillospirales; family Oscillospiraceae; genus Enterenecus. Next base: position 26,302 of record CAJUEC010000021.1, read on the forward strand.
TAGAGCAGTGTCCGGTGGATGTTCAGCAGCTTGGCGGCCTGGGTGATATTGCCGCCGCTGGCCTTGACCGCCCGCTCAATATAATCCTGCTCAAATTCGCGCACGGCCTCCTTCAGGGGGCGGATCTTTCGGGACGCGGGGAGCTCCGGCGGGGCGGCCGCCTTGGCGTCCTGGCTGAGGAACCACTCGGTGGATGTGACCACGGAGCGTTCGATGATGTTGCGCAGCTCCCGGATATTGCCGGGAAAGCTGTACTGAAGCAGCTTTTTTTGCAGGGCGGGGGTGAGGGTCACCCGTTTCTGATATTTCTGATTATAGTGATTCATAAAGTGGACGGCCAGCGGAATGATATCGTCCCTGCGCTGGCGCAGAGGCGGTATATGGATCGGAATCACATTGAGGCGGTAGTAGAGGTCCTCGCGGAACTGGTGGTCCTTCACCATTTGGGACAGGTTGCGGTTGGTGGCGGCTATGATGCGCACATTGGTGTAGATATACTTGCTCCCGCCCACCCGGCGGATCTCCCCCGTCTCCGAAAACCGCAGGAGCTTTGCCTGGACATCCAGCGGGAGTTCCCCGATTTCGTCCAGAAAGGCGGTGCCGCCGTCGGCCAGCTCCAGCAGGCCGGCGCGGCCCTTGGGGTCGGCTCCGGTGAAGGCCCCCTTTTCATAGCCGAAAAGCTCTGACTCGATTAAACTCACCGGGATGGCGCCGCAGTTGATGGGCAGGAAGGCCTTCTGGGCCCGCTGGCTGTTGCGGTAGATATAGGCCGCGCAGACCTCCTTTCCCGTTCCGCTCTCCCCCTGGAGAAGTACGGTGCCGTCGGTGGAGGCCACGTTTCTACAGGTTTCCAGCAGGCGCTTCATCACGTCGCTGGCGGCGATGGGGGCCTGGTTTCTGCTCTGGTTGTTGCCCAGGTAGGCGGCGATGTGCTCATACTTTCGGTAGGCGCGGCGGGTGGTCTCCAGCTCCTCCATGAGCTGGGTCATGATGTCCTGCTCCCGGGTGTTGGTGATGGTATAGATAACGCGGCCATTCCGGTCAAAAATAGGCCGGGAGACGGAAAAAACATAGTGGCCGTTTCTGGCCCTGACCACGCCCACGACCTCCTGCCCCTTTTGAATGCACTCCAGGGAGGTGGAGCGGTCGTAATATCCCTTTTTCACCAGCTCGGACACCTTCTGGTTCAGCACCTCCTCCGCCTTCAGGGACAGGCTGTCCAGCATCACCTGGCTGACGATGCAGATGACGCCGCTGCCGTCGGTGACCAGAATATTATCCGCCGACTTGACCAGCACCTCCTCCAGCGTGATCCCCTGGAGGTTTTCGATACAGAAATATTTTTCATACTGGGGTATCACCCTGATTCCTGCCTCCAATCCATTCTGCGCCAGCGAGCTGCGCTGCCGCTTCTCGCGGGATGATGCAATATGCTGGGGTTCGCTGACTGATCGTGACGATTAAGAAGCTGTTTACTGGCATCTGCATGGTATTCTAGAGCAAAAAGCGAATCGTGTCAATAAGCGGGGCGGCGGTGGAAGGACATGGCAGCTTGGCCGCCCGCCTGCGTGTCCCGTCCCCGGCCCGCCGCAGGGGGCGCGGGTTGACCCGGAGAATCGGGAGTAATTTGGAAAAGTAGGGGGATATGCCTTGAAAACAGGCCCCAGGCAAGGTATACTAAACAGGCTCTAAGAAAAACCATACACCGGGAGGCATTCGCCATGGGCGGGAACAACACCAGTGAGCTGGGATTTGAAAAACAGATTTGGGACGCGGCCTGCGTTCTGCGGGGGAATATGGACGCCTCAGAGTACAAATCTGTGGTTCTCGGCCTGATCTTCCTCAAATACATCTCCGACCGCTTTGAGGCCAAGCACGCCGAGCTGGTGGCGGAGGGGGACGGCTTCGAGGAGGACAAGGACGAATACACCGCCGAAAACATCTTTTTCGTCCCTGAGGCCGCCCGGTGGGAGGTCATCTCCGCCGCCGCCCACACCCAGGAGATCGGCGTGGTGATCGACGACGCCATGCGCAGCATTGAGCGGGCGAACAAAAAGCTGAAAGACATCCTCCCCAAAAACTTCGCCCGGCCCGAGCTGGACAAGCGCAGGCTGGGGGAGGTGGTGGACCTGTTCACCAACATCCGGATGATGGAGCATGGAGACAACAAGGACATCCTGGGCCGGACCTATGAGTACTGCCTGTCCAAGTTCGCCGAGCAGGAGGGCAAGCTGGCCGGGGAGTTCTATACCCCCGCCTGCGTGGTGCGCACCCTGGTGGAGGTGCTCCAGCCCTACCATGGCCGGGTGTACGACCCCTGCTGCGGCTCGGGGGGCATGTTCGTGCAGTCGGCCAAATTCATTGAGAGCCACGGGGGAAGCATCAACAAAATCTCGGTCTACGGGCAGGACTCCAACCCCACCACCTGGAAGATGGCCCAGATGAACCTGGCCATCCGGGGCATTGACGCGGACCTGGGCCGGTTCAGCGCGGACACCTTTTTCAGCGACTGCCACCCCCAGCTCAAGGCGGACTACATCCTGGCCAACCCGCCCTTCAACCTCTCCGGCTGGGGGCAGGACAAGCTGCTGAAGGACGTGCGCTGGCAGTACGGGCTCCCCCCCGCCGGAAACGCCAACTTCGCCTGGCTCCAGCACATGATCTGGCACCTGGCCCCCAACGGGCGCGTGGGCGTGGTGCTGGCCAACGGCTCCCTGTCCTCCCAGTCCGGGGGGGAGGGGGACATCCGCCGGAGCATCATCCAGGCGGATTTGGTGGACTGCATCGTGGCCATGCCCCCCCAGCTCTTCTACACCACCCAGATTCCCGCCTCCCTCTGGTTTCTGGCGAAGAACAAGCGGCAGAAGGGGAAAACCCTGTTCATTGATGCCCGGAGCCTGGGCACCATGGTGACGCGGAAGCTGCGGGAGCTGACGGAGGGCGACATCGCCAAAATCGCGGAGACCTACAACGCCTTTGTGGACGGGACGCTGCGGGAGGAACAGGGCTTCTGCGCCGTGGCCGACACCCGGAGGATCGTGGAGATGGGCTGCGTGCTCACGCCGGGGCGGTACGTGGGCCTCCCCCAGGCAAAGGACGACGGCGAGCCCTTTGAGGAGAAGATGGGCCGGCTGACGGCGGAGCTGTCGGAGCTGCTGGCCAAGTCCCGGGAGGCGGAGGACCAGATTCGGGAGCAGCTGGGCCAGATCGGGTATCAGATAGAATAAGAGGGCGGCGGTATGAGCAGAGAGATTTCCATTTTCCTGGACACCAATATCCTGCAAACCTTTTTGGGCAATAAAACCGGGTCCAATGTCTTTTTGAACAGCCTTGGGATCCGTTCTCAATTTCATGAGCTGACTAATTTTATCGCCGAAAACCGCCTGGAGCGCCTGGTGGAGCTGTGCATCCCCGAGGTGGTGGTTTTGGAGATGAAGCACCACATGACCACGGGATTTTCCCGGCAGTGCCAAAAGCTGGAGGCCGACCTGAGCGCCCACAAGAAGGTGTTCGACGCCATCTTCGACCAGAGCGCCGTGGACCTCAAGTATGACAGGGAGAGCTACCGCGCCTATGTGGACTCCCTGCTTGAGGACTTTTTCCGCACGCCGAAGAACCTGGCCAAGCTGGTCCCCTTTCCCCGCAGCGGCTCCGTCCTGGAGATCCTGGTGGGCAAGGCGCTGGCCGGGACGCCGCCCTTTTTCAGCGGCGCCATCGGCGGGAAAACCCATTCAGACGCGGGCTTCAAGGACGCGATGATCGCCGAGACCATCTGCGCGTATTCCCAGGAGTACGGCAGGCTGTGCGTCTATGTGAGCAGGGACCACGACTTCATCCAGGGGTTTGACAAGGCCATCCAGCCGGACAGTAAATTTGTCCTGTTCCCCTCCATCGAAGTGGCCATCCCCGCGCTGGCCGAGTACTATGAGACCGACTTCGGGGCCAAACGCGTCCGGGAGTTTACGGAAAGTACTTATTGGCACGAGTTTTTGCTGGAGCAGGCCGGGGCCAGGCTGGACGACTCGGTCACAGACTGTAGGGTGGAGTCGGTGTCCCGGCTGGAGGACGACGTCTTTGGCATCAGGATGGTTTTTGTGGTCAATGAGGCCAATTATGTATTCCAGATCAAGTTTGACAGCGGGGTCAACGACATTCTGGGTCTGGAGTATCACATTGAAAATGATTAGGGGCCAGAACGATGACTGAATGGAAAACGGCAGCGCTGTCCGACCTGGGGGAGATTGTGGGCGGGGCCACCCCCTCCACCAGCCGGGAGGACTATTACAACGGCCAGATCCCCTGGCTCACCCCCAAGGACCTGGCGGGATGCCCCGGCCGCTACATCCGCCGGGGGCAGCGGAGCATCACCCAGGCGGGGCTGGACAGCTGCTCCGCCCGGATCATGCCCAAGGGCACCGTCCTGTTCTCCTCCCGGGCCCCCATCGGGTACGTGGCCATCGCGGAAAACGACCTGTGCACCAACCAGGGCTTCAAGAGCATTGTGCCCAACCCCGGCGTGTCCTCCCTGTTTCTCTACTACCTGCTGCGCTGCCACAGGGACCGCATCGAGGCCATGGGCAGCGGGACCACCTTCAAGGAGGTCTCCGGCGCCACTATGCGGGGCATCCAGGTGCGCGTTCCCGCCGACCCCGGCGTGCAGGCCCGGATTGCCGGCATCCTGGACGCGCTGGACACCAAGATCGAGCTCAACCACCGGGTCAGCGCCAACCTGCGGCAGCAGGCCCAGGCCCTGTTCCGGCAATGGGTCATCGACAGCCCGGACGCCCGGGGGTGGAGGCGGGGGACCTTCTCCCAGCTCATTGAGGGCGCCTTCGGCGGGGACTGGGGGAGGGAGAGCCCGGAGGGCGGCTGCGTCCAGCCGGTCTACTGCCTCCGGGGGGCGGACATCCCGGAGGTCTGCGCCGGCGGCAGGGGGAAAATGCCCACCCGGTATATCCGGCCCAAGAGCCTGAAGACCAGGCGGCTTTTGGACGGGGACCTGGTGGTGGAGGTCTCCGGGGGAAGCCCCACCCAGTCCACCGGCCGGGCCGCCGTCATCTCCCAGGCCCTCCTGGACCGCTATGACAAGGGGCTGGTGTGCACCAACTTTTGCAGGGCGCTGCGCCCGGTGGAGGGCTACGGCATGTTCCTCTACCACTACTGGCAGCACCTCTACGACCTGGGTATGTTTTTCCCCTACGAGAACGGGACCACGGGGATCAAAAACCTGGACCTGGCCGGACTGCTCCAGGCCGAGCCCATCGTCATTCCCCCGCCCCGGCTGGTCCGGCGGTTTGACGGCGTCTGTCAGGCCGTGGCCGCCAAGGTATACGCCAACGGGCTGGAGAGCGAGCGCCTGGCGGCGCTCCGCGACCTGCTGCTGCCCAGGCTCATGTCCGGGGAGCTGGACGTGTCCGGCCTTCGCATCTGAAAGGAGTACCCGCCATGCCTGACCATTACACCGAGGCCCAGTATGAGAGCGCTGTCCTCCAGCTGTTCCAGGAGCGGCTGGGCTACGCCTGCCTGTACGGCCCCGACGCGGACCGGGACTACAGCTCCCCCCTCTATGAGGAGCTGCTGCTGCCCGCGCTGCAGCGCATCAACCGGGATATGCCCATGGAGGCGGTGGACCAGGCGGTGCGCAGGCTCAGGGACCTGGGGGGGGGCTCCCTGGCCCAGAAGAACATGGTCTTCATGGACTATCTGCAAAACGGCGTCACGGTGGAGTATCTGGAAAACGGCCGGCCGCGCAGCGGACTGGTCTATCTGGTGGACTACAGCAGCCCCGACAACAACGACTTCACCGCGGCCAACCAGTGGACCTTCCTGGAGTACGCCCAGGGCCGCCTGGACATCGTCCTGTTTGTCAACGGCCTGCCCCTGGCCGTGATGGAGCTGAAGTCCCCCTCCCGGATGAACGCGGACGCCTCCTCCGCCTACCGCCAGCTGCGTCGGTACATGCGCGAGCTTCCCTCCCTGTTCGCCTACAACGCGGTGTGTGTCGTCAGCGACCTGGCCGCCTCCAGGGCGGGCACCATCACCTCCGGCGAGAACCGCTTCATGGAGTGGAAGAGCCGGGACGGCAGCTATGAGAGCGGGGCCCACGGGGGGTTCGACACGTTTTTCGAGGGGATGTTTGAAAAGCGCCGGTTTCTGGACATCCTGAAAAATTTCATCTGCTTTCGGATGGAGGCCGAGGGGCCCTGTAAAATCCTGGCGGGCTACCACCAGTATTTCGCGGTCAAAAAGGCGGTGGCCTCCGCCCGCGCCGCCGCCGCCGCCGACGGCAAGGGCGGCGTGTTCTGGCACACCCAGGGCAGCGGAAAGTCCCTGTCCATGCTGTTCTACGCCCGCGCCCTCCAATCCGCGCTGGAGAGCCCCACCATCGTGGTCATCACCGACCGCAACGAGCTGGACGGCCAGCTCTACAGCCTGTTTTCCCAGTGCCGGGAGTTCCTGCGCCAGACGCCCCGGCAGGCCAGGAGCCGCCGCCATCTGAAGGAGCTGCTGGCGGACCGGGAGACCAACGGCATCATCTTTTCCACCATGCAGAAGTTTGAGGAGGGGCTGGGCGTCCTCTCCCCGCGGCGGAACATCGTGGTCATCGCGGACGAGGCCCACCGGGGGCAGTACGGCCTGAGGGAGAAGGTGGTCATGCGCCAGGGGGAGGCCCACACGGTGGTGGGCACCGCCCGGGTGATCCGGGACAGCCTGCCCAACGCCACCTATATCGGCTTTACCGGCACCCCCATCTCCTCCCGGGACCGCAGCACCCGGGAGGTGTTCGGCGATTATATTGACATCTACGACATGACCCAGGCGGTGGAGGACGGGGCCACCCGGCCGGTGTACTACGAGAGCCGGGTGGTCCACCTGCGGCTGGACCAGGAGGCCCTGCGCCTCATGGACGCGGAGTACGACCGAATGGCCCAGAGCGCCGACCCCTATGTCATCGGGGTGAGCAAGCAGGAGCTGGGCCGGATGGAGACCATCCTGGGCTCCGACCAGGCCATCTGCTCCCTGGTGGACGACATTTTGGATCACTACGAGCACTACCGGGCGGGTCTGCTCACCGGCAAGGCCATGATCGTGGCCTACTCCCGGGCCATCGCCATGAAGCTGTACCGGCGCATCCTGGAGCTGCGCCCCGGCTGGGGGGAGAAGGTGGCCCTGGTCATGACCCAGGGCGCCGGCGACTCCAAGGAGTGGCGGGAGATCATCGGCAGCCAGGCCCACCGGGAGGAGCTGGCCCGGAGGTTCAAGGACGACGCTTCCCCCCTGAAGATCGCCATTGTGGTGGACATGTGGCTCACCGGCTTTGACGTGCCCTCCCTGGCCACCATGTACGTGTACAAGCCCATGTCCGGCCACAACCTGATGCAGGCCATTGCCCGGGTGAACCGGGTCTTCGGCGACAAAGAGGGCGGGCTGGTGGTGGACTATGTGGGCTTGGCCGCCGCCCTCAAGCAGGCCATGCACGACTACACCCGGCGGGACCGGCAGAACTACGGCGACCCCGACATCGGCAAAACCGCCTACTTCAAATTCCTGGAAAAGCTGTCCGTCTGCCAGGACCTGTTTCACGGCTACGACTACTCCGCCTTCCTCACCGGGACGGACCTGGACCGGGCCAAGGTGATCAGCGGCGGCGTCAACTTCCTGCTGGGCAGGCGGGTGGAGGAGAGCGGCCTGCCGGACCGGGAGCGGACCCACCGGATCTACCTCCGGGAGGCGCTGCTGCTGCGGCAGTCCCTGTCGCTGTGCAGCAGTCTGGCGGACCGGCGGACCCGGCTGGAGGCCGCCTTTTTCGAGGCGGTGAGGACCATGCTCCTCCGGCTGACCGGCGGCGGAGGCGGGCAGAGGTTCACCCTCCCCGAGATCAACCAGCGCATCAGCGGGCTCTTGCGGCAGAGCGTCCAGAGCGAGGGCGTCATCAACCTGTTCGCCGACGTCAAGGCGGAGTTCTCCCTGTTCGACCCCCGCTTCCTGGAGGAGATCGCCCAGGCCAAGGAGAAAAACCTGGCGGTGGAGCTGCTGAAGAAGCTGATCGAGGAGCAGGTCTCCGTCTGCCGGCGGACCAACGTGGTGAAGTCCGAGGCGTTCAGCCAGGTTCTTCGGGAGATAATGGGCCGGTATCTGAGGGGGATGCTCACCAACGAGGAGGTCATTCAGGAGCTGCTCCGGCTGGCCCGGGACATCACGGCGGCGGGGCAGGAGGGCGGCGCGCTGGGCCTGAGCCCGGAGGAGCTGGCCTTTTACGACGCGCTGGCAAAGCCCGGACCCGCCGGGGCGCTCCAGGAGAGCGGGGCGCTGGTCCCCGTGGCCAGGGAACTCACCGATACCCTCCGAAGCAGCTGCACCATCGACTGGCAGAAGAAGGAGAGCGCCCAGGCGGGGATGCGGCGGCTGATCAAGCGCCTTCTCAAGCGGAACGGCTACCCGCAGGAGGGGATGGAGGAGGCGGTCCAGGCGGTGATGCGCCAGTGCGAGATGTGGACGGATCCCCTTGAGGACGATTGAACAACAGGCGGGAGAGGCTGAACGCCTCTCCCGCCTGAGCTTCTCAGACCCGCTTCCACACCGCGCCGCCGGGCACGTCGGTGACCTCGATGCCCTGGGCCTTCAGCTCGTCCCGGATGCGGTCCGCTTCGGCGAAGTTCTTCGCCTTTTTGGCCTGGGCCCGTTGCAGCACCAGCCCGTCGATGTCCGGGTCGCCCTCCCCCTGGACGGTGAAGCCGCCGGCGCTGGACGCGGTCTTGGCCTGGGCGGCCTCCCGCTCCCGCAGCGCCGCCGCCCGCTCCAGCAGGGACAGGGACAGCACCTGGTCAAAGCTGGCCAGCACCGCCCGCTTGGTCACGTCGTTCACCGGGGTCTTGAGCACGTCGTACAGGCAGGTGATGCCCATGGAGGTGTTCAGGTCGTTGCCCACCTGGGTGAGAAATTTTTCCTTGAGCTGTTTTGCCGCCTCCTCGTCCACCGGGCCGGCCGTCCCGGTGAGGGCGGCGATCCGCTTGATCAGCTTCTGGTAGGCCCCCGCCGCGTTGTCCAGGTTCTCCCAGGAGAACACCAGCCCCTTGCGGTAGTGGCTCTGGAGGCAGAAGAAGCGGTAGGCCAGGGGGTCGTACCCCTTCTCCTCCAGCAGGGAGACGGTGAGGAATTCCCCCTTGGACTTGGACATCTTGCCCGAGTTGGTGTTCAGGTGGTGGACGTGGAACCACTGCTGGCACCAGGGGTGGCCCAGATAGGCCTCCGACTGGGCGATCTCGTTGGTGTGGTGGGGGAAGGCGTTGTCCACCCCGCCGCAGTGGAGGTCCAGGTACTCCCCGTTGAACTTCATGGAGATGCAGGAGCACTCGATGTGCCAGCCGGGGTAGCCCACCCCCCAGGGGGAGTCCCATTTCAGGGCCTGGTCCTCGAACTTGGACTTGGTGAACCAGAGGACGAAGTCGTTCTTGCTGCGCTTGTTCTGGTCCTCCTCCACCCCCTCCCGGACGCCCACCGCCAGGTCGTCCTCGTCGTGGTCGTTGAACACGTAGTAGCGCTCCAGGGTGGAGGTGTCGAAGTACACGTTGCCCCCCGCCACGTAGGCGGAGCCCTTTTCGATGAGGGCGGACACCACCCGGATGAACTCGTCGATGAGCCCCGTGGCGGGCTGGACCACTTCGGGGGTCTTGATGTTCAGCCTGGCGCAGTCGCCGAAGAAGGCATCGGTGTAGAACTTGGCGATGTCCATCACCGACTTGTTCTCCCGCCTGGCCCCCTTGAGCATCTTGTCCTCGCCGGTGTCCGCGTCGGAGGCCAGGTGGCCCACGTCGGTGATGTTCATCACCCGGTTCACCTCATAGCCCTCGTACCGCAGAAACTTCTCCAACACGTCCTCCATGATGTAGGAGCGCAGGTTGCCGATGTGGGCGAAGTGGTAGACGGTGGGGCCGCAGGTGTACATCTCCACCCGGCCGGGGATGCGGGTTTTGAACGCTTCCTTCTTGTGGGTGGCGGAATTGTAGAGATACATGGTGATTGTCCTCCGTTTCATATGTTGTCACGCTGCGCCTGCTCGCGACGCGCGGCTTCGCTCCGATTCAGGCAAAACCCAGCCGTGCCTCCGGCCCTTCTTGGGCTTTTGCCCTCACTCCGCTCCATCCGCGCTGCTCACAACGGCTGCGCGCTTCTCGTCCAGTTGTCACGCTGCGCCTGCTCGCGACGCGCGGCTTCGCTCCGATTCAGGCAAAACACAGCCGTGCCTCCGGCCCTTCTTGGGCTTTTGCCTTCACTCCGCTCCATCCGCGCTGCTCACAACGGCTCCGCGCTTCTCGTCCAGCAGCTTCTCCAGCGCCTCCACCCGGTCAGACAGGGCGGCCAGCTTCTCCAGGCTGGGGCTCTTTACGCTGGTCTGGTCCACCTCGTCGGCAAAGTGGGTGGACCGCCCCGCGATCTTCACGATCTGGGCCGGGATGCCCACGGCGGTGGCGTCGGCGGGCACCTCGCTGAGCACCACCGCGTTGGCGGCGATGCGGGAATTGTCCCCCACCCGGAAAGGGCCCAGCACCTTGGCCCCGGTGGAGATGAGCACGTTGTTGCCGATGGTGGGGTGGCGCTTGCCCTGGTCCTTGCCGGTGCCCCCCAGGGTGACCCCGTGGTAGATCAGGCAGTCGTCCCCCACCTCGGCGGTCTCGCCGATGACGATGCCCATGCCGTGGTCGATGACCAGCCTGCGGCCGATCTTCGCGCCGGGGTGGATCTCAATGCCCGTCCAGCAGCGGCTCCACTGGGACACGCACCGGGCCAGGAATTTCAGCCGGTGACAGTACAGAAAGTGGGCGATTCTGTGGTAAATGGTGGCGTGCACGCCGGGATACAGCAGGAAAATCTCCAGCCGGCTCCGGGCCGCCGGGTCCCGGGCCTGATAGGCCCGCAGCGTCTCCCCCAATCGGGTCATGAAGCAGTCCTCCTTGTCCAAAAAGAAAAGCGCCCCCCACGCCCTGCCCGGGCATGAGAGGCGGCAGCACCGCGGTTCCACTCTCGTTTCTCGCTCATGGCCGTGACGTGGCCGGACGGAGGGCTCCCATGTCCCCCGCGCTCCCGCTCGCATTTCGCCTGGCCCTCCCCGGGGGCGGCTTTCAGCCTGGGCTGCCCCTCTCTGACGGTTCTCCGGCCGGACTACTCCCCGCGTTCCCCGCGCTATTTGATTTTCATACCGTTCCAGTATACTATCACATTCGGAGAAAGGTGTCAAGAGAATCCAGGCCCGTCCGGCAGCCGCCGGACGGGCCCTTTTCTGCTTTCCGGGCCAGGGGCCCCGTCACCCCCGCTGGTCCAGGGGAATGAAGGACCGCCTGGGCATGACCGCCTTGTAGGCCGGGCGGATGATCCGGCCATAGGGGTTGTACACCTCCTCCACCCGGTGGGCGCACCAGCCCACGATGCGGGCGATGGCGAACAGCGGGGTGTACAGCTCCGGGGGGATGTCCATCATCTTGTACACCAGGCCGGAGTACATGTCCACGTTGGCGCACATCGCCTTCTCCTGGCCGGTGACGGCGTGGAACAGGTCGGGGGTGAGCCGCTCCACCCGCTCGAACAGCTCGAACTCCTCCAGCATCCCCTTGTCCGCCGCCATCTTTTTGGCGAACTGCTTGAGAAGGATGGCCCGGGGGTCGGAGACGGTGTAGATGGCGTGGCCCATGCCGTAGATGAGCCCCGAGCCGTCCCCCGCCTCCTTTTTCAGAATCCGCGTGAGGTAGGCGGAGACCTCGTCGTCGTCCCTCCAGTCCTTCACGTTGGCCTCGATCTCGTCAAACATGCGCATCACCCGCGCGTTGGCACCGCCGTGCTTGGGGCCCTTCAGGGAGCCCACCGCCGCGGCGATGGCGGAATAGATGTCCGTGCCCGAGGAGGACAGCACCCGGCAGGCGAAGGCGGAGTTGTTGCCGCCGCCGTGCTCCATGTGGAGCACCAGGCACAGGTCCAGCAGTCGGGCCTCCTCCTGGGTGAAGGCGTTGTTGTGCCGGACGGAGTAGAGGAAGTTCTCCGCCACGGACAGCTCGGGCTGGGGCCGGTGCAGGTACAGGGAGTCCCGGTCGAAGTAGTGCTTTTTGGCGGCGAAGGCGTGGGCCACCACCACCGGGAACCGGGCGATGAGCCGGATGGCCTGGACCATCTCCATGGGCAGGGTGTTGTTGTCCGGGTCCGGGTCGTAGGAGTACAGCGCCAGCACCGACCGGGCCAGCTTGTTCATGATGTCGTGGCTGGGGGCGGTGAGAATCATGTCCTCGGTGAAGTTGGGGGGCAGCTCCCGGAAAAAGGCCAGGATGCCCCGGAACTGCTCCAGCTCCTCCGCCGTGGGCAGGCCGCCGAACATCAGCAGGTAGGCCGTCTCCTCATAGCCGAACCGCCCCGCCTGGGTGAAGCCCTGGATCAGCTCCTCCACGTCGATGCCCCGGTAGAACAGCTGGCCGGGGGTGGGCACCTTTTCGCCGTCCTGCATGATGTAGCCCCGCACGTTGCCGATGAGGGTGACCCCGGCCATAACGCCGGTCCCGTCCTGGTTGCGCAGGCCCCGCTTCACGTCGTACTTTTCATAGTAGCGGGGGGAGATCTGGGTATACTTCTCAAATTCTCCGCATATCCCTTGAATGAAGTCCACCGAAGCGCTGTACTGCTCCACGGCCTTCCTGCGCGCCTCGATCAGGTTGTCGATGATGTTCATGCTCAAGATAACCCGCCTCCTTTGACGTATCCGAATGTGGCAGCTTCCAATGACTGTAAAGACTATTATAACGCAATTTTGAGGCCGCGTCAATGCAATTTTGTTGTGATAGTTCCGAAAAGCCCCGGATTTTTCCCACTCATTCTGGCCGTTTTTGAATAATCGAGGTGTTTGACTTGCGAAATCTGGACGCATGGCGGGCGCTGCGCGCCCCCTTCCTCACCGGGCTGGCCCTGGGAATCGTCCTGCTGCTGCTCCCTCTGGCCGCCCTGGGGGGCGGGGAGGAGGAGGCCCGCAGCGTACCCACCCTGCCCGCCAGCCCCACCCCGGCGGTCCAGCCCACCCCCACCCTCACCCCGGGGGAGTGGGACGGGGCGCAGACCCTGCGCCTGCTGGGGCAGGACGGGCAGGTGGCGGAGCTGACCATGGCGGACTACCTGTGGGGGGTGGTGGCGGCGGAGATGCCCGCCGCCTTCGAGCCGGAGGCCCTCCGGGCCCAGGCGGTGTGCGCCCGGACCTACAGTCTGTGGAAGCTGCAGGCCAAGAGCCACCAGGCGGACGGGGCGGACATCTGCGCCGACTCCTCCTGCTGTCAGGCCTACCTCTCCCCCCAGGACGCCGCCCAGCGGTGGGGGGAGAGCGCCGCCCCCGGCTACCAGGCCAAAATCGCCGCCGCCGTGGCGGACACCGACGGCCAGGTGCTCACCTACGAGGGCGCGCCCATCCAGGCGGTGTTTTTCTCCTCCGCCGCCGGGGCCACCGAGGACGCCCAGGCGGTGTGGGGGCGGGCCCTGCCCTACCTGGTGTCGGTGGACAGCCCCGAGGGGGAGGAGGTGCCCAACTACCGCTCCACCGTCACCCTGACGGCGGAGCAGGTGAAAAAGGCGGCGGGGGAGGCGGGGCTGGACGCCGACCTGTCCGGGGAGCCCTCCGCCTGGTTCCAAAACCTCACCCGCACCGCCTCCGGCCGGGTGGCGTCGGTGGAGCTGGGGGGGATCTCCCTGTCCGGCGGCGCGGCCCGCAGCCTCTTTGCCCTGCGCTCCGCCTGCTTCGATGTGAGCGAGCAGGACGGGGTGTTCACCTTCTCCGTCACCGGATACGGCCACGGGGTGGGCATGAGCCAGTACGGCGCCAACGCCATGGCGAAGGCCGGCAGCGGCTGGCAGGACATCCTGGCCCACTACTACACCGGGGCCCAGCTCCAGACCGGGCTGTGAGGCCGCCTCCTTGAAGGATTCCTTAAATTTTGGCGCAGACGTTGCATTTTTCTCCCTCCTATGGTATGATAAATGGCATCTTGAGCCGGCATAAAAGTGTGGAAATTCCCCTCTTTTATGCCCATATACCATAGGAAGTGACCGTTGATGAGCTATTCCCGCTATACCGGCCTGTCCCGCAACCGGCGGGGCGCGGACATTCCGCTGCTCAACGCCCTGTTTTTCCCCGCCGCCCTGCTCTACCACGAGCTGCTGCTGCGGGCCTTTGACCGAAGCACCCCCTTCTTCGACCTGGCCCTGCTGCGCATTGTGCTGTTCTCCATCGCCGCCGGGCTGGTGATCGCCCTCATCCTGGACCTGCTGCCCTGGAAGACCGCCGGCCGCATCGCCGGGGGCGTGCTGCTGGGGCTGGGCGCGGTGCTGTTCTGCGTGGAGCGGGGGTGCCGGGCCACCTTTAACCTCTATTACGGCGTCACCTTCATGGGCGGCATGGCCGGGGATGTGGCCGGGGGCTTCGGCTCCACGGTGGTCCAGGTGGTGGTGGGGATGATCCCCTTCATCCTGCTGTCCTTGGTTCCCCTGGTGCTGTTCATCCTGCTGCGGTACAGCGTGGTGCCCGAGGAGGGCAGCGAGAACCCCGTGCGCATCATCCTGACCGCCGTGCTGGTAGCCTGCCAGCTCACCGCCTACCTGCTGTCCAGCCTGGGGCCGGTGAGCAGCTACTATACCTATGAGTTCACCGCCAACACCGCCATCCCCCACTTCGGCCTGCTCACCTCCATACGGCTGGAGCTGGAGTACGCCGTGGTGGGCGTCCCCGCGCCCTCTTTGGACGACTTCATCGACGACCCGGTGGACACGCCCGCCGTCGGCCCCGCCCAGGGGGAGAGCGCCCCGCCCTCCGGCAGCCCGGACCCGGACGCCTCCAGCCGCCCCGTCCCCACCGGGCCCAACACCCTGGACATCGACTTTGAGGGGATGGCGGAGGCGGAGACCGACGAGACGCTGAAAAACATGCACCAGTATTTCGCCAATGTCATCCCCTCGGAGAAGAACCAGTACACCGGCATGTTTGAGGGCAAGAACCTGATCCTCATCACCGCCGAGGGCTTCGCCACCCCCGCCATTGACCAGGAGCTCACCCCCACCCTGTACAAGCTCAGCCATGAGGGCTTTGTGCTGAACAACTTCTATCAGCCTGACTGGACCCAGTCCACCTGCGGCGGCGAGTTCGCCGTCACCACCGGGGTCATCCCCAGCTGGGTCAAAAGCGAGTACGGCAACCTGGCCGCCCAGGCCAGCATTGAAAAGTCCATGCCCTTCACCCTGGCCCGCCTGTTCGCCGCGGAGGGCTACAGCGTCCCCGCCTGGCACAACGGGGAGTACGACTACTACAAGCGGGACCAGTACCTCACCAACTTCGGCTACGACTACGCGGGCTGCAACGGCGGCGGGCTGGAGCTGCCCTATAACGGCTGGCCCCGCTCCGACCTGGAGATGATGGAGGCCACGGCGGACAGCTATATCCAGGACTGCGTGGACAACGGGACCCCCTTCCACGCCTACTATATGACCATCAGCGCCCACGGCCCCTACAACTTCAGCGGCCACAACATGGCCATCAAGTACCAGGAGGCGGTGCAGGCCAAATACCCCGACCTGTCCGAGCCTGCCCAGGCCTATCTCGCCTGCAACATGGAGCTGGACCGGGCGCTGGAGTATCTGGTGGACAAGCTGGAGGAGGCGGGCATCGCCGACGACACCCTCATCGTCATGACCGGCGACCACTACCCCTATATGCTGGTGGAGGACGGCGGCCCGGACTACTACAACGAGCTGCGGGGCTTTGAGGACACGGATGACGACACCTCCCGCTACCGCAACACCCTGCTGATGTGGTCCGGGGCCATCGAGAAGCCCATTGAGGTGGACACCCCCTGCTCCGCCATCGACATCGTGCCCACCCTGTGCAACCTGTTCGGGCTGGACTACGACTCCCGGCTCTACTCCGGGCGGGACATCTTCGCCGCCAACTACCAGGCGGACCAGTACTCCAACTGCATGCCCCTGGTGGTGTTCGCCAACAAGGGCAAGGGCAACGCCTGGATCACGGCGGCGGGCACCTACGAGTGCTCCACCGGGGAATTTACCCCCAACGAGGGCGTGGAGGTGGACGAGAGCTACGTCAGCCGGGTCAAGCGCCTGGTGGCCGCCAAGGTGAACTACGCCAAGCTCATCATCCAGGAGGACTACTACGCCCACATTCAGAAGCTGTACCAATAGACCCCAGCACACATCCTTGCGGCCCAAATTGCCGC
>CAJUEC010000022.1 GCA_910585155.1 uncultured Oscillospiraceae bacterium
AAAACTACATTTTTTCCTCGGCGTTTTTTTACATTTTATCATTGGCGATGACACCCGGTTTGGGACTTGCGGAGCCTTGCAAATCAAGGCTTTTTCCCGCCTTAACTGTCCACAGCAGACCTCCTTTTCCGTTCACTTTCTGTTTTCTGCCGCCTGTGAACTCTGGCGGCGCAGTCCGGGCAGTATTTGCCCCGGTTGGATTTTGGCACATAGGGCTTTCCGCAGACCGAGCAGCGTTTCAAAGCACTGTCACGGTAAATCTCCGCTTCCAGCGTCCCGTCCAGAGGAAAGACCGCCCAGCGGAACCACTTGCAGCAGACGGAGAATGTAATCATCTGTGGACAGGCGCAGGTGTCGCCATCATCCAGCGCAAGGCAGTTTCCACCGTCACAGTTGCTGCACTCCCGGCGTATCAGGCTGTTGGCCCGCTTCCTCTGCGCCGGGGTCATGCGGTAGGGGGAACCGTCCGGCTTGCGCTCCAACGGCGGCAAATGTTGATAGGGTCTTTCTTTCATGCTGTCCCTCCGTTTTTCTGTTTGTTGCCGTTTCTCCCCGAAAAGGCTTCCTGCCCCATTCCTGCGGCGTGTTCCGGCGTTGGTGCGCTGGCCTGCTCTGGTCATGGTGTCCAGAAGCGGGGTCATGGCGCACTTCCCCAGCCGGGGTATTCCTTTTCAGACGGTCATTCGGTTTTCAAGGGGCTTGTCCATCGATGAACTATCTCAAGTGTATACTTTTTTGATTGCCAGTGCCGTATATCCATAAGGTAGGAAATCAGCCCGGAAAACTCCCTATTTCCACGCTCTCGGAATTGTGGTATACTAATCAAAAGACAGGTAGGGGGAGAACTATAATGGGAATTTTTTTACTTGCCGTACTTCTTGCCATTGTTGTATATGTAGTACAGAAAAAGCGATATGAAAAAACGGAATACTATCAGCAAACCAAAAATCCATATAGCAGCGTTCGATTTAACAAAGGACGGCTGGGGGAATTCTACACTTATAAGTATCTCGACTCGCTGACCGGGTACAAACGGTATTTGTTTAACTTGTATATCCCGAAAAGCAACGGAGAAACCACAGAATTAGATGTTGTCCTACTTCATGAATCGGGTATATATGTATTTGAATCCAAAAATTATAGCGGGTGGATTTTTGGAACCGAATCTCAACAATATTGGACTCAAACACTACCCACTGGACGAGGGAGGTCACAGAAAAATCAATTTTATAATCCTATTTGGCAGAACAAGGGACATCTGAAATGGCTTCAAACATTTCTTGCCGACCAAACTTTGCCGTTTTATTCTTATATTGTATTCAGTGACCGTTGCACATTAAAAGATATTACGTTAACCAGCGGAAAACATTACGTTGTTAATCGGTACAACCTTTTTTCTGCGGTTCAACAGAATATTGCAAAGGTAGGAATACAGTTATCATCAGACAAAATCGATGAATTATTTGAAAAGCTGTGCCCGCTTACGCAGATAAACGAAGCAGAGAAAATAACACATATTAGAAACATTCAACAAAGAGCACAAGACAACCTTTCGCAGAATATCTCTGCCCCAGCGGCAACACAAAATGTGGAGAAAACCCTATGCCCTCGTTGCGGTGGACAGCTTGTTATGCGTATTGCCTCTAAAGGAACTCGTCAGGGAAAACGATTTTGGGGCTGCTCCAATTATCCGAAGTGCAGATACATAGAGAATTTACCGGACGAACATAAATAAGGAGTATTTGGATATGGCCTTAACAATCCAAGAACGCTTGAAAGATCTGCGTGTGGAGCATGGCTTGACGCTGGAACAGCTTGCGGAGCAGACGAACCTCTCCAAGTCTGCGCTGGGCAGCTATGAAGCGGACGATTTTAAGGACATCAGCCACTCTGCCCTTATCAAGCTGGCGAAGTTTTACGGCGTGACCACCGACTATCTGCTGGGACTGTCTGAAATGAAGCGTCACCCAAACGCCGATCTTGCAGACCTGCGTTTGAGTGACGGAATGATTGATCTGCTGAAAAGCGGGCGGGTGAACAATGCGCTGCTGTGCGAATTGGCGGCGCACCCGGATTTTATTAAGCTGATGGCCGACCTTGAAATCTATGTGAACGGAACGGCGGTCAAGCAGGTGCAGGGTGCAAATGCGATAGTGGACGCTATGAGCGCAACAATCGTCAAACAGCATAACCCCGATATAAGCGACCCGCAGCTACGGCAGCTTATCGCCGCCCATATTGATGATGACAGCTTTTGCCGCTACATAATCCAGCAGGACATAAATGGGATAGCCCTTGACCTGCGGGAAGCCCATAGGGACGATTTCTTCAGCGTCCCAGAGGATAACCCGCTGAAAGGTCTGCTGCAAGCCGTTGATGAAACCGCCAGCCCGGACGGCGACCCGGAGAAAGCGTCTTTGGTGTTTATCTGCAAACGGCTCCGGCTGAATTATGGCAAGTTGAGCGGGGAGGACAAAGCGGCGCTGAAACGGCTTGCGGGAAAATCGGACTTGCTGAAAAATCCAATCCCACAGCGGGGACGGAAATAGAAGCAACAAATTTCAGTTGAGGAGGGCAGTTTATGACAAAGGAAGAAAAAGGGCTGTTAGACAAATTAGCATCGGGTGCTCTTGATGGATTTGTAGGTGATGATTTAATTACAGGAAAATCCACAGTTTGGAAAGCTATAAAGAATGGTGTTCCTGCAATGTTCAAACAGGGGCCAAGTAAAAGAGTTTTCAATGGTAAAGAAAACGAGAGAATTGATGGTGTTTTGCATACTTTACAAGAATGGGTTACAGACGAAGAAAAATTAAAATTTCTTAAAAAATTTGGCTGGCTTATGAAAGATACAGCGGTTAGGGCATATAGTGCAAAATTTAAGCCTAAAAAATAAATGCGGACGATATTCGACTTGCTGGAGAAATAGCAAAGCTGGCCGAGCCAGTCAACGGTCAAGATGAACGGCGCTTTCAGCGCCGCCGTTGACAGTCTCGCCCGGCTTTGCTGATGGGTAATCAAGGCGGGAAAGCCCTAAAATGGCTTTCCCGCCCATTTCGATTTTGAGAAAAGAATAGCCCCTAAAATAAATGAGTGTGACCACACATATAGTCACGGTGTCCAGAGGTTTGGGACATTTTGTCCCATAGGCTGGGGACGAGGGACGGGGTTTTCATATACGCCCTGTCTGCTGCTGAAACCAGCCCTTTGTTTCCGGCTTCCCAGCCCCAAACAAAGCCCTGTTTTCCTGCCGCTTCAAATGCCCTTGCCCTCCCCGGCGGCAACGGCATTTTCACGGCAACGCCGACAGAGCGTATAACACACTACACTTTGCTTCGCAAAGTCGTGTGCCAAATGGGGCGTTGCCCCCTTTGGATACCCCCACAACAAACAGGCGCTATGCCCCTTGCCGGGAGCATAGCGCCCGTTTGTTGTCAGCAGCCCGTTTCACGGTCTGCGTGTAGTTCCTTGTAAAATGACCTAAGCACTAGTAGAAAAATCATCAGGGAGTACCAAGTAAAGCAACCTGGCACTCCCTGAAATTTTTCCGTATGGGTCCTGCTTGGGTCAGGCAAAAAATGACCGCACTTGTTTCGAGCAATCGACCGCAGCTTGTTTGGAGCAGGTAGGGCTGGTCAAATGGCGCCGGGAGACTGGTGAGGTCCCCGGCGCCATTCCCGTCTGCCTGCTGGTGGTTTAGATCACATGATATTCCCTCAGCAGCTTTTCAATGTCGGTCCCCTCGAGCTTGCCCAGCAGCTTTTTGATCGCCATTCTCTCCTTGAGGCTCAGGTCCATCGCGGTGAGGGGCTTGCCGTCCCGGAGCTTCACCGTGGCATCCAGCAGGTCCCGCACATCATAGGTGCTGCCCCAAACCTCGGGCACGCCCCGGTCCACGTTCAGCAGGGTGTACACCGCCTCCATGCCGGTGCGCATGGAGTATTCGGTGGTGAAGATGGTGTCCCGGGCGGTCTCGGCGAACTGGCCCAGGAAAGCGAAGTTCACCGCGCCCTCAGGCACCACACGGGGCCGGTCGGTGTCGTTGCGGGGCATGAAGAAGGCGTCGATATAGGGCATCATCACGGGCACCGTGTTGGCGGAGTGCTCGGCCAGCTCCTCAATGCTCTCCTCAGGCACGCCCAGGTGGTACAGCCACTCCATGCAGATTTCCTTGCCGGTGCACGCCCGCATAGGCTTCTTGATATAGTCGCCGGGCCTGTCGGTGAACAGGGCATACACCCACACCAGGCAGTGATCCCGGGGCTGCTCCCGGAACTGGGGCTGGCGGTTGATGGTCCAGCTCAACAGCCAGGAGGAGTCCTTCACGGTGACGATGCCGCCGGTGACCACCCTGCCGGTGAAGGGGTCCCGTTTGCAGATGCTGGTGATATAGGGGATGATCCGCCCATCCAGGGTTTCCACCGTGGCGGACATCCAGTTGGTCTGCTCCGGGTCAAAGCAGAACTTGTCCGGGTTGCCGAAGGCGGGGTCCTGGGCGGCGATCTTCCGCCACATGTCCCAGCCGCCGCCGGGGCGGATCTCGGTGTTGTAGGGAGCGGGGGTGTTCTGATCGCCCATGGAGGAGTTCTCCACACAGCCGCCGTTGGTGATGAACACCAGATCGTTTTCGGTGAGGTCCACGAGCTCCTGGCCGCCCTCCCGCAGCAGTTCGATGCGGGTGGCCTGCTTGCGCTCCGGCTTGCAGTCGAACTCCACATTCACCACCTTGGTGTTGTAGTGGAACTGGACGCCGTGTCCCTCCAGGTACTTCACCATGGGCAGGATCATGGACTCGTACTGGTTGTAGCGGGTGAACCGCAGGGCCTTGAAGTCGGGCAGGCCGCCGATGTGGTGGATGAAGCGCTTGATATACCGCTTCATCTCCAAAGCGGAGTGCCAGTTCTCAAAGGCGAACATGGTGCGCCAGTAGAGCCAGAAGCTGGAGTTCAGCACCTCGTCGTCGAAATAGTCGGTGATCCGTTTGTCGTACAGGTCCTCGTCCGGGGTGAAGAACAGCCGCATGATCTCCATGGCCGCCTTGTCGGACACGTCGAACCTGCCGTCGGTGTGGGCGTCCTGTCCCCGGTTGACGGTGGCCCGGCACAGGGAGTAGTTGGGGTCCTCCTTGTTCAGCCAGTAGTACTCGTCCAGCACGCTGACCCCTTCCGTCTCGATGGAGGGGATGGAGTGGAACAGGTCCCACATGACCTCGAAATGGTTGTCCATCTCCCGGCCGCCCCGCATGACGTAGCCCACGTTCTCGAATTTCCATCCGTCGCAGGCGCCGCCGGGGATGGGGTCCTTTTCAAAGATGTGGATGTGCTCCCCCTTCATCTGGCCGTCCCGGACCAGGTAGCAGGCGGCGGTGAGGGCGGCCAGCCCGGTGCCGATGATGTAGGCCGACTTGTGATCCACGCCCTCCGGCTTTTTCGGGCGGGCAAAGGCCTCGTAGTTACCGCTGGAATAATACATATATGACATCCTTTCTGGAACCGTCTTGCGGTTCTCTTGTTGATGGGGCTATCATAGACCGTTTTGCGCCGCTTCACAATAAACAGAACCCCCGCCATGATTAAAATTTCATCATGGCGGGGGCTTTGTTTATGTTTCAATCAGCTGCCTGCGTATGTAAGGGTTTATCCAGGCGGAACTCGTGCAGCGCCCGGACGATATTGCCGTGGATCAGCCTGCTGACGCACTCCACGATGACTGCTGGCTCCTCCTTCATAGAGCCGTTGATCCATTCCAGCATGATACCAATGAACGCGTATTCATAAAAATTTGCGATGAACCGCTTGTCCTTTTCGCTGACCGTCATCGCTGCCGACTTCTCCTCCACCACTCCCAGGATCAGGCTGTGGATCAGCGGGTTCAGGTACTGCTCAATCCGCTCCCGGCTGACACAGCGGTAGACGTTCATAATGAAGGGCTTATTGTCCCGCACCGCGTGGAAGATGTTGAGAAATCCCTCCTGCCAGGTGTCATAGGTTTTCTTTCCTTCCAGGGCTCGGGCGGCATCCTCCACACAGACCCACTCCACCAGATCATAGATATCCTTAAAGTGATAGTAGAAGGTCATGCGGCTGATGCCGCAGTCCTCCGCGATGTCGCTGATGGTGATTTTGGTCAGCGGTTTTTGGAGCAGCAGCTTTTTCAATGACGCCTCCAGCGCCCGCTTTGTCATCTGTGACATAAGAACCTCCGCCGTGTAAAACCCCCGGCCCGGACTTGTGGGCCGGTACACAGTCTTTTTTGATTGTTGGCTGCCAACCGCTCCAGCTTTTCCCCACAGGATGGCGGCACACCTGTCCCGGCGTCTGTAGGTCAGCGTTTGGCGCGTCCCTCTCTGGCGGTTGATTTTACCATATTGATAGAAGCTTGTCCACAGATGTCAAAAGAAACGGCCCATTCTGACAGCATACGGTTGTCAATTTCAAGAAAGTGTAAAATGAGCTGAAAATATTGGCGGCTATTTGCTTGGTATTAATCACTGCCGTCAACTTAAGGCAGAAATAGTCAGATTACCCAATAGGGTTACAAAATAATTGTGCAATATACGAATTGACAACGGCGGTTACACACCAGCATGGAAATGAGCTCGTTTTGAGCAACTCATTCCAAAGGTGGCAGCTGGTATGTCGTTGAAAGATGTGATTTTTAAAATGTCCCGTCATCTGATAGAAGCCTGTGAAAGCAGCGATGATTTGCGCTTGAAAAAGACCGCTTTCACCAGGGAACGCAGGCTTGGCGCGAAAAATCTCCTGCGTATTTTGCTACAGCGATTGGTTGCCTCGCTGCAATTGGGAATCGACGCTTACTACGATTTTCTCCAGGAAGATCCGGTGAGCAAGCAGGCGTTTTCCAAGGCACGGGCCAACCTGAATCCTGAATATGTGCGCAAATTTGCGGATGGCATTGCAGAGATCCATGCCGCTGATGTCAGTGCGCCCACCTACGCGGGTATGCGCCTGATTGCCATTGACGGTACGGACATCGCCCTGGAAAACAGCCCCGCGCTTAAGGAGGCTTTCGGCTGTTCGGGTCCCGGGAAAGACGCCGCCACCGCGCTGGGCTCTCTTGCCTACGGCCCATTGGATCATGCCATTTATGACTGTCAATTGGCACCCTACGCCACGGATGAGCGCAGTCTTGCCATTAAGCACATGGCGAGGCTGACGGAACTGGGGCTGACCGGCAGCCTGCTGCTGTTTGACCGCTGGTATCCCTCCAAAGCCTTCCTTGCCCATACCCTGAACGCCGGTTTTTCCTTTGTCATGCGGGTGCGGGAAAAGTGGAATCTGGAGGTTGACCGAATCAAAACTCAGGGAAAGGTGACGATTTCCCATAATGGTCAGGTATTCACGATCCGCATTTTGAAAATTCGTTTGGCCAGCGGAGAGACGGAAACCCTGCTGACCAATCTCAACCAAAAGCAGCTGCCCATTCGCAATGCCGGTGAGCTGTACTTTAAACGCTGGGGCATTGAAACGGCCTATGATACGCTCAAGTCCAAGCTCCAGTTGGAGAATTTCTCCGGAAAGACCGAGGTAAGTGTGTATCAGGATTTCTATGCCACGGTATATCTCGCCGGCCTTACCGCCGCCTGTGCCGAGGACGTGAATGAGCATATTGCCGCGCGTGACGAAAAGAAACAGCTCAAATATCGCAGAAAAGCCAGTCAAAATCGTACGATTGCCAAGCTGAGGGAGCGGTTTTGGCATATTCTCCTCGAGCCAAGCGACGCCCTGCGCGCCCGCCTGCTGGACCGTCTTTGCCTGGACATCGCCTCTCGCCCGGAATCCGTACGGCCGGGCCGTTCTCCGCTACATAAACACCCCCGCAGTAAAAGATTTCATATGGCCAAAAAGGCTGTCTTGCCTTAAGTTGACGGCAGTGGGTATTGATATGCGTTTGCCTGCGAAATCGTATTGCCAGGTATAAATTGCTTGTAAAATTTACTTGTTTTTTCAGTCTTTATTCTTTTGCGCATTTGCGCCGGCAATCATGAAAAATCCCCCCCAAAAGGGCCAGGCTGAATCTTGACACCAGCAGCCAGCCGGGGACGTGGAATGCTGGGGCCAGTGTGTCCAAGGTCAGCGGGAATTGCGGGAAGAACCCGCTGAGCGAAACGCTGATTGCCGGCGGCAAGGGCAGCACAGACAGCAAAACCACTGCCGCCGTCAGCACGGCCCCGCACCGCAGGGCTGTGTATTGCCGCTGGCTGACCGGAGTGGCCTGGGTCAACGGTTGGAGAAGGCGCTCCTCCTTCGAGAAGAAGAACGCCAGAAAAAGCAGCTCTCCCAGGCAGAGCAGGCGATTAGGCCATAAGTCAAAATGTATGCCGGGACAAGACCCGCCCTTGGTGTTGGAGCAAAGTTTTCAGCAATTCAAACTCTCTTTGGGTCAAATCGACAATCTGACCGGAAATGCAGACCTTATAGCCCTCCAGGTCTAAGGTCAAAGCCTTGTATGCAATCCGGTTGGAAAGGCTGTCCCTCATTGTGCGGCGCAGCACGGCGTCAATCTTGCGGAGCAGGACCGGCATGGAAAAGGGCTTTGGAATGTAATCATCGATACGCAGGTCAAAACCTTTTAATTGGTCGTTCTCGCTGTCCAACGCGGTCAGCATCATAATGGGAATATCGGATTCTTCCCGAATGGCCCTGCATACGTCGTAACCATTTATGCGGGGGAGCAGGATGTCCAGCAGAACTAAATCCACATTGGAGCTGCGGAATTGTTCAATGGCCTGCGCTCCATCGGCCGCGGGCACAACGTGATGACCCTCGTTTTTCAGATAATTCTGCAAAAGCTCCCGGATGTTGTATTCATCCTCGACGACTAAAATGTTTGCCATTTGATTCACCTCACCGATGCGATTATAGCAGAGAATTGTGAAGTTTGTGTGGAGTTTCTGATGGAATTTACATTTCTCCGCGCCAAAGTGTTCGGCCTTGCCAGGCTGCGTTGACGAAAAAAGGCAGGAAAACACGCCGCACACAGGTGCGGCGTGTTTTCCTGCCGTCTATCGGGTTGCAGCCAGATCAGGGGAAATATGTCGGAAATAAGGGCTGCCGCGTGATTTTGAAAGGGAGAGAACTACAATACGTACTGCTCGATGGCCAGCGCCGCGCCGTCCTGGTCATAGGGGACGCTGACGGCGTCTGCCGCGGCCTGGACCTGGGGGGGCGCGTTCCCCATGGCCACCCCCAGCCCCGCACAGCGCAGCATGGGGATGTCGTTGCCGCTGTCCCCCAGGGCCATGGTCTGGGCGGGGGCCACGTCCAGCAGGGCGCACACCTCCAGCAGTCCGCCTGCCTTGGAGGCGTTCGGATGGCCGATCTCCACCGCCTGGGGCCCCGACCAGAACCAGGACAGGGGCAGCGCGTCCAGCAGCCGTGCCGTCTCCTCCCGGAGCCCGTCCGGGACGTAGGGCAGGTTTACCTTCTGCACCGGCGTGGCGGGGGCCAGGAAAGCCCGCAGGTCGTCCGTCTCGCGGCCGTAGCGGGCCAGCACCTCGGTGAGGTGGAAGTGGAGGGGGCCGTCAATCTGCCGCTGGCGGTCCCAGCCCGCCCGGGTGAGGTACAGCCCCTCCCCGGTGGACAGCTCGATGGGCAGGTCCAGGCTTTCCGTCCCCTCCAGCAGGGGGAGCAGGGCCTCCCGCCCCAGATAGTGGCCGGACAGCAGAGAGCCGCCGGCCAGGCGGCGGACCTCGCCGCCGTTGCTGAGCACCGCCAGCCCGGCCCACTCCGCCTCCGGGCGGACGGCGGGAGGCAGGAGGAAGAACTGCCGGCCAGTGATGGGGACCACCGCCACACCCTTTTGGTGGGCGGCGGAGAGGGCGGCCTCCAGCCGGGGGGAGAAGGATTTGCGGTCGGGCTGGAGGGCGGTGCCGTCCAGGTCCATGGCAATCAGCCGGATTTCCATGGTGCACACTCCTTTCGATGCAGGAAAAGAGCGCGCCGGGCCGAGGTCCGGCGCGCTCTTGAGTAGAATGCCGATTAGACGTTGGCCACTTCTTCGGGCTTGATGGCGAGGTTGGTGAACAGGAAGCCCATGATATAGCTGATCACCAGGCCGATGACGAAATACGCCACGCTCATCACCGCGCCGTTGGGGCCGGCGGTCATGACGAAGCAGCCCAGCAGGCCGGAGGGGCCCCAGGTGGTGGAGGCCACCTGCATCAGGTTGACGAAGGCGCCGCCGAAGCCCGCGCCCAGACCGGCGGTGAGGAAGGGCTTACCCATAGGCAGGGTGACGCCGTAGATCAGCGGCTCGCCCACGCCCAGGATGCCGGCGGGCAGCGCACCGGTGATGACGCTCTTCAGGCGGTTGTTGCCAACCTTCTTGCACTTGAGGTAGATGGCCAGGGCCGCGCCCACCTGGCCCGCGCCGGCCATGGCCAGGGCGGGGTAGAGGTACACGGCGCTGAAGGTCTCCAGCTGCACGGAGTACAGGGCCACCAGGCCGTGGTGCATTCCCATGGCCACCATGGGCAGGAACAGGGCCGCGCCCAGATAGCCGCTGATGGCCCGGACAATGGGGGAGGTGCTCATGGCCACCAGGCCCACCAGCTTTACCAGGCCGGTGGAGATCAGGCCGGTGATGGGCATCACGATGAGGACGTAGGGCACCAGGGTGACAATGAGGGTGATCACGGGGGTGAACACGATGTCCAGGGCGTCGGGCATCTTGGAGCGGACGGCCCGCTCAATCTTGCACATGAACCACACGCCGATGACGGCGGCCAGCACGCCGCCGCGGCCGGCGCGGAGGATGGCGTCCAGGGGCTGAGTCTCGTTATACAGGCCAACCAGCTTGGAGATGGTGTCGATGCCCCCCAGGGTGGTGATCATGCCCAGCATGCCGCCCAGGATGGGGGTGCCGCCGAACTTCTCCGCCGCCCGGTAGCCCGCCCAGGCGGTGAGGTAGGTCATAAACGCGGTATTGATCAGCCCCAGGAAGGCGCAGATCATGGTGACGGCGGCGGGGGCGGGGCTGTCTGCCGTGCCGGGGAAGAGCTGGCCCAGCAGGGTGTTCAGGCCCGCGCACAGGCCGGCGGCGATGACGCCGGGGATGAGGGGGACGAAGATGTCGCCGAAGGTTTTGAGCATGGATTTGAGCTTATTTTCCTGCTGTCCGGCTTTCATGGCGGCCTTGTTGGCCTTCCAGTCGCCGCCCACGGCCATGTCGGCGCCGTCAGCGGCGGCGGGGATGCCCAGCTCCTTGCAGTAGTCGGAGCACTTGCGGCACTTGCCGGGGCCCACCACGACCTCGATATAGCCCACCCGGTCGTGGACGATGCCCATCACGCCCTCCAGCCCCTTCAGGGCGGCCTCGTCGATGGCGCCGTCGTCCTTCACGTTGATGCGCAGGCGGGTCATGCAGTTGGTGGCGGTGATCACGTTCTGCCTGCCGCCCACACCCTTCAGGATGCTCTGTACCAATTCCTGGATTGTCATTTCTCTTACCTCTCTTTCGCTGCTGTTGTGGAATGGGACGGGGATTTATGCGCGTCCCCTTGCGCAAGGGGACGCAAAAACGGCACATGCCGTTTTTGCCAGGGAATCAAAGGCTTTACCGAATGGCGTCTCGGACGTGGCCCTTGGCCTGCTCCAGGCGGGCGCGGGCCTCATCCGCGCCGCAGCCGGCCAGAATCATGGTGATGGCGGTTTTGACGCTGCCCCCGGCCAGGTCAATGCTGTGCCGGGCCTCCTCCTGGGAGACGCCGGTGGCCTCGGTGACAATCTTCTCCGCCCGGCGGTGCAGCTTCTCATTGGTCTGCATCACGTCCACCATCAGGTTCTGGTAGACCTTGCCCACCCCCACCATGGTGGCGGTGGAGATCATGTTCAGGATCAGCTTTTGGGCGGTGCCCGCCTTCAGCCGGGTGGAGCCGGTGAGCACCTCGGGCCCCACCACCGCCTCCACGGCCAGCTCGGCGGCCTGTCCGATGGCGCAGCCCGCGTTGCAGGAGATGGCGGCGGTGTGGCAGCCCACCTGCTTGGCGTAGTCCAGCGCCCCCAGCACGTAGGGGGTGCGGCCGCTGGCGGCGATGCCGATGACCAGGTCGTTTTTGGTGAGGCCCCGGGACTCCAGATCCTCCCGGCCCAGCTCCCGGCTGTCCTCCGCGCCCTCCACGGCCTTCAGAAACGCCTGGTCGCCGCCGGCGATGAGGCCGATGATCACATCGTCACTGACGCCGAAGGTGGGAGGGCACTCGGCGGCGTCCAGCACGCCCAGCCGTCCGCTGGTGCCCGCGCCCAGGTAAAAGACCCGGCCCCCGGCCTCAACGGATTGGATGGCCCACTCCACCACCCGGGCGATCTGGGGGAGGATGGGCTGGATGGCGGCGGGGACGTTGGCGTCCTCCCGGTTCATGGCGGTGACTACCTCCAGGGGGGTCATGGTATCCAGCTCCATGGTGCTGGGGTTGCGGGTCTCCGTGGTCATTTTGTCCAGATTCAGGCTCATTGTCCATTGCTCCTTTCCCGCGCCGGGGAGAGCCCGCCAGCGGGGCCTCCAAAACAGCTTGGGCAAAACGGGTAAAATGCAGGCCCGTGCCGGCGCTCAATTGTGCACTGTCACGTTTTTATCATCCTAGCGCCAATTCAATTTCCTGTCAATTGCTTGAAAACGATGTGGAACTTTGTACCGGGAAGTAGGATATTTTCTCTGTGTTTGAGGGAAAATGATGAAACAAGGAGAATGTATCACAGTGTAATTGTAGTAATTGCACAGATGCTGTCGAGTGCACACCAAAAATATGAAACTTCTGGAAATTTTCTTGACACAGCGCGGATTTCAGAGTATACTCAATGTAAGGAAAAGGAATTTTTTGATTATTGAATGAACGTCCAGGCTCCGTGTACCACCCCAAATGGCGGCATAGCGCCGCCCAGGCAGGCAGCACGGCGGCAGGGACGTTTGCTTTTTTAAGCGGAG
The DNA here is from genome assembly GCA_910585155.1 of uncultured Oscillospiraceae bacterium. Classification (GTDB taxonomy): domain Bacteria; phylum Bacillota; class Clostridia; order Oscillospirales; family Oscillospiraceae; genus Enterenecus. Next base: position 12,946 of record CAJUEC010000022.1, read on the forward strand.
GCTGCCGGGGAGGATGGGGAGGCCCCTGCCGGAGATTGACGCGCGCCCGGGGCCCGGGCGCGGGGTGGAGAGGAGAAAGAGAGCATGAAAAGCGCGCTGCTGCGGCTGAGGGAGAGCCAGGATGCCATGAGCGCCACGGAACGGGCCGTCTCCGATTACCTGCTCAGCCACCAGGGGGAGGCCATGGGGCTGAGCATCCACCAGCTGGCGGAAAAGACCTTTGCCTCCCCGTCCACCGTGATTCGGATGTGCCAGCGCATCGGCTTCGCGGGGTATAAGGAGTTCCGACAGGCGGTGACCTGCGAGGTGGCGGTGCGCCGGATGAACCGGGACCAGGAGCGCCGGGATATCACCCAGTCGGACAGCCTGGACGACATTGTGGACAAGGTGACCTACAAAAACATTATGTCCCTGGAGGACAGCAAAAATTTCATCGACACCGACACCCTTCAGCACTGCGTGGATCTGCTGCGGGAATGCCGCACGGTGCTGCTGTTCGGGCTGGGGGCCTCCCTGTGCGCCGCGCGGGACCTGAACCTGAAGCTGCTGCGGCTGAACAAGCCCTGCGTGGTCAACGACGACTGGCACGCCCAGCTGCTCCAGGCGAAAAACGCCTCCAGCGAGGACCTGGCCATCGTGGTGTCCTACTCGGGGGAGACGGTGGAGGTGATCGAGTGCATGAAGGCCCTGCGGGAGCAGGGTACACCCATCATCGCCATTACCCGCCACGTGGCCTCCCCGGTGGCGGAGCTGTCCGACTACCGGCTGTATACCACGGACAACGAGGCCACCTTCCGCAGCGGGGCCATGTCCTCCCGCATCTCCCAGCTGAACATCATCGACATTCTGTTCACCGCCTATGCCAACAGTGAGTACGAGTACTGCCTGGGCCAGCTGTCCAGGACCCACATTGTCAAGCCCCCCACCGCCCACAAGCTGGGCAGTGCCTGACCGAGAAGCACAGCCGCCGGACGCCGCATTGCGGCGTCCGGCGGCTTCTTTTGTCGTATGGCCTGCGCGGCCCTCTGCGCCGGCGGTCAGCGGCGCTGGAAGCTGATGTAGCCGTAGTGGGGCTGGGCGTAGTCGGTGAGGCCGAAGGAATATCCCATCGCGGCCATGCTCCTGGCCTGGGAGGCCATGGAGCCAGAGCCGCTTCTGGCCGGGTCCACGGCCAGGTAGTTCCCGGCGCTGTCCCGGCCCACCACCACGATCCAGTGGTGCGGGCTGGAGGCGGAGTGTACGGCGGTTACGATGGGCAGGCCGTTGGCCAAAGCGGCGTCCACGGCGGCCTCCAGCTCCCGCAGGCTGCCCACATAGCTGTCCGTCTTGTAGGTGGTGCGGTACGCGTTGGCGTCGGAGCCGGTGTATACGTTCCCCTCCAGGCTCCGGCACAAAACGCCGCTGTGGATCATGCTTGTGGTGGAATAGCGGTTGCTCCCCAGCAGGAGGTTGACCGCCATGGCCGCCGAGGTGGCCTTGCAGGTGTTTCGGTCCTGCCGGATGAAGGACACCCGGCTCAGGTTGGCGGAGGTCAGCCCGCCGGGGGCGGCGGGAGAGGCGGAGCTGCCCGGCCTGAGCAGCCTGCCCTGGCGCAGCAGTTCCAGCAGGGCGGTGTTCTGGGCCGCCGAGCCGGAATAGTTTGAAATGCCGTTGGCGGCGGCGATCTTGGCCCGGCTGGCGTAGGACGGGTCGGCCCCCAGGGCATCCAGCGCGGCGGCGATGGAGGAGGAGGCGCCGGTATACGGAGGATAATAGGGGCTGTCGCCGGCCGCGGGGGCGGAGGGGTCGATGAGCACGCCCTGGCGCAGCAGCTCCAGCATCCGGGTGTTCTGGGCGGCGGTTCCGCGATAGCCGGCAATGCCGTTGGCGGCGGCGATCTTGGCCCGGTTGGCGTAGGACGGGTCGGCCCCCAGGGCGTCCAGCGCGGCGGCGATGGAGGTGCTTGCGCCGGTGTATGGCGGGAAGTGGGAGGCCGCGCCGGCGGCAGTGGTGAGCGTGCAGAGCGTCAGGCACAGCGCCGCGGCCAGGGCGGCAAATCGTTTCGTCATGGTAAGGACCTTCCTTTCTGTGTGTAGTGCGGGTGGAGGAACATGGAGTTCCTCCGCCCGCAATTGTTTCATTCGTCCACAAAAAGCCGGTTCTTTACCTGTTTTAGAAAACTTTTCGCATGTAAATTTTGGCATTGGGAGGGGGAGCGGGCGGCGTCCCCCGAGCGGAGAGGGGCCGTGGGGCCCTCAAAAGGGCGTTCACGAGGGCCTACAGCCCGTCCAGATAGGCCCCCACGTCAAAGGGGTCCAGGGCGCTGTCTTTTTTCAAATAGAGGGGGTGGTGGGGGTGCCCCGCGCGGGTCCGCTTTCCGGCGGAAAACCACCGGGCGCCGCGCCGCTCCCCCACCGCGATCATGTCCCGGACGCATTGGGGCAGGTAGCTCCGCTTTTCAATCACCGCCCCCCAGGCCGCCCACACCGCCGGGGAGCCCGCCCGGTCCAGGGACAGGGCGTAGTCAAAGGCCCGCAGGTTTTCGGCGTGGAGGGCGGCGTTGCAGGTGCGCTCCATGTCCTCGGGCCGGGTGGCCCGCTGGGCGTAGACGTTGAACATGATGAAGCTGTCGTACCCGTTGTGGAGGGCCACCCGCTCCACCGATTTCAGCGTGTTGTCCAGGTCGCCTGGGGCGGCGGTGGAGGGGTTCACCCCCACGCAGATCAGAGGGTGGTCCCCCCGGGTGCCCAGGATGTAGCGGTATTCGCCGTAGTGGTTGGGGACGTAGAGCCATTTTGCCGCATCGTAGTCCGGGGAGGGGGCCAGGGCGGCTGCCAGGGCGTAGTCAAACCGGACCAGCTCCAGCAGGGCGGTTTCCCCTTTTGGAATGTGCATCACAGATCACCTCACTGGACATTTTAGCACGGAGGCGGCAAAAAGGGAAGGCCAGACTGGGAGAAACGCCTGTTGCAGGAGTTCTCATGATGTGGTATGATAGACAAAATTATGTTTACGGAGGTACGCCATGGAACGGCAAAACACCCCGGCCCTGTCCCCAGAGCACCGTCACTGGATTGGAATGCGCATTATCAAGACGGTGGTGGCGGTATTTTTCTGCGGCCTGCTGGCCTATTTCCGGGAGGCCTCCGGCTTTTACTCCATGATTGCCGCGGTGGTGTGCATTCAGAACTCCGCCGGAAAGACCATTGAGTCGTCAGTCAACCGGATGATCGGCACCCTCATCGGCGGCGTGGCGGGGGTGCTGGTGGTGTACAGCCTGGACACCCTGGGGGTGCTGTATATCGAGCTGCTGCGGTACGCGGTGCTGTCGGTGATGCTCATCCCCATCATCAAGCTGTGCCTGATTGTCAAAAAGCCGGGGTGCGCCGCCATGGCCTGCATCGTGTTTTTGTGCGTCACCGTGAACCACAGCATGGGGGACACCCCGGCCATCTACTCCATTGACCGGCTGTTTGAGACGCTGGTGGGGGTGGCGCTGGCCTGCGGCATTGACATTCTCCTGCCCTATCAGCCCATGCCCCAGCCCGCCCAGGAAGCGCCGCCCGCCCCCGAGGGGAACGGGACGGAGGGGGACGAGGCCGAGGGGGCGGAGGAGCCTGCCCGGGACGGCGGGGAGGAGCCCCGATGATCTACCGGGACATCCATGCCGCCCGCTTTCTGGCCCGGCCCAACCGGTTCATCGCCCAGGTGGAGCTGGATGGCCGGGAGGAGACCGTCCATGTGAAGAATACCGGGCGGTGTAAAGAGCTTTTGCTTCCCGGCTGCACGGTGTACCTGGAGGGCAGCGCCAACCCCGCCCGCAGGACGAAGTACGATCTGGTGGCGGTGGAGAAGGTCCGGCCCGGCCTGCCGCCCCTGCTGATCAATATGGACGCCCAGGCCCCCAACCAGGTATTTGCCCAGTGGATGGCGGCGGGTCTGGGGGCGGAGCAGGGCCTGCCCCGGCCCGCCCTGCTGCGGCCTGAGACCACGTGGGGTAATTCTCGATTTGATTTCTACTGGGAGTGTTCGGAACGCAGGGGATTTGTGGAGGTGAAGGGCTGCACCCTGGAGGAAAACGGCCTGGCCCTCTTTCCCGACGCACCCACCCAGCGGGGGGTGAAGCATCTGCGGGAGCTCACCGCCTGCCGGGAGGCGGGGTATGAGGCGGCGGTGTGCGTGGTGGTCCAGATGGCAGGTATGTCCGCCTTTGCCCCCAATGACCGCACCCACCCCGAATTCGGCGCGGCCCTGCGGGAGGCGGCGGAGGCGGGGGTGAAGGTGCTGGCGGTGGAGTGCGCCGTCACGCCGGACAGCCTGACCATGACCAGGCCCATCACGGTGCGGCTGTAAAGGAAGGCGCCATGACACAGGAGTACATCGACGGGCTGCTGGCCCTGGTCATTGCCCAGGCCAGGGCGGTCAAAATTCCGGTTTCCCGGGAAATCTGCCCCCACGTCAGGCTCAACCGCCGGGCGCGCACCCGGTTTGGCTGCTGCGTCCGCCGGGGCGGCGGGTATACCATCGAGCTGTCCGACCAGCTGGCCCGGCAGGGCGGGGAGGAGGGGGTGCTCCGGGTGCTGGCCCACGAGGTGCTCCACACCTGCTGCGGCTGCTCCAACCACGGGGCCCGGTGGAAGGGCTACGCCCAGCGGATGAACGAGGCCTACGGCTACCGCATCCGGCGCACCGACGGCTACGAGGCGCTGGGGCTGGAGGACGACCGGCCGGTGCGCTGGTGGGTGGTGTGCGCCCGGTGCGGCCGGCGGATCCCCCGGATGAAGCGCTCCCCCCTGGTGGACCACCCGGAGCGCTACCGCTGCCCCTGCGGCGGAGGCCTGCGGGTGGAGCGGGCGGACAGTGAGCAGGCAAAAAACGGGAAAATGTGACGGCGGTGCGGGGTTTCTGCCTGTCCTTCATCTGTTGTGACCGAAAAACAAGAAAAAATTTCCGCAAATTTGTTCAGAAAACCTTTGACGAAACCGGCGAAGCGGGATATACTTTCCCGTGGAGATAGAGAGGGACCAAGTACTTTCGTCCCGTGACTGGAAACGTTTTCAGACCCGCCGCCCACGGGGCGGCAGCAATGGATTTGAAAGGAGATCGTATATGGACGTCAAGCAACGGATGCAGGAGCTCTGCCAGACCCGGTATGGCCGGGAGCTGTCCCAGTGCGGCGATGAGCAGCTCTACCACGTGCTGCTCCAGCTCACCCAGGAGCTGTCTCAGGCCCGCCCCGCCCCTGGGGGGGAGCGGAAGCTGTATTATTTCTCCGCGGAATTTCTCATCGGCAAGCTGCTGAGCAACAACCTGCTGGCGCTGGGGGTGTTCGACCAGGTATCCCAGGCGCTGGAGGAGTGCGGCAGGTCGCTGCCCGCCATTGAGGGGGCGGAGCCCGAGCCCTCCCTGGGCAACGGCGGCCTGGGCCGTCTGGCCGCCTGCTTTTTGGACTCCATCGCCGCCCTGGGCCTGCCCGGCGACGGCGTGGGCCTGAATTACCACTACGGCCTGTTCCAGCAGAAGCTGGAGGGCAACAAGCAGACCGAGCACCCCAACCCCTGGATTGAGGATGAGAGCTGGCTGATTCCCACTGGAGTGGAGTTCCAGGTGCCCTTTGGCTTCGGCCCCGTGAAGGCCCGGCTGCTGGACATCGCCGTCCCCGGCGCCCACACGGACATCGCCAACCGGCTGCACCTGTTTGACGTGGAGCACCCCGCCCCCGCCCCCGAGGGCGGCATCAGCTTTGACAAGCGTGACCTGCCCGCCCGGCTCACCTCCTTCCTGTACCCCGACGACAGCGACGAGGCGGGCCGGCTGCTCCGGGTGTACCAGCAGTACTTCATGGTGTCCGCCGGGGCCCAGCTGGTGCTCAAGGAGCTGGAGGAGCGGGGCTTTGACCCCCATACCATCAGCGAGCACGTGGTCATCCAGATCAACGACACCCACCCCTCCATGGTCATCCCCGAGCTGGTCCGCCTGCTGACCCAGCGGGGCCTCACCATGGACGAGGCGGTGGCCCAGGTGGCCAAGACCTGCGCCTATACCAACCACACCATTCTGGCCGAGGCCCTGGAGAAGTGGCCCCTGGGCTTCATCGAGAAGGTGGCGCCCCAGCTGGTGCCCATCCTCCGGGAGCTGGACGCCCGGGCCAGGGCCGCCCATCCCGACCCGGCGGTGGCCATCCTCCAGACCCGGGAGGGCTCCAACAAGGACGGCAAAACCACAGTGAGCGAGACCGTCCATATGGCCCACCTGGACATCCATTACGGCTATTCGGTGAACGGCGTGGCCGCGCTGCACACCGACATCCTGAAGAGCTCCGAGCTGCGGCACTTCTACAACATCTACCCCGGCAAGTTCAACAACAAGACCAACGGCGTCACCCTGCGCCGCTGGCTGGAGGTGTGCAATCCCCAGCTGGCCGCCCTGCTGGACCAGTGCGTGGGGGCCCAGTGGCGGACGGACCCCACCCGGCTGAACCGGCTGATGGACTTCTACAACGACACCTCGGTGCTGGATCGGATGCTGGCCATCAAGGCGGACAACAAGCGGGCGCTGGCGGACACCCTGCGCCGGGAGCAGGGGATTGAGATGGATCCCGAGTCCGTGTTTGACATCCAGGTGAAGCGGCTGCACGAGTACAAGCGCCAGCAGATGAACGCCCTGTATGTCATCCGCAAGTACCTGGACATCAAGGCGGGGCTCATCCCCGAGCGGCCTGTCACGGTCATCTTCGGGGCGAAGGCCGCCCCGGCCTACGTCATGGCCAAGCACATCATCCATCTGATCCTCTGCCTGCGCCAGCTCATTGAGAACGATCCCCAGGTCCGCCCCTGGCTGCGGGTGGTGATGGTGGAGAACTACAACGTCTCCTGGGCGGAGCGGCTCATCCCCGCCTGCGACATCTCCGAGCAGATCTCCCTGGCGTCCAAGGAGGCCAGCGGCACCGGCAACATGAAGTTCATGGCCAATGGCGCGGTGACCCTGGGCACCCGGGACGGGGCCAACGTGGAGATCGCCGACCTGGTGGGTCCGGACAACATCTACACCTTCGGCGCGTCCAGTAACTGGATCATTGAGCTGTACGACCAGAAGGCCCGGGACCCCAAGATGGGATACCAGTCGGAAATCTACTACCAGCGCCCGGACGTGAAGCCTCTGGTGGACTTCCTGCTGGACCCGGTGCTCACCCAGTACGGGGATGAGGCCGACCTGAAGACCCTGTGGACCGATCTGACGGGCAAGGACTGGTTTATGTCCCTGCTGGACGTGGAGAGCTATATCGCCGCCCGGGACCGCGCCATCCACGACTACGGCGACAAGCCCTTCTGGGCCCGGAAGATGCTGGTGAACACCGCCCGCAGCGGGTTCTTCTCCAGTGACCGCACCATCGCGGAGTACAATCGGGACATCTGGCACCTGCGCTGAAAAAAAGGGCCCCCGCTGCGGCGGGGGCCCTTTAGTTTGCTGAAAAGCCTGGCGGAGCTTGCGCCGCAGGGATGAAAAAGTGAAAACACTGCAATGGAGGAGAAGCTATGCGATACAGAATCTATGCGGGGCTGGCCGGGCTGCTACTGACACTGCTGTTCACCGCCTGCGCCGGCCCGGGCCGGGAAAACCAGCCGGCGGGGACGGAGCCATCACAGGAGGCGGGGGGACTGGTCACGGCGGAGCCGGAGGAGACAGCGGGGCCCTCGGAAATGGAATCGCCGGCTGCGGGGGAGACCTCTGCGCCACCGGCGCCGCAGGAGACTGCCGAGGCGCAGCCCTCTCTCCCGCCGGAGGGGCAGAACACGGATATCCTCCACCCGTCCACCTGGGAGGACATTCAGGGGGAGTTGCGGGCCGCCATCTCCGGGGTGCGTCAGCCCGCCCCATGGACGTCTCCGGCATGACGCCGGAGGGAGCTTGGGATATAGACATAAGAAATCTCTATTATCAGCTGATGGGCCAGGATCCGCAGCTGAAATATGCCTATGATATCTCGGTCACAGAGGAGGGCGGCACGCTTCTGTGTCAGGTGTCCTACATGCCCTATAAAACAGGGAGCTGGCCTGAGGCTCAAAGCGCCCTGACCGTCTCCACCCTGGGGGAACTGCTGCGCGCGGCGGAAGATCACATCGGCGCGGACCCTCTGCCCATCCGCCTGACAGACCCCTCCCTGGCGCCGGACGACCTGAACCGGGTCCTCCAGCAGGCCGGCGGCGGCTACATCCTGTGCGCGCTGAATCGGGACGGCACAGCGGTCACCTACACGCCGGCCATGGGGATGGAGATGGAGGAGTGTCTGGCCCTGCTGGAGCAGGCCGGCCAGCTGGCGGAGCAGATTGCCGCGCAGGAGACGGACGGTTCCATGACAGAGCGCGAAAAGGCGGAGGCCCTGTATACATACCTGATCAGCCATGTGAAATACGATCATCGGTACAATTCCGACCGGGTGAATATGCCCTACGACGCCCAGACGGCCATTGGCGCCCTGCGGGACAATCTGGCGATCTGCGGAGGGTATTCCCACGCGCTGCAGCTCCTGTTTGAGCAGGCGGGAATTCCCTGCTTCAACATGACCGGAAAGTATTTCGGACAGAGCCACATGTGGAGCATCGCCCGTCTGGACGGGGAATGGCTCTGGTTCGATGCGACCTCCGACCGGGGGCTCTCGCCCCAATTCGGCCTGCGGCATTTTGCGCTGGAGGAGCTGGACCCGACCCAGTACCAGTGGGAGCCGGGGGACGTGGAGCTACTTCTGCGGGCGGAGGACGCGCGGCCGCGGCATGGGCGGTAGCCCGGCTCTGTGGTCCGGCCTATTTGATTTGAGAGAAGGTCCAGGCCTCCTCCAGCCAGCCCAGCAGCTCCTGATCCAGCTGTTCCTCCTCCGTCACGGGGACGTGGTGGGTCCAGCGGTTTGGGTAGGGCTCCACCGCCAGGGCAGCCCGGGGGGAGGCCAGCCGGTACCCCAGGCCAAAGGAGACCAGAAGGCCCGGGTCCCCCTTTCGCCTGGGCAGGGAGACCATGGCGAACAGGCGGCCGTCATAAAAGCTGATCTGGCTCTTCTGCACCTTCACCTGGGCCTGGGGGAAGGCGGCGTCCAGCCGGTGGAACAGGGCCTGGTACAGGGCCAGCCGGTCCGGCCTCCCCTGAAAAAAGCGCAGAAGGTCATCGCTGTAATGGTCGGGCAGGTTCATATCAATCCCTCCTTGGTCTGGATATCCTATTGTCAAGGCGTCGGTTCGGCTGCGCTGACTATATCACAAAACGGGCCGGTTTGGAAGGCGGAAGGGGAGAATCTGTTGAAAAGCGTCCGGTCTGGGGCTCCAGACCGGACGCTTTTTTAGGAAGCAGTGGTTACGGCGGAAATGCCGAATAGGGCGGGAAATATCCTCTGGGCGGCGCGCTGAGGCTGTTGGTTCAGCTTCTAAATCTCAAACCACTTGATCTCGTTGGCGGCCAGGTCCAGGGGGAAACTCTCCCCGTCCTTCCAGACGGTGGTGGACTGGGGCTCATAGGTGTTGTTGACCACGCAGTACTTGCCGTTGGCCACAAAGGCGTGGACCTCCACATTCACATTGGAGGAGAACCAGCGGTGGAGCTCCTCCTCCCCGTGGGCGGCCCACAGGATGGCCCGGTACAGCAGGCGGCTGTTTTCAAAGCTGTAGGGCAGGCCGGAGAGGTACACCCCGCGGCCGGAGCCGTACTCGTTCACCGCCGCGTGGACCTCCCGGTCCCGCTGCACCAGGATCTGGGCGCCGGCCAGGGCGTACACGTCCCGGGCCCCGTGGCCAAAGTCGATCTCGCCGGCGCAGTCGGCCAGGATGAAGTGGTCAGGGTGCTCCTCCCAGTTGTACTTGTCGTACCCCAGGGTGAGGCCGGTCTCCCGCTCCACCCTCAGCAGGGCGGACAGCTGGAGATAGCGGCCCTGGTACTGGTGTCCGGCGGGCTCGCCCACCCCCACCAGGCCGCCGCCGTTCCACACAAAACGCCTCACCGCGGCGGAGACCGCCGGGTCCTCCCACACTGCGCCGCCGGTGTGGGCAGTGTCGCCGCCGCCCACGTTGAGCAGCACGTCCACCCCGTCCAGGGCGTGGGGGTCGGCCTTCAAATCGTCGAAGCTGAGGAATTTCACGTCAAAGGGCGCGCCGGACAGGGCCTCGATCACCCCGGCGTAGGCGTAATTCTGCTTTTGGTACAGGGCGTGGTGCACCATGTGGCAGCCCCAGGAGCGGGCCCGGCCCCAGGCGTTGAGCACCGCAACGGTTTTGACGCAGTAGGGGGTGGTGCCCTTGATGTTGGCGTACAGCTCCCGGAACTCGCTGCAGACGGACTCCACATAGTCCAGGAAGTCGGGGAACTGGCAGGCCAGCTTCAGGTAGCCGCCGTAGCCGATTCGGTCGATGGGCTTGCGCAGGATGGCCCGCCGGGCGGTGACCCAGTTCTCCTTGGCCTCCCGCACGGGGTCGCCCCCCTCGTGGAAGGTGTCCGGGAAGAAGTAGGGCAGGAAGCGTCCCTCAGTGTACCGAACCCCGGGGATGTCGGAGATGAGGCGCAGGGTGGAGCCGTTGCCAACGCTGCCCACCACCGCGTCCAGGCCGATGGTCTTGAACTCGTCCATATAGGGCTCGGTGCCGATGAAGTGGTCGCCCAGGAACATCATGGCCTCCTTGCCCAGCTCGTGGGTGATGTCCACCATCTCCTTTGCCAGGGCGGCCACCTCCCGGCGCTGGAAGGCCATGAAGTCCTTGAACTGCTTGGAGGGGGTGCGGTACTGGTTGTTGTAGTACCCCTGGTCGATGATGAACTCAGGGCGGAATTTGTAGCCCGCCTCCCGCTCAAACTTCTCCAGGATGTAGGGGGACACCGAAGCGGAGTACCCGTACCAGTCCACATATTTCTCCCGCTTCAGCTCATCGAAGATCAGGGTGAACTGGTGGAAGAAGGTGGTGTAGCGGATCACGTCCACATAGGGGTGGTCGGCGATGAATTTCCGCAGCCGCTCCATGGTGAACTTGTGGGTCTTGGGCTGGCGCACGTCAAAAGTGATCTGGTGCTCAAAGTCGGTCCAGCCGTTGGTGACGGCGTTGTACATGTGCACCGGGTCCCAGATGAGGTAGGCCAGGAAGCTGACGCTGTACTCGTGGAAGGCCTCGGGCGCGTCGATGACCACGCAGCCCGTCTCCTCCTCATACCGCCAGGCGGCGGGGGGAAGGGGCTGGCCGGTGGTGCGGTCCACCACCTCCCACCAGCGCTTGATGTCGTCCCGGGTATTGACCTGGAGCAGCTCGGGGGAGATGCCCTGCATCAGGGGGATGGACAGCGCCCCGCCCGGGGCGGTGCGGAAGCCGGTGGTGATGTAGCACTGCTGCACCTCGTCGGGGTTGGCGCGGGCCCAGGCGTTGTCCTTCCGGGTGGTGTAATAGGTGGAGTAGACCTTGGCGTCCACTCCCTTGAGGGCCTCGGGGTAGTCGGTGCCGTCACAGTCCCGGATGGCGTCCGCCCCCCAGCGCTTCAGCAGTTCCAGGGTTTCGGGCACCACGTCCACATCGGTGGGGATGGTGACCCGGCCAAATTTTTGTTCTTCGCTCATTGAATCCTCCAAACCAGGGGTCATCCCTTGACGCCGCCGCCCGTTACGCCGGCGATGATCTTTTCAGACATGAAGATGTACAGCAGGAAGGTGGGCAGGAACACGATGATGACAGCCGCGAACATGCCGCCGTAGTTGCCGGTGTACTTCATGGAGTTGATGATGTTCAGCAGGCCCACGCCAACGGGGTATGTGGCCTCGCTGGTGGTAAAAATCAGGGCCATGAAGAACTCGTTCCACACGGACATGAAGTTGAAAATGGTCACCGTGATGACGGCGGGCTGCACCAGCGGCAGCATGATCCTCAGGAAGGTGTTGGGGCCGGAGCAGCCGTCCAGGTAGGCCGCCTCTTCATAGGTGCGGGACAGGGTGGAGAAGAAGTCCAGCAGATAGATGGTGGTGTACGGCACCCGCATGAGGATGTACAGGATCACCAGCAGCAGCCGGCCCTTGATGCCCCACTGGGTGGCCAGGGCGTAGATGGGCATAATGATCATGACCACGGGCACGCTCATGGCGATGACCAGACCAATGCGCAGCGCCGTACCGCCCCGGAACTGCCAGCGGGAGAGCACGTAGGCGGCGGGGGCGGCGATGGCCAGCACACCGACACAGGAGACCACAGAGTAGAGCAGGGAGTTGCCGAAGAAGACGGACACGTTCTGCACCTGCCAGGCGGTGACGTAATTTTCAAAATGGAAGCCGCTTGCAAATTTGAGGACTTCGCCGGAGAAAATCTCCCGGGAGGTGGACAGGCTGGCCCCCAGGATCCAAAACAGCATCACTGCGGTGAACAGCACCCAGATGCCCACGATGAGATAGCCGGGCAGGAGCCGAACCTCTTTTTTCCAATTAAATTTTTTCATGCCGCGCCCTCCTCTCTCAATATTCCAGGTCGCTGCCCCGGAACAGGCGCTCCGTGACCACGTAGACAGCGATGATGATCAGCGTCAGCACCACGCCCACCGCGGCGCCCGCGCCCGCGTCCCGGTTGATGACACCCTTTCCGCCGAACACCGTGTCGTACAGGTAGACCACCGGTACAATGGTGGACTGCTCCGTGTCGATGGGGGAGAACATCTTGGTCCACAGGAAGAAGGTGGTGGTGTTGATGCTCCAGAAGGTGACGGAGGTCTTGATGACCCCTTTCAGCAGGGGCAGGGTGATGGAGAAGAACTGCTTACCCTTGCTGGCTCCGTCAATGGTGGCGGCCTCGAACAGGTCCTGGGGGATGCCCTCAATGCCGCTGATGTAGATGAGCATATAGTAGCCCACGCTGCCGAAAATGAAGGAGGCCGTCATGGCCCAGAATTTGATGTCGCTGCCCAGCCACTTGATCTTGTCGCCGCCGAAAAGCATGACGATCTCGTTGAGCAGGCCATGGTCATACTGGAAAATGTACTGGATCCACATGGTGGCCAGGGCCACGGCGCTGATGATGTTGGGCATGTAGATGGCGGCCCGGAAGAACTTCTTTCCCCGGATACCGCTGGTGACCACAACCGCCATCAGCATGGCCAGGGCCAGGGTGAACACACCGCCCACCACCCAGATCATCAGCATATTTTGCATGGAGGTGAGGAAGCTCTGGCTCTTGAAGATCTTCAGATAGTTGTTCAGGCCGTAGAAGCTCCAGTCCGCCGTGGAAGCGGTGAGGCTTTCCACCTGGAAAAAGCTCATGGCCACCGTGCGGCACACCGGATAGACGAACATGATGAGCAGGGACAGCAGGGCGGGCAGGCAGAACCAGAAGATCATGGACTTGTTTTTTTTCATGCGGCTCTCTCCTTTCTGACGGGGGATAAGGACCTGCATTCACAATCGAAACTCCCGCCTGGAGGGTGTTTGAGGTCGTGAATGCAGGTTCTAAAAAACAGGCGGCGCCAAGGGGCGCCGCCTGTTTTTACGACGTTGCTTAATACAGGGCGTCCAGGGCCTTGCAGAAGTCCTCGCCGGTGGTGAACTTGCCTTCGAACAGCTCCACGATGGTGGACTTGATGCTGGTCTTCAGGTCGTCACGGGCGTTGAAACCGTTGCACCAGGTCATGGGAGAGTCGGCGGACAGCAGGGTCTCAATGGTGCCGGTCAGATTGGCGGGGGCGGTGTTGCGGGAGTCGGCGGGAATCTGAGCGGCGGTGTCAGCCATCTTCTGGTCCATCTCACCGGAGGTCAGGAACATGATGAAGTCAAAAGCGGCCTGAGCGTTCTCGGTATAGGAGGTGATGGCCAGGGAGTTGGTGCCGATGTAAGCGGAACCGTTGTCCACGCCGCCGTCCACGGCGGGATAATTGAACAGGCCCCAGTTGATTTCAGTGCCGGTGGCGCCGTTCACCTCGGCGGTGACGTAGTTGGCGCACACGATCATGGCAGCCTGACCGAAGCCGATCTTGTTCTGGCTGCTGGGGTACTCGTCGGGAGCACCGTCGGCGAAGTAGCCGGCGTTCACCAGGTCGATGATCTCCTGGGCCGCAGCCACGGCGCCCGCGTCATTGGCCCAGCCGCCGTTGGTGTCCAGCTCGGTGATCTTGTCCTCGCCCAGGTGGCGGACCAGCTGGTGATAGAAAGCGAAGTCGGCGTAGGCGCTGTCCTGAGCGATGGGGGCGATGCCCGCATCCTTCAGCTTCTGGCACACGTCCAGGAACTCGGTCCAAGTCTTGGGCTCGGCGGTGACGCCGGCCTTGGTAAAGGCATCCTTGTCATAGAAGATGCCGCCCACCTGGGGCTGCTCGGCGATGCTGTTCAGGAAGCCTTCCTTGGTCACGTTGCCGTTCTCATCCCGCTCCGTGGTCCACTCAACCACGGTGTCGTTGAAGCAGGCGTAGCTGTGGTCGGCATAACCGGCGGCCTTGGCCATGTCGGTCAAGTCGTAGGTGTAATCCTTATAGATGTTGGCGATGCGCTGATAGTCGTCCTCGAAGATGTCGAACTTTTCGCCGGACTCCAGAGAGGCGGACAGAATCTCGTTGACGGAGCGGCCCTTCCACTCCACGGTGATCTTGGCACCGGTCTTCTCCTCAAAGGCGGCGACCGCCTCCTGGATGACCTTGCCCTGGGGCTCGTCGGAGTTCCACATGGACCACATGGTCAGGTTCACGCCCTCGTACTGCTTGCCCGCGGGCTCGTTGCCCTGGTCGTCGGGAGCGGTGCTGTTGGTGCTGGGGGCGGTGCTGTTGGTGCTGGGAGCGGTGCTGTTGGCGGGGGGGTTGTTGCTGGTGCAGCCGGCCAGCATGGCCATCACCATGACGGCGGCCAGGAGCACGCTCAGGATCTTTTTCATTGTTTTTCCTCCATTCCTAAAAGTGACAGGTGTGGCGGGGAGAAGGACCCCCGCGCCTTACAAGGTTAAAGGTAAACGCTTTTCCTCCATTTAACAATTCGATTGTTGCTTCAGTTTTTATAGATCTTGCGTTCTTTTGCATAATGACGCAAAAGGGCGAGATAAGACGCTTGAATTTTGGGCAAAATCTCTGGTTTTGACTGCGTGGGCCTGGGATGGGAAAAAATACAGGCGGAAATATCGGAGGGCAGGAAAAGCTTTTTTGGGGAGTTGCACAATGGGGAAAAAGCCGCTATAATGGGATTCAAGGCATGGCGGTCGCGTTTTGCGTAATCTTGCGGCGAGGGGGGAGAGCGGTGAGCACCCATCAATACATTCTGCCGGAGGCGGAGCGCGCCCTCGAGGGCGCAGAGGGGAGCCGCAGGCGCCCCCGCCTGCGGTATGTGACCTACACCCATTACAGCCAGGAGTGGACCTCCCAGCTCCACTCCCACACCTGCGCGGAGCTGTTTTTCATCACCGGGGGCCGGGGGTACTTCCTCATCCGGGAGGAGCGCTTCCCCGTGGCCATCAGCGATTTGATGGTGGTGAACGCCGGGGTGCCCCACACCGAGACCAGCCAGAAGGGCAGCCCGATGGAGTACGTGGTGCTGGGGGTGGAGGGGCTGGAGACCCGGGCGGACGTGAACGGCTACGCCCTGCTGCACCTGATCGCGGAGGACGCGGTCTCCGGCTGCCTGCGCACCCTCATCCAGGAGAGCCGGGAGCCCCGGGAGGGCTGCGACGAGATCTGCCAGCACCTGCTGGAGGTCATTCTGCTGCGCCTGCGGCGGCGGGACGACTTCGCCCTGTCCGACACCGCCCCCGCCGGGGCCGGGTCCAACCGGGAGTGCGGCATCGTACGGCGGTACATCGACAACCACTTCAAGGAGAACCTCACCCTGGACCAGCTGGCCGGGGTGGTGCACATCAACAAGTACTACCTCTCCCACACCTTCCGCCGGGAGTTCAACACCTCCCCCATCAGCTACCTGATCTCCCGGCGCATCCAGGAGAGCCGCTTCCTGCTGGCCGAGACGGACCACTCCCTGTCTCAGATCGCCCAGATCCTGGGCTTCTCCTCCTCCAGCTATTTCTCCCAGAGCTTCCGGCGGCTGGAGGGGATGAGCCCCATGGAATACCGCAAGCGCCGCCGGTCCGGGGAATAAAAAAGTAATTTTCCATAAAAAATACGCAAGATTGCTATTCCCATTTTTCTGAAGCCCAGGTATAATAAGGCTGGCTGGGACAATCCGGCCCCTGGGAGGGACATCCAAAATAATCACATGATAAAGGAGCGCGTCTATATGTCTATTCTGGTCTGCGGCGGCGCCGGCTATATCGGCAGCCATACCTGCGTGGAGCTTCTCAGCGCGGGCTATGAGATCGTGGTGGCGGACAATCTGGTGAACTCCAGCCGGGAGGCCCTGAGCCGCGTGGAGAAGATCACCGGGAAGCCCGTCCCCTTTGTCAAGACGGAGCTGTGCCATGAGGACGAGGTGGAGGCCCTGTTCGCCCAGCACCCCGACATCGACGCGGTCATTCATTTTGCCGGGCTGAAGGCGGTGGGGGAGAGCGTGTCCAAGCCCCTGGAGTACTACTCCAACAACCTCATCAGCACCCTGTACCTGCTCCAGGCCATGCGCCGCCATGGGGTGAAGAATTTCGTCTTCTCCTCCTCCGCCACCGTGTACGGAGACCCCGCCACCGTCCCCATCCGGGAGGACTTCCCCACCGGCGGCACCACCAACCCCTACGGCACCTCCAAGCTGTTCCAGGAGCGCATTCTGTCCGACATCTGCGCCGCCGACCCCGAGCTGAACGTGGCGCTGCTGCGCTACTTCAACCCCATCGGCGCCCACGAGTCCGGTCTGATGGGGGAGGACCCCAACGGCATCCCCAACAACCTGGTGCCCTATATCGCCAAGGTGGCGGTGGGCCAGCTGGAGAAGCTCCACGTCTACGGAGACGACTACCCCACCCCCGACGGCACCGGCGTGCGGGACTATATCCACGTGGTGGACCTGGCGCAGGGCCACGTGGCGGCGCTGAAGAAGCTGGAGACCGGCTGCGGCCTGTTCGTGTGCAATCTGGGCACCGGCAAGGGGTATTCCGTGCTGGAGGTGCTCCACGCCTACGAGAAGGCCTGCGGCAAGACCCTGCCCTATGTGGTGGAGGGCCGCCGTCCCGGCGACATCGCGGTGTGCTACGCCGACCCCGCCAAGGCCCGGGAGGAGCTGGGCTGGGAGGCAAAGCTGGGCATTGAGGAGATGTGCGCCTCCTCCTACAAGTGGCAGTCGGGCAATCCCAACGGGTATAAGGGCTGAAAGCCCCAAAAATAGGCGGACATACCGCCCAGAAGGGAAGGAAGGACCATGGTACAGGCAGAGCAGACCTTGAACGAAGTGCTGGAGGCCTATGACTTTGGAGGAGCTGCGGACAGCGCGGTCCGGTTTGGGGAGGGCCACATCAACGACACCTTCCGGGTGGATGTGCCCCAGCCGGGGGGAGAACGGCGCAGGTTTATCCTCCAGCGCATCAGCGCCGCCGCCTTCAAGCGGCCGGACCAGCTGATGGAGAACATTGTAAACGTCACCGAGTACCTGGCCCGAGAGATCGCGCGGCAGGGGGGCGACCCGGTCCGGGAGACCCTGACGGTGGTGAGCCCCCGGAGCGGCGGGGACCGCTTCACCGACAGCGCCGGCGGCGTGTGGCGGGCGTTCCTCTTTGTGGAGGACACGGTGTGCTACCAGGCGGCGGAGACGCCTGAGCTGTTCGCTGCCTCCGGCCGGGCCTTCGGCCGGTTCCAGCGGCTGCTGCGGGACTACCCCGCCCATACCCTCCATGAGACCATCCCCCATTTTCACGACACCGAGGACCGCCTGCGCAAGCTGAAGGCGGCGGTGGCCGCCAACCCCATGGGCCGGGCCAAGGACTGCCAGGAGGAGATCCGCTTCATGCTGGACCGGGAGGCGGACTGCTCGGTGGCCCTCCAGGCCCTGCGGGATGGGGTGCTTCCCCTGCGGGTGACCCACAATGACACCAAGCTGAACAACGTGCTGGTGGATAGCCGGACGGGGAAGGCCCTGTGCGTCATTGATCTGGATACCGTCATGCCCGGGCTGGCCATCAACGACTTTGGCGACTCCATCCGCTTCGGTGCCAACCACAGCGCCGAGGACGAGCGGGACCTGTCCAAGGTCAATCTGGACGTGGAGCTCTTCGACATCTACACCGCCGCCTTCCTGGAGGGGGCGGAGGGCTCCCTGACCCCGGCGGAGGTCCGGTTCCTCCCCTGGGGGGCCAAGCTGATGACCCTGGAGTGCGGGATCCGCTTCCTCACCGATCATCTGGAGGGGGACGGCTATTTCCACATCAGCCGCCCCGGCCAGAACCTGGACCGGGCCCGCACCCAGTGCAAGCTGGTGGCGGACATGGAGGCGCACTGGGACGAGCTGAACGCCATCGTGGAAAAATACATCTGAGCGGACAAATGAGATGTCCCCCGGCTTACGCCGGGGGACATCTCTTATCTCAGTTTTCCCATATCATCTGAGCCGCGCGTACTCCTCCTTGGTCAGCATCAGGTGGCGGATGCCGTCCACCGTGCCCGCGTCCCGGAAGCCCGCCGCCAGGTGGGCCTTCCAGGCGGCCTCCCGGGTGGTCTCGAAGTAGTTGTGGATGCGGCTGATGCCGCAGACCCGGAAGGCGTGGTCCAGCATCAGGCGCAGGGCGGGGGCGGCGTACCCCTGCCCCCGGTAGGGGGCGTAGATCACAATGCCCATGTCCCACCAGTCCTTGTCCGGCGTGTAGTGGAAGCAGACGTCGCCGAGCCACTCCCCGTCGGACCTGCGCCGGATGTAGGCGTAGAACCGCTCCGGCTCCTGGCCCACCATCCGGGCGTACCACTCCTCCCACTCCTCCCGGGGGAAGTCGATGCAGCCCGTGTCCTTGTGGTAGCCGGGCCAGGGGTCGTAGCCTATGTTGTAGGACATGGTGGCGGGGTCGGCCATCATTTTCTGGTAGAACCAGAGGTCCTCCAGCTTGGGGATATACAGCTCAAGCTCCATGTTCAGTCCTCCGTGTAGTAGTTGATGAGGCAGCCGGCCAGGATAATCTCTCTCTCCTCCCTGGTCAGGCCGGGCAGGGTGAGGGTCACGGCCCGGGCGGTGGGGCCGTCGGTCCCGTCCTGGATGACGGTGGCGGCAATTTCCTCCCCCTCCCCCTCCAGCAGGGCGCGGATGCCGGGTAGGTGCACCCGGTCTCCGGGCTGGAGGTTCAGCGCCTTCAGCCCCTCGGCCACAAAGGGCAGCATTCCCCAGTTCACCACGTTGGAGCGGTAGCGCTTGGTGGCGTACTCCCCGGCGATGTTGGCGCACCCTCCCAGCACCCGCTGGCAGGAGGCGGCCTGTTCTCTCGCCGAGCCGTCGCCGGGCTTCAGGGCCATCACCAGGGAGCCCAGCCCGGTGCGGGCGGGGTCGTAGCCCTCCAGTGCCTCCTTGACCTGGGGGGCCTCCGGATGGGTGCGGCGCAGCTGCTCCACCGCCTGGACCGCCTTGGCCCGGGGGACGTACTGGGGGTCCTTCCGGCTCAGGGTGAACTGGGCCAGCCGCAGGGGGTTGGAGCGGTAGGAGGAGGTCTCCCCGGAGGGGATCAGCTCGTCGGTGGTGGTCACCGGGTCGTAGATGGCGGCGCACACGGTGAGCAGCAGGTCCTCCGGCAGGGGGATCTGCTCCGGCCAGTCGGCGATGTTGGGGCCGAACACCAGCTGGGCGTCCGGCTGGGGCTTGCCCACGCCGAAATAGACCCGGGACTGGTAGGCGGAATCGTCATAGCTCCACTGCTCGTCCGCCCGGTCGGCGGGCACGTCGGGCAGCTCGTCCGCCCCGGTGAGCACGCCGCCCATCCGGGCGGTGGCGGCGATGGAGCGGGCGTCCATGAGGGCCACATAGGAGATCTGGCCGTCCCCAGGCTTGGAGCCCTCCCGGTTGGGGAAGTTGCGGGTGGAGTGGCGGATGGAGAAGGCCCCGTTGGCGGGCACGTCCCCTGCCCCGAAGCAGGGCCCGCAGAAGCAGGAGCGGATGGAGGCCCCGGCTGCCATCAGCTGGGCGATATAGCCGTTTTTGGTGAGCTCCAGGCTGATGGGCATGGAGCCGGGGTAGCAGGACAGCCAGAAGGCCCCGGAGCCGGTGGAGCAGCCCTTGAGGATCTCGGCGGCCCGCTTCAGGTTCTGGTAGGTGCCGCCGGAGCAGCCGGCGATCACCCCTTGGTCTACCTTAAATTGGCCGTTGACGATCTTGTTTACCAAGGAGGGGGCGTTTTTCACCCCCAGCTGCTCCGCCGCGTCCACGTCCGCCTGGTGGAGCAGGTCGGCCATGTTGGCCTTGAACGCTCTGATGGTATAGGCGTTGGAGGGGTGGAAGGGCAGGGCGATCATGGGCTCCACCTTGTCCAGCTCCACGGTGACAACCCCGTCGTAATACGCGCCCTCCGCCGGGGCCATCTCCCGGTAGCTGTCCCCCCGGCCCAGCAGGGTGAGGGCGGCTTTGGTCTGCTCGTCGGTCTGCCACACGGAGGACAGGCAGGTGGTCTCGGTGGTCATCACGTCGATGCCGGAGCGGTAGTCCATGGAGAGGGACGCCACGCCGGGGCCGAAGAACTCCAGCACGGCGTTCTTCACCGCTCCGGATTTGAAGGTGGCCCCCACCAGGGCCAGGGCCACGTCCTGGGGCCCCACCCCGGGCCGGGGCGCGCCGGTGAGGTAGACGGCGATCACCCTGGGGTAGGCGATGTCGTAGGTCTTGCGCAGCAGCTGGCGGGCCAGCTCCGGGCCGCCCTCGCCGATGGCCATGCAGCCGTAAGCGCCGTACCGGGTGTGGGAGTCGGAGCCCAGAATCATGCTGCCGGGGGCGGCGTACCGCTCCCGCATATAGGAGTGAATGACGGCCTGGTGGGCGGGGACGAACTCGCCGCCGTATTTCTTGGCGGCGGACAGGCCGAACACGTGGTCGTCCTCGTTGATGGTGCCCCCCACGGCGCACAGGGAGTTGTGGCAGTTGGTGAGCACGTAGGGCAGGGGGAACTCCTTCATCCCGGAGGCCCGGGCGGTCTGGATGATGCCCACGTAGGTGATGTCATGGGACGCCATGGCGTCGAAGCGGATGGAAAGCCGGTCCAAGCTGCCGGAGGTGTTGTGGGCCATGAGGATGGCGTGGGCCATGGCGCCCTCCCGGCCCCGGGGGGCGTCTGCGGGGATGAAACGCCCGCGATTGAAGCGGACGGGACTGCTGTTGACAGTGATCATATGTATCTCCTCCCAAAGGGGCAATTTGCTTTAGTGTAGCAAATCGCCGGGAAAAAAGCAAGCTGGGCCGGCCATTTTCCCGGCGGCAAAATATACAAAGACGTTCCACGTCCGGCGGGGGACCGCCGCGCAATTGCCACTGGAATTTCCCGGCGGGATGTGGTAATATATTATATTGATTCCATACCGCCCCTGGGCGGTGATTTGAAATGAGGTGAGCGTATGACCTTTTGGATGGCGTTAATTTTGGGCATCGTACAGGGGGTGGCGGAGTTCCTGCCCATCTCCAGCTCGGGGCACCTGTCCCTGCTCCAGCATTTCTTCAGCATGGAGGAGCCGGACACGCTGTACAACATCCTGCTCCACTTCGCCACCCTGGTGGCGGTGTGCGTGGTGTACCGGCAGGACATCGCGGACATGGCGGTGGAGTTCTTCCGCTGGGTGGGCTCCCTGGCCTCCAAGGGCGGCAGGGAGAAGGGCAGGCCGCCGGAGGCCCGGCGGATGATCCTGATGCTGATTCTGGGCACCCTGCCCCTGTTCCTGGTGCTGCCCTTTGACGACCTGGTGGAGGGGATGGGGGCGAACCCCATGTTTGTCTCCCTGATGCTGCTGCTGACCGGGTGCATCCTCTTTCTCTCCGACCAGTACGGGGGCGGGAAAAAGACCGCACGCACCGCCACCGTGCGGGACGTGCTGCTGGTGGGCCTGGCTCAGGGCATGGCCACCATCCCCGGCCTGTCCCGCTCCGGCACCACCATCGCCGCCGGGATGGCCCTGGGCTTCGAACGGAATTTCGCCGTGCGCTTCTCCTTCCTGCTCTCCCTGCCCGCCGTGCTGGGGGCCACTCTGCTGAAGGTGGTCAAGGTGGCCGGCGCCGGCGGGGTGGACATGGAGCTGCTGCCCATGTACTTAGCGGGCATGGCGGTGGCCGGAGTGGTGGGGTACTTCTCCATCGGCCTGGTCAAGCTGCTGGCGGACAAGGGGAAGTTCGGCAAGTTCGCCTACTACTGCTGGGGCGTGGGGGCGGTGGCCCTGGTGGCCAGCTTCTTCGCGTGAGCCCCGGCCAATCCGCAAGAGAAAAACGGGAGGATTCCTGAATGGCTTCCACACAAAAGAAAACTTCAACATCCGGCGGCGCGAAGGGCCGGGGGTCGGGCGCGGGCTCCGGCAAAACCGGCGGCAAGCGGACCGCGTCCCAGTCCCGGGGGCGGAGCTCGTCCCGCAGGTCCGCCCCCCAGAAGAAGCCCTACCGCCGGGAGCTGGGCGGGGCGGTGTTCCTGCTGCTGGCCCTGTTCGGCGCCATCGGCTACTTCAAAACGGACGAGGGCGCGGTGATCGCCCTGTTCTGCAACCTGCTCAAGGGGCTGTGCGGCTACGGCTTTTACATCGCCCCGCCCCTGCTGCTGGCCGCCGGGGCCATCCTCATCTTTCACCGGGGCCGGCCCGTCCGCCTGCGCCTGACGGGGGTGCTGGCCCTGCCCGTGCTGGCGGGGGCGGCCCTCCATCTGCTGCTGTGTGGGACGGAGTACCAGTGGGGCTGGGCCCTGTTCGGCCTGCTGTGGAAGGACGGCAGGGCGGTGAGCTGCGGCGGCGTGGTCGGCGGCGTGCTGGCCATGGCCTTCCGCTTCGCCTTCACCACCGTGGGGGCGGCGGTGATCCTGCTGCTGCTCATCGCGGCGGCGGCGCTGTGCGCCCTGCGCCTCACCCCGTCGGACATCCTGGACTATCTCCAGGAGCGGCGGGAGAGCCGGGTGGAGTACGACCCGGAGGATTACCCCGAGCCGCCTCCCCGCCGGCCCGCCCAGCGGGAGCAGCCGGCGGAGTCCGCCCGCCGCCGGGGGGCCATCGACATCCCGGTGGACGACGGGCCGCTGCTGGCCAAAAAGCCCACCGAGCCGGTGGCCACGGTGCGGAAAAAATCCCTGTTTGACAAGGTGGCGGGGGCTGTGGCCCCCGGCCGGGAGGAGCGCCCCGTTCTGGAGGAGGAGCCCCCGGAATACGAGGATGTGCCCGAGCTGCGCCCCATGAAGGAGCCCCCCCGCACCCCCAGGCCGGAGCCCGCCGCTCCGGTCCCGGAGCGGGTGGACGACCTGATCCCGCCCCCCGCCCCCACCCCGCTGCGGGACGAGCCGGTGCCCCCTCCGGTGATCCGGGAGCCCGCGCCCCCCAAGCGGTCCAAGGAGGAGGAGCGGGCCCAGGTCCAGGAGGAGATGGCCCGGGAGATCGAGGCGGGCATGGAGCTGGACGCCTCCGTCTACCGCTATCCCCCCGTCTCCCTGCTCAACGAGGGCCGGGGCGGCGGGACGGGCGCGGCGGAGGGGGAGCTCCACGCCAACCAGCAGCGCCTTCAGGACGCACTCCAGTCCTTTGGGGTGAGCGCCCGCATCGTCAACGTGATCCGGGGCCCCGCCGTCACCCGGTATGAGCTGGAGCTGGACCAGGGGGTGAAGCTGAACAAGATCACCAACCTGTCCGGCGACATCGCCCTGGCCCTGGGGGCCTCCGCGGTGCGGGTGGCCCCCATTCCGGAGAAGATCTCCACCGTGGGCATCGAGGTGCCCAACCGGCAGGTGAGCCCGGTGTGCATCCGGGACGTGCTGGCGTCCAAGGCCTTCACCGACAGCCCCTCCAAGGTGTCCTTTGCCGTGGGCAAGGACATCAGCGGCAGCGCCATCGTGGGCAATATCGCCAAGCTGCCCCATATGCTCATCGCCGGCACCACCGGCTCGGGCAAGTCGGTGTGCACCAACTCCCTCATCATCTCCCTGCTGTACAAGGCCACCCCCGAGGAGGTCCGCCTCATCATGGTGGACCCCAAGATGGTGGAGCTGAGCGTGTACAACGGCATCCCCCACCTGCTCATCCCCGTGGTCACCGACCCCAAGAAGGCGGCGGGGGCCCTGCAGTGGGCGGTGAGCGAGATGATGAAGCGCTATCAGAGGTTTTCCGAGGTGGGGACCCGGGACCTGGCCTCCTACAACAAGCACGCCGCCCAGCGGGAGGACCTGGACTCCATGCCCCAGATTGTGGTGGTCATCGACGAGCTGGCCGACCTGATGCTGGTGGCCGCCAAGGAGGTGGAGGAGTCCATCTGCCGGGTGGCCCAGATGGGCCGGGCGGCGGGGATGCACCTGGTCATCGCCACCCAGAGTCCCCGTGCCGACGTGATCACCGGCCTGATGAAGGCCAACATCCCCAGCCGCATCGCCTTTGCGGTGGCCTCCAGCCTGGAGTCCCGCATCATTCTGGACACCACCGGCGCGGAGAAGCTGGTGGGCAAGGGGGACATGCTGTACGCCCCCCTGGGGCAGGACAAGCTCCGGGTCCAGGGCTGCTTCATCACCGAGGAGGAGGTGGCCAACGTGGTGGACTTCATCAAGGACGGGACCTCCGCCCAGTACGATGAGGCGGTGATGCACGAGATCGAGAAGAACGCCGAGGACAAGGACAAGGCGGCCAAGGGCGTGGGCGGATCCGACCCCTCCGCCGGGGGCGGGGACGACTACGACGAGCTGCTCCCCGCCGCCATCGACGTGGTGCTGGAGGTGGGTCAGGCATCGGTGTCCATGCTCCAGCGGCGGCTGAAGCTGGGCTACGGCCGGGCCGCCCGCCTGGTGGACCAGATGGAGGAAAAGGGCGTGGTTGGGCCCTTTGAGGGGTCCAAGCCCCGGCAGCTGCTGATTACCAAAGAGCAGTGGGCGGAGATGCAGTACCGCCAGAACATGGTCCCGGCTGTGCCCGACGAGCTGCCCTTTGAGGGGGACGCGGAGCCCCAGGGCAGGGAAACGGCCCCCTTCGACCTGGACGGGTAGATATGACCGGAAACGTGGGATAAAGAAGAACCTGGGCCGCCCATTGGGCGGCCCAGGTCTTTTTGCTGAGAGCGTTTCCGAGCCTGTGCCTGCAATCGGGCCGCACACCGTACCCGCGTCTCTGGATGGGGCAAAAAAATTGGACTCCGCGCACTGCGCGGAGTCCAATCCTGCTTCCCTATGGAATCAAACGGCCCGGGTGACCTTGCCGGAGCGGAGGCAGCGGGTGCACACATAGACGTGCTTGGGAGCGCCGTCCACCACAGCCTTGACGCGCTTGACGTTGGGCTTCCAGGGACGATTGGAGCGGCGGTGAGAGTGGGACACCTGGATGCCGAAGTTCACGCCCTTGCCGCAAAACTCGCATTTGGCCATATTGACTAACCTCCTCGCTGGTTGGAATTCGCTCAAACGATAACTACATTATGCTACCATAGGGGAGGGAAAAAATCAAGTGTGAATTTGATGGATTTCCTATTTTTTTCGGGAGAGGGATGTGTTAAAATAGGGGGCGACGACATCACACAAAAGGAGCGTGACCGCGGTGGCAAATCAGACAGGGATCAAGCTGGGCACCATTATCGACAAGTTCCATCTGGACGTGCTGTACGGCCCGGAGGGCTATCGGGAGAGGCTGCTCACCATTGAGGACGTGAACCGGCCCGGACTCCAGCTCACCGGCTTCTTCGATTATTTTGACCGGGAGCGGATGCAGCTGCTGGGGTTGGTGGAGATCTCCTACCTGGAGGGCATCTCCCCGGAAAAGCGGGCGGCGGTGTTTGACACCCTGTTCTCCTACCACACCCCCGCGGTGATGTTTGCCCGGGGGCTGAAGCCCTACCCGGAGTGCATGGAGATGGCCAAAAAGCACCAGCAGGTGATCTTGAGCACCCAGGAGAATACGGCCAACATCATGAGCACCCTGATCGCCTATCTGCGCACCGCCCTGTCCCCCACCATCACCCGCCACGGCGTACTGGTGGAGGTGTACGGCGAGGGGGTCATGCTGGCGGGGGAGTCGGGCATTGGCAAAAGCGAGACCGCCATTGAGCTGGTGAAGCGGGGCCACCGCCTCATCGCCGACGACGCCATCGAGATCCGCCGCAACCCCAGCGGGGGGCTGGTGGGCACCGCGCCGGAGCTCATCCGCTATTATATGGAGTTGCGGGGCATTGGAGTGGTGGACGTGCGCCGGCTGTTCGGCATGTCCGCGGTGAAGTTTGACAGCGCCATTGATATGGTGATCGAGATGGAGAACTGGAAGGACGGCAAGGTATACGACCGCCTGGGGGCGGACGAGCACTTCACCACCCTGCTGGATGTGCGGGTGCCCACGCTGACCATCCCGGTGCGACCGGGGCGGAATCTGGCCGTGGTGATCGAGGTGGCCGCCATGAACAACCGAAACAAGAAAATGGGCTGCAACGACGCCCTGGAGCTTGCCATGCAGGTGGACAGCCACATCGACCGGGAGTACCTGGAGCTCAACCCGCAATGAGCGGGGAGAAGAGGGCCCCCGGGCGGGTGCTGTACCGGGACACACCCATCGGCACGCTGGGGCTGGTGGACGACGGGCAGGGGCTGAGCTGGGTGTTTGTGCGGGGGAAAGGCGCTTTTCTGGAGACGGAGGAGGGGGAAACCCCGCTGACCGCCTGGGCCGCGGCGGAGCTGGAGGAGTATTTTGCCGGGGCGCGAAGGGCCTTTTCGGTCCCCCTCTCCCCCCATGGGACCCAGTTCCAGCAGGCGGTATGGCAGGCCCTGCGGGACATCCCCTACGGGCAGACGCGCAGCTATGGGGAGATTGCCGAGTTGGTGGGGCGGCCCCGGGCGGCCCGGGCGGTGGGCATGGCCAACCACCGCAACCCGCTGCTGATTTTCACCCCCTGCCACCGGGTGGTGGGGAAGAACGGCGCCCTCACCGGCTTTGCCTGCGGGCTGGAGGTGAAGCGCCGGCTGCTCCGGCTGGAGGCCGAGATCTCCGGCGGATAGGAAAACGCGCCCTGGACGTATCGGTCCAGGGCGCGTTTTTGCAAAGCCGCACCGACTGCCTCGGCGGCCAGCTTCTCAGCATTTTTCGTATTCGACGCGCAGCTTTTCCAGCGCCTTTTTTTCGATGCGGGATACATAGCGCCCCCGGTATTGTAAACGATGCGGTCCGTGATTTCGTGTCGGGTTTACTCGCGTTCCAGCCGCTTAAAGCGGAATTTGATGATAATTTGCTTGTCGGTGGTCAGCTCCACCCGTTCGATGAGACTGACCAGCAGCTCCCGGTTGGCGGAGACGGTTTCCAGGAACCGTTCCGTCAATTTTTCTGCCAAGGCGGCCTGCTCGGCGGGGGAGTAGTCCGGGCGGTCCAGCTGGCTGAGCCGCTGTTCCAGGGCGGCGCGGTCGGCCTTGACCTTGGCGTAGATGCGCTGGAAGTCGGCCTCGTCCAGTACGCCGCCCAGCTTATCCATGTATACCCTGTCCAGATGGGCGGTCAGGCTGTCGATCTTGGCTTTCAGGGCGTTGATCTCCTTCCCGTTGTCCGCCTCGGCCAGGGCCTTGGCTACCGCCCTCCTGGCCTGGGGCAGAAGCCGTTCCGCTTGCAGATAGGCCCCGCAGACCTCCCGCACTTTCTCCACCACCGCCTGAGTGACGGTCTGCTCCTTGATGGTGTGGCTGGTGCAGACCCCCGCCTTGGTGAACCGCTGGTAGGTCCGGCAGACGAAGTACAGCCGGTCCTCCCCCGCCGCGTTTTTCCGGTTGAGCACCGCCAGCGGGTAGCCGCACTCGTGGCAGAAGATCAGCCCCTTGAGCAGGAAGTCATAGGTCCGGCTGCGGGTGTGCTTCCGGCTGTCCACCAGCGCCTGTACCTTTTGGAAGCTCTCCTGGTCGATGATGGGCTCATGGGTGCCCTCCACCACCACCCAGTCCTGGCGGTCCTGTTTGATACACTTCTTGGACTTATAGCTGATTTTTCGGGTGCGGCCCTGGACCATACTTCCAATATAGGTCTCATTTCGAAGCAGATCGGAAATGCGTTCGCTGCTCCACAGGCCGGTATAGGGGCCGGGATTGGCAACAGTGAGTCCGGCATAGGCGGCAGGGGTGGGGACACCCTCCGCGTTGAGCTGGGCGGCAATCTGGCGGCAGCTCATGCCGTCCAGCGCCATGGCGAAAATCCGCCGCACCATGGGGGCCGCGTCCTCGTCGATGACAATTTTATTTTTCTCCGTCGGGTGCATCTTATAGCCGTAGACCGGCTTGCCGCCGATGAACAGCCCCTTGCGCTGCTTGTCGTGCTTGACGCTGGAAATCTTCTTGGAGATATCCTTGGCGTACATATCGTTCATGATGGCGCGGAAGGGGGTGATGTCGTTGGCGGTGGAGTCCACCCCGGTGTCGATGCCGTCCAGCAGGGAGATGTAGCGCACCCGGTGCTCCGGGAAGTAGCGCTCCATGTAGTGGCCGGTCAGGATGTAGTCCCGCCCCAGACGGCTCAGGTCCTTGGTGATCACCATGTTGACCCTCCTGGCCTCGATGTCGGCGATCATGCGCTGAAAGCTCGGGCGGTCGAAAGCTGAGGTTAGATAACGTAACTTCTGAAAGTATAGGAAAATCAAGGTTTTCGAGCGGCGGACAAGCATGATATGTACTAAAAAATCGAATATCGGCGCATGAGCGGCGTTCATATTCCCTGCCGGGGAGATGGAACGCCGCTTTTTTATGTCCAGACACCGAAAGGAGCGGAAAGCCATGCCAGTATTCCGCGTGGAAAAGAGTAAGGGCTACACGGTGATGTCGAACCATCACCTGCGGGACAAGTCCCTGTCCCTGAAAGCCAAGGGCCTGCTGTCGCAGATTT
>CAJUEC010000023.1 GCA_910585155.1 uncultured Oscillospiraceae bacterium
GTGGGCGCGCTGAGGGACCTGCGGGGCATCGTGGTGCAGACCATCGCCGGGGATGTGACCATCAACGTCAACCAGCCCGCCGACGCCGGGGTAATTATTGACGGCGACGTGGACGACCTGGACGTGACCTGCTCCGCCGACGGGGTGCTCACCATCCGGGAGGGACGCACCGCCTCCTCCTCCTTCTTCTCCCGCCGGGGCTTCGGCTCCGCCGACGTGGAGCTCTCCCTCCCCTGCCGGCACTGGGAGCTGCTGGGGATCACCACCACCAGCGGTGACGTGGAGCTGTACGGCGACGGAATGGACCTGGACCAGCTCACTGTGAAGACCGCCAGCGGCGACCTCAACTGCCATCTGCGCTCCTGCGGGGAGCTGCGCTTCCACTCCGCCAGCGGAGACCTGGAGCTGTTCGGCGCCTGCGCCGACCTCCACGCCGAGACCATGAGCGGCGACATCACCCTCCACGGCGAGCTGGACGACGCCCTGCTCAAAACCGCCAGCGGCGACATTGAGACCGACGGCCTGATCCGCCGCTTCCTGGGCAGCTCCATGAGCGGGGACCTCCACGTGGAGACCTCTCAGCTGCCCGAGGTGATGGAGATGTCCACCAAGTCCGGCGACTGTGAGGCCCGCATTCCCGACGTGGGCCCCTTCACCCTGCGGCACAAGACCGTCAGCGGCGAGACGGACTTCGCCTTCCCCCTCCGCTATGAGCACGGCCTTGCGGTCTATGGGGATGGCTCCGGCCCCTGCTATTCCATGACCACCATCAGCGGCAGCCTGTCGCTGGACCGGTACTGAGGGAGGGATATCATGTCTCGATTTCGCTATCCTGATTGTCCTGGCGGACCGGGATGCCGGGCCCTGCGGGAGGGCAGAGCAATGTGCCATCACTGCCAGCCCATCCATCCCTTTGGATTCTCCCTCACCGGCCGCGCAGAATTCGACCGGCTGCGCTTAGGCCGTCTCTAATCGGAAAGGAGCTCATACCATGAAACGTCTCTGCCGTACCGAAGGCCCCGACGCCATCATCTGTGGCGTGTGCGGAGGCATTGCCCATTACTTTGGCGTCGATCCCACTGTTGTCCGCGTGGCCACCGTTCTGCTGATGGCCTTCGCGGGGCTGTCCCTGTGGGTTTATATCATCGCTGCCCTGATTATGCCCAGAGAGAGCACCATGTGCTGAATCGCCGCATCTGCCACACCTTGGCCCGGACAGGAGCTGTCCCCTCCAGTCCGGGCCAAGGTATTTTTTCGGAAGGCTTGTATCATTCCTACAAATATGATATGCTATTTTTACAAATTCAATGATTGGAGGCTTTTTCCATGGCTGAAGCGAAAACCATCCCCCAGCGCGACCAGATCCCCGTGGAATCCACCTGGGACA
This sequence comes from uncultured Oscillospiraceae bacterium, assembly GCA_910585155.1. GTDB lineage: Bacteria > Bacillota > Clostridia > Oscillospirales > Oscillospiraceae > Enterenecus. The sequence continues at coordinate 1,388 of CAJUEC010000023.1, forward strand.
CCACCGCCATCTACCCCACCGACGAGGCGTGGGAGAAGGAATTTGACGAGACCCAGGCCCAGGTCCGCACCCTCCCCCAGTACGCCGGGCGGCTGGGCGAGAGCGCCAAGACCCTCTATGAGTTCCTCACCGCGTTCATGCAGGTGGAGGACAAGCTGGCCAACCTGTACCGCTACGCCTCTCTGCGCCAGGACGAGGACACCCGGGTGCCCCAGTACCAGGCCATGGCGGGCAAGGCCATGAGCCTGCTGGTGGAGACCAACGCCGCCATCGCCTTCGCCACCCCCGAGCTGCTCAAGCTGCCCCAGGAGACCCTGGACCAGTTCTACGCCGACGAGCCGGGGCTGGAGCTGTACCGCCGGTACTTCACCATCATTCAGGACAAGAAGGAGCACACCCTGTCCGATGCGGAGGAGAAGCTGCTGGCCGCCGCCCGGGAAATGGCCCAGGCCCCCGACGACATCTACTCCAAGTTCACCAACGCCGACCTTACCTTCCCCGACGCGGTGGACAAGGACGGCAATCCCCTGCCCCTGTCCAACGCCACCTTCGTCCCCTATGAGATGAGCGAGGACCGGGAGCTGCGCCGCTCCGCCTACGAGCAGTACTATGACACCTGCGGCCGCTTCCAGAACACCGCCGCGGCGGTGCTCAGCTCCGAGGTGAAGCAGCGCCAGTTCTTCGCCACCGCCCGGAAGTATGAGTCCCCCCTGGCCGCCGCCGTCAGCTCCACCCGGGTGCCGCCCCAGGTGTACCACAACCTGGTGGACACAGTGAACGCCAACCTGGACAAGCTCCACCGCTACGTCCGCCTGCGCAAGAAGCTGCTGGGCGTGGACGAGCTGCACATGTACGACATCTACGCCCCCATGGTGTCCGGCGCGGACAAGGTCATCCCCTTCGACCAGGCCAAGGCCACCGTGTACGACGCCCTGGCCCCCATGGGCGAGGAGTACCGGGCCATCATCAAGGAGGGCTTTGACAACCGCTGGATCGACGTGTACGAGAACGTGGGCAAGCGTTCCGGCGCCTATATGAACGGCGTGGTGGTCCACCCCTTCGTGCTGCTCAACCAGAAGGACAACTTGGACAGCATGTTCACCATGGCCCACGAGATGGGCCACGCCGTCCACTCCTACCTGTCCAACAAGACCCAGCCCACCGTGTACCGGGACTACGTGATCTTCGTGGCCGAGGTGGCCTCCACCTGCAATGAGGCGCTGCTGATGGAGCATCTGCTGGGCCAGACCACCGACAAGCGGGAGCGGGCCTGGCTCATCAACCACTTCCTGGAGCAGTTCAAGGGCACCTTGTACCGCCAGACCATGTTCGCCGAGTACGAGCTGCGCCTGGGCGAGCTCAACGCCCAGGGCGTCCCCCTCACCGCCCAAAAGCTCAGCGAGGAGTACAAGGCCCTCAACGCCAAATACTTCGGCCCCGATATGATGACCGACGACCGCATCGCCCTGGAGTGGGTGCGCATCCCCCACTTCTATTACAACTACTACGTCTACCAGTACTCCACCGGCTACTCCGCCGCCATCGCCCTGTCCCGCCGCATCCTGAAGGAGGGCGCTCCCGCCGTGAAGGACTATCTGGAATTCCTCTCCGGCGGCTCCTCCAAGGACCCCATCGACCTGCTGAAGGGCGCCGGGGTGGACATGGCCAGCCCCAAGCCCATTCAGGACGCTTTGGACCTGTTCGGCGAGCTGCTGGACGAGATGGAGACCCTCATGGCAGACTGAGCCCCGGCACACAGCGGCCAGGGCGGTTCCCGCAAAGCCTGCCCAGTCAACAGCCCCCAGGTCTTGGACCTGGGGGCTCGCTTTGTCGAAAAAGAGCCGGGGCCGCCCAGATGGGCGGCCCCGGTGAAGCATTTTCTCATTCTGCGGCCTGCGCTGTCCTCACAGGATTCCAAACAGCCACATGGCCAGCAGGCACAGCGCCAGGAGAATCAGCAGGCAGGGCAGCACAATCACCACATAGGCGGTGAGCGTCATCAGCAGGCGCTCCTTCCAATCCACCTTCATGCCCTCCATCCCCTTCCGGAAGGCCTCGTCCTCCTCCGGGGATGGCTTCTTCATCTCTTTCAAGCGTCTCCAAATCATAGCGGCTCCTCCCGCAATTCTGCCCCCGCCTGCCGCCCAGGCGAATATGTGTGCCGGGGCGGTTGGCGCAGCTTCTCAGCGTCCTGCGGCCTTCTACTCCGCCGCCCCTGTGCTGCGGCTGGACCTGCGCTCCATCTTGGGCAGCTCGAAGAGATAATTGCCCTCCTCATCCAGCTTGCGCTCGGGGAAGTGACAGGCCAGATAGTGGCCGGGCTCCACCTCCCGCAGGGGGGGCGGCACCCGCTTGCACTTCTCGCAGGCCATATAGCAGCGGGTGTGGAATTTGCAGCCTGAGGGGGGCCTGATGGGGCTGGGGATATTGCCCTCCAGCAGGATGCGCTCCTTGGACAGGCTATCCGGGTCGGTGGTGGGGATGGAGGAGAGCAGCGCCACCGTGTAGGGGTGCCGGGGGTCCTTAAAGATGGTCTCCGCCTCCGCCAGCTCCACAATGTTGCCCAGGTACATCACGCAGATGCGGTCCGAGATATAGCGCACCACGGACAGGTCGTGGGAGATGAACATATAGGTCAAGTTCTGCTTCTGCTTCAGCTCCTGGAGCAGATTGATGATCTGGGACTGGATGGACACGTCCAGGGCGGAGACACACTCGTCGCAGACGATGAACTTGGGCTTCACCACCAGAGCCCGGGCGATGGCCACACGCTGGCGCTGGCCACCGGAGAACTGGTGGGGGTAGCGGTTGACCATATAGTCCTGAAGGCCGCACTCCCGCATGGTGGACAGGATGTGCTCCCGCATCTGCTCCGAGCCGTGGCGGTAGAACTTGTGGGTCAGCAGACCCTCCTCGATGATCTGGCCGATGGTCATGCGGGGGTTCAGGCTGGAATAGGGGTCCTGGAAAATGATCTGGAGGTCCTTGCGCAGCAGGCGCATCTCGCTGTACTCCAGGCGGGCCAGATCAATCCCGCTGTCCCGCATGGCCTCATACTTGGCAAACTCCGGGTCGCCGGCGTTCTGGGCCCGCAGGGCGTCCAGCTCCCGCTGGCAGGCGGCGGTGCTCTCGTCATATCTGCCGATCTGGGCATCCAGCTCGTCCAGCTTGGATTTCAGGCCGGCGGATTTCTGCTTATCGCCCCGCTGCACACACAAATCGTACTCAATGCGCAGGTCGGTCCGCCGGGCCAGCAGCTTGTTGCGCTGCACGTTCTCGTTGTAGACCTTCTCCATCAGCTCCCGGCCCTTGCCGCCCTCGTCCTTGACGAAAAAGCCGCCCAGGATGGTGACGATGTGGTTCAGGCAGGTCTGCTCGTCACACCTGGCCAGGTTGCGCTCCTGGAGCAGGTAGAAGTCGGCCTCCTCCTCCCCCACGGCCTCCACCTGCTTGTTCAGCTCGGCGGCCCTCTCGCTGGCCTTTTGCAGCTTGGCCTTGTACCTGTCCAGGTGCTGGAGGGTGTCGATCACGTATTTGGGGGTGGTGGCGTCCAGCGTGGAGCCGTAATACATGGTATTACCGGCGGTCTGGGGGTAGAGCTGGAGCAGCACGCGGCCCAGCGTGGACTTGCCGCAGCCGCTCTCTCCCACCACGCCCACGGTCTCGCCCTCGTAGATGTCGATGGAGATATCCTCGTTGGCCCGGACATACAGCTGCTCTTTCTGGAAAAAGGAGGTCTTCGCGATGGGGAAATACTTCTTCAGGTTACTGATTGACAGTAATTTTTTTGTGTTCTGCACTGCGCCTCACCTCCTTTTCGGGATAGAAGCAGCGGATGAGCTGACCATCCCCCATGTCCAACAGCTCGGGCTCCTCCTCAATACACTTCTGCGTGCAGTACTTGCACCGCGGGGCAAACTTGCAGCCCTTGGGCAGATCCAGCGGGTGGGGCACCGCGCCGGGGATGGGTTCGATCTTGTTGTGGATGGCGTCCAGCCGGGGGATGGAGAACATCAGGCCCTCGGTGTAGGGGTGGCTCATCCTGCTGTCGGCGAAGATGACCCGGGCGCTGGCCTTCTCCACCACCTGGCCGCAGTACATGACGGCCACGTCGTCCGCCATCTCGTTGATCACCCCCAGGTCGTGGGTGATGAAAATAATGGAGGTGCCGTTCTCCTCCTGAAGCTCGTTCATCAGCCGGAGGATCTGGGCCTGAATAGTCACGTCCAGGGCGGTGGTGGGCTCGTCCGCGATGAGGATCTTGGGCCGGCAGGCCAGGGCCATGGCGATCATTACCCGCTGGCGCATACCGCCGGACAGCTGGTGGGGATACTGCTTGAGCACCGCCTCAGGGTTTGGGATCTGCACCGCCCGCAGCATCTCCAGGCTCTTCTCCGCCGCCTCCTTCTTCTTCATGCCCTGATGGATCATGAAGGGCTCGGACAGCTGCCGCTTCACCGTGAACACCGGGTTGAGGCTGGTCATGGGCTCCTGGAAAATGACGGAGATGGCGTTGCCCCGGATGTGGTACATCTCGTCCATGGACAGCTTGGTCAGGTCCTGGCCCTCAAACAGGACCTCGCCGGAGGCAATATAGCCGTTGGCGTCCAGCAGGCGCAGGATGCTCATGGCGGACACGCTCTTGCCGGAGCCCGACTCGCCCACGATGCCGATGGTCTTGCCGGGCTTCAGGCTGTAGGACACATCGTTCACCGCCTTGACGGTGCCGTTTCTGGTCTTGAAATAGGTGTGGAGGTTTTTTACCTCGAGCAGCATGTCGGCCATTATTTCTCCACCTCCGATTTCGGATCAAGGACATCCCGCAGGGTGTCTCCGATGCTGTTGATGCAGATAACAACGACGGACAGGAACAACGCCGGGAACAGCCAGCGCCACCAGTAGGACTGGATGACCAGGGCGTTGCGGGAGCCGTTGAGCATATTGCCCCAGGTGGGCCGGGGCAGCTGCACGCCGAAGCCCAGGTAGGACAGGCTGGACTCGGTGAGCATGCAGCTGGCGAAATCCAGGGTGACCGTCACCAGGATGACGGATACGATATTGGGCAGGATGTGACGGAAGGCAATGCGCCCCTCCTTCACACCCATGGACCGGGCGGCGGTGACGAATTCCTTCTCGCGCTCGGCCAGGATCTGGCCGCGGACCAGCCGGGCCAGACCGGTCCAGGATAAGATACCCAAAATCACCATGATGATGACAATCCGGGTGTCCTCATGGATGTCACTGGACTGGAACACCGCCGACAGGCACAGGGCAAAGGGCAGGAAGGGGATGGCGCCCACGATCTCGCAGACGCGCATAAGCAGCAGATCCACAACACCGCCGAAATAGCCGGAAATGCAGCCCACGATGATGCCGATGATGGTGGAGATGATGACGGCCACCGCGCCTACGGTCATGGTCATCTTGCCGCCGTTCATGATGCGGTTGAACACGTCCCGGCCCATCTCGTCGGTGCCCATGATATAGCCCTTCAGGCCCCAGCAGCCCACATACCTTCCGTCCTTGAAGGCGTAGTTCTGGAAGCCGCTGGTGATAATGGCGTCCGCCGCCCCCTCCTGAGTGAGGGAATCGGGCACATTGCACTGGTTGCGGTAGTTCTGCCCCCAGGCGTACACCCGGCCCTTGTCGGTGAGCATGGCAAAGTGCCGGGTGCCGCCGCTGACGGCTACGGCGTCCTCGTCCTCCAGCAGCTGGGGCAGGGGATCCTTCATACCGGACACGATAATCTCTCCGTCATCCGTGACCAGAGCCAGGGCGTTGCCGGTGGCGGCGATGTCCACCACCTTGCGGTCCCCCAGGTATTCCAGCAGATCGGTGGCCACGTTTTTCCCGTTCTCATCCGGAACGGTGATGACGTTATACTTGGTGCTCTTGCCATAGACGAAATCCCCGTGCTCATCGATGCCGTAGATGCCGTCGTTGGTGAATACGATCTTCTCCAGCTTGCCCTCGTTTTTGCCGTGCTTGATGACAGAGGACAGGTTGGTGGCGGACAATCCATCGTTGCCCCAGGCGTAGACGGTGCCGTCCTCCATGAGGATGGCAGTCACCTGGTTGCCGCAGATCAGCTGGCGCACAGCGGAGGCGTCGATGGTGTTGTCCCCCATCAGCTCCTCCGGCTGCCTGCGGGCGGCAGCAGCCATGGAGCCCTCATGTCCGTACTGGCCGTTGTCGTTTTCACCCCAGCAGTACACGTGGCCGTCCTCGGAAATGGCCACACAGTGGTCGGAACCGGCCGCCACATGGACAATCTTACTGTTCTGCACTGCCTCCGGGATATTCATCACATCCCGCTCCGGCTTGCCGGAGGGGTTGAAATAGTAGCCCCACATAGACACCTTTCCATCAGTGTCCACACCGATGGTAAAGGTGCCCCGGGAGGAGATATCCACCACGCCGTCCTTCATGCCCTCGGGCAGCTTCATCAGGCTCATGGTGGGGGCCATGTTGGCGTGCATCATCTCGCTGCCCGTCTCAGTCAGGTCCACCGGCGAGATGGCGGAACCGATAAACACAAACAGGAACATACCCACCAGCACAATCACCGAGCCGGTGGCCAGGGGCCTGCGGAAGAACCGCTTCACCGCCTGCTTGGAGGGGCTGTCGTACCGATCGTCCTGGACCTCCTTGGATCCGCCCATGAACATCCGGCCCAGCCAGCGGAAGGGGGCAAAGCCCTTGTGGGCAGAATTCCTCTTATCACTCATCTCTTCCGCCTCCCTTACTTGTTGACGCGGACCCGCGGGTCGGCCAGACCGTAGGCCAGGTCCACCACCAGGTTGCCCGCCAGTCCAAGGATCACATAGAACATCTGCAAAAGCAGCACGACTTCAAAATCCTTCGCGTTCAGACTATTGATATAGATACGGCCCACGCCGTTCAGGCCGAAAATGTTCTCAATGACAATAGAGCCGGAAAAAATCCCGGTAAACCAGCCAATCACCAGCGTAATGATGGGGATCAGCGCGTTGCGGAAGGCGTGGCTGTATACCACCACCCGCTCCCGAAGGCCCTTGGCCCGGGCGGTGCGGATGCAGTCCAAGCTCAGTGCCTCGCTCATGGCGGCCCGGGTGTAGCGGGTCATGCCGCCCAGGGAGGAGAAGGTCATGGCGATCAGCGGCAGCAACATATAATACAGCCGGTCCTTCAGCTCCTGCAGGCCGGTGTAGTCGGACCCTGGCGTCTTCATGCCCGAAACTGGGAACCAGCCCAGGTTGATGGCAAATATCCAGACAAATACAATAGCTATGATAAATCCTGGGATGCTGTATCCCACAATGGTGGCCACCTGTACACCGGTGTCCAGCCGGCTGCCCCGCTTGGTGGCGCACAGGATGCCCAGGGGAATGGTAATCCCCAGGCCAAGAACGGTGGCAAAAATGTTGATGAAAACCGTGTTTTCCATGGGACGGGCCAGCACCTCAGTGACTGGCCGGTCATACTCGTAGCTGTAGCCGAAATTCCCCTGAAGAATACCGTTGTATTTTCCGTTGATGGGGCCCAGTCCCAGCCAGCCCAGGTAACGGACAAACACATTCTGGTCAGTCCCCAGCTCCCTGCGGTACTGATCCACCCGCTCCTGATAGAGCTGGGGTGCATTGGGATTGTTCTTCAGGCTCTGCTTATATGGCTCCGCCTCCACAACCGCCCGGTCAAAGGGGATGATGGAGTACACGAAGAACATGATAAAGGAGAGGATCGCCAGAACCACCAGCATATAGCCCAAACGCTTTACTATATATTTTCCCATATCGTACTTCCCTTCTCGCCGCGGCGTAGGAATGGGAAAGGGGCAGCCGAACCCTGCGGCTGGCTGCCCCACCCCTTTGTGCTGTTATTTTCTCTGGCGAACTGGATTAATAGCCCTTCACGTTGGCGTACAGCAGGGCCTTGCGCGGACCGAAGAAGGGAGTGGTCTTAAAGTTCTCCAGCTTGGTGTGGTACACATCATAGTAGAAATTGGAGTACAGGGGGATGTCGGGCATGAGCTCATTCCAGCGCTCAATATAGGCCATCCACCACTGATAGTACTCCTCCTTGGTGGTGGAATTGTACACCATGGCCATGGACAGGTAGTCCATGCCCAGCTTGTCGCCGGAGGCGGCCACGGCCTCGTCGTAGCTCAGGCGCTCGGCCTCCTTGTCATAGGGGAAGGCCTCGTCGTACTCATCAAACAGCTTGTTGACAGAGTAGGGGAAATACTCGGGGGCCAGGGACCAGTTGTAGGCGTAGTCGTACACCTCGCTGTTCCAGCCGGTGGCCAGGTTATACATGTTGTAGGTGGGAGTGCCCTCATAGCCCATGGAGGACATACGGTAGATATTGCCCTGCAGCACGGTGAAGTCACCGCTGGTGGAGCGGATGACCATGCCCGCAGCACTCAGGTCGGAGCTGTTGCTCAGCATGGTGCTCAGCAGGTCAGACACGCTGTTTCCAGAGGTGCCGTACCAGTTGATGGCCAGGGGCATATAGTACTCGCCGTTGATCTCCACGGTCTGGTAGGTCACACCGTCGGTGTTGGCCACGGAGGCGTAGGTCTTGTTGGTGCCGGAACCGTCCCAGCCCTCGGCCTCCTCGGCAGTCAGCTTCTTGTAGCGCACAGCGTCCACGCCGGAAGCGCCGGCCACATAGGGCTCACCCTTGGAGTTGTAGATCCAGCCGCCGTCCTCCAGCACCTTGATGGCGGTGTCGGGGGAGAAGGAGTAGTCGATCAGCTCGATGTCGTCCTGCACAGCGCGGTAGGAAGCGAAGTCGGGGCTGTAGGGGCCGTCCACCACCACGCCGTAGCCGCCGGTGAAGGTCTGGCAGAACTCGGTGCGGTTGAGCAGGTAGGCAACGGCCTGACGGACCTCCTGGAACATGGTGGGACCAAAGTCGCAGTCAAACTGGATCTTGCCGTAACCGGCGCGCTGGTAGTGGGTCTCAGTGAACTTCTCACCGTCCACCAGGGCCAAGGCATTCTTGGTCAGCTCACCGCCGGTGATGGCGGGCAGCAGGTCCACGCCGCCGCTGGAGAGCTCGCCCACACAGGTCTCCTCAACAGCCAGGACGTACACGATGGTCTCAATGGAAGGCTTCTGGCCCTCGAAGTTGCCCTTAAACTCGGGGTTGATGGTCAGGGTCACCTGCTTGGTGCCCTCGTCCCACTCGGTGATGGTGTAGGGACCGCTGTAGGGGTACTTGCTCACGTCATAGCGGTTGCTCAGAATCTCCAGGCCCTTGACGTACTGGGCATCCTCGCCCTCGCCGGTCTTCTCATAGAAGTTGTCGGTGAGGTAGCAGCCGTTGCCGTCGTCCACGATGTCCACGCCCTCGCCCAGGAACAGGCCCAGGGGGCTGGGCTGAAGGGCGGCGGTGGTATAGGAGAAATAGCTGAGCTCCGAGCCCTTGACGGTCAGTTCATAGGTGTACTCGTCCAGCAGACGCACACCGGCGAACTCCTTCTTGCCCTCCTCGGAGCCAGGGCCGGCATAGACATTGAAGTCCTCAAAGCCCACCAGGACCTGGCCGGACATGCCGGAGCGGTTGGCATCGGCGCACACGGGGCCGGAAGAGAAAGCCAGTATGTCCGCCACATAGTGCTTGGCAGTGATGGGGGTGCCGTCGCTGAAGGTCAGGTCACGGGCAATCTCCACGGTGTAGGTCCGGGAGCCGTCCTCGTTGTCAACCTCGGAGTGGTTGACAACGGAGGTCTGGTTCCACTGGTAGACGCCGTCCCTGTCGGTCTCCATGGCGGCGTAGCCGGCGGTCAGGAACCACACGGCCTGGTCCGTCGCATTGGCGCTGGAGGTACCCCAGCCGGGGCTGCGGAAATCGCCGCTCATTTCGGTAATATCACCGATGACGATTTTGTTTTCATAGACCTCCTGGGACTCAGCGGGGTCGGGCGCAGTGCTGTTCTCGCCGCCGGCGCTGGGTGCACTGGTGGGATCAGCCGCCTGCTGTGTGCAGGCAGCCAGGGAGAGCACCATCATGGCAGCCAGCAGAAGCGCAAGAAACTTCTTCATATAACTTCCTCCTTAATATTTTTATCCATAACCGCCGTACTCCCTCTCTGTTTGGGGGCGATGCCGACAGCTATCGATCTTGGTTCAGGCCCCTGGGCGGGGCGGCGCTTTCGCGCATTGCACGGATAAATTCCCGGCTACAAGAAAGAAGGAGCTCCGCCCCCGTCAGCGGTGAAGCGTGCTCCCTTTTGGGAAGCCAAAAGGGGGCGCAAGGGCCGGCCCTTGCGCCTGGCCTGTTTTCTGCGTCCACCGGGGCAGCCCCAGCCACGCTCCGGCGAAAACCGCCTCAGGCCATGCTGCGTTGTGGATACAAAAGACGGTTGAACTCCTGGTTGAATCCGTCTATTAATTTTAGTATATTCCGTTTGATTTTTCAATGAAAAGCCCGCACTTTTTCTCTTTTCTGTAATAGTGCCGAAAATCGCCCGCTTTTTTCCGCTCGGATTGGTGATTTCGTTCGTCCATTTTCTTGCAGCTTCCAAATTCGCCGCTTGCAAACGTCCTCCAGGCGCGTACATCCGTTTCCCACAGCCAGGAGACCGGCTTCCCTCTCACGCAGCCGCCATTCCGGCCTCGCGCACACATATGGTTATGGCGCCGTGACCGGCGCGGGCGGGACCGCCAGCGCGCCCCCCATCATTATGGATCAGGGGCGCTTTTCTATGCGCCGGCAGCAGCAGCTCTCCGCCCAGCTGACTGTCCGGCACACCGGTGAAAGACACGAGGGTCAGTTCTCCTCCTTCACCTTCTGCTTCAGCTGGGTGGACGACACTCCCCGGGTGTACTCCGGCTCAATGACTTCACCGCCCCACGACCTCATCAGGTCAATGGCCTTCTCCCGCACCTGGGCCAGGGGGCCTGTGCGCCAGTCCGTGCCGTGGACCATGTAGTCCGGCCGGTACCGCCGCAGGTTGTCCGCATAGTCCTTTGTCTCCTGGCAGACCACCTCGTCCACGTATTTCACGCTCTCCAGCACGGCCTTCCGCCGTTCGTAGTCCATATAGGGCTCCGGCTTATAGCTGCGGATGGCCTCGTCGCTGAACAGCCCCACCACCACCCGGCCCAGGGAGGCGGCGGTTTTCAAAATGTTGATGTGTCCCGGGTGGAGGATGTCCGCCGCCATGGGCACATACACCAGCTTGGTGTAGGGGAAACCGGCGGCCTTGATGCGCTCCCGCACCTGCCGGTCCAGGAAGATATCCGGGTTGTCGGTGGCGCACTCCGGCATCAGGGGCTTGGCCGGAGACTGGCAGTGGTGGACGCAGCCGTGGCACAGCGTCCCCTCCAGGCGGTCCTCCAGGAACATCCGCCGGACCTCCTTCATTTTATCACCGTACCAGCCCTCCTTCAAGGATACCTTATTCAGATCGGCCACAATGAGCATATTCTCAAAGTCCGCGTTTTCCACGGACAGATAGCCCTCCCAGGTGACGCACAGCGCGTCAAAGGGCAGATTGCAGCGCCGGGTCTGCTCCTTGTCGTGGGTGCATTTCAGCTGCCAGTCGATTTCGGGCATATAGCCCCCCTGGTTATACACATCCTTGAACACAATCTGGTCCGCCAGACCGTCAAACACCCTGAAATAGTCGTCCCTGGTGTGTTCGGTGTACCGGGTGAGAATTCCGGTGATGTAAATCTTGAAGTTCCGGCCGCTCTCCCGCCGATATTGGTTTAAGTATACCAGATGCCCATATACTTTGTCAAAATCATCATAGCCGTGGATGAACTCATAGAGCTTCCGCTCCGGCGCGTTGATGGAGAACTTCACGCTGTCCACCCCCGCGTCCACCACCGCCCGGATCCGTTCCGGCGTGGCCAATGAGCCGTTGGAGGTGAGGTATACATAGGTATAACCGATCTCCTTGGCCAGCCTGATGTACTCCGGCAGCTCCGGCACAATAAAGGGCTCCCCGGTGGCGTACATACCCACCTCCCGCGCCCCCAGTTCATAGGCCTGGCGCAGCACGCTCTCCACCATCTCGGGGGCCATTTTGCCCACCCGCCGCTTCATCTTCTGATGGGCGCAGAACAGGCATTTGTGGTTGCAGGCGTTGGACAGCTCCAGCAGGAAGTTGGTGGCGGGGAAGGGGGGCTCCAGGGTATACAGCTCCGTCCGCTCCGCCTTTTTCAGGGATACCCGTTCTTGCAAATCCATGACATATTCTCCTTATTTTCATTGCCCCTCCAGAGGGAAAACCGGGCGTTATTCCTCTGGAATAAGCGTCAAAATCTCCTTGATAGGCATACAGTAGGCCTCGTCGGCCTCCTTGGCCCGGCGGCAGCGCAGAATGGTTTCAGCGGTTCTCCACATGGCGGGGTATCCGCTTCGGATCAGATGGTTGGCGTAGATCACCACATTCACCCCCCGCCGCCGCCACTCCTCCTCCACAACCGTGTTGAAGGCAGTGGGCACCACCACCAGCGCTGTGTGGCTGTTTCTGGCCCGGAACCGGCGGCAGAACTCGAAAACCTCCTCCGGCTCCTTCCGGCGGGAGTGGATCATGATGCCCCCCGCTCCGGCCTCCACATAGGCGAAGGCCCGGGCCAGCGCGTCCTCCATCCCCTGCTCCAGAATCAGGCTCTCGATCCGGGCCACGATCATGAACTCCCGGGTTTTCAGCGCCCGTTTCCCCGCCGAAATCTTATGGCAGAAGTTCTCGATGCTGTCCTGCTGCTGGTTGGCCTCCGCCCCAAACAGGGAGTTGCGCTTCAGCCCGATCTTGTCCTCGATGATGACGGCGGACACCCCGATGCGCTCCAGCGTGCGCACGGTGTACACAAAGTGCTCTGTCAGTCCCCCGGTGTCTCCGTCCAAAATCATGGGCTTGGTGGTCACCTCCATGATCTCGTTGACGGTGTTCATCCGGGAGGAGAAATCCACCAGCTCAATGTCCGGCTTGCCCTTGATGGTGGAGTCACACAGCGAGGATACCCACATCCCGTCAAACTGCCGGATGGCCCCGTTTTCCATCACCGCCGCCTTCTCCGCAATGAGGCCGGTGAGGCCGTTGTGGGCCTCCATGCAGGTAATCAGCCCCTTCGTCTCCATGAGCCACTTGAGCCGCCCCCGGCGCAGATCCGGAATGGACAGCTGGGACCGGGCGGCGGCCTCCAGCCTGTCGTACTCCTGGTTGTGGGAGTAGGGATACTCCACCAGCTCTCCGCCGTACTCGGCCAGCAGCCGCAGACACTCCTCCCGCACCGGCTTTTGGAAGCCCTCCCGCCAGTCGTCCCCGTGGACCACATAGTCCGGTCGCAGCACCCGCAGCGGGGCGGCGTACCCGATCTCATCCTGCCGGATGACGTTGGCGACTCCCTTTAAGCCCATAGCAATCTTCATCCGCTCCTGACAGGTGAGGAGCGGATGCCGCTTATAAGCGGCCACCACCTCGTCCGTCAGCACCCCCACCGTCAGCTCGCCCAGCCCGGCCGCCCGGCGGATGATCTCCATGTGGCCCCCATGGATCACATCCGTGCCAATGGACATGAACACGGTCTTTTTCCCGCTCATCTCAGCCTGCCCCTCCCCACACGGCCTGGCGCAGGCGCTCCACCTGCTCCTCCGGCGTCAGCTGGCCGTCGTTGACCAGCACCAGGTCCGGGGCCTCGGGCAGCTCCACCTGGAGGCCCACCCCCGCCACGTTGTCCGCGTTCCGGCTGTAAAGCCCCTTCTGGTCTCTTCGCCGCAGGGTGTCCATGGACGCCTGTATGTACACCTCGTAGTACCCGGGGATGTTCGCCCGGTTCCAGGCCCGTACGCTGCGGAACAGGGAGATGGTGCAGCACACCACTGTCACCCCCTGGCCTGCCAGCAGGGCGCACAGCCGCCCGTAGCTCTCCGCCAGCTTCCGCCGGTCTGAGCCGGAAAACCCCAGGCCCACGCCGAACACAGCGCGCATCTCGTCCCCGTCCAGCAGCACCACCGTTTCTCCGGATCTCTGCAGCTCGTCCCGCCACAGCCGTCCGATGGTGGTTTTTCCCGCCCCGGACAGGCCGGTGAGCCAATACACTCGTCCCTTTTTCTCCATACGGTTCCCTTCCATCCCAAGCCCTAAATCTTCTCCGCCGCGTCGCCCTGATTTTCCAGCTGCGGCCGGATTACCTTGGGGAAGACAAGCCTGCCCTGCCTTCCCAGCTGCCAGATTCCCACCATGTTTTGGAACAGCCCCTGCCGCAGCTGCTCCCGCGTGGTTTTTTCCCATTTTCCCTTTTCAACATAATCCCGCTCAAATTTGAAGGGGAATTTAAACAGCAAGGCTATGTCGCTGTCATCCATGGGACATTCCTCAAAATCAAATGCCGGGTAGCCAAAGTGCCGGAGAATGGAATCGAAGAAGATCTGGAGCCGGCACTGGTCAAAGGGAGACAACACAGCGTCCACATTTCTGTGCAGCGGCGCCGTGTCAAAGCCCCGGACCGCCGGCTCCCCATTGATGCCCTCCCGCACCTCGTCGTCATTCAGCATATTGGGATCATATGGAATATTGAGCACCTGGCAGATCGCCCGGCAGGTCTCGACCGGGTGCAGCTTTGCGTCTTCCAGGCGGTACCCGTAATAATGCCTGCGCAGCTCAGGGTTCATGGAATAGCCAATGGCCAGCATTTGCGTTATAAAAATGCTTCCTTCCCGCTGATAAATCCGCCCTACGGTCTTAATCGGATCCCGAATGCTGTTCAGCACCGTTATGTATGGGAAGCTCAAAATCAGCGGATCATGGATGTCCACCGCATTCACATGGGGCTCCCAAAGGATAACCGGCACAATTCGCGGATTCATATCCGGCTCATCCCGATGAAACCGATATATAAAGTAGGCCCGGAACAGCTCCGGAAGCGTGAATTGGCTCATCGCCGAGGCCCTGAGCCACCCGATAAATTCGCCCAGGTCGGCAACACCCCACTGAATCTCCGGGTGCTCCAGCAGCGCCTCAACTTTCTCCAGTGTATATACCCGTTTTGTATTTTTCATGAGCTCTTCCGGCAGATTCGTCTGGAAAAAGGGGTAGCCTTTGATGCTGGACTCATAAAACAGGTCCGCGCCATATTTCATCACGACATGACGGTTGTGGTCCAGCAGGTTCAGTCCAAACAGCGTGCCGCTGTAGCCCCGTTTATACCAGAAGCAGATGCGCTGCATCTCCTCGACGCGCAGCCTTTGCGGCCGCATTGCGCCATAGTCAATCCCAAACCGCGCCTTGAAGTCCAGGGGGTACAGCTCCCGCTCCGCGCCCACCAGAAATACAAATTTTCCGCCTTTACAGAGCTCCTCCAAATCGCTGTAATACAGCAGCAAAGAAAACAAATCGGCGTCCTCATACCACAAATAGACGTGATTATCCCCGGCAAAGTCCTCGCTGCGGCGGACGTTGTCCCTCAGAAAGCGGAGATTGAACTCATTGTACTCATGCTCTATGAAAAGCGGCCGATCCAGTGCTTCAAAAAAATACCGGGTCTCCCGTTCCGAGCTGACCTCCACCGGCGCAAACCCCTGCGCCCGCTGGTCAAAGCGGTAAAACAGCTCCTCTGTCAGCGCGAACAGCAAATACCGATTGTCCCGAGGCGCGGTAAACGCCTTGGTCAAAAGAAATGGGTATCCCTTCAAAAAGGCCGTATTTTTTCGGTAGGCCTCCTCCATCTCCTCCAGGTTGGGCTCCCAAAAGCCTCGCTTCAGGTCCTCCAGCGCCTCCGGATTTCGCTGACCCTCCGCATACGCATCCGCCAGATCCGCAAATCCCTGTGTAAAAGCTCCCCCGGCTATTTCCCGCATCGCCTGCTCTATGACCGCCATGCCAATCCCTCCAAGTTTTGTCCCTTAAGCCCGATCCAGCTCCTGAATTACCTCACCGGGCAGCACATAGTCCGCGCTGTTCAACACATCCTCCAGCTGCTCCAGCGACGAACAGCTCACCAGCGCCGTTCCGCTCAGCGGGTTGGATGTGACATAGCCCAGCACCACATCTGTAGGGGTGCAGCCCGCCCCAGCACAGTACGCTTGGAGCTTCTCCAGCCTTTTCAGGTTCTCCATCGTCAGCATCCGATGCTTCAGTAAGGACTCCAGCCCATCCGTCCCCACCGCGCACGCCTTTTGGAAAAAGCCCTTTGCCTGAGCGGTGTACGCCATGACAACGCAGCCGTGCTCCCTGCAGTATTCAGCGGTCTCCTGGTCCATGTGGGTTGTCGTTGGATCGTCCCACATCGTCTCAGTGTAGGCCGCCATGGACCACCAGGTCTGCACCAGCTGGATGGGTCGCAGTCCGTGGCGCTGCGCGTATTGGTTGGCCGCCCGAATCCGCTCACAGCGCCAATTACACACGCCAATGCTTCCGCACCGTCCCGCGTCGGCAAGCTCCTGGAGGCTGTCCACAATCTCTTCCACAGGACGCCCCGGCTCATCCCGATGTAGAAGATAAATATCCAGATGGTCCGTCCGCAGCGCCTCCAGGCTCTGCCGCAGCTCCGTCCTCAGCCCCTCGCGGGACAGATTCACCCGAAACCGCTTCCCCTCATTGGACACCCCGCCCTTTGTGGACAGCACAATCCGCTCCCGGCATCCATTCGCCTCCATCCACCGGCCCAAAAACTCCTCGCTCTTCCCCCGGCCATTCTCCACCCATTCGTAATAATTCCTCGCTGTGTCGATCAAGGTTCCTCCCGCGGCAAGAAAGCGCCGCAGCATCTCTCCAGCCAGCTCGTCAGGTGTCCGCGTGCCGAACCGGCTCACGCCCAGACCAATTTTTGACAGTTTTTTCCCGTTGGATAGGGCAATGTATTTCATACTCTATACTCCTTCTGGCTCAGGCGCTCCGGAGGGACTGCATACAGCACCGTCTCCGCCACATTCAGATAGCTGCGCAGGTAGAACCGATACTCCGGAACCAGCTCTTTCAGCTTCAGCGGGATCTCCCAGAGGTCCCGCTCCCTGTGATATACCGCAACCGCAATCACCGGCCTGTCCCGGCGGATCATCTCCTCGGCTCCGGACAGCAGACGGGATTCCCAGCCCTCCACGTCAATTTTTAAGATAGTGGGGTGCAGCTTCTCCTTAAAGCTGTCCAGGGCGGTGCAGGGCGCCTCCTCCTCCCCGTCCTCCCGAATGACGGAGTTGCTCCCATCATAGTTCCGCACCCGGACTGTTCCCGGCCCCTCCCCCAGGGCAGTGCGGTGGAGGATCAGCCTCCGGCGGTACTCCGGCGGACAGCCTCGCTCCAGCTCTCGGATATTTTGGCTGTCTGGTTCAAACGCCCAGCAGCTGTCAAACCGTCCCCGGCACCGGCGCCAGAATTGGCGGAGAATCTCTCCCACATGGGCCCCGCAGTCCACAAAAACCTCGTTCTCGCCAAGGGAATACACATCCTCCCCAAAGTATTGATCCTCCATCGGCAGAGCTGGAATCTGCTGGTCCAGGTCGCACCACAGAAATCTGACAATTGAGGTGAGCGTCCGCCTGGAGCAATCATCCGCCAGCATCTGAACAACCTGGTACAGTACCTCCCTGTTTTCCCAGATTAGGTTCCGGTCAGGGGACAGGATCAGTGGCTGGTCCTGGAACAAGGCCCGGTCCTCCCGCAGCTCATACATATGATATACCTCCTGGCAGCCCAGCGCCTCCATCTGCGCTTTGATCTGCCGGGATGTCTTCCCCATCTCCAACAGACAGACGATGACCGTGGCATCCTCTGCCACGGTCCGGTCCGGCGCTCGGACCGGAACCCCCAGGATGGTCCGCCCCTGTTTTCTAGGCGACCGGTCCAGAACGCACTCCGGCTCTATGCCGCATTTTCGGAGCAGTTCTAAAAACATCAGGCCGCCATATCCAGCTCCATAAAGCACCACACGGCTGCTCTCATCCAGCCGAACGGATGATTTTTCGCCTTTGAGGTTTTCCTGCGGGAAGCAGAACTGTTCCCAGTCTTGAAACGGCATAATGGTTCTCCTCTTTACAAAAACGGATACAAATCGTCAAACTCCGCCGCCTTCAGCGAGCCGTCCGGCATCACCCGGGAGGCGATTTTCGGCGCAAGCTCCCCAAACTCCTGCACCCGAATCTGGCACACAAAGGGCCCGTCCTTCCCCAGAATTTCCCGGAATCTCCCCTCCAAATCGTCGCCGTCAGTGAGCTCGCAGCTGTCCAGGCCGTATGCCGCCGCCACCCTGCAGAAGTCCGGCGTCTCCAGACCGCTGTCCGGGCCAACGCCCAGAAAGCGGTCGTTCATATAATTGTGCTGGTTGTGCCGGATGAGCATGTAGCCGCTGTTGTGGAATACAAACAGCTTGACAGGCAAGCGGTTGTAGCGCAGGGTGGCGAATTCCTGCACATTCATCTGCACACTGCCGTCCCCGGACAGGGCAATCACCTGCCGGCCCTCCTGGACCGCGCCGATGGCCCCCGCCCAGAATCCCATGGCGGACAGACCGCCGGAGATCAGATAGCGCTGCCCGTCCTTCAGCTCCCAGCTCTGGGAGACGATATTGCAGACGCTGCCCGTGTCCACCACAACATCGCAGTTCGCCGGGGCGCACCGGGAGAGCAGTCTGGAGACGTGGTAGCTGTTTAAGGGCCGCTCCTGGGCGTAGCCGGGCAGAACGTTGGGATACCGCCCGCGCATTTCCCGGCAGTGGGCCAGCCACGTCCCATGGTCCGCAGGCTCCAGCTCCGGGCAGCAGTCGAGAAGGCCCTCCAAAAACTCCTTGATATCCAGGGAAATCCTCTGATTGACCGGCACATCCGGCTTGCTCAGCTCCTTTTGGTCCACATCTACCATGACCTTATAGGCGTTCTGCCCGAACCGCTGGGGGTAGTAGCCGGTGGTGGAGACAGACAGACGGCTTCCCAAAATCAGCAGGTAATCGCACTGCTGGATGGCAAAATGGGACGCGCGGTCGCCGTAGCTCCCGGGCCGGCCCACAAAATAGGGGGAGTCGGAGGCGATCACGTCAATGCCGCCGCGGGAGGTGGCCACGGGGATCTGGAGCGTCCGGCACAGCCGCTCCAGCAACTCTGCCGCCCCGGCGCCGCGCACCCCGCCCCCGGCCAAAACCAGTGGCCTCTCCGCCTGGGCCAGGCCCTGGGCAATCGCCCGCAGGTCCACAGCAGCAGCCGGCTTCTCCGCCGCCTGATCATCCCCCTCCATCTCCTCCGGAACCTGCCTGTTCTGCACATCCACCGGCACATCGATCCAGACCGGTCCCTTCCTGCCGTCCATGGCTTCGCGCCAGGCCCGCTCCATCACCCGGCGGATGTCTCCAGGCTCCAGCAGACAGGCAAAGTATTTGACCATGGGGGATACGATGGGCTCCAGATTCAGGCTCTGGGTGCCGTGCTGACGGATCCCGGTGTCCATCTCGTAGCGGATCAGCCGGGAGCTGGCCTGCCCGGTCAGCACCAGCATAGGGGAGGAGTCCACAAAGGCCCCGGCCACACCGGTGATGGCATTGGTAGCCCCCGGTCCGATGGTGGCCAGACATACGCCGGGAATGCCCCGGGTCCGGCCATAGCAGTCCGCCGCCATGGCCGCCGCCTGCTCGTGGTGGCAGCACACCGCCCTCAGCCCCTGATTGCGCTGAAGGGCATCGGTCAGCCACATGGCGGAGCTGCCGGACACCATGTAGACAGTGTCGCAGCCCTTTTTTTGCAGGAAATTGAAAATGTATTCGGAGACGGTCATAAACAGCCCTCAAATCAGCACAATGTCATGTGCAAATAGTATTTTTCAGCTTCAAATTGTGCGCCTCGATGCGGCATCCACCTGACTTCCCCATGGGCTTCTTCTTTCGTGAGCGGAATTAATTCACCCTTCCGAAATCCACACCGCTCATAAAAAGAGATGGCATGTACATTGTCCCACAGAACATCCAGGCTAATGTGCTCCAGCCCAAGCTCCTGCTTTCCCCAGCGCACCAACGCCTGTACCGCACATTCCATTAGCCCAAAAGCAGTATTCTTTTCGCCCCGCACAACCAAATCGACCGCTGCCGACCGGGTCATGACATCAAACCCAGCAAACCCCATGTGCCCAATATAATTACCCCTGATGTCTTGAACCATGAACAAAATACGCCGGTCATTACAAATAATTAAATTGTTGATCCACTTCTCAGTTCCCTCTTCTGTCACATGAAATCGTGTGGGGGAAAGCGTCGGATTTTCTGCCCTCCATCGGCTCAGCAGTTTTACGCACCCATTTATTGTCGTCTTGAAATCCGCCGTAATCGGTTTCAAAAAGCCAACTGTATTTTCCTCTGCATCTAAAATTGGAATCATGATTAAATTATCACTGCTTTTCCTTCTCTTATATCGATCCAATTTTTCTATGAGTTGTGTTTCGCTCATCTCTTCTTACCGTTTTCCTTTTAACATTTCTTCAATCACCCGATTCATCTCCCCGCAGACACGGGCAATATCCTCCTCCTCCAGGGAGTGGGCGGTGGGCAGAACCAACCCTCTTCGGTCGTATCGGTCGGAGTTTGGCACCGCATGGGTCTGCTCATATGGCGGCATCCTGTGCATAGACGGGTATCCCGGGCGGAAGTGGACATTCATATCCAGCATTCTCCTGACCAGCTCATCCCGGTTGGCGTTAACGCCGTCCCGCAGGCAGCCCAGCACATAGCCATAGTTCGGCTCACAGCCTGCCGGAGGCAGCAGCATTTCAAAATAGGGATTGTCCCTGAGCTTTTCCCAATAGCTCTCAAAAATGCGTTTTTTGTTGGCCACCAGCTGGTCAATCCGCTCGATCTGCGCCAAAATCAGCGCGGCCGTTACATTGGAAATCCGATAATTATAGCCCACATCATCCGACCACAGATATTGAATCCCATCATTCCGGCAAAAGGTCCCGTAGTGCTTGGCGCGCTGGTAAAGAGCTTCGTCATTGGTGACCAGCATACCGCCCTCGCCGCCAACCGCAATTTTTGACCCCTGAAAGCTGAACGTTCCGATGTCTCCAATGGCCCCCGTATGGATACCATGATAAAAGGTCCCCACAGACTGGCAGGCATCCTCGATCACTGCGAGCCGGTGTCTCCTGGCAATATCCATGACCGCATCCATGTCGCAGGCAAACCCGCCAAAATGGACCACCATAACCGCCTTTGTCCTGGGGGTGATGAGTACCTCGATCTGACGCGAGTCAATACACAGTGTATCGGGCA
This sequence comes from uncultured Oscillospiraceae bacterium, assembly GCA_910585155.1. Lineage (GTDB taxonomy): Bacteria > Bacillota > Clostridia > Oscillospirales > Oscillospiraceae > Enterenecus. The sequence continues at coordinate 22,567 of CAJUEC010000023.1, forward strand.
CAACATCCGCAAACACGCATTTCGCGCCCACATAGGACAGGGCATGGGCCGTGGCGATGTAACTCTGATCCGCCACAATGACCTCATCCCCGGGCCCCAGACCCAGGGCTAGCGCCGCCAAATGCAGCGCATGGGTCCCGCAGTAGGTGGCAATAGCGTATTTGGAGCCCACATACTCCGCAAAGGCCTTCTCCAGCTTTTTGATATGCATATCATAGGTTTCATACCAGCCGTTTACTACCGCGTCGTGGACATAGTCAATCTCTTTCTGTGTGATGGACGGCCCCGCAAGGGGAATTTTTTTCATGGCTATTTCTCCTTTTCTATAACCCATAGAACACAAACGACAAATGATGCATGTAAGACCGCAGATACACCTCATACCCCGCCTCCAGCATCAGCTCCGGCACCCTCCAAAAATCCCAGGTCTTGTGATAGCCCGCGATCATCAGCCTGGGCCTCCAGCGGCGGATGGTCTCCGCCGCCCCCTCCAGCGCGGGCAGCTCCGAGCCCTCAATGTTCATCTTGACCGCCGTGGCCCGCCGTCCGTCCAACAGCCTGTCAATGGTGATGGCCGCCGCCTGGGTCCCGCCGTAGGGTGCGGCGAAGCTCCCCGGCCCGTGGAGGGCGTACAGAGACACGCTGCCCTCCCCGCTCCAGACTGCGCAGGGGGACAGCTTCACCCGCTCCCGCAGCTCCTCCGGCAGCCGGGCCGTAAACCGCTCCAGCCGCTCAAAATTGGCCGGGTCCGGCTCCAAAGCGTAATACGCCCCGATCCTGTCCCCGGTCAGGGCCAGCAGGTCCCGCAGCGTCTGCCCGTCAAAGGCCCCGCAGTCCACAAAATGCTCCTCGGCGCAGGGCGCAAACAGCTCCCGGGGAAAATATTTCTCCTCCTGGGACAGGGTGGGTATCTCCGGCCCCTGGCCAAACAGCCGGAAGGCGAGGATATTAGCATAAGTCTCCCGGGACGCCTCATCCGCCAGCCGCTCATGGACCCGCTCGATCCGCTCCCGGTGCTCCCAGAGGCAGTCCACGTCCGGGCAGGAGGGCAGGTTTCCTGTGTTGTCCCCCCGGAACAGGGCGAAGCAGCGGCGCAGGGCAATATAGTCCACCACATTGGTACAGCCGCAGTCATGGAGCCGCCGGTAGACGCCGCTGTGTCCCCCCTCCCGCAGCGCCTGGTCAAAGCTGCGGCAATAGGCCTGCCCGTCGGTGTTGATGCAGACCAGCACCAGGAAATTGTCCCCGAAGCGCTCCGTCAGCGCCTGAGGCGGGACCACCTCCAGCCCCAGGCACACCGTCCCCCATTTTTCCGGCGCGCCGTCGGCAAAGCACAGCGGCTCAACCCCCGCCCGCCGCAGGGCCAGCAGCAGGGCGATCCCGCTGCTCCCCGCGCCGTAGAGCACCACCCCGTCATAAACGCGCAGGGCTGTTTTCAGCTCATCCACCGTCTGCTCCAGCTGGGGGCGCTCCCGCTCAAACCGGGCGAAAATATCTCTAATCACGCAGCTCATAGGGCGCTCTCCCACCGTTTCCACATATCCTCCGCCGCCTTTTGGGGGGACAGTCCGAAATAGTCCAACTGGTAATCCCGGGAGCCGGTCACCATGGCGAAGGAGTCGGGCACGCCGTACCGGTGGAACACCGCCGGGCACTGCCGCCGCTCCGCCAGCAGCTCCGCCACGGCGCTGCCCAGGCCGCCGGTGACCCCGTGCTCCTCCATGGTGAAGACCGCCCGGTGTCTCCCGGCGCAGGCCAGGACGGTCTCCTCGTCCAGGGGCCGCACCCGGGGCATGCTGTACAGCGTCACCGAGCATCCCCGTTCCTCCAGGAGCTTTTGCACCTGTACCGCCTCCCGCAGGATCGTCCCGCAGGCCAGAATCGCCGCGTCCGTTCCCCGGGCCAGGGGTATGGCCCGTTCCACCGGCGCCTCCACCCCGCCGGCGTGGATGGGGGCGTCCACACTGCGGCCAATGCGGATATAGGCCGGGCGCTGCCGCCGGTAAGCCGTCAGCATCACCGCCTCCATCTCCGCCGGGTCGGCGGGACAGTACACGTCCAAATTTGGGAACGCCCGCATCATGGCGACGTCCTGGAGGGCGTGGTGGGTGGGCCCCGCCGGACCGTAGGCAAATCCGCCGCCCACGCCCACCAGAATCACTGGATTCTCCTGGTAGCACACGTCCAGCATGATCTGCTCCGCCCCCCGCAGGGTCATGAAGGACACCACATTATAGGCAAAGGGCTTCATCCCTGCCGCAGCGAGCCCCGCGGCAAAGGACACAAAGCTCTGCTCCGCGATGCCCACATTCACAAAGCGGGGGCCGAACTCCGCCTCAAAGGGCTCCATTACGGAAAACCCGGTGTCTCCGATCACCAGCATCACCTTGGAGTCCTCCCGGGCCAGACGGGATATGGTCTGTACAAACGTGCTTCTCATCGGCTCAACTCCTCCAGTGCCTGGGCCAGCTGCTCCTCATTCGGGGATTTGAAATGCCACTCCAGGCGGTCCTCCATGAAGGACACGCCCCTGCCCTTCACCGTGTGGGCGATCACCGCCGTGGGCCGGGGGTCCCCGTCCAGCCCGGCCCGGGAGAGCACATCCTCCAGCGCGGTATAGTCATGGCCGTTCACCTCCACGGCGTTGCAGCCAAAGACCCGAAATTTCTCCGCCATATCCCCCATGTTCAGCACCTGCGCGTCGCTGCCATAGGATTGCAGGCGGTTGCGGTCCACTATCAGCACCAGGTTATTCAGGGCAAACCGGGACGCACACATAGCCGCCTCCCACACGCTGCCCTCATTGCACTCCCCGTCCCCCATCAGCACAAACACCCGACCGCCCTGGCCCTGGAGCTTCCTGGCGTAGGCAATCCCGGTGCCCAGATTGGCCCCGTGGCCCAGGGAGCCGGCGGACATCTCCACCCCAGGCACCACGAATTTCCGGGTGTGGCCTGCGTAGTTCCCCCCGTCCGCTGTGTGGAGCTCCAGATCCTCCATAGGGATCAGCCCCGCATAGGCCAGGGTGGTGTAAAAGGTGGCCGCGATGTGCCCCTTGCTCAGCAGAAACACGTTCCGATCCGGGGCATCCAGGTTGTCCGGCGTCAGGCCCAGGACCCGGGTATACAGCACCGCCAGAATGTCCGCCGACGAATAACCGCCCCCGATATGGGAATCCCGGGTGCGCATAAGCGTTTTGGCCGTGTGCATCCGCACCGCCCGGGCAAACTCTTTTGGATTGTCGATCATCACGGGTTCCTCCCCTCCCGGCGGTGGAGCTGTTCCGCGGCGTCCAGCCCACGCTCCACCGCCTCGTCCATGTTGTAATACCGAAAGTCCGCCAGCCGCCCCGCCGCGTAGAGGTGGGGGACCTGGTCCAGCAGCCTCCGATAGGCCTGGTGCCGCGCCTTGGACTGCTCCGTCAGCACCACGTAATATGGCTCGTCCCCGGGGGCCTCCATGGGCCCGGGGCGCTCGCCCACCAGCAGGGCTTGGCCCATCCCCGGCGGATTGCCCGGGAGGTAGCGGTAATCTGTCCGCCGGGTCCAGGGGATGTCCAGCTCCGGATAGTACATAGCCAGGCAGGGCAGCCCCTCCTCCGGCGCGCGGTACTCCAGATCAAAGCGCAGCGTGCGGTAGGGAAGCAGCCCCTCCCGGCCAGAAAACAGCTCATCCAGCCGCCCGGTGTAAAGCACGGCGTCCCACGTCCGCCCGGTCTTCCAGACCATCCGCCCATCTGAAACCGCCATCAGCGCCGACGCCTCCCGATTGGTGAGAACCTCGATGGCGGGGTGGTCCAGCATCGACCGGAACAAGGCGGTAAAGCCCTCCTCCGGCATGAACTGAAACCGCTCCGGGCGGAATTCCCGCCGCTCCTCCAGGTAGACCGGGGCCCGGGCGATCACCTCCGGCGACAGCTCCTCCAGGCGCAGCCCCCATTGCTTTTGGTTGTAGGGTGCGCAGTCGCAGTGGTACAGCCGCTGCCCCGCTCGCCTCAGCAGCGGGTCGGCGGCGTTCAGCAGCTCCAGCACGGTGACCCGGTCCCGGCCGGCGAAGGCCCGGGCCAGCGCAGACACCGCCGCTTCCCCCTCCCGGGGAAGCAGCCGCCGCAGGGTCTCCGGCTGAAAGGGCATGGGGTGGCTGTCCCCCTCGATCCACACCCGCAGGGCGCAGCGAAAGGGAGCCCACCTGGCAAGAGGGGCCAAAAACTCCCACACCCTCTCCCGGTCCGTGAAAAAGACGTGGGGGCCGTACACGTGGTACAGGATACCGTTTTCCTCCCGCCGGTCATGGGCGTTTCCACCGATGTGATCCCGGCGGTCCACCACCGTCACCTGCCAGCCATATTCCGCCAGACGGCGGGCGGCGGAGGCCCCGCAGCAGCCCGCGCCCACCACCAGCGCCCTCACGCCCGTGCCTCCATTCGCCGAAGGTACTGTCCCACCTGCTCCTGGCACAGCCGGTCCGCCGGGGTATGTGCCACCCCCTGCTGGAAGGCGGCGGCCTGGGCCAGCGTCTCCTCCAGGGTGTACAGGGGCTTCCACCCCAGCGCCTCCCGCGCCTTGCCGCTGTCCAGCCGGAGCAGCTGCGTCTCGCCGGAGGGGCCGCCCGCTCCCAGCTCGTACCGTGCGCCGGGGAAATGGGCCGCCAGCAGCTCCGCCGCCGCCCCCACAGTCTGGAAACCGTCAGGCGCGGGGCCGAAATTAAAGCATGTGTCCCCGGTGACTGTCCCCTCCGCCAGCGCCCTGCCCAGCGTCAGATAGCCCCACAGCACGTCCAGCACATACTGCCAGGGCCGGACAAAATTGGGGTTACGCAGTTTTGCGGGCTCGCCCCTTGAAAAGCAGTCAAGCAGGTGGGGGATGAGCCGGGTCTTGTTGAAATCCCCCCCGCCGATGGTGTTGCTGGCCCGGGCTGTGGCGACGGACATATCCGGGAAGGAGATCCGATAGCACTGCGCCGCCAGGTCCTGACACGCCTTGCTGGTGGAATAGGCCTCCGCCGCGCCGAAGGGGTCGGCCTCCCGGCAGGGTCTGCCCCCCAGCCCCTGGGCGTAGCACTTGTCGCTGGTGACCGCCACCACGGGGACGCGGCGCCCGCCCCGGCGGACCGCCTCCAGCAGTTCCACCGTCCCCATCACATTGATCTCAAAAATATCCGCCGGGTGTTGGTAGGAGCCGTCCAGGTAGGCGTGGGCCGCCAGATGGATGACCAGATCCGGCTGGAATTGGCCCAGGGCCCGCTCCACCTCCCCCCGGTCCCGGATGTCCGCCAGGAGCTCGCCCGCAACGGGGGGGCGGGCCGCTTCATACAGACAGCCAGGCTGGGGCGGGAGGGCATAGCCGGACACCTCCGCTCCCAGGGCGGACAGCAGCCAGCACAGCCACGTCCCCTTGAACCCGGTGTGACCGGTCACCAAAACCCGCCTGCCCTGGTAAAATGACTTGTGAGACAGCACCTGTTCTCCCCCGTTCTCTCAGGATGTTTTTCTCCACACGTTAAACCTGCCCAGGGACAGCAGCAGACTTTCCGCCGCCTCTCTGGGCTGGATTCCAAGGGCGGAAATCAGCTGCCCAGCGGCGGCCTTCCAGGAATCGTTGGTCAGGGAAACCGACTTCCCCAGCACCATCCCCTCCCGCTCCAGCTCCGCCGCCAGCGCGCCGTCAGTGACCACGCGCAGTCCCAAGCCCTCGTCGGGATCGTGGAGAAACACCCCATCTGCGGGCGGCTTGCCCTGCAGGGCCTGTCTCAGGTTGGACAGGCTGTACAAATTCTCATGCTGCGTGATCAGCATTCCCCCGGCTTTCAGCCGCCTGGCCGCCGTACGGAGCACCGCGCCCAGGTCGGCGCACCGGCCCAAATTGCATCCCACAATGGCGATGTCATATTGGCCCTCCAGCATCTGGGCCTCCTCCCCCAGCAGGCCGCTGCGGTGGAACAGCCCCTCCAGATCCTCCAGGTAGCGCCCGTCCTCGGTTAGGGCATCCACTGTGACCTCGCCGCTCCCGCACGCTCTCAGGCGGTTTGACAGCGCCAGGACACTCTCGCCAAACAAGGGATTCAGCGCCAGCACGCGGACCCGCCCGGTTCCTTTTATGGAAAATGACTCCAGCGCGGCGCACAGGTCCATCCCCAGCGCTCCCCAGGCGTCCACGCCATGCTTTTGCCGGAACTGGGCCCGCCCCAGCTCCATCACCTGGAACTGCCCCTCCCCAATGGTGGCGGAGCCGTAGTGGTGGACAAATACGTCCCGACAGAGCACCTGGCGATAGCCCATGCGGCGCAGTACGCAGCTGAAATCATCGTCGGCAAACATGTCGTAGCAGAAAAAGGGGTCTATGGTGAGCTCCATCTGGCTCAGCGCGGCTGGACGCACACAGGCCAAAATAGAGAACAACCGGGAGCGGTCCATCCATTTCCTGGGGTCGTAGTGGTTGTGGTTTTCTGCAAACGAGAGCATTCCTTGAATATCGTTCTTCGCGTAGGGCACGGAAATGGCCTGCAAATTGCTCGCAGAATTGCAGACAGGCGCCGCCATGGCAACGCGCGGGTCGCTTTCCATGCACGCCCACAGGATCTCATCATAGCGCGGCGTGACAATCACATCGTTGCTGACATATAGAAGGTACTTCCCTTCCATATAGTGGGGCGCCATGGTGAAGATCAGGTTCCCCGCGGCGGAGGAGCCCATGTTGTGGGGATAATAGATTTTTTTCACATGGGGCAGTCCCTCGCACCATGCGGTGGTCTCCGGGTCGCTCCCGTTGTCAAAGGTGATCAGCTCGTAGCTGCGGCCTTTTGTGTGGGCCTCAATGGCATCCAGGCATTCCTTGGTCATCTTCTGGTTGCCGTAGAACAGCACCACAATGGACAGGTCAAACCGGCATTCCCGGGGCTCCTCCCGCTTCGGCGTCTTCCTGATCCGGCGAATGCGCTCCCGCTCCTGGGCATACCAGTCCTTCAGCGCCTTGTGGGACGCCGCGTGGAGCAGAAAGAACTCCGCGTACCGCCGCCAGAACAGAAACAGCGGCACAAACGAGCATGTGTACTGCGTCCACGCCGCGTCCGCCTGCCCCCGGTCCAGCAGCGCCCCAATCCGCTCCAACGTCAGCGGCGCGTTCAACCCAACCTCTCTCAGCTTATTTTCCAGCGTAATCTCCGGGGCGAGCTGCCCGATGGCGGACGCGATGGCGGCGCACAGCGCCTCCAGATCCCGCAGCAGGTATCTGTTCTCCCCCAGGCCGCGGCCGCTTAAAAAGGAAATCGCCTCCTCGCCGGTGTCAAACAGCTCAAATATGTGCGAAATCAGTGTCTCATGCGCTTTTTGCTCCATCGCCGCTCCCTCCGGTTCTCACTCCGCTCCGCCGTCCTGCCATTCCGGCGAAAACTGCTTCCCAATCTGTAAAAACGACTCCTTTTTGTTCCAGTTCGCGTAAGACGACTGGTAGCAGTTCCGGCAGGGCACCGCCATCCGCTCCCCGTTGACCCGCCGACGGTGCTGCTGGTACTCCTCCGAATTCCACATCTCTTCGAAGCTCCCATACCGCTGTATGGGAAACAGCTTTTCCGCCGTGGACATGCAGGGCCGCACAAAACCGTCCGAGCCCAGAAAAAAGTCCCGCCACGCGGCGTAGCAGGTCTTGTGGCACTGCTCTCCGGCGGGATCCTCCCCCACCAGATGGGGCAGCTTCAGCGACACGCCGCACCGCTGCCCCATCTCCATAGCCGCCTGGAACACCTCCCGGGTCCGGGCCATTTTGTCGTAGAGCACCTCTGGGGCCATCCTCTGGTCGAAGGCGGTGAGGTACACCGCCTTCACCTCGTCCAGCCCCACCTCGCCGGCCAGCCGCACCAGCTCGGGCAGCTCTCCCAGGTTCTGGTCCATGGCGGTAAAGACAAAGTTCATGTAGGGAAATTCCAGCCCATGGGAAGCCTTGTGCCGCGTGATAACGGAAATGTTTTTCAAAATCTGATGGAAGTCCGCCCCCCGGCGGATCTCCTCATTTGTCTCGGCACAGGCCCCGTCCATGCTCACGGCAATGATATCGGTCTGTGTGCGGAAGATATCGTCAAACAGCCTGTCCAGCCGCATTCCGTTGGTGCAGAAGTACTTCCGCAGGCCCAGGCGGTGGGCCCAGTCCAGAAACTCCCCGAAATGGGGGTGGACCGTGGGCTCCCCCCACCCCATGAGGGTGACCTCCTCTACCAGGCGGGCCGCAGGCTCGAAATACTTCAGCCACTCCATCTGGAACCAGGTGGGCTGGAACTGCGCGGAGTTGCGTCCGCACATCTTGCAGTTCAAATTGCAGGCGTTGGTCAGCTCAAAGACGAAACGGCGGGGCATGGACTCCAGAATGAGCTTCCCCTCCAGCGCCTCCTCCTGATTTTTCCCGCTGTTCTCCTGCCGCTCCTGTGTCAGCGGGCGGGTCTGCCGCAGATCCAGCGTCTTCGCCCGCAAAAGCTTTGACTCCTTCATTCCCCTTCTCCTCTCAGCCACGGCGCCCACGGCGCGTTTCCTCTGTTCCAAATCGCCTCCAGCTGGCTGCGGTCCCGCTGGGTGTCCATGCACTGCCAAAAGCCGCCGTGCCGGTAGACGCCCAGCTGGCCGGATGCGGCCAGCGCCCGCATCGGCTTCTCCTCCAACACGCAGCTCTCCTCCCCGTCTAGATAACCGAACACCTCCGGCTCCATCACCATGAAGCCGCCGTTGATCCAGCCGCCGTCCTCCTTGGCCTTCTCCCGGAAGCCGGTAACCGTCTCTCCCTCCAAATCCAACACACCAAACCGGCCCCCCGGCTGGATGCCGGTGAGGGTGACGGTCTTGCCGGACTCCTGGTGCTGCCGCAGCAGTGCGTTCAGGTCCACGTCTCCCACCCCGTCGCCGTAAGTCAGCAGGAATGTCTCGCCGCCAATGTACCTCTGCACCCGTTTCACCCGGGCGCCTGTCTGGGTGTTCAGCCCGGTGTCCACCAAAGTCACCCGCCAGGGCTCGGCAATGTTGGCGTGGACGGTCATGCGGTTCTCCGCCGAGAAATCGAAGGTCACATCGGAACGGTGCAGGTAGTAGTCCGCGAAGTATTCCTTGATGATGTGGCCCTTGTAGCCGCAGCAGATGACAAAGTCGTTGAATCCAAAGCTGGAGTAGTATTTCATGATGTGCCACAGAATGGGCTGGTCCCCAATGGTGACCATGGGCTTGGGCTTCAGGTGGCTCTCCTCACTGATGCGGGTGCCCAGACCGCCGGCCAGGATCACAGTTTTCATTGCAGCTGCCCTCCTGCCACCGGGGGCGCCACCCCTTCGATCAGATAGGCCACCTTTCGATACGCCTCGCTCTGCTTTAACGCGGCTACCGCAGGCTCCTCCGGCGGGAATTTGCTCAGTATCCCTCGGATCTGCTCCGCCATAGCCCTCAATTCCTCGGAGGGGTTCTTCAGCTCCGGGGTATTGTTGATTAAAAATTCCACCATGTCCTTCACACCCTCACAGACGGCCAGGCCCTTCCGCAGCAGCCGCACATAGCCCGCCGCGTTCCCGGCGTCCAGCGCGTCGAAGGCCTGGGCGCAATAAAAACCGAAGCGGTGCAGCGGCGGCAGCAAAAGCAGGTTTTCTCCATTTAGCGCTTTCTCCGCGTAGCACACCGGCAGATACGCTCTTTCCAGCTGCACAAAGGCCCTGGACAGCAGCAGCCCGGTCTCTCCGTCAATCTCCTTCCACGGGCACACCTTCAGCGCCGCTATGCTCAGGCCCCGGGCCCATCCCAGCTCCTGCGCACTGTCAGGGAGCTCCCTTGCCCCCACCAGCCGCACCAGGCCGTACAGCTCATCCCTATCCTGGGCGATGCCCCCAGCCAGAATGTCCATCCGCTCTATGGCCAGCGGTCGGCCTGCCAACGGGAAGCCCACCCCGCACCGCAGCGCGTGGGCCAGCGCGTGGGGCGGCAATGCTTCCAGCTTCTCCACCTCGCCCAGCAGCACCTCCAGAGCAGAGGCATCCTCCGTCCCCAGCATTTTTGCCGCGATCCCCAGCTCGCACCTGTTCTCCAGGGGCAGAAACGCCGCATAGGCGTGGCGGACCACGTCCGCCTCCGTCTCCTCGGAACGGATAAACGCCCCTTCAAACATCCCCGCACCCACCTGGAGGAATCTGGCGCGGCGCTGATCCGCCCGCTCTTGGGTGGGCGCCGCCTCGTTCATCTCCTCCCAAAGCCGCAGCAGCAGGGGGGCGGTATCCACTTCAAAATGGCTGTACAGGTTGCAGAGGTTCCGCGCACAGTCCCCCGCCTGCTTGGCGTCCAGCTCCCGCCCGTTGAAGGTCTCCATCAGCCGCAGGCATTTCTCCGGCTGCTTCTCGTGGAGATAACCGGAGGCCAGCACGGTGGCCACGCTGAGGCGGCTGTGGGAATCAGCCTTGTTCAGAGAACTGGCCAGAATGTCGCTTCGATTGAACCGCCCAGCCTCATAGTCGCTCACTCCCTGGAGGTACATCTCGCCCCAATATATGCTTTGGGCGTAATCATCCTTATTCCAGGCGTTCCCAAAGGCAAAATACGCAATCTCCACCCGGACGAAAATGGATTCCGGGAACATCGTTTCCGCTTTGTCAATCCATTCTTCCAGCTCCGACAGCTTGTTCGCGATGGCATAGCGCACCGCGTAGCGGTAGATGGGCCCGCCAAACAGCTCCCATTGGGACCACCTCTCCTCGACCCCAGCCATGGCCCGGCGGAGATAGTCCCCCTGCTCCGGCAGGTTGTCCCCGGATTCAATGCACTGGGTTAAAATAATTAAATTGTCCGGATCCTGTTCCAGCTGCTTGCGCAGCAGCTCCATGTTCCGCGCCTGCTTCGCCTTCTGACTCACTGCATCCTGGTAAATATACCCATCGTGATGAAACAGGCCCCCGCGGATCAGCATGGTGCGCAAATCACCCCTGTAGGGCCAGTGCTCGTGGATAGTCCCCTCATACCTGACCCCTGTGGACAGGCGCAAAAAGCGCACGGCCAGGAAATCCGCATATCCCCCGCCCATTTCCAGGTCTGCGGTGTTGTAGTTGCGAATCACCACCGAGGCAAAATCAAAGTCCCGGTTTGTGGTCAAAAATGCGACATATCCCTCAATGTTGGAATCCATCCACTCGTCACAGTCGATGGTCATGTACCAGGTGCCGGAGCAGCGGTCCATCACCGCGTTGCGGGCGGCGGAGAAGTCGTTGATCCAGGGAAAGTCAAACAAAATATCCGCGTACCGCTCCGCCACGGCCCGGCTGCCGTCATCGGAGCCGGTATCCGCCATCACCAGTTCGCACGGTATGGCGTCCCGCAGGGGCTGGAGGGATTTCAGGCACCGCTCCAGGCAGCGGATTTCGTTTTTAAAAATGATGCCGATGGATAACAAGGGGGTTAACATGGCGTATCTCTCCTTTTTGCTCTGGGGCGCACGGGGAAGGTGTTGAAGCTCAACCGCTTCCCCATACGTCCCACAAAGAACGGGGGCGGGCAAGAGCCCGCCCCCGTTCTGCGCGTTGGGCTGATGGTGCTGTATGCGGCTATCCTCGCGGCGTTGTCACGCTCGGATTGGCCGCATAGCCGGGTCGCTTTCCCTGCAACTCGGGCAAAACCCGCGTCGCTATGCGGCGCTGGGCTTTCGCCCTCGCTTCGGTCCAAGCTCCCCTATGCGGCTATCCTCGCGCTTCTTACTGCAGGAGCTGGAGCACGCCCTGAGGCACCTGGTTGGCCTGGGCCAGCATGGCCTGAGCGGACTGAATCAGGATGTTGTTCTTGGTGTAGGCCATCATCTCCTCGGCAACGTCGGTGTCGCGGATGGTGGACTCGGCATCCTGGATGTTCTCGGTCATGACGGACAGGTTGTTGATGGTGTGATCCAGGCGGTTCTGGGTGGCGCCCAGAGTACCACGCACGTCGGACACCTGGTTGATGGCGGCCTTGATCACGTCAACAGCCTTTGCGGCGCTGGCCTGGTCGGCGATGCTGATGGACGCCAGAGTGGTGCCGGCGGCATCCTTCAGGGAGGAGCAGTGCATATCGCCCAGGCTCACGTTCAGCTGGTTGTAGCTGTCGGCGGTGTCGCCGATCTGGAGGGTCAGGCCCTTGCCGTCACCCTTGGCGGGCTTGACCTCAGAGGCCTTGAAGGTGCCGCCCATCTGGATCTGCTTCTGAACGCCAGCCTGAGTGGTCAGGTCGGCATCACCGTCATAGGTGCTCTTCTCCTGGAAGGTCAGCTTGTTATCATCCGTCTGACCCACAGTGAACATGGCGTTGTCCTTCGCCGCCACGGTCAAGCGGTCAAGGGCCTCGCCCAGGGCATCGCCGGTGGCAACAGCCTTCGCGTCGTCAAGCGCCCCATCCTCGTCCACCAGGTCGCTGATATCCACGGCCACGAACTTTTCGCCCGCCTTGCTGGCAGCCTGCAGCTGCTCCAGGGTCTCCTTCTTGCTGGCAAACACATAGGTGGTGTCACCAATGGTAATAGTTTTGCCGTCGGCGACATTGGCCTCGTCAATGGCTTCATCAGTTACGGTGTTAGCCAGGACATTGTCGATCTTGGCATTGCCCGGAGTAATGACCTGGGTGGCCAGGTTCACCGTGCCGCCTGCTTGATCGCTAGCATCCGTGCTGAAAACCTCAACATCATAGTTGCCGGCAAAGCTGTCCTTCGCGGTGGAAGCTTCCAGGGCGTCGTCGGTCATCTCAAACACCAGCTTGCTGCCGTCCACAGTCACACTGTAGCTCACGCCGCTGATGTTGACCTCGTCATAACCGTCGGCAATGGCCTTAGCCAGGTCCGCGCCGGACAATTTCGCATCCTTGGCCAGGTTCACGCTGATATCGGTGCCGCCCACAGAGATGCCCACAGAGGTGGCGGCGGTGGAGGTGAAGGACACATTCTCCAGCTCCACAGTGAACTTGGTCTTGGTGGCCTCCTTGCCATCCACATGGACGATGGTGCTGGTACCGGCCGCACCAGCGGCCGTGCTGCCGCCGGCCAGGATGGTCAGATCGCCGCCGCCAGTAACCTCGTACTTGGTGGAAGCGGCCTCCATGGAGCCGTCGAACAGCTTGATGCCGTTGAAGTTGGAGGAGTCGGCGATGCGGTCGATCTCGGAGCGCAGCTGCTTCAGCTCCTTCTCCATCTGGGCGCGGTCGGTGGTGTTGTCATAGGTGCCGTTGGCGGACTGGGTGGCCAGCTCCACCATGCGGTTGAGCATATCGTGGACCTCGGTCAGAGCGCCCTCAGCGGTCTGCACCAGGGAGATGCCGTCCTTGGCGTTCTTCTGGGCGGTCTCCAGGCCGGTGATCTGAGCCCGCATCTTCTCGGAAATGGCCAGACCGGCGGCGTCGTCACCGGCGCGGTTGATCTTGTAGCCGCTGGAAAGTTTCTCCAGGTTCTTCTTCATGGCAGCCACGTTGTTGGTGTAGTTGCGGTAGGCACTCATAGCCATAATATTGTGCTGGATCCTCATTTTAATGCTTCCTTTCAATAAAATGTTTTAGGGGTGTGCGGTGTAGGGCGCCGTAGCTTCCTTGCTCGGCGCATTGGGTGGAGCGCCGCCATTCCGGGAACCCGTGGCCACGGCTCCCCGGCCTCTTGGCGCGGGACTATATTCCAACCGGCCTAGGACCGGATGAAACCAAAATATCATTACGGAGTGATCTCGTCCTCCCAAAAGGTGGGAATAATGCGGTCGAGCTGGGTGCGCAGGGCTTGCGCCGCCTCCGCGGCCCCGTCCCGCTCCAGCTGATCCAGCGTCTGCTTCATGACGCGCACAGCCCGCTCCCGGTCGTCATTCCAGGAAAAGTATCGGTCACGGCAGCGCCGGAAATGCTTCCCCGAGGGTGGAGCCAGACAGGCCGGGCGCGTACCGCCCTCCCGCTCCAGCAGCTCGCCCCGGACAATGGGAACGCTGCGGTCCGCCTCGATGGAGAGGTAGGCCCGCCCCCCGGCCACCCGGGAGAGCTGGACGACGGTGCTGTCGCCAATGGTCAAATACTCCTCTGGGAGGAGGGACAGCTTTAACATGGCAATCTCCTTAGTGCCGGTTTCAGCGCGGGATCCTTCCACGCAAATTACAATAAATGATAATATTATGCTGAGTGGACTGCCCGCCAACCGGGCTTCGGGCTGCGCCTGTTTCCACAGGGTCACCCTCTCTTTTTCCCACCCGGCGGGTGCTGATTGGATCGGCAAATTCTTTTGCTCATCCAATCAACGCCCGCGCCCATGGGCATCCACCGCAGTCCCGCGCGGCAGTATGAAACAGCGTCAAGCGGCGCCTGTCTCCTTCGTTTGACTGCGGAACTGGGCCAGCCCCATGTCCCGCAGGTTCTGGGCGGTATTGACCTCCCGGATGACAGCCTCGCCGCAGCTGGGGCAGATCCACCGCTTTTCATGGGTGGTCAGCTTCTCGTGCACATGGCCGCAGCGGAAACAGGTCCTGGCGGCGGGGGCCAACCGGCTCACCGAGATGTAGGCCTTGCCCTGGCGCTCCAGCTTGTACTTGAGACAGGCCCGGAACAGCCCGAAGCCGGAATCCATCACGCCGCCCTGCCTCAGCTTTTGGGACAGCTCCACCAGGTCGGTCTCCCTCACGCACACGGCGTCCCAGGCGTTGGCTATCCGCCGGGATTCCTTGTGGATGAAGTCGCGCCGCTGGTTGGC
>CAJUEC010000024.1 GCA_910585155.1 uncultured Oscillospiraceae bacterium
CCGCGCAAGCGCCTGCTGTCCTTCCGGGTGGAGGAGGAGGGGCTGCGCCGGCTGGCCGACGCCTCGGAGGCCTATCTCATGACCCGGCTGGAGCGGGGCTTTCGGACGCTGGACTTCTACAAATCTGTTACATACAAACCGTCGGCCGCAAGGCCGGTCCGTGAACATTGAGGAAATATCATGATGACACCTTTATTCGAAAAATCCATTGAGACCCTGGAGCTGCCCCGGGTGCTGGCCCTGCTGGCGGAGGAGGCGGTCACCCAGGAGGGCAGGGAGCGGTGCCTGGCCCTGCGGCCCCTGGCCGTGCAAAGCGATGTGAGCCGCCTGCAAAAGCAGACCTCCGCCGCCTTCGACCTGCTGGTGAAGCACGGCACGCCGTCCCTGTCCGGGGTGAAGCCGGTGGCCATGGCCCTCCAGCGGGCGGACCGGGGGGGCGCGCTGAACACCCGGGAGCTGCTGGACATTGCCCAGGTGCTGCGGTGCGCCCGGAATGTCCGGGAGTACGGCGGGGGGAGCGGCGAGGCCAAGACTGTGCTGGACGGCTACTTCGAGAGCCTCACCGCCAACCGCTTTCTGGAGGACAAGATCACCGGCTCCATCCTCAGCGAGGATGAGATCGCCGACGCGGCCTCCCCGGAGCTCAGCGACATCCGGCGGCACATCCGGGCGGCGGCGGGGAAGGTGCGGGACGTGCTCAACCGCCTCATCTCGTCCAACCAGTCCAAGTACCTCCAGGACGCCATCATCACCATGCGGGGGGGCCGCTACGTGGTGCCGGTGAAGAGTGAGCACAAAAACGACATCCCCGGCTTGGTCCACGACGTGTCCGGCTCCGGCGGAACCTTCTTCATCGAGCCCATGGGGGTGGTGAACGCCAACAATGAGCTGCGGGAGCTCCAGGCCAGGGAGCAGAAGGAGATCGAGCGCATTTTGGCGGAGCTGTCCGCCGACTGCGCCGGGTTCAAGACGGACATTGAGGATGACTATCAGACCCTGGTGTCCCTGGACTGCATCTTCGCCCGGGCCAAGCTGTCCTCCGCCATGGGGGCCATGGAGCCGGCGCTGGGCGGCCACATCGAGCTGAGGCGGGCCCGCCACCCCCTGCTGGACCCCAAGACCGCCGTGCGCAATGACCTGGCCCTGGGGGGGCGCTTCGACACCCTGGTGATCACTGGCCCCAACACCGGCGGCAAGACCGTCACCCTGAAAACTCTGGGCCTGCTCACGCTGATGACCCAATGCGGCCTGCACATACCGGCGGCGGACGGCTCCACGGTGAAGGTGTGCTCCGCCGTGCTGGCGGACATCGGGGATGAGCAGTCCATCGACCAGTCCCTGTCCACCTTCTCCTCCCATATGACCAACATTGTGGCCATTCTGGAGCAGGCGGACGACGAGACCTTGATTTTGTTTGACGAGCTGGGGGCGGGCACCGACCCGGTGGAGGGGGCGGCCCTGGCCGCCGCCATCATCGAGTCCGCCCGGGCCATGGGGGCCGCGGTGGCCGCCACCACCCACTACGCCGAGCTGAAGGTGTACGCCATGACCACCCAGGGGGTGGAGAACGCCTCCTGCGAGTTCGACGTGGAGACCCTGGCCCCCACCTACCGGGTGCTCATCGGCATCCCGGGCAAGTCCAACGCCTTCGCCATCTCCCGGCGGTTGGGCCTGCCCGACTATATCATCCAGAAGGCGGCGGACCGGATCGACGCGGAGAACGTCCGATTTGAGGACGTGCTCAGCCAGCTGGACATTCAGCGCCAGGCCATGGAGAAGGAGCGGGAGCAGGCCGCCCAGCTGCGCCGGGAGATGGAGGAGGCCCGCGCCCAGGCGGAGCAGTACCGCGCCCGCATTGAGGAGGAGCGGCGGAAGGCCACCGAGAAGGCCCAGGCCGAGGCCCGGGCCATCATCGAGCAGGCCCGGGACGCCGCCGACCAGACCTTCCGGGAGCTCAACGAGATGCGCCGCCGCCAGGAGCAGGCCCGGGAGTGGGTGGACGACAACGAGGAGCGGGCGGAGCTGCGCCGGAAGCTCAACGAGGCGGACGCCGCCCTGGGGGGCAGGAAAGAGGACCTGCCGCCTCCGCCCCCCACCCGGGACGCCGTTCTGGGCGACACGGTGGAGCTGGTCAAAATGGGGACCCAGGCGGAGGTGGTGGGGGTGAACAAGGACGGCACCCTCCAGCTCCAGGCGGGTATCCTCAAAATGAAGGCCAGGCAGAGCGAGGTGCGGGTGCTGGAGGACGTGACGGCCCGAAAAAAGCAGAGCGCCAAGGACAAGGCGCGGGCCGTGGCGGTGTCCCGGCCCTTCCGGGCCTCCGCCGCCAAGGCGGAGCTGGACCTGCGGGGCATGATGGTGGACGAGGCCTTGGGGGCGGTGGACCTGTTTTTGGACAACGCCCTCATGGGCAAGCTGGAGACGGTGACCATCATTCACGGCAAGGGCACCGGGGCGCTGCGCAAGGCGGTGCGGGAGCATCTCAAAAAGAGCCGGTATGTGAAGGAGTACCGCCCCGGCGTCTACGGCGAGGGCGAGGACGGCGTGACAGTGGCGACGCTGAAGTAGCACAAGACGTCCAGCCCCCGTCTCCTCGCAGTGCGCTGCCTATTCTGACACGTAGTGAATAGTGGATGGTTTTCACGCGAGCGCCCATGAGA
Source organism: uncultured Oscillospiraceae bacterium (assembly GCA_910585155.1). Classification (GTDB taxonomy): domain Bacteria; phylum Bacillota; class Clostridia; order Oscillospirales; family Oscillospiraceae; genus Enterenecus. Next base: position 2,661 of record CAJUEC010000024.1, read on the forward strand.
ATTTGGTGAAAATGCTCTTGACGTTGGGGGGGTAAATTTGGTATTCTAATAAAGAACAAGATTCGGGAGAGCAATGGATGCGCGGTGCGCTAGACCGAAACTTATGATGGAGGGAATTGCTCATGTTTATGAAAGAGACAACGGTCAATAACCAGGTCGGCCTGCACGCCCGTCCGGCAACGTTTTTTATCCAGAAGGCCAATGAGTTCAAGAGTTCCATCTGGGTGGAGAAGGATGACCGCCGCGTGAACGCCAAGAGCCTGCTGGGCGTTTTGTCCCTGGGAATCGTGAAGGGCACGGCCATTAACCTGATTGCCGACGGTGCGGATGAGGAGGCTGCCATCAACGCTTTGGTGGAGCTGATCAACTCCGAGTTCTCTGAATAACCCAACGCTGAGCACGAAAAGCGCCGCGACAAGCGGCGCTTTTTTTGTAAAAAGCGCAGAGAAGCGGACAGCGAAGGAGCTTGGACCGGAGCGAGGAGAAAAGTCCAGGGCACCTAGAGCGGGCCGTCTGTCAGTTCTGCGGCCGAACGGAGCTGAAACGCAGGCGCAGGCGCGTGGACCCTGTCAATGGGCCTGATTTGACTACAAGCGGCAGCACAAATAGGGCGCCCCGTATCGAAGGATGGGAGCGCCGGAAGGGGTATCTTCCGTGTTCGTATAGGCCTCTCCCGTAATAGGGGGATTCTCAAGGGGAAAAATCCTATGAGCGGAGGGCGTGCCCTTTTCGCCCGCAGCCGAATCGGATTTTTCTCCCTTGAGTATGTCTTTGCCTACTTTCTGCACAAGCAGAAAGTAGGCCGCCGGAGGCCGCGCCTCCAAACGGAAAGGAGTGGGATCACATGACTTTTGAGGAATTGAGAGACAAAGCCCACGCCTTGCCGTTGAAGCCCGGCGTGTATATCATGCAGAACGCCGCCAGCGAGGTCATCTATGTGGGCAAGGCCAAGGCCCTGAAAAACCGGGTGAGCCAGTACTTCCAGGACCAGTCCCGGCACAATGAAAAAACCCGGGTCATGGTCAGCCAGATCGACCACTTCGACGTTATTGTGGTGCAGTCCGAGTTTGAGGCCCTGGTGCTGGAGTGCGCCCTCATCAAGCGCCACCAGCCCCGGTACAATATTCTGCTCAAGGACAGCAAGGGCTTTCCCTATATCCGGCTGTCCCCGGGGGACTATCCCCGGTTCTCCCTGGCCTCCAAGGCAGAGGACGACGGGGCTCGGTACTTCGGGCCCTACGGCTCCCGGTTCGCCAGCCAGGGCGTCATCGACGCCCTGCGCCAGGCCCTGCGCCTGCCCGCCTGCCGCCGGAAATTCCCCCGGGACATCGGGAAAGAGCGGCCCTGCCTCAACTTCCATATGGGTATGTGCGACGGCTACTGCCGCCCGGAGATGGACCAGAGTCAGTACAGGCGCTCCGTGGACCAGGCGGTGCGGCTGCTGGAGGGGCGGCTGGACGAGGTGGTGGACGAGCTCACTGACGAGATGGAGCTGGCGGCGGAGGAGCTGCGCTTTGAGAAGGCCGCCCAGGTCCGGGACCGGATTCGGTCCATCCAGCTGCTGTCTAAGCGGCAGAAGGCGGTGGCGGGCTCTCTGGCGGACACCGACGTGGTGGGTTACCACCGGGGGGAGGCCAAGAGCTGCTTTGTGGTGCTCCACTACATGGGCGGGGAGCTGGCGGCCAAGGACTGGGAGCTGCTGGCCGTCCCCATGGAGGACGAGCAGACCACCGTGTCCACCCTGGCGGCCCAGTACTACGGCGGGCGGGGGCAGCTGCCCCGGCAGATTCTGCTGCCCTGCGACATCGACGAGCAGGTGGAGCTGGCCCGCATGCTCACCGAGGCGGTGGGCCGTAAGGTGGAGGTGCTCACCCCCCAGCGGGGGGCCAAGATGGAGCTGGTGAAGCTGGCCAATGAGAACGCCGCCGAGGAGGTGCTCCGGGCCACCACGGCGGAGGAGCGCCAGTCCAAGCTGATGGAGGCGCTGGGCGCTCTGCTGGGGCTGGCCGAGCCGCCCCGGCGCATTGAGGCCTTTGACATCTCCAACACGGGCAGCTCGGACATTGTGGCCTCCATGACGGTGCACATCGACGGCAGACCGCTGAAGCGGGATTACCGCCATTTCAAGCTGAAGGATATGACCCACGCCGACGACTACGCCTCCATGGAGCAGGTGGTGGAGCGGCGGTTCCGGCGGTATCTGGACGGGGACGAGAAGTTTTCCGCCCGCCCGGACCTGCTGCTGATGGACGGCGGCGCGGGACAGGTCAAGGTGGCGGAGGAGGCGCTGGCCCGGCTGGGGCTGGGGACGATCCCGGTGTACGGCATGGTGAAGGACGGCCGCCACCGCACCCGGGCCCTGGTGGCCGGGGACGGCCGGGAGATCGGCATTCAGGCCAACCAGGCCCTGTTCGCCATGGTGGGCCGCATCCAGGAGGAGACCCACCGCTTTGCCATCGAGTTCCACCGCCAGCAGCAGGCGGGGCATCTGAAGGGCTCGGCCCTGGACAGCATTCCGGGGGTGGGACCCGCCCGAAAGGCCCAGCTGCTCAAGCATTTTAAGAGCGTGAAGGCGGTGCGGGCCGCCTCACTGGAGGAGCTGGGGGCGGCGGTTCCCCAGAACACCGCCCAGGCGGTGTACCGCCATTTTCACGCCACCGACCAGGGAAAGGATGAGACGACATGAGAGTCATCACGGGAACGGCCCGGGGCAGGCGGCTGGAGAGCCTGAGCGGCCTGTCCACCCGGCCCACCGCCGACCGGGTGAAGGAGGGGGTGTTCAGCGCCGTCCAGTTTGATGTGGAGGGCCGCCGGGTGCTGGACCTGTTTGCCGGCACCGGCCAGATGGGCATTGAGGCGCTGAGCCGGGGGGCGGTCTTCTGCGACTTTGTGGACAGCGCCCCCGCCGCGCTGAAGGTGGTCCAGCGCAACCTCAAAACCTGCGGCCTGGAGGACCGCGCCGCCTGCCACGGCAAGGACTTTTCCGCCTTTCTCAGCCGGACCCGGGAGCGGTACGGGGTGGTCTTTCTGGACCCGCCCTATGCCTCGGGAAACCTGGACCGGGCGCTGGAGCTCATCGCGGCGATTGACATTGTGGTGGAAAATGGTATAATAGTATGTGAAAGCTTGGCGGAGCACCAGCTGCCGGAGCTTCCCGGCCCCTATGAGAAGGGCAGGGAATATCGGTACGGCAAGATCAAATGCACCTTATATCGCAGGAGGGCCTGACCCATGAGACGCGCCATCTATCCCGGCAGCTTTGACCCGGTGACCCTGGGCCATCTGGACATTATCAAGCGGGCCGCGGCCATTTTTGACGAGCTGATCGTCTGTGTCAGCGTGAATTCCGCCAAGGACCAGGGGCTGTTCTCCCCGGAGGAGCGGGTGGAGCTGATCCGCCGGGTGACGGAGGAGCTGCCCAACGTGACGGTGGACTGCAGCCGGGAGCTGGTGGCGGAATACGCCAAAAGCCACCGGGCCAGGGTGCTGGTGAAGGGGCTGCGGGCGGTGTCCGATTATGAGTCGGAGATCCAGATGGCCATGCTCAACGCCAAGCTCTACCCCAGGCTGGATACGGTGTTCCTCTACACCCGGCCGAAGTACGCCTTCCTCAGCTCCACTGTGGTGAAGGAGCTGGCCCGCTATGGGGCGGACCTGTCGGACTTCGTGCCCCGTCAGATCATTCAGCAGGTGCGGGACAAGGTGGCGGGGAACGGGAAGTAGCGTTGGCGATTCGGGCAATTTCACATACGGAAAAGGAGTGATGGCGCATGGCGACAGCCGTAGATGAACTGCTGGATATGCTGTATGATATGATTGACGAGGCGAGAAACGCCGCCTTCAGCGGCGACAAGTGCGTGATCGACCGGGATAAGGCCCTGGACCTCATTGAGGACGCCAAGAAGCAGCTTCCGGTGGACTTGGCGGAGGCGCGGAAAATTCTCAACGCCCGAAACGAGTATCTGGCTGCCGCCAAGCGGGAGGCGGAGGAAATCCGCAAGCGGGCGGACCTGGAGGCCAACCAGAAGGTAAGCGAGGCCCCGGTGATGGTCCAGGCAAGGCAGAAGGCACGGGAGGTGCTGGCCCACGCCGACGAGGAGGCCAAAAAGACCTGCCGGGAAACCAACGAGTACTGCGTGGACCTGCTGCGCCGGACGGAGGACGCGCTGGCCGCCGCCCACGCGGAGATGCGCCAGGTACATAACCAGTTCCGCTCGGGCATGGGCTCCGGGGGGAGCACGGGGCAGTCCGGCGGACGGATGTACGACGCGGAGGCCGATGGGTGACAGAGGAACAGGAAAATTTTAGAATTTTTACCCCCGCTGCGGAGAGCCGCAGCGGGGGATTTTTTGCGCTCAGGGACCTGGCAGCGACAGGCCTCTGAGCAGGCATCGCGCCTCAAAAGAATCCCTTGATTTTGTTGAAGCCTGCGGCGTAAATGCCCCGCACAGGCCGCTTCGCGGCCTGTGCGGGCGCTATAAACTGGAGGTTCAAGGGCCTTGGCGGTATCGATGGTATGGCCGAGAACCGAAACAGAAAACGAATGATCGTTCGAATGAATTTCGCCAAGAATCCCCACAAAATGGGCAAATTCGACGAAAAAAAGTTCTTGCAATTTAGGGGGGGCTACGGTATACTGAAAAGCGTAGTGGAGGAAATTGGAGTAAATCTGCTATAATCAGGAGTAGAATGGAGGGAGTGGGGATGACCGGCACCTACGAGCACAGCATCGACAACGCCGGCCGCCTCATCGTGCCCTCCAAGCTGCGGGACAAGCTGGGCTCCGCCTTTTACCTGGCGGTGGGGGTGAAGGAGAACCTGACCCTCTATCCCATGGAGACCTGGGACAAGCTGCGCCAGCGGGTGTCCGAGCTGTCCACCACCGACGCGGCGGCCATGGACTTGTTCTTTGCCTCCGCTCAGCTGTGTGAGGCGGACAAGCAGTGGCGGTTTCAGATTCCCTCCTACCTGAAGGACTACGCTAAGATTGACCGGGATGTGGTGGTCACCGGCAACAACGACCGGGCCCAGATCTGGAGCGCCGATAATTGGAGGGCCAAGACCCGCCAGCAGCTCAACCCGGAGACCATTGCCAACCTGATGAAAAACCTGGGGATTTGACGCGATATGGACTACACCCATAAGCCGGTGCTCCTGAGGGAGTGCCTGGACGGTTTGAATATCCGCCCCGGCGGAATCTATGTGGACGGGACCTTGGGAAGGGCGGGCCACTCGCTGGAGATTGCCAAGCGGCTGTCCGCCGGACGGCTGATCGCCGTGGACCGGGACCAGGCCGCGCTGGACGCCGCCCCCGCCCGGCTGGAGGGCTGCCTGGACAGGGTGACCCTGGTGCGGGGAAACTTTGGCGATCTGGCGGACATCCTTGCCTCCCTGGGGGTGGCCGGGGTGGACGGAATGCTGTTTGACCTGGGGGTGTCCTCCCCCCAACTGGACGACGGCAGCCGGGGCTTCTCCTATTTGCAGGACGCCCCGCTGGATATGCGCATGGACCAGTCCGCCCCCCTCACCGCCCGGGACGTGGTGAACGGCTGGAGCCAGGAGGAGCTCAGGCGCATCCTCTGGCAGTACGGGGAGGAGCGCTATTCCGGCCCCATCGCCGCCGCCATAGTGCGGGCGCGGGAGCGGGAGCCCATTGAGACCACCGGGCAGCTGGCGGAGCTCATCCGCTCGGCCATGCCGGCCAAGGCCCGCAGGGAGAAGCAGCACCCCGCCAAGCGCTCCTTCCAGGCCATCCGCATCGCGGTGAACGACGAGCTGGGCGAGGTGGAGCGGCTGCTGGGCAGCGCCCTGGACGTTCTGAACCCCGGCGGCCGGGTGGCGATCATCTCCTTCCACTCCCTGGAGGACCGGCTGGTGAAAACCGCCTTTGGGGCGTGGGCGAAGGGCTGCACCTGCCCGCCGGACTTCCCGGTGTGCGTGTGCGGCAGGACTCCCAGGGCGAGGCTGGTGGGCAGGCGGCCCATCACCCCCGGGGAAGAGGAATTGAACGAGAACGCCCGGGCCCGCAGCGCCAAGCTGCGGATCGCGGAGAAATTATAACCGCTTTCGGAGAGCGGAAGGGCCGGCGCGGGGAACGCGCTAAGCTGAGGATGGCGGAAAAGCCGTAAAACCCGTATTTTCGGTGGGGAACGCCGGCTGGGCGGGGAGCGGATACGAAGGAGTTGTGCCCTATGGCGACGCAGCGCAGGAACAACAAAAGCACAAGAAAATACCGCACCTACGGCAGCGTGGCCTATCAGCCGGAGCCCGAGCTGGAGCCTGTCCGAGCGCCGGCCCGTAAAGGGCAGACGGCGGGCAGCCCCGTCCGCCGTCCGGAGCCCCCCCGGCGCACCCAGGCCCGGCCCCGGCGGCGCCCAGCCGTCCGGCCCAATATCCAGGTCCGGTCCCAGAGCGCGGTGTCTCTGTTCGCGGTGGTGGGGCTGTTTTCGGTGCTGGCCTGCGCCCTGCTGCTGGTGGTGAGCTGCGCCCAGCTGGCCATGGCCAATCACGACATTGTGGAGCTGCGCTCCACGCTGGCCGACCTCCAGGACAAGAACCGGACGCTCCGGGCGGAGTATGAGCTGGTGTACGACCTGGAGGCCATTGAAAAGCAATTTTTGTCTGACGGTACGATGGTGCGCCCCGGCGCGGGCCAGACGGTGTACCTGGATCTGTCCGCCGGGGACAATGTGGTCTACTACGACGGCGCGGGAGAGGGTCTGTCCGGTCTGCTCCAGCGGGTGCAGCGGTTTTTTGACGGGCTGCTGTCATAAGAGCGCCGCCCTGCCACATACATTGACCCATAGAGAAACAGGGGGCGCCGGCGGAATCCGCGCGCGCGGAGGTTACCCGGCGCTTCCGGCAGGAGGGGCGTGAGGAACGGGCAGAGTTCCTCCCGCCCCTCTCCCTTAAAAGCCCGAAGACCGTCCATTCTGAAAAAGCAGGAGCGAAACCTATGCAAGACGCCAACCGCAAGCCCCGCCGCTCGGAGGGCAAAAACAACCGAAGCCTGTTCCGCCGCACCATCTTTCTGATGGTGGTGCTGGGGATCGGCATTTTTCTGCCTCTGGTGGCCCAGCTCTACAAGCTGCAAATTGTGGAGCATTTGGAGTGGGAGGAGCGGGCGGCCAACCAGCAGACCAAGAGCGTGTCTGTGGCCGCCAACCGGGGCACCATTTACGACCGGGAGGGCCGCACCATGGCCATGTCCGCCACGGTGTATAAGCTGATCCTGAATCCGATGGATATCTATGGCTCCATCAAAAAGGATAAATACATGGATGCCAACGGCAAGCTGGATGAGGCCGCCTATGACAAGGCCCTGTACGACCTGCGCAAGACCGTCGTGGACGGCATTGTGGAGCTGTTCGGCTATGACGAGGAGCTGCTGTGGACGCGCATTGAGCGGATCAATTCCGCCTACGAGGTGCTCTACCAAGAGCTGGAGGAGGAGGACGCGGAGCGGGTCCGGCAGTTCATCAGTGAGAACCGGCTGTCTGCCTGCCTGCAGCTCACCCCCAGCAGCAAGCGGTATTACCCCTATTCCTCCGTGGCCTCCCACGTGCTGGGCTACATGGCGGAAAACAAGGACAGCGGGGGCAGCAAGGTGGGGGCCCAGGGGATCGAGGCGCTGTATGAGGATGCGCTGTCCGGCGAACGGGGGCGGGTGGTCACCTCGAAAAACGGCTGGGGCATGGAGATGATCTCGGGATACGATATGTATTTCGACGCCCAGAACGGCTGCGACGTCCACCTCACCCTGGACGAGCGCATCCAGGCCATGCTGGAGCAGACCCTGGCGGAGGGCATCGAGACCTATGACATACAGGCCGGGGCCTTCGGCATCGCCATCGACCCGTCCACCGGGGCGGTGCTGGCCATGGCCAGCACCCCGGACTTCGACCCCAACAACTACTCCGCCATCCTCAGCGAGGACCTCCAGGCAGAGGTGGACCAGGCGGCCCAGGAGATGGGGGAGGACAGCGAGGAGTTCGGCGCCGCATGGAAGAACATCTGGAACAAGCAGATGAGAAACCGGGCCCTGGCCGACTCCTATGAGCCCGGTTCCGTGTTCAAGCCCATCACCGTGTCCATGGCCCTGGAGGAGGGGATCATCTCCCTGGAGAGCCACTACTACTGCGGCGGCGGCAAGGTGGTGGGCGACCGGACCATCAGCTGCCACAAGCGCGGCGGCCATGGGGACCAGACCCTCACCAAGGCGGTGGGCAATTCCTGCAACGTGGCCCTGATGGACATCGCCGAGAAGGTGGGCCCGGACATCATGTGGAAGTATTTTGAGGACTTCGGGCTGTTTGAGAAAACAGGGATCGACCTGGTGGGGGAGGGCAAGAGCCAGTTCTGGACGGAGGAGGCCTTCAAGGGGCCCTACGGCGCCCAGTCGGTGGCCACCGCCTCCTTTGGACAGACCTTCAAAATCACCCCCCTCCAGATGATTACCGCCTTCGCCTCCGTCATCAACGGCGGACACCTGCTCCAGCCCTATGTGGTGCAGAGCATCAGCGACGGGGACGGAAACACCATCTTTTACCACGAGACCCAGGAGGTGCGGCAGGTCATCAGCGAGTCCACCTCCGCCACCATGCGGGAGATTCTGGAGAGCGTGGTGGCCAACGACTCGGGCCACAACGCCTACATGAGCGGCTACCGCATCGGCGGCAAGACGGGCACCTCGGAGAAGATCGAGCTGAAGGCCACCGACCCGGACAACGACGACGTAATCTGCTCCTTCATGGGCTTTGCCCCGGTGGATAACCCCCAGGTGCTGGTGCTGGTGGCCTACGACACCCCCAAGCGCTCCGCGCCCCGCTCCAACTGGACGGCGGACGGCACCTATATCAGCGGCGGCAACATCGCCGCCCCCATGGCGGGGGCGCTGATCGCCGACATTCTGGACTATATGGGCGTGGAGAAGCAGTACTCCAGCGACGAGCTGGCGGGGGCGGACACCATGATGCCCCGGGTCACCGGGCTGGAGCTGACGGTGGCCAAGGGCCAGCTTCAGGCGCAGGGCTTTGAGTGCCGCACGGTGGGCACGGGCAATACCGTCACCCATCAGATCCCCAACGCCGGCGTGTCCATCCCCGGCGGGTCCAACGTGATTTTGTACCTGGGGGAGGAGGTCCCCTACAGTCAGGTGGAGACCCCGGAGCTGAGGGGCCTCAGCCCCACCCGGGCCAAGGTTGTGCTGGAGGACCAGGGCCTGTTCATGAAGGCCACCGGCGTGATTGATTACGCCGACTCCGCCGTGGTGGCGGTGACCCAGTCGGTGGAGCCGGGCACAATGGTGGCCCCAGGCACTGTGGTCGAGGTGAGATTTGTGGGCAGTGTGATGGATTATGGCTGAGAATCGGCGGAAAATAGAGGCTCCCGTGGCCGTGGTGGGCCGGGGAGGCACCCTCACCGCCGGACTGCTGCGCAGGCTGCTGCCCGGCCCGGTGGTGGAGCTCACCCCCTGCCAGGCGGCCCTGGACGGGGGGCAGTACCGGGCGGTGGTGGTGGAGAATTTTGAGCCGGCGGCCCGGGGGGGCCTCAGCGGCTGCGCCGCAGCCCGGTGGGCGCTGTCCTCCCGGAGCGGGGTGACCGTGGTGGGCCTGGACGACCCGGAGGGCCGCCGCCTGGCGGGGGCCGCGCCGGGGCGGGTGTACGCCTACTCCGACGGCAGGCCCCAGGCCAATTTGACCGCAAAAAACGTCCGCCTTCGGGGGGAGCGCCTGGAGTTTGAGGCCCTCACCCAGGGGGGACTGGTACGGGTGCGGGTACCGGCGGGGGAGAGCCCCCGGCTGTACGACCACCTGGCGGCGCTGGCCGGGGCGCTGGCGCTGGGGATGCCGCTGCCGGAGGCGGCGGCGCGGATGAGCGGCTGAGAAGAGGAGACACGAAAGAGAGCGGCAGGCCTGCGGCCGGGCCTGCCGGAAAGGGAGGACATGACAATGAGGATACTGCTGGCGGCGCTGACCGCCTTTGTGATCTCGGTGGTGGTGGGGTGGTTTCTGATCCCCGCCCTGCGGGCGCTGCGCGCGGGTCAGTCCATCAAGGAGATCGGGCCCAACTGGCACAAAAGCAAGGAGGGAACCCCCACCATGGGGGGGATTATGTTCATCGCGGCTGTGACCGTGGTGGTGCTGGTGTTCGGCTGGCGGGACATGGCGGAGGGGAATTGGCAGGCGCTGTTTGTGCTGGGCTTTTCCCTGGTGTGCGGCGGAATCGGCTTCATTGACGACTACGCCAAGATCCGCAAGCATGAGAACACCGGCCTTACCGCCGGGTGGAAGTTTCTGCTCCAGCTGGCGGCGGCCATCGCTTTCCTGGCCCTGCTGCGGTGGAGCGGCAATCTGACGCCCAACCTGTATATCCCCTTTGTCAATGTGTCCCGGCCGCTGCCCTGGGGGGTGTATCTGGTGTTCGCCGCCTTTGTGATGGTGGGCTGCGTCAACGCGGTGAACCTCACCGACGGGCTGGACGGTCTGGCCGGGTCGGTGACCCTGGCGGTGTCGGCGTTTTTTGCCGTGCTGTCCAAGTGGTGGGAGTACGGCGCGGTGGGCGTGTTTGCCGGCGCGCTGGCGGGGGGCCTGCTGGGCTTTCTGGTGTACAATTTCCACCCAGCCAAGGTGTTCATGGGGGATACCGGGTCGCTGTTCCTGGGGGGGGCGGTGTGCGCCATGGCCTTTGCCCTGGACGCGCCTCTGGTGCTGGTGCCGGTGGGCGTCATCTACATCGCCGAGACCATGAGCGACATCATCCAGGTGGGGTATTTCAAGCTCACCCACGGCAAGCGCATCTTCCGCATGGCTCCCCTCCACCACCACCTGGAGCTGGGGGGGTGGAGCGAGGTGCGTATTGTGCTCACCTTCACCGGCATCACGGTGGCATTCTGCCTGCTGGCGTTTGTGGGTGTGATGTACCGGTACGCCATCTAAGCGTGGAGCCGTCGCGAGCAGGCGAAGCGTGATAACACCTGAGCGCATTCTGAGGAGAGGAGGCAGACGCCATGCGGAAAAAAGCAAAACGCGACCTGACCATTGAACAGCAGCTGGCCCGGGGGCCCATCGACCTGCCCTTTCTGGCCCTGGTGATGCTGCTCACCTCCATCGGCCTGATCATGGTGCTGTCCGCCTCCTACGCCTCCGCCATGTACAACCTTGACGCGTCTGTGAACACCGAGGGGGACCCGCTGTACTATTTCAAGCGGCAGTTTGGCTTTGCGGTGCTGGGCGTGGTGGCCATGTTCGTGATTTCCAAAATCGACTATCAGCAGTTCCGCTGGATGTCGGTGTTTGCCCTGGGAGGCTCCATCGTGCTGCTGGCCCTGGTGTTCACCCCCCTGGGCCGCGCCGCCGGCGACAGCGATGTGCGCCGGTGGATCAACCTGTTCGGCATCCGCTTTCAGCCCTCCGAGGTGGCCAAGGTGGGGGTAATTCTCTACTTCTCCGCCCGGCTGTCCAAGCGGAGCGGCCAGCTGGGACCGCCCAAAAAGTGGAGCAAGCGCACCCTGACCGGTCGGATCTGCGCGGTGCTGGACCGAATCGGCCTGCTGGAGCTGGTGCCCTACGGGGTTATTTTGGTGGTGGTGCTGTTCCTGCTGTACAAGGAGCCCCACATGTCCGGCATGATCCTCATCACTGTGGCGGCGGCGTCGGTGCTGTTTGCCTCCGGCATCAAGCTGTACTGGTTCCTGGGCGGCGGCACACTGGTGGCGGCGGCGCTGGCCTTCCTCATCACCCAGACCAAGTATATGACCAAGCGCATCACCATCTGGCTGGACCCCTTCCAGGACTACCGGGGGGACGGCTTCCAGCCCATCCAGTCCATGATCGCCATCGGCTCCGGCGGACTGCTGGGGGTGGGGCTGGGCAACAGCCGGCAGAAGTACCTGTTCCTCCCGGAGGAGCACAACGACTGTATTTTCGCCATCGTCTGCGAGGAGCTGGGCATGGTGGGGGCGCTGGTGATCATCGCATTGTTTGTGCTGCTCATCATCCGGGGCTACTGGCTGGCCCTCCACGCCCGGGACCGGTTTGGAACCCTGCTCATTGTGGGTATCATCTCCCTGCTGGCCACCCAGACCTTTCTGAACATCGGCGTGGCTACCAACGCCATCCCCACCACCGGCATCTCTCTGCCCTTCTTCAGCTACGGGGGCACGGCGCTGGCCATCCAATTGGCGGAGATGGGCATGGTGCTCAGCGTATCCCGGCAGATCGCCGCCCCCAAGGCGGAGTAAAAGGAAAGGTGGAGGCGAGAGAATGAGGCGTATGAGACAAACTGGGGCCCCCGCAAAGACGGATCTTGGCTTTGCGGGGAGGGGAGAAGCAAGGGGACTTTGCTTCGACGGTGTGAGGACGACATGAGAGTAATTTTTACCTGCGGCGGCTCGGCGGGGCACGTCAACCCGGCCCTGGCGGTGGCCCAGCAGTTTGAGGCCCATCACCCCGGCTGTGAGATTCTCTTTGTGGGCGCGGAGCGGGGGATGGAGCAGCGGCTGGTGAAGCAGGCGGGCTACCCCATCGAGACGGTGAAGGTGTCCACCTTCGAGCGCGCCTGGAGCTTCAAGGTACTCAAGCACAATTTGAGCAGTGCGCTGAAGCTGCCCGTGGGCCAGCGGGAGGCGGCGGCGATTCTGAAGCGGTTCAAGCCCGACCTGGTGGTGGGCACCGGGGGGTACGCCTCCTATCCCGCCGTCCACGAGGCGGCGCGGCGGCGCATCCCCTGCGCCATTCACGAGTCCAACGCCTACCCCGGTCTTACCACCCGGGCGCTGGCGGGCAAGGTGAGCCTGGTGATGGTGGGCTTTCCCGAGGCGGCGCAGTATTATCAGGACGCTAAGCGGGTGGCCGTCACCGGCACGCCGGTGCGGGGGGAGTTCTTCTCCCTGGACCGGGAGCGTGCCCGGCTGGAGCTGGGCCTGTCGGACAGCCAGCCGCTGGTGATCTCCTTCTGGGGCTCCCAGGGGGCGGGGCACATGAGCGAAAAGACGGTGGACCTGGTGGAGCGCTGGGCCGCCGAGGGCCGCCGCTTCCACTACGTCCACGCCGCCGGCCGGGACTACGAGGACATGACCGCCGAGCTGAAAAAGCGGGGTGTGGCGGTGACGGACCGGGAGATCCGGCCCTACATCGACGACATGCCGGTGGTGATGGCGGCGGCGGACCTGGTGATCTGCCGGGCGGGGGCGTCCACCATCGGGGAGCTCACCGCACTGGGCAAGCCCGCCATCCTGGTGCCCTCCCCCTTTGTGGCGGCCAACCACCAGTTCAAAAACGCCAAGGTGCTGGCCGACCGGGGCGGGGTGGCGCTGATGGAAGAGAAGGACTGCACCGGCCAGGAGCTGTACGGCGCGGCGCTGGAGCTGCTGTCCGACGGAGGCCGCCGCTCGGCAATGGGCAGGGCGCTGAAGGAGCTGGCCGCGCCCAACGCGGCTCAGGACATCTATGAAAATCTGATTTCCCTGCTGAAATAACCGGTGAAAGCCCTTCCGCATAGAATGAAGCGTGATTTCTTTCTATGGGGAGGCTTTGCCATGAGTGTGATGTATCTGCGGGGCGGGGTGCCGCTGGAGGGGGAGCTGGCCGTCCACGGGGCGAAAAACAGCGTGCTGCCCATTTTAGCGGCCTGCCTGCTGGCCCGGGGGCCGGTGAAGCTCACCAATTGCCCCCGGCTCACCGACGTGACCGTGGCCCTTGGCATCCTGCGCCGCCTGGGCTGTCAGGCGTGGCAGGAGGGGAGCACCATCTGGGTGGACCCCTCCGGGGCGGCGGGGTCCGCCATCTCGGAGGATCAGATGCGCTCCATGCGCTCGTCCATCATCTTTCTGGGCCCGCTGCTGGCCCGGACGGGGGAGGCCCATCTGACCTACCCGGGGGGCTGCGAGCTGGGCCCCCGGCCCATCGATCTGCACCTGGCCGCCATCCGGGCCATGGGCTGTGAGGTCACCGAGGACCGGGGGATCCACTGCCAGGGTCGGCCCCGGGGCGGGGAGGTCCAGCTGGCCCTGCCCAGCGTGGGGGCCACGGAGAACGCCATGCTGTGCGCCGTGGGCGGCACGGGGACCACCACCATTGTCAACGCCGCCCGGGAGCCGGAGATCGGCGACCTCCAGAGCTTTCTCAACGGCCTGGGGGCCAGCGTCCGGGGGGCGGGCAGCTCCACCATCACCGTGGAGGGGGGCAGGCCCCTGTCCGGCGGGGAGTTCCATATCATGGGCGACCGCATCGTGGCCGCCACCCTGCTGTCCGCCGGGGCGGCGGCGGGGGGACGGGTGCGCCTGCGGGGAGTGGACTGGCGGCACCTGGCCACCGTCCTGTCCGTGTTCCACCAGGCGGGGTGCCGGGTGGAGAGCAGGCTGGAGTACGTAGAGCTGGAGCGGGACCGGTGGGTGCCCCTCCGGGGGGCGCCCACCATCCGGACCGCCCCCTATCCCGGTTTTCCCACCGACGCCCAGGCCCCCGTCATGGCGGCGCTGGCGGCGTCCCAGGGGTGCACCCTCTTTGTGGAGACCATGTTCGACAGCCGTTACCGCCACGTCCCCGAGCTGATCCGCATGGGGGCGGACATCACCACCGAGGGCCGGGTGGCCCTGGTGCGGGGGGTGGAGCGGCTCCATGGGGCCCGGGTGGAGGCCTCCGACCTGCGGGGCGGGGGGGCTCTGGCCGCGGCGGCCCTGGGCGCGGAGGGGACCACGGTCCTGTCCGGCCTGCACCACATCGACCGGGGCTACGAGGGGCTGGAGGAGATGCTCCAGCGCTTGGGGGCAAATGTGGAGCGGCGGGAAGCGTGAGGATAGCCGCGCAGGGGAGCTTGGGCTGAAGCGAAGGCAAAAGCCCAGCCGCCGCACAGCGGCAGGCGGGTTTTGCCTAAGTCGGAGGGAAAGCGACCCGGCAGCGCGGCAAATCCGAGCGTGACAAGGAAGCGTGAGGATAGCCGCGAAGGGGAGCTTGGACTGAAGCGAAGGCAAAAGCCCAGCCGCCGCACAGCGGCAGGCGGGTTTTGCCTGAGTCGGAGGGAAAGCGACCCGGCAGCGCGGCAAATCCGAGCGTGACAAGGAAGCATGAAGACAACCGCGCGGCGACAGACACAGCAGAACGGAGGTGACCGTTATGGCACGACAGCGCAGACACAGCCGGCCCAGCCGCCGGCGGGGCCGCTTCAGCGGCCTCTATAAGGTGCTGTCCATTCTGCTCATCGCCGGGGCGGTCACCGTGGCATGTGTGGTCTTTTTCCGGGTGAACCGCGTGGAGGTGGAGGGCAATGTGCGCTACACCGCCCAGGAGATCATTGAGGCCTCCGGCATCCAGGTGGGGGATAACCTCATCGCGCTGTCCCGCATCCGGGTGTCGGCGGCGATCTGCACCCAGCTGCCCTATGTGGAAAACGTCTCCCCCCAAAAGGTCCTGCCCGACAAGGTGGTGCTCAGGGTGACGGAGCGGGTGGCGGCGGCCTCGGTGGACAGCGCGGACGGCCGCTGGCTCATCTCCGCCCAGGGCAAGCTGCTGGAAAAGGACAACGGGACCATAGAGGCCATCCAGATCACCGGCTTGACGGCGGTGGCACCCTACGCCGGGGGGATGCTCCAGGCCGGGGAGGGGGAGCAGATCACGCTGGAGTATGTGAAGGAGCTGCTGGCGGTGCTGGAGAGCCGCCGGATGCTGACCCAGTGCACGGCGCTGGACTGCTCCGCCACCACCTCCATGACGCTGCAGTACGGCATCTACCGCCTGAAGCTGCCCCGGGGCGGAGACTACGACTATTATATGCGTCTGGCGGAGGGCGCTCTGGCCAAGGGGCTGGAGGAGGGGGTGCTCCTGGAGGGGCAGAGCGGCGTGCTGGACCTGACTGTGGCGGAGGGGAAGGCCAGATTCCGGGCGGATCAATAGAGGCCGGATGAAATCGTTAAGTTTTGGGGGAAAGTCAAAAAACTACGATTTTCTATTGACCGCCTGGAGAAAAAAGGGTACAATATATCAAGATGTGGTTTCATGCCTAATTGGATCAAAGATCATTGGTTTTACATAGGAGGGTCACAGGATGGCATTTGTAATGGATTCCGCCGCCAGCCATGAGGATATTCTGAAGGTCATTGGCGTGGGCGGCGGCGGCAATAATGTGGTGAACCGCATGGTCCGTGCCGGGATGCAGGGCGTGGAGTTTATCGCGGTGAATACGGACCGCCAGTGTCTCAACGCCTCCGAGGCCACGCAGAAGCTGGCCATCGGCGAAAAGCTCACCGGCGGCAAGGGCGCGGGGGCCAACCCTGAGGTGGGCCGGGAGTCCGCCAAGGAGAGCAAGGAGCAGATCACGGCCCTGCTGGAGGGGGCGGACATGGTATTCGTCACCGCGGGCATGGGGGGCGGCACCGGCACCGGCGCGGCCCCCGTGGTGGCGGAGATTGCCAAGGAAAAGGGAATCCTCACTGTGGGCGTGGTCACCAAGCCCTTCAATTTTGAGGGACGCCGCCGGATGGAGCAGGCCGCTCAGGGCATTGAGGAGCTGCGCCAGAAGGTGGACTCCCTGGTCATCATCCCCAATGACCGGCTTCAGTACGCCACCGACGAGAAGATCACCTTTGCCAACGCCTTCGCCATCGCTGACGATGTGCTGCGCCAGGCGGTGCAGTCCATCTCCGACCTGATCAAGACCACCGGCCTCATCAACCTGGACTTTGCTGACGTCACCGCCGTGATGAAGGACGCGGGGCTGGCCCACATGGGGGTGGGCCGGGCCGCAGGCAAGAACAAGGCGGAGGAGGCCACCCGCATCGCCATCAACAGCCCCCTGCTGGAGACCTCCATTCAGGGGGCCAGGGGCATCATTGTCAACATCACCGGGCCCATGGACATGGGGCTGGAGGAGGTGGAGCAGGCTGCCGAGATGGTCAAGCAGGTGGCCGACCCGGACGCGCTGTTCATGATGGGCACCGCCTTTGACGACACCCTGGAGGACGAGCTGCGGGTCACCGTCATCGCCACCGGCTTCGGCACGGTGGACAACCCCGTCCCCGCCAAGGAGGAGGAGGCAAAGCCCGTCCAGAAGCCGCAGCGCCCCGCGCCGGAGGACAGGCCCAAGTGCGTCCCCGCCGGGGTGGGCCCCATCACGCCGCCCAGGCCGCTGTCCGAGTCTGCCGCCGAGCCGGTGGAGGCCGATCCCTTCGACGATATCTTCCGAATTTTCAATAAGAAATGAGCTGAAACCCCTCTCGACGACCAAATTGCCGGGAGGGGTTTGCGCCTATCCGAAGGGCGTTGGAATCCATCGGGAAGGGGGTGGGGACGTGGAGACCATACCCGCCAAGCACCTGCTCCACCGCAGCCGGTCCACGGAGTGGTTCGGCACCGACCACACCATGAATCTCTACCGGGGGTGCTGCCACGGCTGCCTGTACTGTGACAGCCGCAGCGACTGCTACCAGAACGAGGCGTTTGACCAGGTGCGGGCCAAAGCGGACGCCCTGCGCATCCTGCGGGACGATCTGGCCCGGAAGGTGCGCCCCGCCTTCATCTGCACCGGGTCCATGAGCGACCCCTACAACCCCTTTGAGGAGGAGCTGCTGCTCACCCGCCACGCCCTGGAGCTGGTGGACGCCTACCACTGCGGCGTGGCCATTGCCACCAAAAGTGATCTCATCGTCCGGGATACAGACATTTTGGCCTCCATCCAGGCCCTCTCCCCGGTGATCTGTAAGCTCACCGTCACCACCCCGGACGACGCCTTGGCGGCAAAGCTGGAGCCCCGGGCGCCCGCCCCCAGCCGGAGGCTGGCGGCGCTGGAGAAGCTGTCCGGGGCGGGGCTGTTCGCCGGGGTGCTGCTGATGCCGGTGCTGCCCTTTCTGGAGGACAGCGGGGAAAACGTGCTGGCCGTGGTGGAGTGTGCGGCCAGCGCAGGGGCCCGGTTCATTTACCCCGCCTTCGGCGTCACCATGCGGCAGGGCCAGCGGGAGTATTTTCTGGACGGCCTGGAGCGGGCCTTCCCCGGCCAGGGCCTGAAGGAGCGCTACCTGCGGCGGTATGGGGACCGATACCAGTGCGCCAGCCCCCAGGCGGGGGAGCTGTGGAAGATTTTTACCGCCGCCTGCCGGGAACAGGGTATTTTGTACGATATGAAATCCATCATCCGGGCGGCCACCCTGGGCTATGGGGACCGGCAGCTCACATTTTTTGATTGACAGGGGAGAGGGCCTATGGAAGTCAAGGGGCGGTTCGCCCCCACCCCCAGCGGGCGGATGCACCTGGGCAACCTGCTGGCGGCGCTGCTGGCCTGGCTGGACGTCCGTGCCGCTGGAGGAGCGCTGGTGCTGCGGATTGAGGACCTGGACACCCAGCGGACCAGCGGAGCGTTTGCCGCCCAGCTCATGGACGACCTGCGCTGGCTGGGGCTGGACTGGGACGAGGGCGGGCTGGAGCCGGGATATATGCAGTGCCGCCGCACGGCGTACTACGAGGAGGCCTTCCGGGTTCTGGAGGAGAAGGGGCTGGTCTACCCCTGCTACTGCTCCCGGTCGGAGCGGATGGCCGCCTCCGCCCCCCACCGGGACGACGGCGCGGTGGTATACAGCGGAAAGTGCTTTCACCTGACGGAGCAGGAGCGGGAGGCGCTGGAGCGTCAGGGCCGGCGTCCGGCGTGGCGGGCGCGGTGCCCCGACCTGGAGGTCACCCTGGAGGACGGGAACTGCGGTACATACAGGGAGAATCTGGCCCGGGACTGCGGGGATTTCATCGTCCGGCGGTCCGACGGGGTGTTTGCCTACCAGCTGGCGGTGGTGGTGGACGACGCGCTCATGGGTGTCAACCACGTGGTGCGGGGGCGGGATCTGCTGTGCTCCGCGCCGCGGCAGGCGTGGCTCCACCAGGTGCTGGGCCATGAGCCGCCGGCATTTTTCCACACGCCGCTGCTGCTGGCCCCCGACGGGCGGCGGCTGGCCAAGCGGGACCGGGACTTGGACATGGGTGCCCTGCGGGAGCGGTATACGGCCCAGGAGCTCACCGGGCTGCTGGCCTTTTACGCGGGGCTGCTGGACAGGCCGGAAAAAGTGACAGCCAGGGAGCTCGTCCGCCAGTTCTCCTGGGCAAAAGTGCCGAAAAATGACGTTGTGGTTTGTATATCTTGACAGGGACCCCAGGCAAAGCGTAAAATGGATAAAATTATAAATAGGAGGATGAACTATGGCGCAGATGGATTGGAACGACAAATTCGGCAAGCGGGGCCTGACCTTTGACGACGTGCTGCTCATCCCGGCGGAGAGCAATGTGCTGCCGGCGGACGTGGACCTGCACACCCAGCTGACGAAAAAGATCACCCTGAATATCCCGGTGATGAGCGCGGCCATGGATACTGTAACCGAGTGCCGCATGGCCATCGCCCTGGCCCGGGAGGGCGGCATTGGCGTGATTCACAAGAATATGTCCATCGGCCAGCAGGCCGAACAGGTGGACATGGTGAAGCGCAGCGAGAACGGCGTCATCACCGACCCCTTCTGGCTGGGCCCCGGCCACACCCTGGCGGAGGCGGACGAGCTGATGGCCAAGTTCCGCATCTCCGGCGTGCCCATCTGCGACGGAGGCAAGCTCATCGGCATCATCACCAACCGGGACATGAAGTTCGAGACGGACATGAACCAGCTCATCGACAACGTGATGACCAAGGACCATCTGGTCACCGCCCCCGAGGGCACCACACTGGACCAGGCCCGGGAGATTCTCCGCCGGCACAAGATTGAAAAGCTGCCCATTGTGGACGAGCAGTTCCACCTGAAAGGGCTTATCACCATCAAGGACATCGAGAAGGCCCAGGTGTACCCCAACTCCGCCCGGGACGAGCAGGGCCGGCTGATGGTGGGCGCCGCCATCGGCGTCACCCCCGATGTGCTGGACCGGGTGGCCGCCCTAGTGGAGGCGGGGGCGGACGTGCTGTGCCTGGACTCCGCCCACGGCCACTCCCGGAACATTTTGGAGTGCGTCATGCGTATCAAGGCCCTGTATCCGGATGTGCAGCTGGTGGCCGGCAACGTGGCCACCGCCGAGGGCACCCGCGCCCTCATTGAGGCGGGGGCGGACTGCGTGAAGATCGGCATCGGCCCCGGCTCCATCTGCACCACCCGGGTGGTGGCGGGCATCGGCGTGCCCCAGGTCACCGCTGTGTTCGACGCGGCTCAGGTGGCGGCGGAGTACGGCGTGCCCATCATCGCCGACGGCGGCATCAAATACTCCGGCGACATTGCCAAGGCCATTGCCGCGGGCGGCAATGTGGTCATGCTGGGCTCCCTGCTGGCGGGCTGTGAGGAGTCCCCCGGCGAGACCGAGGTGTACCAGGGCCGTCAGTTCAAGGTGTACCGGGGCATGGGTTCCCTGGGGGCCATGGCCAAGGGCTCCAAGGACCGCTACTTCCAGCAGGACAACAAAAAGCTGGTGCCCGAGGGCGTGGAGGGCCGGGTGCCCTACAAGGGGCCGGTATCCGAGACCATCTACCAGATGATGGGCGGCCTGCGCTCCGGCATGGGCTACTGCGGCTGCGGCACCATCGACGAGCTGCGCACCCGGGCCCAGTTCACGCAGATCACCGCCGCGGGCCTGAAGGAGTCCCACCCCCACGACATCTATATCACCAAGGAAGCCCCCAATTACACCATCAATCCCCAATAATTGTTTGAAGTCCCTCCGGCCTCGCCGGAGGGACTTCATTAAATTCTTCTCCGCCCTTGCGGGGCGGAATTTGCCGGATACGCGGCAGTTGCCGGGTCAACTGCCGCTCGATCTTTCGCTGATGAACGGTGCGGTCCTGCCCATTCCAGCATAACGGAGTGTGGAGGCACGGGAGGAAACCACCGCTCTGCTGAAGACCTGATGAAGGAGGAAACACTTGAAAAAACTTGCAATTGTTTTGGCGCTGGCGGGCTGTAATCAGAACGTCCCATCCGCAGCGCCGCAAGACCCCTCAAGCGCTGTAAGCGTGTCTCATCGACAATATTAGAACAACTCCCGAAGAACGGCAGAAAGACGTTCTTTTGCTGTCCCAAGCCCTTGGAAGCCCACGCACCGGCTGGGCTTGGTATTGACAATCTGATCCAGCAGAGGCTGGCTTTGGGCGCTCTCGTCCAGGGCCAGCTCGGCGGTCATCACATTGTCCCACGCCCGGTTCAGCAAGGCCACCTCCCGGCGGCCATGGGTCTTGGTGAACAGCGGCTGGTGGCTGCCGCACAGCAGATTTGCTGCTTCAACCGGGAACCCGGCGGCAGACAGGCTGCGCTCCAAGCCCGCCTGAAAAACCACAGCCAGGCGTTCCCAATCCAGACAGCTTAGATCGTAAAGTACGAAGGCATACCGGCTATGACAGTGAACTGCCAGCAGGGAGGGCCGCCTCCTCAGGAGAATGACGTGGAGGTCCCAGCAGAAGCGGCGGTCCGGCGCCTGGCCATAAGGCAGGGCTTTGATACCAAGATGCCGCTGGAGGGGGATGGTCAGGCCCAGCTCTACAGGTGTGCTAGATGATGATACCATCGCAGTGATCGATCTCGTGCTGGATAATCTGGGCAGTCCAGCCAGTGAAGGTCTTGAAGCGGATTTGGAACTTCTCGTTCTGATACTGCACCTTGATGGACTTCCAGCGCTTGACCGTGCGGACGCCGGACAGGGACAGACACCCCTCCTCCGCCTGATAGGGCTCAGATTTCTTGACGATCTCCGGGTTGAACATGACCATATAGGTGCCCTCGTTGTCAAAAACGATGATCCGCTTGTTTACGCCGATCATATTGGACGCCATGCCCACGCATTTGTCCTTGTGGGCAGCGAGGGTGTCCAGCAGGTCTTGGGCAACGGGCAGATCCTCCGGCGCGGCGGGTTCGGCCTTCTGAGCTAAAAACGCTTCAGCGCGCATGATCTCACGGACCATGGATACCAGCTCCTTCAATATCGCCGCCGGGACTTTCCCCGGCGGCAGATTTGTGATATACTGTCAACTAAGATAGCACGAATAGGGCAGGAAATCAAATCCTTCCTGTACTTGGAGGTGGTATGATGATCGACTTTTTCAAAAAGCTCATGGAGCAGGCGCTGGATCTGGAGCTGACCGTCCGCTTTACCAAACGGGATGGGGAGTGGTTTGCGGCCCTGGGCGATGAGTTGGATGGCCTGTCCCTGGAGGAGCTGGAGGAGTACCGGACGGAGCTGGAAGCCCGGCTGTGCGATATGGACGATGACGAGCCGGAGGACATGGCAGGCGAGGAGTTTGAGCAATGGGCGGACGCCCACGAGAGTTTGGAGGACCTGCTCAGCGAAGTTGAAGATCGGATCGACGAATTGACGTAAGGAGGGTGGCCGGCATGGAGAAAAAAGTGACAGAAGTGGTGGCGGCCCTTATCTGGGACGGGGACAGGTTCCTCATCTGCCAGCGTCCCGCCCACAAGGCCAGGGGCCTGCTGTGGGAGTTCGTGGGCGGCAAGATGGAGCCCGGGGAGACGAAGGAACGGCGGCGTAGCACCCATTGATTTGAGCGGGAAGCAGATTGAAACAAAGAAGCAGATAGTATATAATGGCTACAATTCCAAAAAATTTGGCGGCTTCATAGAAAAAGAGCCAAAGGAGTGCGAGAAGATGAATGGAAACGCCCAGAAACTGATCAAGTACATGGATGGTGCGTAAAAGCGATTTGTGATCCCAGTTTATCAACGAAATTATGATTGGAAAATGGAGCACTGCAAGCAGCTCTATGGTGACTTGATCAAGGTGATCCGGCAGAACCGCAAAAGTCACTTTTTTGGAAGTATTGTGTCTGTCCAATGCAGCGGGAAACAGACATTGATAATCTAAGAGAACAATTAGAGCTTTATCCTGAAATCCCGTGTCGTATTGAAGATATGGCCGCGCTCACGTTTACCAGCAAATACAACCTGATCCGTTCTTTCAAGCAGGAAGTAGGAATGACCCCGCACCAATTTCAGATTCAAAACCGGGTTCGGAAAGCACAGAAATTATTGAACAGCTCTGCCTCAGTCACAGAAGTGGCTTTGGCCACTGGATTTTTTGACCAAAGCCACTTTATCAGGTGTTTTGAAAAAATCGTTGGACTGACGCCGACTGAGTATAAACGGGCGTATGGAATTGTATCTTCTATGCCCGCCTCTTAAACGAGTGCTGGGATAAATTTTGCGAACAGATACAGGCCGTCAGTTCCTGCTTTCACCTCATGGGGCAGTCCCATCGGCAAAATTGTAAACGCACAAGAAATTTGATTGTATAAAATTGCTTTTTATTTTGCAGTGAGAGGGCATCAAGTCAATCAACGCAACAGCGGCATACTCCCAGTCAGCTTATTGACCTTTTTCTTGGGTCCGCAGATGGCAACCCCAAAATATTGCAGGGTACTTTCTGGAACATGGCCCATCTTCTCAATAAATTCGTCATAGGTCTTGCAGCCCTGGGCCAGATCGGAGAAGTCCACCACCGTTAAATCTTGAAAATCAGGCTGGTAGAGTTTTTCCCGTATCTGCTTGATAATTTCCGGCGAACCCCGCAGGATCGGCACAGGAAATTCGATGATGCCAAGATGCTCGTTGCCGCTTTGGTCGGTAACGTCAGCCCCTACCACCTCCGGCATTTTCTTTCCCAGGGTGATCCCCATGATTGCCGCCGTATTTGCGATAATACCCAGCGGTAGGCTCTCGTCAATGACCATGACGCACTTCTCACTTTGCCAGTCCATTTTACTATGCCTCTTTTCTCAAAAATAGTTTGCTCTCGGACAGGAGCAGACCCGCCAGTGTCAAAGCTGTTCCGACAGCAGCCAGGGCGGTGATTTTTTCATGGAGGATTGCCACGGAAGTCACCACTGTAATAACAGGAACCATATAGATATAAACGCTCGTTTTGACCGCTCCCAGCGCCTTGACCGCAAAATTCCAGGTGACAAAGCACAGGGCCGATGCGCCCAAGCCCAAAAAGAGAATATTGAACAGGTACACAGGATTTGCAAACCTTGTCAATTCCAGCTTGAAATCGAACAGGAATAGTGTCGGGAGCATGAACAGGATACCGTAGCAAAACACCCGCCGGGTGGTGAGAATGGTGTGGTAGCCGTAACCGCTGGTTTTCTTTGTCAGCACAGAATAACAGGCCCAAATCAGTGCGGCCAGCAGCGCCAGCAAGTCCCCGGCGGGGTTCAGCTCCAGCTTGGAACCATTGAAGCTAATAAGGGCAATCCCGGCCATTGCGACTATAAAGCCAATGAAAAAGCTGGCCTGGGGTTTTTCCTCTTTCAGAAACAGGTGGGACAGGATGGCCGTGAAAAACGGAGCTACGGAGATAATCACCCCGACATTGGAGGCCATTGTGTAGGTGAGTGCGATGTTTTCCAGCAAGTAGTAAAGGCATATCCCACACAGCCCCGCTGCGGCAAAGGTCAATTCCTGCTGGCGGTTCGTCCCCTTCAAGCGCCAGGGATAAACAATCAACAGGGCCAGTAGCCCCATGACGAAGCGGAAGAACAATATTTCTACCGGCTGGAAGTCCACCAGCAGAATTTTGGTGGAGATAAAAGTCGTTCCCCAAATGATGATCGTGAGCAGGGCGGAGAGATGGCCCGCTGTTCCATTACCTTTCATGTGGCATTTCCTCCATATCCTTGAAGATGTCCCGATAGATACCGGGGGCCAGTCCGATAAATCGGTTGAAATAATTGGAGAAGTGGCTTTGATCGGAAAAGCCGGTTTGCAGTGCCGCCTCAACGGGGGGAACGCCTTGTTCCAGTAGCTTTTTGGCCTTGCCGATACGAATGATTTCCAGATAGCTGTACGGTGTGACGCCTTTGGAGAGGGCAAAGGCTCGGAGCAGTGTAGATTTGCTCAATCCGGCACAACGGCAGATCTGATCCAGATAGATTCGCTCGGCATAATGCTGTTCCATAAAGGCGCAGGCTTTCTCAATTTCCTCCCGGCACTCCGGGATGCAGTTCTCAAAAGGCTGGCCGTATTGCTGGATCAGCAAAGAAATCAAAAACAGTAGATTTTCCTCTTTTCCAAATTCATTGGAGCCTTTCATCACCAGCTCATGGAGCGGGCGCAGATAGCAGGTGACTTCTTCATCAAAAATCACGTTTTGGGAAAATCCGGGCAGCTCCCGTCTGCCGGTAACTTCCTCCGCCAAATCCAACATGACCTCTTTGGTGATGTTGAAGCCACGATAATCCAGCGTACCGCCGTCATTCTGGGCACAGGCGTGGTTGTCTCCTGGGTTGAACAGAAGAACATCACCCTTTGTGATGGTATACTCCTGATTTTTGCAGGACAAGACACGTTCCCCGTCCTCCATGAAGCCAATCACATAGTATTCATGGAAATGGTTCGGAAAAGGCTGTACGATGCCCTCGAAACGGTAAGCCTCAATGTGTAGCTCGTCATCGTAGACCACCGTTCGCACTTCTTTTTTCATGCGGTTTTCCTCCTTGGTGATGCCTATTATACCAGATAAAATTTTTGCTGGCTTGTAAAATATCTTCATTTTTAGTGTGGCGGAGCAAGCGGCGCAGGGATGGGGCGCCTTGTCTGGCGAAAAAATCCCTCGCTGTTGGGTACATCGCCAATTTTCAAACGGCGCCTAATGGGTTCTTAAGGGGAATTTAAAGATTTTCCCCCTTGCGGCTTAATCCGCATGCTGGTAGGATAATAACAACGAAAGGCGCGGAGCTGTCGGGAGCCGCGCGGATGGAGCGGAGCGAGGGGAAAAGCCAACCGGCGCGCAGCGGAGGCGGGTTTTGCCCGAGACGGAGCGAAGCCGCGCGAAGCGAGCAGGCGCAGCGTGACAACAGGGAGAGCAAAGGGGGAGTGCACCATGTACACGGTGCTCATCTGCGACGACGACAAGGACATTGTCTCGGCGCTGGAGATCTATTTGACCAGCGAGGGCTACCGCACGGTGTCCGCCTACAACGGGGAGCAGGCCATCCGATATGTGAACGAGGAGAACATCGACCTCATTTTGATGGACATCATGATGCCCCAGCTGGACGGCATTCGGGCCACCGCCCGCCTGCGGGAGTCCGGCGGGAACATCCCCATCATCCTGCTCACCGCCAAGAGCGAGGACTCAGACAAGGTGCTGGGGCTGAACATCGGCGCGGACGACTATATCACCAAGCCCTTCAACCCCATTGAGGTGCTGGCCCGGGTGAAGAGCCAGCTGCGGCGGTACACCACCCTGGGGGGCAAGGTCTCCGCGCAGGAGGCGGACGGCGCGCTGCGCAACGGCAGCATTGTCATGGACGACGAGGCCAAGTCGGTGACGGTGGACGGGGAGGCGGTGGCCCTCACCCCCATCGAATACAACATCCTGCGCCTGCTGATGAAGAACCTGGGCCGGGTGTACTCCACCGCCCAGATCTACGAGCAGGTGTGGAACGACCCCGCCCTGGGCAGTGAGAACACCGTGGCCGTCCACATCCGGCACCTCCGGGAGAAAATCGAGATCGATCCCGCCAACCCCCGGTATCTCAAAGTGGTGTGGGGCCTGGGCTATAAAATGGAGAAGATGATATGAAGTGGCGGGAAAACATGATGGTGAAGGCCCTGGCCTTCACCGCGGCTGTGGCGGCGTTCACCGCCACAGCGATCATGGGTTGGTATCAGTTGGCCAACTTCGACGCCCTGTGGGGCGACACCTATTTTTATAGTGAGGGCAGCGGCTATACCCAGGACTATCTGGTGCGCCAGGACTATCTCGTCGTGCGCAATCTGGTGTTGTACAAGGATCGGATGGCGGCGGGGTATGAGCTGGACCTGACGCAAAAGCGGAACCTGGAGTGGATGGAGGCCCAGTACGACGCCGGAGCCACCAACCTGCGCTGGCAGCTGCTGGACAAACAGGGGAATCTCATCTACGGCAACACCGAGGAGGACAGCGCCAAGGTGGAGCTGGATTACTGGGCGACCTACACCCGGGGCGGGAGCACCAGTGAGGTCAACACCGGATGGGGCTACTTTGGGATGGATACCCTGCAAGGAGCCGTCAACCGGGAGGACTATGACGGCGTGCGGTATGACGACAACTGGCGGGAGCTGCTCCCCGCTCTGGTGGAGGCTGCCGGGCAGCAGGAGGCCCCGGTGAATAGTGTCCTGGTGAACGTGCCTGACGGGGACACCGTTATGATCCCGATGAACCGGGTGCTGGCGGATGAAAGCGGCTACACCAATGTGCTGCGGGTGACCATGGGCCACCAGGAGTATGTCTATTTGCCCACTATCCGCGCCTGTCTGGAGGCCAACGAGTCTGGCTACATCTTCAAGCCGGAGAGCCTGACCTGGGAGCTGACCCCGGAGGCCGCCGCCCAGCAGCAGGGGGAGGAGGTCAACCTGATCCTGTGGGTGGACGAAAGCCTTCAGGTAGAGGATCGGTACCGCAAGGCGGCTGTCAAGCTGGGGGAGTGGCAGTCCGGCCGGGAGGGCTATCTGGCGGGCACCATTGTGCTGGGGGTGCTGGGGGTTCTGCTGACGGTGTACCTGTGCTGCGGCGCGGGGCACAAGGCCGGTGAGGAGGGCGTCTACCTCAACTGGTTCCACCGTCTGCCCGGCGATGTGCTGCTGTGCCTGCTGCTCCTGGGCGGCTCGGTCTGCGTGTATATTGGGGCGGATATGATCGTCCACGCCTACGACCTGTATATGCCCATGTATATGCAGCTGATCTTTGTGGGGCTGGCGGTGGCCGCCGCGGCGGCCATGGGGCTGGCGGGGCTGGTGACGATGTGCGCCCGGTGCAAGGCACACACGCTTTTGCGCAATACCTGGACGTGGAAGCTGTGCGCCTGGAGCTGGAGGCTGTTTGTACGCTTTTGGGACTGGTGCTGGGAGCTGTGCAGAACCACGGGGCGGGCGGTGCAGGCCGTCCCCCTGATCTGGAAGGCGGTGATGGGCTGTATGGGATACTTCCTCTTTACCATTGTGACGGTGGACAACGGCGATGCCACCGGGCTGTGGCTGCTGGTGAGCGCCGTCGTGGCGGTGTACCTGTGCACCTGGGCGTACCAGTGGAAGCTGATCCGCCGCGGCACCCAGGAGATTATCGGCGGCAACCCGGATTACCACATCAACACCCACCGGATGCTCCCCGATCTGCGGGGCCACGCCGACGAGCTGAACAACCTGGGCCACGCCATCTCCACGGCGGTGGACGAGCGGATGAAGAGCGAACACTTCAAGGCGGAGCTCATCACCAACGTGTCCCACGATTTGAAAACGCCGCTGACCTCCATCATCAACTACGTGGACCTGCTGAAAAAGGTGCAGATCGACAACCCCAAGGCGGCGGAGTATATCGAGGTGCTGGATCGGAAGAGCCAGCGGCTGAAGAAGCTCACCGAGGACCTGGTGGAGGCGTCCAAGGCGTCCACCGGCAACCTGAGCGTGAACTGGGAGCGGCTGGACTGGGTTCAGCTCACCGACCAGGCTCTGGCCGAGACCGGCGAGCGGCTGGAGGCCCAGAAGCTGACGGTGGTGCGCTCCCTGCCCGGGGAGCCCCTGTGGGTGGAGGCGGACGGCCGGCACCTGTGGCGGGTGCTGGATAACCTGCTCACCAACTGCGCCAAATACGCCCTGCCGGGCACCCGGGTCTACGTGGACCTGCGCCGCAGCGGGAGCTGGGCGGTGCTGTCGGTGAAGAACATCTCCCGGGACGCCCTGGATATGCCCGCCGAGCGGCTGATGGAGCGGTTCGTCCGGGGGGACGAGTCCCGCAACCAGGCGGGCAGCGGCCTGGGGCTGTCCATCGCCCAGTCCCTCACCGAGCTCCAGCACGGGAAGTTTGAGATCAGCATTGACGGCGACCTGTTCAAGGCCATTGTCACCCTGCCCCTGGCGGGGGAGCGGCCGGCGGACCCCATCCAGCTGATTTTGTCCTAGAGGGAGAAAGCCCCGGCTCAGGCCGGGGCTTCCCTTTTTCCCTCCGGTGTGATATACTCTCCCGGATATCAAAGAAAAGGAGCGTTCCCTATGGATTACGCGGCGGAATCCCTGCGGCTTCACTACCAGTGGCGGGGCAAGCTGGATCTGGTGCCCAAGATGGAGGTGAAGGACCGGCAGTCCCTCTCCCTGGCCTACACCCCCGGGGTGGCCCAGCCCTGCCTGGAGATCAAAAAGGACGTGAACAAGAGCTACGAGCTCACCGGCCGGTGGAACACGGTGGCGGTGGTCACCGACGGCACGGCGGTATTGGGCCTGGGAGACATCGGCCCCGAGGCGGGCATGCCGGTGATGGAGGGCAAGTGCGTGCTGTTCAAGGCCTTTGGCGGGGTGAACGCGGTACCCCTGTGCGTGCGCTCCAAGGATGTGGACGAGATCGTCAACACGGTGGCCCTGCTGGCCGGGTCCTTCGGCGGGGTGAACCTGGAGGACATCTCCGCCCCCCGGTGCTTTGAGATTGAGAGCCGGCTGAAGCAGCGGTGCGACATCCCCATTTTCCACGACGACCAGCACGGCACCGCCATCATCGTGGCGGCGGCGCTGACCAACGCGCTGAAGCTGGTGGGCAAGCGGCTGGAGGAGGTGAAGCTGGTGATGTCCGGGGCGGGGGCCGCCGGGACGGCCATTTTCAAGCTGCTGTGGTCCATGGGGCTGCGCCGGGCGGTGCTGTGCGACATCCGGGGGATCGTCTGCCCCGGGCGGCCCGACCTGGAGGGCGACCCCGCCCTGGCCCAGCTGGCGGACATGACCCGGCCGGAGGTCACCCAGGGCGGGCTGGCGGCGGCGCTGAAGGGGGCGGATGTGTTCATCGGCGTGTCCGCGCCGGGGATCGTCACCCAGGACATGGTGCGCTCCATGGCGGACAAGCCCATCCTGTTTCCCATGGCCAACCCCACGCCGGAGATCATGCCCGACCTGGCGAAGGAGGCCGGGGCGGCGGTGGTGGGCACCGGCCGCAGCGACTTCCCCAACCAGATCAACAACGTGCTGGCCTTCCCCGGGGTGTTTCGGGGGGCCCTGGACGTGCGGGCGTCGGACATCAACGAGGAGATGAAGCAGGCCGCCGTCCGGGCCCTGGCGGAGCTGGTGGGGGAAGGGGAGCTGTCCCCGGACTACATCATCCCCGCCGCCTTTGATGAGCGGGTGTGCCCCGCCGTGGCTAAGGCGGTGGCGGAAGCGGCGAAAAAAAGCGGCGCGGCGCGGGCGTAGACGGACGGGAGGGACAACTATGTCAACAGTATGCGGAGCGGACTGCGGCAGCTGCGGGATGAGCGCGGGGTGCAGGGGGTGCGCCGAGACGGACGGGCGGCCGTTCGGGGAGGAGTGCCTGGTGTGGAGATGCTACAGGGACGGCGGGAAAGCGGCGTTTTTGGCCTATCAAGACCGGCTGATTCGGGAATTCAACGCCTTGGAGCTTCCCGATCTGCCCCCGGTTACCCAGCTGTTCCCGCTGTGCGGGTCCTACATCAATATGGAGTATACCCTGCCCAACGGGCAGCGCTTCAAGCTGCTGCGGGACGGCGAGATCTACCTGGGCTGTCAGGTGGAGAGGCCGGGCAGCGAGCGGTGCTACGGCCTGGCCGCCAACGGCGAACACCTGGTGGTGTGCGAGTACGGCTGCGGCGGCGCGGACCCGCAGCTTGTGCTGTACAAGAGAAGACAGGGCTCCAGCGTGTGAACAGGAAGAGAGCGCCGGTTATCCGGCGCTCTCTTCCTGTTCCATCAGCTCCACCACCGTCCGGGCGTACAGCCGGGCGGCGGTGATGGCCTCTTGCAGAGTGTTTCCGTGGGTGCCCACCTCCACCAGGATGGTGCCGGTGGACAGGTGTTGGTTGAACCGGGTGGGGCGCAGCACCAGGGGCCGGGCCAGGGTGGACCATTTGCCGGACAGCGCCGCCTGGATGCTCACCGCCAGCGCCAGGTTCACCTTCCAATTGGGGTGGACCTGGCCGGTGGCGTCGCTGCCCATCACCATCATCACCTGGGCGCAGTTGTCCACCGTGCCCGCCACCACCTTGTAAATGGTGCCGTCATTGGCCACCAGCGCGTCCCGGTGGACGTCCAGCAGCAGCACCAGGGAGGGATACTTCTTCAGGTTCTCCGCTACCCCTTCCACCGAGCGGACATAGGCGTCGTTATAGCTGGGATAGTCGTACAGCGTGGTGTCATGGACCACGCCGATGCCCGCCGCCTCAAACACCGCCTTCATCTCCTCCCCCACCCGGACCATGTTGTAGTTGGTGTCCAGGGTGCGGTGGTCCCCGCTGGGCTCGTACAGGTCGGTGCCGTCCATGGTGTAGGATTCGGTGGCGTGGGAGTGGTAGATCAGCACCTTGGGCCCCTCCCCGGCGGCGGACAGCTGGGGGGCGTTGGCCAGCAGGGCGGGTATGTCCAGGGTGTAGTCGGTGTGGTTGTAGATGGAGACCCCCTCCGCCGTCACATACTTGGCGGAGGATCCGGCCACCATGGTTTTGGGGATGATGCCCTCCGGCGCGGTGGTGGAGGCGGGGGGATCGGCATCCTCATCCTCCCCGGCGGGGTCCAGCTCGGCCAGGTCTTGGCTCTGGACGGGAGGGGGCTGGGAGGCGGAGGGCTCCGGCGCGGGCAGGCCGCTCCCCAGCAGGGAGGACTGGGCCAGCACCAGCCTGTCCCAGCCGGACAGGATGCCGGGGTCCTCCTCCAGGTCAAGCTCCGCCGACAGCAGGGCCAGGGCCACCTGGGCGCTGCCCGCCAGCTCCCGCAGATTGTCCAGCGCGGCGGCGGGGTCCCCCACCAGCCAGGCCAGCCACAGGGCCAGAGCGGCCACCAGGGCCGCCGCGCCCAGCCGCAGTCCCCGGACCCAGGGCCGGGTTGTCCGTTTCTTTCGCATACGCTTCACCTCTCCCCAAGCCTATGCGGCCCCGCCGGAAAATAGACGCTTGACAGCGGAGGTTTCCAGAGTTATACTAAGTGGGAAAAATAAAACTAATAGGAGGAGTTGGAATGAAGCTGAAATTGCCCAGCGACCAGTTTTTATCCACCGTGCGGGTGGGGGACAAGGGCCAGATCGTCATTCCCAAGGAGGTGCGGGACCTGTTCGAGATCGAGCCGGGGGACAGCCTGCTGCTGATGGCGGACAAGAAGCGGGGCATCGCCATTGTGGGTTTCGACGGGATGATCGACTTTATGGACGAATCCATCCGGCAGGCCCGGATGGCCCAACAGAAGCAGGAGGAGAAAAAATGAACGCGATACAGATCCTGGGCCTCACCAAGGAGTACGGGGGCCGCAGGGTGGTGGACGCCCTGGAGCTGTCCGTGCCGGAGGGGGAGCTGTTCGCCCTGCTGGGGGTGAACGGGGCGGGGAAGTCCACCACCATCAAAATGCTGTCCTGCCTCACCGCCCCCACCCGGGGAGACGCGGAGCTGATGGGACACAGCGTCCGCACCGACAGCCGCCGGGCCAAGGAGATTCTGGCCGTCTCCCCCCAGGAGACCGCCGTGGCCCCCAACCTCACCGTCCGGGAGAATCTGGAGCTGATGGCGGGCATCTATGGCCGGCCCATGGGGCGGGCGGAGGAGGTGATGGCCCGGCTGGGGCTGGAGGAGTGGTGGAAACGGTGGGCCAAGACCCTGTCCGGCGGCTGGCAGCGCCGGCTGTCCATCGCCATGGCCCTGGTGTCCCAGCCGGAGGTGCTGTTTTTGGACGAGCCCACCCTGGGGCTGGACGTGCTGGCCCGGCGGGAGCTGTGGTCGGTCATCCGGGGACTGAAGGGGCACACCACCATCATTTTGACCACCCACTACCTGGAGGAGGCGGAGTCGCTGGCGGACCGCATCGGGATCATGAACGCCGGGCGGCTGCGGGCCGTGGGCACGGCGGAGGAGCTGAAGGCCCTGGCGGGCCGGGATGATTTTGAGGACGCCTTTGTGGTTCTGGCGGGAGGGGAGGCGGCGTCATGAGAGTGAGAGCCTTTGCCAAGCGCAACATCAAGGAGCTGTTCCGGGACCCGCTGACCCTGTTTTTCGGGCTGGGCTTTCCCCTGGTGCTCCTGCTGATGATGACCCTCATCCAGCGCAATATTCCGGTGCACATTTTTGAGCTGCACACCCTGGCCCCGGGCATGGCCCTGTTCGGGCTGACCTTTATGGCGCTGTTCTCCGGCCTGCTGCTGGCCAAGGACCGCTCATCGGCCTTCCTGGCCCGGCTCACCGCCTCCCCCATGACGGCCTCCGACTTTCTGCTGGGCTACCTGCTACCCCTGCTGCCCATGGCGGTGGGGCAGAGTGTGATCTGCCTGGGGGCGGCGGTGGCCCTGGGCCTGCCCCTGAGCTGGAACCTGCTGGCGGCGGTGGCCGCCCTGATCCCCTCCGCCCTGCTGTTCATCGCCCTGGGCCTGCTGTGCGGAACACTGTTCAACGACAAGCAGGTGGGCGGTATGTGCGGGGCGCTGCTGACCAACGTGACGGCCTTTCTGGCGGGGATCTGGTTTGACCTGTCCCTGATGGGGGAGGGGTTCAAGACCTTTGCCTACCTGCTCCCCTTTGCCCACGGGGCGGACGGGGCCCGAGCCGCCCTGGCGGGGGACTGGGCGGCGCTGCCCGGCCACCTGCTGTGGGTGTCCGCCTGGGCCGCCGCCCTCATGGCGGTGGCCGTCCTGCTGTTCCGCCGGCGGCTGGCGGCCCCCTAGCAGAGTCAGTTTTTCGGCGAAAAAGCGGGGACATTGGGGGCTTGAACTTTTCCCGGTTCTGTGGTAAAGTAGAGGCGATACAAAAGGGAAAGGTGAGGATCCTTATGGGTTTCTTCAGTGTGCAAAAAACAGAGACTCGCTCTGAGCTGTCTGTGCTCCCCAAGGATGAGGAGCCGGTGGTTCCCGTGTCAGGCGGCTCCCGGGCGGGCAGCACGGTCATCGCCCAGGGCGTAACCATCACGGGCTCGCTCCGGGGCGAGGGCGTGGTCCAGGTGGAAGGCGTGGTGGAGGGCGAATTCGACCTCACCGGCGCGGTGATTGTGGCGGAGACAGGGCT
This sequence comes from uncultured Oscillospiraceae bacterium, assembly GCA_910585155.1. Taxonomy (GTDB): domain Bacteria; phylum Bacillota; class Clostridia; order Oscillospirales; family Oscillospiraceae; genus Enterenecus. The sequence goes on from CAJUEC010000024.1 coordinate 36,615, forward strand.
GGTTCGCGGTCCCGTCAAGGCGGATGTGGTCCGGGTGGCCGGCCGGATTGAGGGCGGCGTCCAGGCCCGGGAGCATATCCGGCTGGAGCCCACCGGCGGCGTGGAGGGAGATGTGACCACGGCCTCCCTGGTGGTGGAGGACGGAGGCCGCCTCAATGGCCGGTGCACCATGCTGAAGCCCCCTGTCGCTGACGCGGAGCTCCAGGCTGTGAGGAGTGGGGACGACCTGCGCTTCGGTCCGGACTTCGACTTGGAGGAGGAGCAGTAAGAAGCTGCAGCAATCTGCGAAGAGAGGCCGTCCTTGCGGACGGCCTCTCCTTTTGCGTTTTGACTTTGTGCGCGGGTAGGAGGGACGGCCCTTTGCCGCCGGGGGTGTCAACGCCAATTTGAAATTGTAAGAAAACGCCGAAGAAATTTTGTAGTTTT
>CAJUEC010000025.1 GCA_910585155.1 uncultured Oscillospiraceae bacterium
CCCGGCCCTCCTCGGTATTCAAAAAGTCCCGCCAGTCCCCCTCGTACTCCGCGTAGAAGGGCCAGCTGTCCTCTGGGACGTAGGCCCTGTAGTCCAGCAGAATCCCGCCATCAAGCTCCCGCTCATATGGAATGGAAGCCAAGTAGAAGTTGGGGACAAAGGGATCAGGGTGCTCAACTAAATCATCACTCAATATTCGAAATGAGCCCTCATCATATTTGGTGGGCAGCATACCGTACAAAAAATAAATTCCTTGTTCCAGAGGCGGGTCCCGCTTCATGGTGCCGTTTCCTGTGACCCGCTCCCAGTACGGCTCTATAATTTCCGGCTCACCTGGGGCGGTCTCCGCCAAGCGGACCCACTGCCACATGGGGAAGTCTATAAAATCGCCCCGCATCAGGTAGGTTTTGCCAACCTCAAAGGAGCCCAACGGAACGGTTCCCTCCGCGTCGCCGAATGCGACTGTAGAAGAGTTGATATTACTGGGATAAAAGGTGAAGCCCTCTCCCTGCTCGGGCAGGTCGTAGGCGTCCATCCGACACACCGGCTCCACCCATTCCATCCGGTAACGGTATCCGCCCCCGATATGGGGGTTTTCCTCCATGGATACACAGCGCACCGCCATCACCGCCTGGGAGTAGCGGTGCACATCATAGACAAAGTTATAGCAGAAGAGGTCCACAGACCCGGAGCTCATCCCCTTTTGGTCGGGGGTGTGGGCGGCGGCTAACACATGGGTGTTCCAGTTCAACAGACCAGGGGCCTGTGTCGCTACAACTTTTATCCGCTCCTGGCTACCCCAAATAGTTCCATCCTCAAATAAAATGGAACCATCTTCCAGCCATTCTTTTGCTGGCCGTTTATAGGTAATGGGTATTTCGTTGTCAGTGTAATAGGCCACAGTAGTATATTGGGAATCAATCACGGACAATTGCCGCTGAAAGGAGGCCCAGCCGGACAGGCCGATGCAGGAGAAGGCGGAGGTCAGGGCCAGCAGCAGGGCCAGCAGAATGACGGCCAGGGGCTGGCGGGCGTTTTGCTTGTGAAACATGGGGCACCTCCCAATATTAAGGAAAGTCCGGCGGCGGAGAACCGCCGCCGGACCAATGGATTGTTTACAGGAATAGTTTACCACATTACAGTGATAGTGTCAAGCGAAACGGGGAGCGCGGAGCAACCATTTTTGTGATCCTTGCCAAGGCAAGGCCAAGTTTCAATATAATGGCCACCGCAAGTATTGCACGTGCACCGCCAAGTCTGTGTGCCGCCATCGCAGCTTGCAGCATATGGAGGGCCCTTGTGCGGAATGGGAAATTTATACCCAATCGGTGCACTCCCAATTGTCACAGCTCCGCATGTACAAGTATAACGATTGTATACAGGAATGGAGCAAAACAGCTCATCGTGATAGGTATAACCACCATTGACGGTGCCGTCTTCTATCCAGCTATGTATATGGTTTTGCGGCTGAATACCGCCCTCACTGCCGGGAGCATCCACCGCAAAGGCGGTGAGGCACAGGGACGCGGCCATCAGGGCGCAGAGAACCAGGGAAATCATCTTTTTCATGGATGTTTCTCCTTTTCTTTCTTAAATTTTTACAAGGACCTTGTAAAAATAGTATAACACACTTAATGGAATCTGACTATATTTTTAGAATTGATTTTATGAAAAATACTACACGAAAAATCCGGGATAAAATTGTGCAATTTCACAAAAACTTTCGGGCGTCCCTACCCCAGCCACTCCCCTGTGACCAGGGTAACCACCCGGTGCCGCCCCGGGGGCAGGGACAGCCGGATGGTGGGGATGCGGGTGAGGGGGTGGAGCAGGTTGGTGTTAGGCCACGCCTTCACCAGCAGGGGCTCTCCGCCGCCGGACAGGCAGCGGATGGCGCTCACCGCCCAGGGGAACCGGGCGGCCACCCCGTGGGGCTCCCACTCCACCAGGCCGGGGGAAGCGGGCCGGCCGTCCCCGTCCTCGGCGGGGATGGCAAAGCCGCCGTCGGCGATGTCGATGGGCCGGCCGGTGGTGATGAGGTACTCCCGCCGGTGGGCGGGGAAGTCCGGCGTCACCGTCACCTCCACCTCCACCCCCGGCAGGGGGGAGAATTTCCGCCAGTACCGGTCCCCCTCCAGCCGGAACGCCTGGAAGCCCCGCTGCATCCGGTACTGCCCCCGGCCCGCCTCGGACACCGCCAGACAGCAGTCAAAGGCCCCCTCCTCCAGGCTGTCCCCCCGGGGGACGGAGAAGCCGAAGCGGCTGGAGTAGACCAGTTTTTCGTACTTGGCGGCGCAGTGGCCCAGCTCGTTGACGCAGTGCTGCCCGGCAGGGAACAGCTGGACCTGGGTGCGGTCCCGGGCGGCCAACATCCGGGCGGGGGGGATGGCCCGGAGGGGCTCCAGGCCGGGGACGGCCTCCTGGGCGGTCCAGAAGGGGTGGTTCTCCGGCAGGGCCAGACAGAGAAAGGCCTTGCAGGCCCAGTAGGGGGAGCCGGGGGCATTGTAGCACTCGCTCATCAGCAGATTGGGGTAGGCGTAGCCCACGGTGAGCAGCCCGCCGGCGTCAAAAATGGGCTGGGCCAGCCAGTCCCGGAGGCAGCCCAGCACCCGGGACTTCACCACCCCCCAGGGGAGGGCCTCCACCCCCGCGAAGGCCAGAGCGGAGAAAAAGGCGCACTGGCCGAACCGGTAGGTGAGGCTGCGCCCGAAGGGGACCGCCCTCCCCCCGTCCTCGAACCAGTAAAGGAAGTCCCCGGCGAACCGGGCGGCCCGGGCCTTGAAGCGGCGGCTGCGCTCCGGGTCGTGCCCCTCCATGCAGGCGGCGTAGATCAGCCCGTAGTAGTGCATGGCAAAGGGGATGTAGTAGTCCATCTGGGTGGGCTCGCCGTCGCAGTACCAGCCGTCCCCCAGGAAAAAGCCCTCCAGCTCGTCCAGGTCCGCCTCCAGCCGGGCCCCGTCAAAGGGCCAGCCCAGCAGGCGGAAGGCGGAGTTGACCAGCACGCGGAAGAACAGCCAGTTGTTGTGGGGGAGGACCCGGCGGTTCACCTGGTCCAGCCAGGCGTGGATCTGTTCCGCCTCCGCCCCGGTGAGGGCCAGGGCGCCGCCGTCCAGCATCAGGGTGAGGGCGATGGCCGCCATCTCCACGATCCTCTGGTCGCAGTCGGCCACCTCCCCCCAGTAGGCGGGGTGGGCGGGGTCGCAGCCGTGGACCAGCCCCCGGCGGAACCGGGGGAGCCAGCGGTCCTCCCGGCGGTGGACCCAGAGGGGGGCCAGCCCCCACAGCATCCGGGAGAATCCCTCCATCTGGGCGGCGGCGGTGCCGTAGTGTGCCTGGAACGCGCCCAGGCACAGCCCCGCGTCCCCCGGGGTGAAGCGGGATTCCACAGGGGCGAGCAGCCGGAGGAGGGCCTCCTCCACGTCCCGCCGGGTGCGCAGGGGGCTGCGGCGGATGGGCAGGTCAAAGGGGTTGTGGGTGTTGTTCATTGTGACCACTCCTCATGGGCTTGAGATGGGGGGGCGCGGGGCGCTCCCTGTCCGCATTATACCCCATTGCCCGCCGGCTGTAAAAGGGGAATTCCCAGGTGGGCGGACCGGAGCGCGGGGGTAGGATCCGGCGGAGTCCCGCAGGGAAAATCAGGGAGAGTCGGCCCTGCGTTGTTGAAATTGACGATAACGCGGGGGTGCTCTTTGTGGAAAAGCTACAGGATGAAATGCAATTTGATCACGGAATCCCGCAGTTTGCGCAAATACATGGCGCGGGCGTAAAAACTGTGTTAAACTATTGGCAACAGGAAGTGGGCTCAGCCCGCTGAAAACAAATCAATTGAGGAGGGGTCTGTTTGAAACACGGGGATATTGTCAAGCAAATGACCTTGGAGGAGAAGTGCTACCTGCTGTCGGGCAAGGACTTTTGGCAGACGCGGAGCGTGGAGCGGCTGGGGGTGCCCAGCATGACGCTGTCCGACGGCCCCCACGGCATCCGCAAGCAGGCGGGGGCCGGGGACCAGCTGGGACTGAATCCCTCGCTGCCCGCCACCTGCTTCCCCACCGCCGCCACCGTGGCCAACTCCTGGGACCCGGCGCTGGGCGAGGAGATCGGCGCGCGCCTGGGGGAGGAGGCCGCCTGCCAGGGGGTGGGCGTGGTGCTGGGCCCGGGGCTCAATGTGAAGCGCTCCCCCTTCTGTGGGCGCAACTTCGAGTACTTCTCCGAGGACCCGTATTTGGCGGGCAAGATGGCGGCCAGCTACATCCGGGGCATCCAGAAAAACGGCGTGTCTGCCTGCCCCAAGCACTTCGCGGCCAACTCCCAGGAGCTGCGGCGGATGGCCTCCGACTCCGTGATGGATGAGCGCACCCTGCGGGAGATCTACCTCACCGGCTTTGAGATCGCGGTGAAGGAGGGAAAGGCGAAGTCCATCATGTCCTCCTACAATCGGATCAACGGGGCCTATGCCAACGAGAACGAGCATCTGCTCCAGGAGATTCTCCGGGATGACTGGGGGTTTGACGGCTTTGTGGTGTCCGACTGGGGCGGCTCCAACGACCATGTGGAGGGGGTCCGGGCGGGCTCCCACCTGGAGATGCCCACCACCGGCGGCGACTCTGACCTGGAGCTCATGGACGCGGTGAAGTCCGGCAGGCTCAGTGAGGAGCTGCTGGACCGGCGGGTGGATGAGCTGTTGGACGTGATTTTGTCCGTCACCGGCTCCATCAAGCCCCTGGAGGGCAAGGAATTTGACGTGGAGGAGCACCACAGCCTGGCGGCCCGGGCCTCCGAGGAGTCCACCGTGCTGCTGAAAAACGAGGGGGGCATCCTGCCCTTGAAGAAGGGGACAAAGGTGGCCGTGATCGGCGACTTTGCCCAGAAGGCCCGGTATCAGGGCGCGGGCTCCTCGGTGGTCAACCCCACCAGGCTGGACCACACCATGGACGTGATCAAGAGCTTTGACCTGGACGTGGCGGGATTTGAGCCGGGCTATCCCCGGTCCGGCAAAGGGAACCCCGAGATGCAGGCCAAGGCGGTAGAGCTGGCCAAGCAGGCGGATGTGGTTTTGCTGTACATCGGCCTGGACGAGATCAGCGAGGCGGAGGGCCTGGACCGCTCCCACATGCGGCTGGCCCAGAGCCAGACGGACCTGATCGAGGCGGTGAGCGCGGCCAACCCCAACGTGGTGGCCGTCATGTCGGCGGGCTCGGCGGTGGAGATGCCCTGGCTGCCCAAGGTGAAGGCCCTGGTCCACGGCTACCTGTGCGGTCAGGCGGGGGCCTCCTCCGTGCTCAAGGTGGTTATGGGCCAGGTGAACCCCTCCGGCAAGCTGGCGGAGAGCTACCCCGTGAAGTACGAGGACGTGTCCTCCGCTCCCTACTTCCCCGCCAAGGAGCGCAACGCCGAGTACCGGGAGGGCCTGTTTGTGGGCTACCGCTACTACGAGACGGCCAAGGTGCCGGTGCTGTTCCCCTTCGGCTTCGGGCTGAGCTACACCACCTTCGAGTACAGCGGCCTGACCGTGTCCGGCAAGGAGGCCAGCTTCACCCTGAAAAACACCGGGAGCATGGACGGGGCCGAGGTGGCCCAGCTGTATGTGTCCAAGCCGGACGGGGACGTGTTCCGCCCCGCCAAGGAGCTGAAGGGCTTTGCCAAGGTGTTCCTCAAGGCGGGCGAGAGCAAAACCGTCACCATCCCCCTGGACGACAAGGCCTTCCGCTACTTCAACGTGGACACCAACAAGTTTGAGATCGAAGGCGGTCAGTGGACCGTGATGATCGGCGCGTCCGCCGCGGACATCAAGCTGTCCGGCACTGTGGAGGTGCAGGGCAGCGGGGCCAAATCCCCCTACGACAGGGCTAAATTCGCCAAGTATTTCGCCTGCGATGTCACGAACATCTCCGACGGGGAGTTTGAAGCCCTGCTGGGCCGGCCCATCCCCGACGGCCACTGGAGCGGCACCCTGGACATGAACGACGCCATCTGCCAGCTGTATTACGCCAAGAGCTGGGTTGCCCGGAGGGCCTACGGCATCATGACCAATATGCTCAACAAGAGCATTGAGAAGGGTGAGCCCGACCTGAACATCACCTTCATCTACAACATGCCCTTCCGGGGCATCGCCAAGATGGCGGGCGGCATGTGCACCATGGAGATGGCGGAGGGCATCCTCACCATCTGCAACGGCCACTTCTTCAAGGGCCTGGGCCGGGTGGTCGGCGGGTTCTTCCGCTCCGGCAAGAAGCGCAAGGCGGCGGACGCTATTCATTAAAGAGGAGGAAGCATGATGAAATTCTGGACTGATTTTGCGGAAAAGCACCCCAGCGCGGCCAAGTGGATCCGGGAGGGCGGGCTGTTCGTCATCGTCAGCAATCTGATCACCGTGATGAAATACTTCATCCTCCAGGGCCTGCCCTACGCCTTCGAAAGCCTGAAGGCAGTGGAGTTTGGCTGGCCGGGCATCCCTGTGGAGCTGTTTGGGGTCAATTTTGACTGGAACATCTTTGGCTATGCCGTGAAGTACAACGACGCGGGGCAGGCGATTGTGGGCGGCGGCCTGGGCTACTTCATCGCCTACATGATCGCCATGGGCATCGGCGAGATCATCAATTTCCCCATCCAGAAGAATTTCGTGTTCCGCAGCAAGGGCAACCTGGGCAAGCAAATCGTGTGGTACGTCATCGCTTTCATCGTCATCAACTGCATCGTCAACTCCATCAACTGCGTGTGGGTGGCGGTGGCCGGCCTGTTCGTGCCCGACTTCGTGTACAATATCGGCACCACCGTGCTCAACGGAGGCATCTCCATGGTGATCTTCTTCTTTGTCAACAAGATCATCTTCCCCGAGGGGGAGGCCAAGAAGGTCTGAGCCCTCGGATTCCGCGAAAAGGCCCGCCGGGAAGTTCCCGGCGGGCCTTTTGTGTTGTCTGCTTATACGTTGAATCGGAACAGGATGATGTCCCCGTCCTGCACCACATACTCCTTGCCCTCGGAGCGGATCAGGCCCTTCTCCCGGGCGGCGGCCATGGAGCCGCAGGCCTTCAGGTCCTCGAAGGCCACCGTCTCCGCCCGGATGAAGCCCCGCTCGAAATCGGTGTGGATCTTGCCCGCCGCCTGGGGGGCCCGGGTGCCCCGGGTGATGGTCCAGGCCCGGCACTCGTCCTCGCCGCTAGTGAGGAAGGAGATGAGGCCCAGCAGGGTGTAGCTTGCCTTGATAAGCCGGTCCAGACCAGACTCGGCAATGCCAAGGTCCTCCAGGAACATGGCCTTCTCCTCGCCGGGCAGCTCGGCGATCTCCGCCTCCAGCTTGGCGCACACCGGGATCACCTGGGCGCCCTCCGCCCCGGCCCGCTGGGTGACCTGGCCGTAATAGGGCACTCCGGCGGGGTCGGCAAAGCCGTCCTCGTCCAGGTTGGCGGCGTAGATCACCGGCTTGAGGGAGAGCAGCTCGCTGGTGGCGATGAGGGCGGCGTCCTCCTCGTCCACCTCGGCCAGGTAGGACCGGGCGGACCTGCCATCGTTGAGCCAGTCCCGCAGGCCCTCGAACACCTCCGCCTCATGGTTGAACTTCCTGTCGGCCTTGGCCGCCTTGCGGGCCTTGTCAATGCGCCGGTCGGCCATCTCCACGTCCGCCATGATAAGCTCCAGGTCGATGATGTCCATATCCCGGAGGGGGTCGGTGGAGCCCTCCACATGGATCACGTTCTCGTCGTCAAAGCAGCGCACCACGTGGACAATGGCGGCGCACTCCCGGATGTTGGCCAGGAACTTGTTACCCAGGCCCTCCCCCCGGCTGGCCCCCTTCACCAGGCCGGCAATGTCCACAAACTCCACCACGGCGGGGGTGGTTTTCTTGGGCTTGTAGAAATCGCTCAGCCAGTCCAGGCGGCTGTCGGGCACGGCCACCGTGCCCACATTGGGGTCGATGGTGCAGAAGGGGTAGTTGGCGCTCTCCGCGCCGGCGTTGGTGATGGCGTTGAACAGGGTGGATTTCCCCACGTTGGGAAGGCCCACAATGCCTAGTTTCATAGCATTCCACAGCTCCTTTGTGTTCCAGGTCTCTGAAAAGTCTACGCCATTTTACAGCTTTTGGCCGGCATTTGCAAGAGGAAACCGCATTTATGGGGAAGTCTTTTCGAAAATGGGAAAAAAGGGTCCCCCCGCTGGAGCGGAGGGACCCCTGGAACCGCGGGAAAACTGTGGCGGTCACACGATGAGGAAGAACTTGACGAGGAACAGCGCGGAGATCACGTAGGTGAGCACGGACACGTCCTTGGCCTTGCCGGAGAACACCTTGATCACGGTGTAGGAGATCAGGCCCAGGCCGATGGCGTGGCCGATGGAGCTGGAGATGGGCATGGAGATGAGCATCAGGGCCACAGGCACCATCTGGTCCATGTCGTCGAAGCTCACGCTCTTCAGGCCCTGGAGCATCAGCACGCCCACGTAGATCAGGGCGGCGGAGGTGGCGGGGGCGGGGATGATGGCGGCGATGGGGGAGATGAACATGCAGGCCAGGAACAGCACGCCGCAGGTCAGGGCGGTGAGACCGGTGCGGCCGCCGGCCTCCACGCCGGAGGCGGACTCCACAAAGGTGGTGACGGTGGAGGTGCCGGTGCAGGCGCCGCAGACAGTGCCGACGGCGTCGGCCAGCAGGGCCTCCTTCATGTTGGGCATGTTGCCCTGCTTGTCCACCATGCCCGCCCGGGAGGCGGTGCCCACCAGGGTGCCGATGGTGTCGAACATGTCGATCATGCAGAAGGTGATCACCAGGGTGACCACAGTGAACCAGCCCAGCTTAAACAGGGTGGGGAAATCGAACTTGAAGAGCGTAGTCTGGGCCATATCGCCGAAGGGGGGCAGCCAGTTGGCGGTGGCCAGGGCCTCGAAGGGGTTGGTGGACAGGAAGACGAAGGAGCCGATCCAGTAGATCACGGAGGCGGCCAGCATCCCGATGAGCACCGCGCCCTTGATGCCCCTCTTGGACAGCAGGATGATGACGAACAGGCCGATGAACATGGTGACCACGTACAGGACCATCTTGGGATAGAACTCGCCCATATTGGCCTGGGCGGCGCTGGGGGTCAGGGCGCCGAAGAAGTCCCGCATGACGTAATGCTCGGAGGCGGCGCCCACGCCGGCGTTGGAGCCGAAGCCGATGTTCATCAGCATCAGGCCGATGGCCGGGGCAATGCCCAGCCGGACGCCCAGGGGGATGGCGTCCACGATCTTCTCCCGGATGTTGAACACGGACAGGACGATAAATACGATGCCCTCAATGAGGATGATGCACAGCCCGGCCTGGAGACCGGCCAGATAGGAGCAACCGGCGGCGCCGGCGATCTGGGCGATCACGATGGCGAAGAACGAGTTCAGGCCCATGCCCGGGGCCAGGCAGAAGGGCTTGTTGGCCAGGAAGGCCATGCAGAACATGGCGATGGCGGAGGCCAGGCAGGTGGCCATAAACACGCCGTTCCACGCGGCCGCGCCGTCCGCGCCAAAGCCGCCGAAGGCGCCCTGGCCGAAGCCGACGATCAGGTTGGGGTTCAGGGCGATGATGTAGGCCATCGTCATGAACGTGGTGAGGCCGGCCACGATCTCGGTGCGCACCGTGGTGCCGTTCTCCTTCAGCTTAAAAATTTTTTCCATAGAAAAACTCCCTCTCCAGAATTTCCTTCGGTATGAGGGGGCGGGAAAAACAAAATCAGCCCGGAAATATTGCTTTCCGGACCTGTTCTGTTTTCGGTAGCTGCCTAAATAGGTTGGGCCGTAGAAACTCGGGACCCATCTCGCCCCGAATATACCGAAAGATATTGAGTTGCAGGAAAATCATACCACAGCCGGCGGCGGAATTCCACCGCTTTTTCTTTTTTTGGAAAAACTTCATTCAATTTTGACAAGAAGGATGGGAGATAGTATAATAGGGCTGGTATAAATAACAACGGGGCGGCTCCGCCGCTCCAACGGGAGATGATCGGTTATGACCTATGAAATGCACGTGGCGGGCCTCACCCGCCGGCTGCCCCTGTGCCCCATCAGCGATACCCTGATGATCGGCGCCTTTGTGATCTTCGGCGATGTGGAGCTCACCTGCGCCTGCGCCCGGGAGCTTTTGCGGATTGCCCCGGAGTTCGACTACATGGTGGCCCCGGAGGCCAAGGCCATTCCCCTGGTCCACGAGATGGCCCGGCAGAGCGGCCGCAACGAGTATTTCCTGGTGCGCAAGAAGAAGAAGGCCTACATGAACGGCGTGTTCGAGGCGGTGGACCGCTCCATCACCACCGAGGGGGAGCAGAAGCTGTACATGGACGGGGCGGACGCGGCCAAGATCCGGGGCAGGCGCATCCTGATTCTGGACGACGTGATCTCCACCGGCGGCTCGCTGGCGGCGGTGGAGAGCCTGGTGGACCAGGCGGGAGGCCAGGTGGCCGGGCGGATGGCCATTCTGGCGGAGGGGGACGCCGCCAAGAGAAAGGATATTCTGTTCCTGGAGAGGCTGCCCCTGTTTGACGCGGAAGGGAAGCCCCTGGCGTGAGGGTGCTGTCCGCGCTGCTGGACCTGCTCTACCCGCCCAAGTGCCCCTTCTGCGGCCGAGTGCTGGAGCGGGGGGAGGAGGGCTGGTGCGCCCTGTGCCAGGAGGAGCTGCCCTGGACCGGGGAGGGGGAGGGCCGGGCGGTGGAGCTGTGCGACGGCTGCCTGTCCCCCCTGTGGTACAGGGCGGGGGCCCGGGCGGGGGTGCACCGGCTGAAGTTCCGGGGCGGGGCGGTCCACGCCCGGCTGTTCGGCCTGCTGATGGCCCAGTGCCTCCAGGACCGCTGGGCCCAGCCGGTGGACCAGATCACCTGGGTGCCCCTGCGCCCGTCCAGCAGGGCCCGCCGGGGCTACGACCAGGCGGAGCTGCTGGCCCGCCGGGTGGGGGAGCTGACCGGCCTGCCTGTGGCGGCGGCGCTGGAAAAGTGCCGGGACACCGGGGTCCAATCCCAGCTGCGGGAGGAGTCCGCCCGCCGGGCCAACGTCCAGGGGGCCTATCGGGCGCTGCCGGGGGCGGAACTGGCGGGGAAGCGGCTGGTGCTGGTGGACGACGTGGTGACCAGCGGGGCTACCCTGTCCGAATGCGCCGCCGCGCTGCGTGTGGCAGGGGCGGAGTCGGTGGCGGCCCTCACCCTGGCCCGGGCCAGATGAAGGCGGGGCCGGCGCCGGTGGACAAAAAAACAGCGCTCCGAATCGGAGCGCTGTTTTTGCGCTTAATAGAACTTCTTGCTGCGGTTCTTGCGGGCCGCCTCGCTCTTCTTGCGGCGCTTGACGCTGGGGCTGTCGTAGTACTCGCGCTTGCGCACCTCGGCCAGCACGCCGGACTTGGCGCAGCTGCGTTTGAAGCGCTTCAGTGCGTTCTCCAGAGACTCGCCCTCGCGGACATGAACTTCGGACATCTATATTTCCCTCCCTCCGAGGCATCCGGCTGATTCCAGGATGCTTTAAGGGCCACTGTCGATGGCTTTAACAGTTCTATTATATGTGAAAAAGCCTCGCTTGTCAACTGCAAAATATAAAGGATTTTAAGCACGGAAACGCAGGCTCTGATTTTCAAAAATCATGGCAGGCTCAGCCGCATAAAGACATATCCATCTTCAATACTGTCTGAAAGCGTGAACCCCAGCTTGCTCCAGAAGCTTTGCGCGGCCGTGTGCTCCAACGCCACAGGGACAGAGACCCTGCGTGCTCCATAGCTGTTTCGCAGACAGTCAATGCAGGCTTTTGCCGCCTGCGTCCCCAGCCCCTTTTTTTGAAACGCGCAGTCGATCAGGAAATTGATGATCTGGGGATTCTCTTCTCCCACATACATTGAGACAAAGCCGACCATTGTCTCGTCATCATAAATTGCGAATGGTTTGATGTCTGGCCCATAGACCCATGCCTCCGCCAGAGAATAGGTGACGGAATCCACAAAAGCTTCCTTTTCCACAGGGGCCTTCAGGTCGAAACACTGTTTATAATTGTCTTCGTCGATTGCCCGCAATGTGATCAACCATGCCGCCTCCCCTGCCGCTCATCTCCGCCGGGCCGTTGTGGGCAACGCGCCTGCGCTCATACCTCCTTGTCACGCTCGCGCTGGGCGTGCTTTCCCCGACGGCTTCTCTCCGTCTCGGACAAAACCCAGTCCCACCGCGTGGGCCTTGGGCTTTTGCCCTCGCTTCGGTCCATCCGCCGGGGCACGCCTGCGCTTACGCTTCCGGCTTCACAATCAGATTCACCAGCCGCTTGGGCACCACAATGGTCTTGACCAGGGCCATGCCGTCGGTGAACTTCTGCACTTTGGGGTCGGCCTGGGCGGCGGCCACGATGGCCTCGTTGTCCGCGTCCGCCGGGACGATGATGTTGGCGCGCACCTTGCCGTTCACCTGCACCGCCATCTGGATGGAGTCCGCCACGGTTTTGCTCTCGTCGTAGGCGGGCCAGCTCTGCTGGCACACGAAGCCCGCGCCGCCCAGCTGCTCCCAAAGCTCCTCCGCCGCGTGGGGAGCGAAGGGGGACAGCAGGGTGAGGAGGGTTTTCATGTCCCCCCGGGAGCAGCCGTTTTTCTGGAAGTCGCCCACCAGGGTCATCATGGCGGCGATGGCGGTGTTGAACTTCATTGACTCGATATCGTCCGCCACCTTCTTGATGGTCTTGTGGATGGCGGCCTCGTTGGCCTTCGTGTACTCCGGGCTGTCGGTGCAGCTCTCCGCCAGATTCCACACCTTGTCCAAGAAGCGCTTGCAGCCCTTCACCGCGTTGTCCGACCAGATGGCGGCCTGCTCGAAGTCGCCGATGAACATGATATACAGCCGCAGGGTGTCCGCGCCGTAGGCCTTCACGATGTCGTCCGGGTTGACCACGTTGCCCCGGGACTTGGACATTTTCTCCCCGCCCTCGCCCAGGATCATGCCGTGGCTGGTGCGCTTCTGGTAGGGCTCCTTGGTGGGCACCACCCCCAGGTCGTAGAGGAACTTGTGCCAGAACCGGGAGTAGAGCAGGTGGAGGGTGGTGTGCTCCATGCCGCCGTTGTACCAGTCCACCGGGGACCAGTAGTTCAGCGCCTCCTTGGAGGCCAGGGCCTGGCCGTTGTGGGGGTCCATATACCGCAGGAAGTACCAGGAGGAGCCCGCCCACTGGGGCATGGTGTCCGTCTCCCGCTTGGCGGGCCCGCCGCAGCAGGGGCAGGTGGTGTTCACCCAGTCGGTCATCTTAGACAGGGGAGACTCGCCGTCGTCGGTGGGCTCGTAGCTCTCCACGTCGGGCAGCAGCAGGGGCAGCTCGCTTTCGGGCAGGGGCACCCAGCCGCACTTTTCGCAGTTCACCATGGGGATGGGCTCGCCCCAGTAGCGCTGGCGGGAGAACACCCAGTCCCGGAGCTTGTAGTTCACCTTGGCGGAGCCAATGCCCTTTTCCTCCAGCCACCTGGTGACGGCGGGAATGGCGTCCTTGACGGTGAGGCCGTTGAGGAAGTCGGAGTTGACCATAATGCCCGTCTCATCCTTGGCGGTGAAGGCGGCCTTCTGCACGTCCTCACCGCCGGACACCACCTCGATGATCTCACAGCCGAACTTCTTGGCGAACTCCCAGTCCCGGTCGTCGTGGGCGGGGACGGCCATGATGGCCCCGGTGCCGTAGGTGGACAGCACATAGTCGGAGATGAAAATGGGGACCTCCCGGCCGTTGACGGGGTTCAGGCCCCGCACGCCGTCCAGCTTTACGCCGGTCTTCTCCTTGTTCAGCTCGGTGCGCTCCAGGTCGGACTTGGCGGCGGCGGCCTTCTGATAAGCCCGTACCTCATCCCCGTTGGCCAGCCTGTCCCCCTCCAGCCAGCTCTTCACCAGCTCGTGTTCCGGGGAGAGCACCATGTAGGTGGCGCCGAACAGGGTGTCGGGCCGGGTGGTAAACACGATGATGTCGTCCCCGGCGGTGGACTTAAAGGTGACCTCCGCGCCGGTGGAGCGGCCGATCCAGTTGCGCTGCTGAATCTTCACCCGCTCGATGAAGTCCACGTCGTCCAGATCATCGATGAGCCGCTGGGCGTACTGGGTGATTTTGAGCATCCACTGGGACTTCTCCTTGCGGACTACGGGGGCGCCGCACCGCTCGCAGACCCCCTCCACCACCTCCTCATTGGCCAGCACGCACTTGCAGGAGGTGCACCAGTTCACCGGCATGGTGGCCTTGTAGGCCAGCCCCTTCTTGAACAGCTGGAGGAAGATCCACTGGGTCCACCTGTAGTAATCGGGGTCGGTGGTGTCCACCACCCGGTCCCAGTCGAAGCCGTAGCCCAGCATCTTCAGCTGCCGGGTGAAGTTCTCGATGTTCTGTTTGGTGACGGCGGCGGGGTGGACGTGGTTTTTGATGGCGTAGTTCTCCGTGGGCAGGCCGAAGGCGTCAAAGCCGATGGGGTAGAGCACATTGTACCCGTCCATCCGCTTTTTCCGGGTGACGATGTCCATGGCGGTGAAGGGCCGGGGATGGCCCACGTGGAGCCCCTGGCCGGAGGGGTAGGGGAACTCGATGAGGCCGTAGAACTTGGGCTTATCGCTGTGGTCGGAGGCGGTGTAGACCTTGGCCTCCTCCCAGCGCTTCTGCCATTTGGGCTCAATGGCGGCGAAATCGTACTTCAAAGCAGACACTCCCTTGGGTGTTATTTGGTTTAAGTCAAAACATTATATAGGAAAACTGCCGGGATTGCAAGGCCCTGGCGGGAAAAAACGGGGCCGCCCGAGGGTTTCGGACGGCCCCGCTCCATGTTGTCTGGTTACACCCGGTTCTTCTCCACCGCGCCGCCGGGCTTCTGCTCGCTGGTGGTCTCCGCCATGCCGCCGGCGTAATTGACGGCCTCGCTGATGGTGCGCTCCCCGGCCTGCTTGGCGTGCTTGCCCACCTCGGCCTTGTTCTTGGGGCTGCGCATGATGACGGCGGGGCCCTGGACACAGCCGCCCTGACAGGCCATGCCCTCGATAAAGTTCTCGGGCAGCAGGCCCTTGGACATCTTCAGCAGGGCGATCCTGCACTCCTCAATGCCGGAGCAGGGCAGGGTGCGGGCCTCCACGGTGCTGCCCATCTCCTTCAGGCCCTGGGCCACCGCCGCCGCCACGCCGCCGCTGGCGGCAAAGCTGCGGCCATAGCCGCTGGCGTGGTCCAGGGGGGCCTCGGGCATCTTGGTCACGTCGATGTCCTTGGCGGCCATCATGGCGTACAGCTCCTCAAAGGTGACCACCAGGTCCACGGAGGAGCGGGTGCGGCCCAGATGGAACTCCCGCTTCTTGGCCACGCAGGGGCCGATGAACACCACCCGGGCCAGGGGGTCCCGGTCCTTGATGTAGCGGCCCAGCATGATCATGGGGGAGGGGGTGGTGGACACCAGGGGGATCTGGTCGGGCATATGCCGCTCCACAAAGGCCACATAGGCCGGACAGCAGGAGGAGGTCATGGGCTCGCCGCCCCGCTCGTCAAACTCGGCGGCCTCCGCCTTGGCGGTGAGGTCGGCCCCCAGGGCCACCTCCGCCACGTCGTAGAAGCCCATCTCCTTCAGCGCCGAGGCCATCTGGCCGGGGGTGCAGCCGAACTGGCCCACGAAGGCGGGGGCCAGGATGGCGTACACGTGCAGGCCCCACTTGTCCGCGCCCATGAGCATCTGGATGACGTCCACAATGTAGGATTTGTCCATGATGGCGCCGAAGGGGCACTGCACCACGCACTCGCCGCAGGAGATGCACTTGCTGGCGTCGATGCTGGCCTTGCGGTCCTCGCCCATGGAGATGGCCTTCACGGGGCAGCCCCGCTCACAGGGGCGCATATTCTTGGTGATGGCGCCGTAGGGGCAGGCGGCCACGCACTTGCCGCACAGCACGCACTTGGAGTGGTCGATGACAGAGCGGTGGTTTTCAATGCGGATGGCCCCCTTGGGGCAGGCCTCCATGCAGCGGTGGGCGATGCAGCCCCGGCAGCTGGGGCCCACGCTGATCTCGGTGACGGGGCACTCGTCGCAGGCGATGGGCAGCACCTCCACCAGGTTGGGGTTGGCCCGGTCGCCCCCCATGGCCATCTTCACCCGGCTGCCCACAATGGCCCGCTCCTTATAGATGCAGCAGCGCATCTGGGCCTCGGGGCCGGGGATGATCTCCTCAGGGATATTCAGCAGGTCATTGCCCTGGAGCTTGTCGTTCCAGGCCAGACGGGCCACGGCGGTAAGTACCTTGTCCTTCAGCTCCTGGACAGAAGTTTCGTAATGGCGCATGGCGGCTCCTCCTTTGCTCTATTCAAAAATATGTTAAAAAAATGTCGATGACGCATTTTGAATTATATCCCGTCCGGCCCCCTGCGTCAAGAATAAAGCGGCAGATTTCCGGCGAAAGTTTTTGGCGGAACTGGCAGCCGGGGGCCGGACCGGCAGGGGAGGGCCGGCGGGGTTGAGCGCCTTGCCCAAATTCCCCGCCCCGCTTTTAGCCAGAACGCCCAATAGGGGGAGCGGGGGGCGGTTTTCCTTGACAATGGCGGAGAGAATGTGCTATTTTATCATAATAAGGAAGGAGGTCTGCCCCGAGGCTTGACGGGGAGGCGCGGGCCTCCGATGAGCGCACCGATGGCACTGGCGGCACGGCCGCCTTTCCATACCAGCGCCCCTGGGCGCATAATTTGACGGGCTGCGGACTACTCCATTCAAAATAGTCCGCGGCGCCGAAAAAAGGAGGAAAAAATACCGCTTCGACTTGCGGTGCGGCAGTGTGGAGACCTGTCGTAAGGCTGTCGGGACCTGTGCGCCCGCCAGCGAGGTGGAGATGGCGGAGGCCGCTCCATCAAAGTCGGGTACTATGGCCGGTTTGTCCCTGAAGAACATCATGAAGATCTATCCCCACAGCGGCGACCAGAAGAAGTCCAAGAAGAAGAAAGGCGAGCCCGAGAAGAAGACCAATCTGCAGGTCACCGAGGAGGGCGTCGTCGCCGTCCAGAAGTTCAACTTGGATATCGCGGACAAGGAGTTCATCGTGCTGGTCGGCCCCTCCGGCTGCGGCAAGTCCACCACCCTGCGCATGGTGGCCGGCCTGGAGGAGATCTCCGGCGGCGAGCTGTACATCGACGGCAAGCTGATGAACGACGTGGCCCCCAAGGACCGCGACATCGCCATGGTGTTCCAGAGCTACGCCCTGTATCCCCACATGACCGTGTATGAAAACATGGCCTTCCCCCTGAAGCTGCGCAAGCTCTCCAAGGATGAGATCGACAAGCGGGTGCGGGAGGCGGCTGAGACCTTGGACATCACTCAGTACCTGGACCGCAAGCCCAAGGCCCTGTCCGGCGGCCAGCGCCAGCGCGTGGCCATCGGCCGCGCCATCGTGCGTGAGCCCAAGGTGCTGCTGATGGACGAGCCGCTGTCCAACCTGGACGCCAAGCTCCGCAACCAGATGCGGGCCGAGATCATCAAGCTCCGCCAGAAGATCAACACCACCTTCATGTACGTCACCCATGACCAGACCGAGGCCATGACCCTGGGCGACCGCATTGTCATCATGAAGGACGGCTTCATCCAGCAGATCGGAACCCCCCAGGAGGTGTTTGACCACCCCGCCAACCTGTTTGTCGCCGGCTTCATCGGCACCCCGCAGATGAACTTCTTCGACGCCAAGCTGGTGAAGGACGGCGGCAGGTACGCCGTCGAGGTCCAGGGCGTGAAGGTGGAGCTGTCCGAGGCCAAGCAGAAGGCCCTGGCGGCCAAGAACGTGCCCTCCCAGGACATCACGCTGGGCGTGCGCCCCAGCCACGTGTCCCTGAGCGACGGCGGCAGCACCATCGCCGCCACCGTGGACGTGTCCGAGATGATGGGCAGCGAGGTCCATCTCCACGCCAACGCCAGCGGCAAGGACGTGGTCATCATCGTGCCCACCGTGGACCTGTCCGGCAACCATATGGAGACCTTCCGCTACGGCGCGAAGATCGGCTTCACCTTCAGCGGCAACGTGTGCCACGTGTTTGACAAGGACGGAAAGAACCTGGAGTTCTGATCCCCCACCGTGCGCAGAAGCGGCCCGCAGACCCGGCTTGGGCCTGCGGGCCGCCTTTCCTGTGCGGCGGGAGCCCGCAACACCGATGAGGAGGCGGCCTGATGAATGACATCCTGTTTGTGGGAGAGCATTCCCGGACCTTCGAGGTACAGTGGCACACCCATGAGTGCTGGGAGCTGGTGTACTGCACCGGAGGAATCGGGGTGTTCCAGCTGGAAAACGGCACCCAGATCCATTACCGGGCGGGGGAGGTGGTGGCCATCCCCCCCGGAGCGCGCCACGCCAACCGCAGCCAGGAGGGCTTCACCAACATCCACATGCAGATGGACGATCCCTCCTTTCCCTACCAGACCGCCTTTCAGGTGCCCGACGGCGGGGAGGGGCATCTGAAGTCGGCCTTCTCCCAGGCGAGGTACTACTACCTGTCGGACAACAAGGGGCAGGACATGGTGCTGTCCGCCCTGGGGGATTTGATCACCAGCTATCTGGTGGTGTTTCGGGACAGCGCCGAGTTCTCCCAGCCGGTGGAGCAGATCCGCAGCCTCATCATCCGGGACTACGCCAACCCGGATTTCGCCCTGGACGAGGCCATCCGGGCCCTGCCCTTCCACTACGACTATGTGCGCAAGCGGTTTAAAAAAGAGGTGGGCATGACCCCCCTGGAGTACATGACCAAGCTGCGCATCAAAAAGGCCAAGGGGATGCTCAGCGGCACCGGCGCCACGGGGTATACCGTGGCCGAGGTGGCCGAGCTGTGCGGCTATGAGAACGCGCTGTACTTCTCCCGGGTGTTCAAGAAGCACGAGGGGGTGTCCCCCTCCGCCTTTGCCGGCGGCCGCAGGGGGGGAGCGTAGCGCGGACGGCCCCGCGGCGGGAGCGCGCAGGGCCTTTTTCACAGAAAAGCACGGCACCCTGGGGGATGCCGTGCTTTTTTCGCTAGTTTGCCGCCTTGGGGGCGGTTTGTCTCGCCGGCTTTTTGGGCAGACGCTGGTAGACCCTGGCCTCCCTGCGCAGGCGCCGGGCCAGCTCGGGGGTGAAGACGCCGGGCAGCGCCCGCCACTTCCAGTTGTCCCCCAGGGTGGAGGGGATGTTCATCCGGGCCTGGCTGCCCAGGCCCAGCAGGTCCTGGGCCTGCATCACCGCCAAGTCGGCGGGGGAGGCCCAGGCCGCCCGCATCATCCCCCAGTGGTAGCCCTCCCGGCTGTTCAGCCGGAGGTAGGCCTTGGCGAAGGACACGTCCTTTTTGGGGGCGGAGGCCATCCAGCCCTGGATGGTGTCGTTGTCGTGGGTGCCGGTGTAGGCCACGCAGTGGGGGGGATAGCGGTGGGGCAGGTAGTCACTGCCGGCGTCCCGGCTGTCGAAGGCGAACTCCAGCACCTTCATGCCGGGGTAGCCCGTGTCCTGGAGCAGCTGCCGCACCGAGTCGGTGAGGAAGCCCAGGTCCTCGGCGATGATGTCCCGCGGGCCCAGCGCGGCCTCCACCGCCTGGAAGAACTCCAGCCCCGGGCCGGGCCGCCAGCGGCCGTTCCGGGCGGTGTCGTCCCCGTAGGGAATGGCGTAATAGGCGTCGAAGCCCCGGAAGTGGTCAATGCGCAGCATGTCGTAGATGGTGAACTGAAAGGCAATGCGGTCAATCCACCAGCGGTAGCCGTCCTGCTTCATCCGATCCCAGCGGAACAGGGGGTTGCCCCACAGCTGGCCGTCGGCGGAGAAGCCGTCGGGGGGGCAGCCGGCCACCTCGGTGGGGAGGCCCTCCTTGTCCAGCTGGAACTGGTCCGGGTTGGCCCACACGTCGGCGCTGTCCCCGGAGACATAGATGGGCAGGTCGCCGATGATGGACACGCCCTGATTGTTGGCGTAGGCCTTGAGGGTCCGCCACTGCCGGAAGAAGAGGAACTGCACCGCCTTCCAGAAGTCAATCTGCCCGGCCAGCTCCCTGCGGGCGGCGGCCAGGGCCTTGGGGCGGCGCAGCCGGATGTCCGGCTGCCAGGTGAACCAGGCGGCGCCGGCCTGCCGGTCCTTCAGGGCCATGAACAGGGCGTAGTCGTCCAGCCAGGCGGAGTCCCGGCAGAAGGCCCCGTATTCCGCGGGGGGGTCGGCCAGCAGCCGGGCCGCGGCCCGGCGCAGCACCGGGTAGCGGGTCTCATACATCAGGCCGTAGTCCACCGACTGGGGGTTGTCCCCCCAGTTCAGCCCCTCGTACTCCTCCCGCTCCAGCAGCCCCTCCGCCGCCAGGTCGTCCAGGTCGATGAAATAGGGGTTGCCGGCGTAGGAGGAGAAGGACTGGTAGGGGGAGTCGCCGTAGCTGGTGGGGCAGATGGGCAGGATCTGCCAATAGGTCTGCCCGCCGGCGGCCAGGAAGTCGGCAAACGCCCGGGCGGAGGCGCCCAGTGAGCCGATGCCGTAGGGGGAGGGCAGAGAGGAGATGGGCATCAGAATTCCCGCTGTTCTCACGTTGGAATCCCCTTTCTCAATAGATTTTCGGCGGCGGGAGCGGGGGTTCAGCCCAGGCGCGCCACGCTCTCGCCGGGGATGAGCTGGAAGGGCACCACGTCGTGGACGGGGGGACGCCGCTGCTGAAGGCTGCCCAGCAGCAGCTCCACCCCCCGCTCCGCCAGACGCTGGGTGTTCTGGCGCACAGTGGTGAGCCGGGGAACGGAGAACCGGCCCAGGGGGATGCCGTCGTACCCCACCACGGAGATGTCCTCCGGCACCCGGCGGCCCAGGTCCCGGATGGCGCGGATGGCGGCGATGGCCATCAAATCGCTGACGCAGAACAGGGCGGTGAGCTCCGGGCAGCGGGCCAGCAGGCGCCTGGTGGAGTCATAGGCATCCGGCATGGAGTAGCGGCTGGGCTCGCACCGCCGGGGGTCGAAGGGCAGGCCCAGCTGGTCCAGCGCCCGCTGGAAGCCCAGGACCCGGCGGTAGCTGATCTGGGTGCAGGACCGGTTGCCCCCCAGCAGGCCGATGTGCCGGTGGCCCCGGTCGGCCAGGTAGCGGACCACCTGACAGGCGGCCTCCTCGTCGTCGGTGGTGAGGGAGGACAGGTTGGGGAAGGGCAGGCCCTGGGCGGAGCTGGTGAGCAGCACGCAGGGCACGGAGATGTGCTGGAACTCCGCCTGAAAAAACTCCAGGTCCCCGCCCAGGAACAGCACGCCCAGGGGCTTGCGCTCCCGGCACAGCTGGAGGGCGCAGGCCACCTCGTTGGCGTCCTCGTCCAGGTAGTAGACGGCGGCGTCCCGCCCCGCGTCCTCCAGGAGCTGCTGGCAGCGCTCCACCAGGTCGGCAAACAGCATGTTCATGGTGCCCTTGACGATGAGGGCGATGGAGGCGCCGGTCTGCTGCTTGAGGTGCTTGGCGTTGTTGTTGGGCTGAAAGCCCTGCTCCGCCACCACCGCCAGCACCCTGCGGCGGGTGTCCTCGCTGACGTCGGGGTGGTGGTTCAGCACCCGGGATACTGTGGCCACGCCCACGCCGGACAGCCGCGCGATATCCTTGATGGTCATGGCATCCCTCCCGTTCAACCGACTATTTTACCCGATTTTCCTGGGCGGCGCAACCCCTTGCCGTAAAATTTCGGGTTTGCCCGGGGGAAAAGCGGTCCGTGCCCAGGTGGTTGACGAAAGGGAAAGAAAATGATAAAATTATGACAATATCTGGTTGAACCAGAGAGAGGAGCGGATGTTGATGGACCAGGTGCGGATTATTCAGGTGAAGCAGAGCGTCTTTGCCGACAACGACAGGCGGGCGGCCCAGCTGCGCGCCGAGCTGAAGGAGCGGGGTATTTTCCTGCTCAATCTCATGAGCTCCCCCGGTGCGGGGAAGACCACCACCCTGAAGCGGACGGCGGAGCTGCTGCGGGACGAGTTCAAAATCGGCGTGATGGAGGCGGACATTGACTCGGATGTGGACGCCCGGGCCATGGCGGCGGCGGGGGTGAAGTCCATCCAGCTCCACACCGGGGGCATGTGCCACCTGGACGCGGACATGACCCGGCAGGGGCTGGACGAGCTCATCGACAACGACGTGGAGCTGGCCATCCTGGAGAACGTGGGCAACCTGGTGTGCCCGGCTGAGTTCGACACCGGGGCGGTAAAGAACGCCGCCATCCTGTCGGTGCCCGAGGGGGACGACAAGCCGCTGAAGTACCCCCTGATGTTCCAGGTGTGCGACGTGGTGCTCATCAACAAGATCGACGTGGCCTCCTACTTTGACTTTGACCTGGAGAAGTGCCGGGAGCACATCAAAATGCGCAACCCCAGCGCCGCGGTCATCCCCATCTGCGCCAAGACCGGCGAGGGGGTGGAGGCGTGGGCCGCCTGGCTGCGGGAGCAGGTCCGGGCCTGGAGGGCATGAGCCGCGTCTGAGAGCCTGTTTAAAATCTATCAAAACGCCATCCCGGCACATCTTTTTCCGCTGGGCCGCGTTGACTTGACTTGAAATACACAAAGTATTCCTGCGTCAAATCGCCTTGCCCAGCGAAAAAATCCGCGCCTGTCTGGCATTCCGCCAGATTTTAAACAGGCTCTGAGAAAGGAGAGACGACATGAGCGAGACCAAATTCCCCCTGGATGAGAGCAAGCTGTCCTTTGAGATCCCCAAGACGGACCGGCCCCGGGAGAAAATTGTCAAGCTGGCCAGGATGATCACCGACCGGGTGCCCGCCAAGCTCCACGGCGTCACCGGGGAGGACCCGGAGTACTGGGGGCTGGCGGGGCTGGTCACCGACGAGATGGCCGACGTGGCCTTGAAGATGAAGGTGCGCAGGCCCAAGACCTTTGAGCAGATCCAAAAGCTCACCGGCATGGAGCCGGACAAGCTGCAAAAGCTGCTGGACGAGATGAGCCTCATCGGCCTCATCGAGTACCACTGGGAGAACCTGGACGGCAAGAACCCCAACCACGAGAAGCGGTACGTCCTGCCCATGTTCGTGCCGGGCAGCGGGGAGTTCTTCAACATGCGCCGGTCCCAGATCGACCAGCACCCGGAGGTGGCCGCCTTCTTCGAGCGCATGACCTTCCTGCCCCTGGAGAAGATCACCCCCATGGTGCCCCCCGGCGGGGCGGGCATCGGCATGCACGTCATCCCGGTGGAGCAGGCCATCGGCATGGACAGCCAATCCATCTCCATCGAGCGCATCTCCCACTGGCTGGACAAGTATGAGGGCAAGTACGCCGCGTCCCCCTGCTCCTGCCGGATGAGCCGGGCCAAGCTGGGGGAGGGCTGCGGCGACGACGCCGGCGACTGGTGCATCGCCGTGGGCGATATGGCGGACTACGTGGTGGAGACCGACAAAGGGGGCCGCTACATCACCAAGGAGGAGGCCCTGGCCATCTTCCAAAAGGCGGAGGCCAACGGCTACGTCCACCAGATCACCAACATCGACGGCGAGGAGAAGATTTTCGCCATCTGCAACTGCAATGTGAGCGTGTGCAACGCCCTGCGCACCTCCCAGCTGTTCAACACCCCCAACATGAGCCGGTCGGCCTACGTGGCTGAGGTGGACCGGGACAAGTGCGTGGCCTGCGGGGGCTGCGTGGAGGTGTGTCCGGCGGGAGCTGCCAGGCTGGGCCAGAAGCTGTGCGCCAAGGACGGCGCCCCCATCCAGTACCCCCGGCAGGAGCTGCCCGACGAGGTGAAATGGGGCCCGGAGAAGTGGTCGGTGGACTACCGGGACAAGAACCGCATCAACACCCACGAGACGGGCACCGCCCCCTGCAAGACAGCCTGCCCCGCCCACATCGCGGTGCAGGGCTACCTCAAGCTGGCCGCCCAGGGGAGGTACACCGAGGCCCTGGAGCTCATCAAAAAGGAGAACCCCTTCCCCGCAGTGTGCGGCCGGGTGTGCAACCGCCGGTGCGAGGACGCCTGCACCCGGGGGACCATCGACCAGGCGGTGGCCATCGACGAGGTGAAAAAGTTCATCGCCCAGCAGGATTTGAAGGCGGAGCACCGCTTTGTGCCGGAAAAGGTGATACCCAAGGTGGAGGGGACCTTCTTCCAGAAGATCGCCGTCATCGGCGGCGGTCCGGCGGGCCTGTCCTGCGCGTTCTACCTGGCCCTCAAGGGCTACGAGCCCACCGTGTTCGAGAAAAACCCGGAGCTGGGCGGCATGCTGCGCTACGGCATCCCCTCCTTCAAGCTGGAGAAGGACGTACTGGACGCGGAGATCGACGTGATCCGGGCCCTGGGGGTGGACTTCCGCTGCGGCGTGGAAGTTGGAAAGGATCTGACCCTGGACGACCTGCGGGCCCAGGGCTATCAGGCGTTTTACATCGCCATCGGCTGCCAGCGGGGCCGCCTGCCCGGCATACCCGGCGAGTCCGCCCCCGGCGTGTACTCCGCCGTGGACTTCCTGCGGGCGGCGGCGGAAGGCAAGGGCCTGCAGGTCCCCGGAGAGACGGTGGTGGTGGGCGGCGGCAATGTGGCCATCGACGCCGCCCGGACCGCCTGCCGCTGCGGCGCGGACAGCGTACAGATGTACTGCCTGGAGCCGAGGGACAAGCTGCCCGCCTCCCTGGAGGAGATCGCCGAGGCGGAGGAGGAGGGGATCGCCATCCAGTGCGGCTGGGGCCCCAAGGAGATTCTCACCGAAAACGGCGCGGTGTCAGGCGTGGTGTTCATGCGCTGCACCAGCGTCTGGGATGATCAGGGCCGCTTCGCCCCCCAGTACGACGAGGGGGACACCATCACCGTCCCCTGCGGCCACGTGGTGCTGTCCATCGGCCAGAGCGTGGAGTGGGGCCAGCTGCTGGCGGGCAGCGGCGTGGAGCTGGCCCGGGGCGGCTGGGCCAAGGCGGACGCCAAGACCTACCAGACCGCCCAGCCCGACGTGTTCGTGGGGGGCGACGTGTTCACCGGCCCCAAGTTCGCCATTGACGCCATCGCCGCGGGCAAGGAGGCCGCCGTCTCCCTCCACCGCTTTGTGCAGCCGGACACCAGCATGACCATCGGCCGGGATCCCCGGTACTTTGTGGAGCTGGACAAGGACAACGTCAAGGTGGAGCAGTACGACACCGCCGCCCGGCAGATTCCCGGCATGGACGACAGCTTTGACTGGAAGCGCTCCTTCCGGGAGGCCAAGCGCACCTTCACCGAGGAGCAGGTCAGGGCGGAGACCGCCCGGTGCCTGGGCTGCGGGGCGTCCATCGTGGACCCCAACAAGTGCATTGGCTGTGGCCTGTGCACCACCCGGTGCCAGTTCGACGCCATCCACCTTCGCCGGGAGCGCCCGGAGTGCTCCACCATGATCAAGTCGGAGGACAAGATGAAGGCCATCCTGCCCAACCTGGTGAGGCGGGAGATCAAAATCAGGCGGGCCGCCCGCAAAAACGGGAAGTAAGACATGCACGAACTGGGCATCGTGTTTCACATCATCGGCGGCGTGGAGCGGGTGGCGGCGGAGAACAACCTGGAGAAGGTGTCCGCCGTGGTGCTGGAGCTGGGGGAGGTGTCCGGCGTGGTGCCGGACTATCTCACCGACTGCTGGAGATGGGCGGCGGCCAAGACGGAGCTGGTGAGCGGGTCGGAGCTGAGGATCGAAACCCTCCCCGCCGTCACCCACTGCGATGACTGCGGCGGGGACTACCCCACCGTGGCCCATGGCCGGACCTGCCCCCGCTGTGGCAGCGGAAGCACTTGGCTTTTGACCGGCAGCGAGGTGAACATCAAGGAGATTGAGGCGTACTGACGTCCCTCCCCACAATGTGGTCAGACAAAACGACCGCCTGCGGAATGCTCCGCAGGCGGCCGTTTTTGTCACTGTCCGGCGACGCTCACGCCCCGCAGGCGCAGGGCGTAGGGGCCGTCGTAGCGGGCGGTGAGGTAGCGCTCGGTGGAGAAGGCCAGGTCCTTTTGGGCCTCCAGGATGCTGCCGTTCACCGAGCCGCCGGTAACGGGGGTGACCTTGCCGTCCTCGATGAGGTAGGCCAGGCGGATCTCGCCGCCGAAGTGGCCGCTCATGGCGTCCATCTGGAAGTCGGAGAAGTCCACCGCCCACAGGCAGGGCCCCTGCTTCAGCTGGGCGAAGGGGAGGGAGCCGTTGGCGCAGGACATCTTTTCATAGGAGCCGGTGGGCTGGACCTCCAGGTAGCGGCAGAAGCGGTTGGGGCCGTGGTAGGCCAGCAGCCTCCCCCCGTGGAGCAGGGGCAGGTCGGCCATGGGGATGCCCTCGGCGCTGTAGGGGGCGGTGGCCCGCAGGGTGAGCTCCACGCCCTCCCCCGCGGTCTCTCCCTGCACGGTCTCCCCCCGCTGCCAGGTGGAGTAGCGGGCGTACACCATGGAGGCGGCGGAGCGCTCCACATAGTAGGACAGCACGGCGGACACCTGGTTTCCGCTGAGCACCAGGTCGTAGGTTCCGCTTTTCAGCACGCGCTGGGCCCGGGCCCGGTCCCGGACAAAGGTGAGGGCCTCCTCCGCCTTGGCGGACAGGGCCTGCTCCTCCAGCTGGTCATACCGGAAGGAGTGGTACATCTCCACGTCCTCGGGCTGGGTGCACTGCACCACGAATTCGCCGCTGACCCGGGCGTCGGCATAGGACACGTCCGTCCCGGCGGAGGAGAGGATGCGGTGGGCGCTGCGGCTGATAAACAGCTCGGCGGAGTTGATGAAGGCGTCCTCGTGGACGTCGGGGGCGAAGAGGGCCCGGGCCATTTTCCCCGCGCTCTCGGCCAGGGGGGCGCGGGCCAGCTCCCCGGCCTTTTCCACCGGGGGGGCCTGCACCGGGTCGGGCAGGTCGTAGTGGGGGTTGGCGGCGAACTGGGCGGCGTAATAGGCCCCCCGAAGCTCCTCGTCCAGCTGGCCGTCCTCCATGGAGGGCAGCAGCTGCACCGAGGTGAGGCCCCGGCCGGGCTTGTCCCCCTCCACGTCCCGGAACACGGTGACGGTGTACTTGTGCACATCCTTGATGCGCCGGGTGTCCAGCTGCTTGCGGACGAAGAACAGCTCGGCGGTCTCCTCCGTCAGCTCATTGATCCGCCACAGGGCGATGCCGCAGCGGGACAGGGCGCCTTTGATTCGTTCTATCATGATCCTACCTCCCTAGCCCAGCCGGATGCGGGCCTTCATATAGGGGCCGCCGTCGGACACCTTGACCCACTCCTTGTAGCCCTTGCCGCAGTAGCCGCTGCCCGACAGCTCGGGCGCGGCGCTCATCATGGTGACGGACTTCAGCAGGTCGGGCACATAGCCGGTGAGGACGATGGGGGAGTACAGCTTCCCCGTGAGCTTTCCGTCCCTGATCTCCCGGGCGGTGGTGACCATGCACTGGATGCCCCAGTTTTTGGGGTCCTCCATGCCGCTGGAGGGCTGCTCCAGCAAAAATCCGTCCTTCATCGAGGCGATGAGCTCCTCCGGGGTGGAGCTGCCGCCCTGGAAGTAGGTGTTGGTCATGCGGGTGTAGACCTTGCGCTCGTAGCTCTCCCGCCGGCCGTTGCCGGTGGGGGCCGTCCCCAGGCGGGCGGCGGAAAGCGCGTCGCACATGCCCCGCTTCAGCACGCCCTGGTCGATGATGACCGTGTCCCCGGTGAGGGTGCCCTCGTCGTCAAAGAACATGGTGGCGGCCTCGGGCACGGCGCTGCCGTCGTGCATGGTGACCAGGGGGCTGGCCACGTACTGGCCGATGAACTCCCTGGCCTGGGCGCGGTTTTTGACGAACATGTCCATCTCCACCCCGTGGCCGAAGGCCTCGTGGACAATCATGCCGGTGGTGGACGGGTCGCACACGCACTCGTACTCCCCCGGGGGGATGGGCTGGCTGTCCAGCAGCTCCAGGGCCCTGCGGGCCACCCCCTCAACGCCGCTGTCCACCTGGTCCAGCACCTCCGCCCCGCCC
Source organism: uncultured Oscillospiraceae bacterium (assembly GCA_910585155.1). Taxonomy (GTDB): domain Bacteria; phylum Bacillota; class Clostridia; order Oscillospirales; family Oscillospiraceae; genus Enterenecus. The sequence goes on from CAJUEC010000025.1 coordinate 27,844, forward strand.
AGCACGGAGAAGGGCTGGTAGGCCATCTTGATCTCCTCGCCCCGGGCGGCCATCACCATCATGGCGGCGGTGGTCCACATTACCGTCTGGTCCAGGTCCCGGTGCTCGGACAAAAACAGCTTCCGGTAGCAGCGGTAGGAGGCGCTGGCCTGGGCGTCCAGCACCCGCTCATCATAGGCCAGCGCCTTTTCCCGCAGGGCGCGGAGCCTGGCCACAATGGCCTCATCCCCCAGCTCCCGGGGGTGGATCTTCCAGGCGGTCTCCTTTTTCAGCGCCGCGGGCTGGTCCGCGGGGAGGGGGGTGGGCAGGGGGGCGAAGCCCGCCAGGGCCGCGTTCTGCTCCGCCAGCCGCTCCTCCATGACAGCCAGGAGATGGGGGATCCGCTCCTCGGAGAACTCGTTGAAGGAGTACTCGGCGCAGCCCACGCCGTCGAACACCCGGAGGACAAAGCCGGTGCCTCCGCCGTGGCCGGAGGTGGCGATGTCGGTGCCGCTGCGCCGGATGAACCAGGAGCGGCTGTCGTCCGCCACCGCCAGAACGGAGGCGTAGGGATACCGCTCCCGCAGGGCGCGGATCAGCTTTTGCAGGCCGGGCTTGGCCCGGTCAATGGATGGAAACACAGGAAAGGCCTCCTCACGTTTCAAGATTGAGTACGCTGCCAGCATATCACAAACGGAGGGAAAAGAAAAGGGCCTTTACTGGGGCGCGGATAAATAAATCCCCGGGCTGGCGGGGAAATCTGCGTCACTGGCGGTCTTGTCCCGCAAATCTGAGGGCTTCAATGTTTGGTGGGGAGGGCGGCGAAATATTTTTCTTGACTTTCATGCTTAAAAGTGATAGAGTGGCCTCGGAACAAAAAGGAGGGCTGCGCATGAAACGCCGGGGCTACGGGTATGGCTATTACCGCTATTGCGATAGCGGCGATTTGTCATGCCCTTGAGCGGCGGTGCGGCACAGCGGACTGCGCGGCGGCCCCGAGGGGGGCCGCTTTTTTTGTGGAAGCGCGTAGCAGACGCCTGCGAGGGCGCTTGGACTGGAGCGAGGCCGAGCGCAGGGGCGCTGTGCGCCCCGCAGACCAGGCCGAGTCGGAGGGAAAGCAACCGAGCGGTCAGGCGTCTGCGCAGCGTGACAGCGAAGAAGCGCGTAGCAGACGCCTGCGAGGGCGCTTGGAGCGAAGCCGAGCGCAGGGGCGCTGTGCGCCCCGCAGCCAAACCAAGACCAAATCAAAAAGGAGCGAACACATATGGTCGTCATTATGAAGCGGGAGTTCACCCCCGAACAGCTGGAGCAGGCGGTCCGCGCCATGGAGGCGGGGGGCGTGCGGGTGATGGTGTCCAAGGGCAGCGAGACCACCATACTGGGCGCGGAGGGCGACGCGGGCGGGCTGAACCAGGAGCAGCTGGCCCAGCTCTCCGGCGTGGAGCGGGTGATGCGGGTGAGCGAGCCCTACAAGAAGGCCAACCGCAAGTACCACCCGGACGACTCCGTCATCGACATGGGCGGCGGGGTGTCCATCGGGGGAACAAAAATCGCGGTCATCGCCGGGCCCTGCTCGGTGGAGACCGAGGAGCAGATTTTGGAGGTGGCCCGGTCCGTCCAGGCCTCCGGGGCCGCCGCCCTGCGGGGGGGCGCGTACAAGCCCCGCACCTCCCCCTACGCCTTCCAGGGCAAGGGGGTGGAGGGCGTCCTGCTGCTGGACGAGGCCCGGAAGGCCACCGGCCTGCCCATCGTGTCCGAGCTGATGAGCGCCGACCAGCTCCCCCTCTTTGAGGAGGCGGTGGACGTGATTCAGATCGGCGCCCGGAACATGCAGAACTTCGACCTTTTGAAAAAGGTGGGCCACACCAACAAGCCCGTCCTGCTCAAGCGGGGGCTGTCCTCCACCATTGAGGAGTGGCTGATGAGCGCGGAGTATATCATGGCGGGGGGCAATCCCAACGTGATCCTGTGCGAGCGGGGCATCCGCACCTTTGAGACCTACACCCGCAACACCCTGGACCTGTCGGCGGTGCTGGCGGTGAAGCGGCAGAGCCACCTTCCTGTGGTAGTGGACCCCTCCCACGCCTGCGGCAAGGCGTGGATGGTGGAGCGCATGGCCATGGCGGCGGTGGCCGCCGGGGCGGACGGCCTGATCATCGAGGTGCACAACAACCCGTCCTGCGCCCTGTGCGACGGGGCGCAGTCGGTGACGCCGGACGAGTTCGGCGCGTTGATGGACAAGCTGCGCCCCCTGGCCGCCTGCGTGGGCCGGGAGCTGTGACATGGGGGACTGGTTCACCATTGAGCGGCTGGATGGGGACACCTTCGCCATCAGCGAGTACCGGCATTGGGAGGAGACCCACTGCTATCTGCTGCTGGGAACGGAGCGGGCCCTGCTGATTGACACGGGGCTGGGGGTGGCGGACATGGGGGCCGTGGTTCGGACGGTGACCCGGCTTCCCATGACGGTGGTTACCACCCATGTCCATTGGGATCACATTGGCGGGCACGGGTGCTTTGACACCATCGCCGTACACGAGCAGGAGCAGGACTGGCTGGACGGGCGGTTCCCGCTTCCCCCACAGGTTGTAAGGCAAAACCTCACAGCCAAGCCATGCGCGTTCCCGGCGGGGTTCGACCCAGAGCGCTATCAGGTCTTTCAGGGCCCGCCCCAGGTGGTCTTTGAGGACGGATACCGGTTTGACCTGGGCGGCAGGGCGGTCACCGCCCTCCACACCCCCGGCCACTCGCCGGGGCACTGCTGCTTCTATGAGCCGGAGCGGGGATTCCTGTATGCCGGGGATCTGATTTATGAGGGCTGCCTGGACGCTTTTTATCCCACCACAGATCCGGCGTTGTTTTTCCGGTCGGTGCAGAGGATCGGCCGGATGGATGTGAAGCGGGTGCTGCCGGGACACCATCGGCTGGACATCCCCGCGACACGGATCGGAGAGGTGGAGGCCGCGTTCCGGCAGTTGGACAGGGATGGAAAACTGAAGCAGGGCGGTGGGATCTTTGACTTTCGCGCCTTCCAGATACACATTTAAACAATGGAGTCAATGCGGGGTGTTGGAAATGAAGAAAATTTTAGTGGTGGGCCTGGGCCTCATCGGCGGCTCGCTTGCCATGGCCCTCCGGGGCTTTGAGGACTTTGAGATCGTGGGGACGGACCGGTCCCCCGCCGTACGGGAGCAGGCGGCGGAAAAGGGGACGGGGGACCGGATCGCCCCCGGCCCCGGGCCGGAGCTGCCCGGGGCGGACGTGGTGGTGCTCTGCCAGGACCCGGCGGGGATCACCGGATTCCTGAAGGAGCATAAGGACCGTTTCAAGCCCGGCGCGCTGGTCACCGACGTGTGCGGCGTGAAAACCGCCGTCATGGAGGCCGCGGCCTGCCTGCCGGACGGGGTGGATTTCGTCGGCTGCCACCCCATGGCGGGCAAGGAGGTGTCCGGCATCGCCAACGCCGAGGGGGGGCTGTTCCGCAACACCCACTTCATCGTCACCCCCGGCCCCCGCTCCACCCCGGAGCATCTGGCCCTCCTGCGGCGGATGGCGGCCCACTGCCGCTTCGGGGACGTGATCGAGACCACCCCGGAGCGGCACGATGCCATGATCGCCTACACCAGCCAGCTCATGCACGTCATCGCCCTGTCGGTGTGCGACAACGACGAGCTGTTCGCCTGCCAGGGCTTCGAGGGCGGCTCCTTCCGGGACTGCACCCGGGTGGCGGCGCTGGACCCGGCCATGTGGACCCAGCTGTTCACCCTCAATGCCCCCGCCCTGTGCCGGGTGTTGGGGGTGCTGGAGGAGCGGCTGGGGCAGTACCGTCGGGCCATCCAGTCCGGCGACCGGGAGGGGCTGTCCGCCATGCTGGCCCAGGCGTCGGGCCGCAAGAAGCAGATCGACCTGGAGCGGGCCCGGGGCGACGACGTGCGGCCCTCCTTTTAGATGAGCCGATTTTTAAAATCTTAATTTGACGGCGGCGCCATTCAATGGTAAACTAGGGAAGGACTGATTCAACGCGCCGCAGGCGCGTTGAATCAGTCCTTCCCTGGAAAAAACATCGGGATTGGAGAGTATTGCCTCATGGACAAAAAGCTGTTCCGCAGTCTGCTCCTGCTCATCACCTACGCCGTGGTTCTGGTGGCGGTCATCGTCAAGCTGGACGAGGTCACCGGCTGGCTGGGCGGGGTGCTGGCGGCCTTCCAGCCCCTGGTCATCGGGGCGGTGATCGCCTTTATCCTCAACCGGCCCTGCAATTTCTTCGCCCGCCTGTATGAACGGGCTCTCCCCGCCAAGGCGAGGAACGCGGCCCGCCCCCTGGCCGCCGCCACCGCCTACCTCATTGTGGCGGCGCTCATCACCGCGCTGGTGGCCCTGGTGGTGCCCGAGCTCACCCACAGCATCGAGATGTTCATGGGCAATCTGAACACCTACGCCGCCAACTTCCAGGACCTGTTCGACTGGGTGGTGACCAAGCTGGACCTGGAGCAGCTGGCCAACCTGGACCTGTCCTCCGGCATCAGCGAGTCCCTGCAAAAGCTGCTCAACGGGGCGCTGGACGCGCTGACCAACACCCTGCCCCACCTGATCGGCATGACCAGCGTGCTCATCTCCGCAGTGGTCACCGGGGTGATCTCCCTGGTGTTCTCCATCTATATGCTGTCCGGCGCGCCGCGCCTCACCGCCCAGTGCCGCCGGCTGATACAGGCCTACCTGCCCCGGCGGGCGGCGGATACGGTGCTCAGCGTCACCCGGCTCACGGCGGACACCTTTTCCAAGTATGTCAACGGCCAGATGGTGGAGGCCTGCATTCTGGGCGGGCTGTGCTTTTTGGGCATGTGCGTGTTCCGCTTTGACTACGCCCCCCTCATCTCGGTGGCCGTGGGGGTGTTCGCCCTCATCCCCATCGCGGGGGCCTACCTGGGGGCGGTGCTGGCGGTGCTGCTGCTGGTGATGATCGACCCCTGGCAGGCGGTGTGGTTCCTGGTGTTCCTGGTGGCGCTCCAGCAGCTGGAGGGCAACCTGATCTACCCCCGGGTGGTGGGCACCTCCATGGGCCTGCCCGGCATCTGGGTGCTGGCCGCGGTGACGGTGGGCGGCTCCCTGCTGGGCCTGGTGGGCATGGTGGTCAGCGTGCCCCTGGCCGCCGTGGCGTACACCCTGCTCAAGCGGGACCTGCGGGAGCGGCTGGCCCCCAAGAGCGGGGAGGACCCCGCGGGGCAGACCCCGCCCGAGGCCCCCGCGCCGTAAGCTGGTTTTGGGGGAGGGGCATCCATGTCATAATCCTGGGACAAACCCCATAGAATGGAACCATCAAGGATAAGGGAGATGGTTCCATGGCATATGAAGGCGGCCTGTCCGCCCCCCACCATGTGGTGATTGAGGAGCGGAAAAGCCTCACGGTGTCCGGGGTGGAGGACGTGGAGCGGTTTGACGAGAGCACCATTGTGCTGTCCACCTCCAAGGGCACCATGGTGGTGACGGGGGAGAACCTGCACATCGAAAAGCTGTCCCTGGACGGCGGCGACCTGAAGGTGGAGGGGGACGTGGACGCCGTCAGCTACGAGGATGACGGCGGGAGCCGCGGCGGATTTTTCTCCCGGCTGCTGCGCTGAGCATGCACGTAGACACCATCGGTCAGGCGGCGGTCTTTGCCCAGGGCTTTCTGCTGGGCGCCGCCCTGGGCCTCCTTTACGACGGGATGCGCACCCTGCGCCGCACCCTGAGGCTGCCCGGGCTGGCCTTTGTCCTGGACCTGCTGTTCTGGCTGGGCGCGGCGGCGGCGCTGTTCGCCCTCACCCTCCTGTGGGACGACGGGCAGGTGCGCATCTACCACATCGCCGCGGTGTCTCTGGGGGGCGGAGCGTACTTCTTCACCCTCAGCCGGCTGGTGCTGCCCGCGCTGCTCTGGCTGGCGGACCGGATCCGGGCGCTTTGGCGGCTGGTCACGGCCCCGGTCCGGCTGGCGGGCAGGGCCGGGAAAAAATTTTTGGAAAATCAAAAAAAGCTCTTCCAAAATTGGCTGGACTGGTATAAAATAAATATACTATACCGTTTCGTCAGAGACGGGAAGGAAGGAGCGGTACGGCATGAAGCTGAAGCGCGCAGGTGTGGCGACAAAAATTCTCGTACTGGTGCTGCTGGCCGCCGCCGCCGCCGCCGTGCTGTCCACTCAGGCCAGCCTGAAGGAGGCGCAGGCCAGCCGGGAGGCGCTCAGACACCAGGTTCAGCTCCAGCAGGAGGCCAACGCCGCGCTGGAGGACGGCATCGCCCGCAGCGGCGACCTGGAGTACCAGGCCGACATCGCCAGAAGTGAGCTGGGTCTGGCGGAACCGGGGGAGATCGAGTTCGTGGACTCCTCCAAGTAGAAGCGCGGAGAAGCGGACAGCGAGGGCGCTTGGAGTGGAGCGAGGCCGAGCGCAGGGCCGCAGGGCGGCCCGGAGACCAGGCCGAGTCGCA
>CAJUEC010000026.1 GCA_910585155.1 uncultured Oscillospiraceae bacterium
AGAACCCGATCCGCCACGCCCACCGAATCCACAGGGTACACATCAGCAGGATGGCACAGGAGAACGCGCAGTAGCGGGCCACATAGTAGTCGGGAAAGCGCGCATACAAAGCCGCATCCAGCAGGGTGGCCAGCAGCGGGGAGATCAGCAGGGCGGGCAGCTTTCTCACCACCCGCCGCCCCCGCATTCCCATAATCACAAACAGGTAGACCACCAGGACGGCGTGGGAGATCAGGGAAAATGTAAATTGAAACAGATAATCCTCCAGTGTGAGCATGGTGGTTCCCCTCTTCCCAAAAGCATCTCAGGCGGCAAAGCCGCGTCAGCGGATAAAAACGGGAGACACCGTATGGTCTCTCCCGTTCCTTTAACCGGCTCTTAGAGCCTGTTTAAAATCTCTCAAAACGCCATTTGCCGGAGCTTTTCCCGCCATGCTTCGTTGGGATTTCTTGAAATAAACACAATTATTCCTGCAAAATCCCGCCTCGCCTGACGAGAAAATCTCTCGTCAGCTGGCATTCTTCGAGATATTAAACAGGCTCTTAGAAGCTGTGCCAATCGCCTCAGCACACATCCTTGGCAATTGGCGCAGCCTTTTATTTCGAGACCCAGCTGCCGGTGGCGGCGGCGGTGAGGTAGGCGTTGATAAACCCGTCCAGGTCGCCGTCCATCACCCCGTTGACGTTGGAGGTCTCGAAGGCGGTGCGGTTGTCCTTCACCAGCTGGTAGGGCATGAACACGTAGGAGCGGATCTGGCTGCCCCACTCGATCTTCAGCTGTACGCCCTTGATGTCGGAGATCTTGTCCAAATGCTCCTGCTCCTTGATCTGCATCAGCTTGGAGCGCAGCATCTTCATACAGGTTTCCTCGTTCTGGAACTGGGAGCGCTCGGTCTGGCAGGACACCACGATGCCGGTGGGCTTGTGGATCAGGCGGACGGCGGAGGAGGTCTTGTTGATGTGCTGGCCGCCGGCCCCGGAGGAGCGGTACACCTGCCGCTCGATGTCCTCATCCCGTATGTCCACCTCCACGCTGTCGTCCAGCTCGGGCATCACCTCCACGGCGGCGAAGGAGGTCTGCCGCCGGGCGTTGGCGTCGAAGGGGGAGATGCGCACCAGCCGGTGGACGCCGTGCTCGCTCTTCAAATAGCCGTAGGCGTTGTCCCCCTCGATGCGGATGGCGGCGGACTTGATGCCCGCCTCGTCCCCGTCCTGGTAGTCCAGCACGGAGTAGGAGAAGCCGTGGCGCTCCGCCCAGCGGGTGTACATGCGGTAGAGCATCTGGGCCCAGTCCTGGGCCTCGGTGCCCCCCGCCCCCGCCTGGAGGGAGACGATGGCGGTGGAGCCGTCATACTCCCCGGACAACAGGGTGGACAGCCGGGCGGTCTCCATCTCCTTCACCAGGGCGTCGAAGCCCGCCTCCACCTCGGGGATGAGGGACTCGTCCTCCTCCTCGTTGCCCATCTCGCACAGGGTCATCAGATCGTCCCACGCGCCCTCCCGCTTGGCCTGGGCGCTCACCTTGTCCTCCAGGTTGCTGATCCGCTTCTGCACCTTCCGGGCCTTCTCCACATTGTCCCAGAAGCCGTCGGCGGCGGATTGGGCGTGGAGCTCGTCCAGCTCCCGCCGGGCGCTGTCCAGGTCCAGGGCCTGCCCCAGCTTATCCAGGTCGGGCTTCAGATTGTTGAGCTTCACCCGGTATTCGTCAAATTGAAGCATCGCTTGTTTCATCCTTCCACGGCTTCTGCCGCTATTTTCCGTATCATTATATAGAACCCAGCCCCAATTGTAAAGGGGGAAACGCAAAAACCGCCGCAACCCCGGCGTGCGGGGTCACGGCGGCCTATCGCTGGCTGACGAGAGGCCCGTTCTGATCCCAGAAGATCAGGTCATCCACATCCTGCTGCGCCGGCTCGGCGCTGCCCGCTGCGTGCTTCTCTTTCACTGTTCATCGCTCCTTTCTCTATGCGGCTCCCTGGGCGCTGCTTGAACATGGACGCTGTGCCCAGCGGCGAGGGATTTTCCCGTATGGCGGAAAACGACCCGCCGTGGGTACGCCGGCCATGTTCAAACAAGCCTCAGCCCATACAAGCCAGTATATGCACCTTGGCGTGCAATGACGACTAAAACTTTTGTCAAACCCTGGCGCTTTCAAAAAGCCGCGCCGGAAAAGGCCCTGCCTTTTCCGGCGCGGAGATCTGGTTGATCAGCTTCGCTCCACGGAGCCCTTTGCCTGGGAGGGGATGGGGCCATCCCTCTGCGGGGCCTCCCCAGGCTCCTCCGCGGCGGCCCGGCGGCGCAGCGCCCGCCCCGCCGCCAGCACCCCCCCCGTGGCCAGCAGCACCAGGTAGCAGTTCAGCGTCCGGCTGAGAATCATGGCGGGGGCCACCAGCGTCTGGCCGTAGATCAGCACAAAGCCCCGGAGGAACACCCCCTCCGCCGCCCCGGCGGAGCCGGGCAGGGGCAGGTAGCCCACGGCGATGGAGCACAGGGCCTGGAGGGCCATGATCTCCCACAGGGAGAAGCCGGACAGGCCGAAGGCCCGGTAGACCACGTAGGGCATGGCGTAGGAGCAGGCCAGCTGGACCATGCTCAGCCCCACCACCTGGGCCAGCAGCCCCGGCGAGCGGCGGATGAGCTGGGCCCCCCGGCGGTACTCGGCCAAATGGGCGTCCGCCCTCTCCTCCAGTCCGGCCCGGTCCAGGGCGGGCCAGAGCCTCGCGCCCAGGGCGATGCAGCCGTGGAGCAGCCGCCGGGCCGGCCCGGGCAGGAAGAGGAACAGGAACATGGCCACGTCCAGCAGGGCGAATACCGCCAGCCCCAGCCCCAGCAGCAGCCCCACCTGGCCCCCCAGCCGCTCGGTGAGCCCGCCGGCGGTGAACAGGGCGAACACGCCCCAGGCCATGGCGGCGGTGTTGTAGCCAATGGTGACCAGCAGCATGTCCAGGGCGCCGGAGGCGGCGGGGGTGCCGTCCCGGCGCATGGCCACGATCTGGGCGGGCTGGCCTCCGGTGGCGGAGGGGGTGATGGTGCTGAAGAAGAACCCCACGCTGGAGTAGTAGGCGCACCGGCGGAAGGGCTGGGGACAGCCCAGGGAGCGCAGGATGGTGTGAGTGGCCGCCGCCTCGCAGCACAAAAACGCCCCCATCAGCGGCAGGCCCAGCAGCAGCACCCAGCCGTTGGCGCTGAGCAGCGCGGCGGCCAGCTGGCCGGGGGTCTGCTCCTTCAAAATGGTGTGCACGGTCCAGACCAGCAGGGCCAGCACCGCCCCCACGCACAGCAGATTTTTAACCTTGTCCTTCATAGCGTCCCCCTGATTGAACCTATTTTCTGCCCTGGGACAGCGCTCACGCGCTGACGCGGCTCTCCGCCGCCAGGGCCTGCACCACCGCGCACACCGCCCGCCGAGTCAGGCTGGCCGCCATGTCGTCCATGGCCGCCTCCATGCTGTCCAGCATCCGGGCGTCGCCGATAGTCTCCCGGATGGCGGCCAGGCAGGCGCTCTCCTCCTTGGCGGCAATGCGGGCCATGCCCCGGCGCACCAGGAAGTTGGCGTTCTCCTGCTCCTGCTTCAAAAAGGGCTGCCAGGCCAGAATGGGCAGCCGGGCTGCGATGGCCTCAAAGCAGGTGATTCCCCCGGGCTTGGACAGCATCAGATGGGCCCGGGCCATGTATTTGTCCACCTGGGTGGTGAAGGGGACGGCCTCTATATTCTCATATTTGCCGTTGAGGCGCTGGAACAGCTTGTCGTTGCGCCCGGTGAGGATGGTGGTGTGCACCCCGGGCAGGGCGTTGAGCGCCTGGTAGAAGGAGTCCCGCCGGGGCATCAGTCCCAGCCCGCCGCCCATGATGAGCAGCTCCCGCCGCTGGGAATGGTCCTTGCGGGCGGGCTGGAACCGCCCGCTGACGGGGATCCCGGACACCACAACGGTGTCCGGGTCGGCGCCCTTGGCGATGAAGCCCTGTCGGACGGATTCCTCCGCCACCATGTAGCAGTCGGTGCCGGGGTGGAGCCACTCGCTGTGGCAGGTCACGTCGGTGACGCAGGTGACCAGGGGGATGCCGGAGGGCCCCTCCAGCTTGTACCGGGCCATGGCCGCAGAGCAGATGGGGTGGGTGGACACCACCACGTCGGGCCCGTACTCGTCCAGCAGGCGGTCCAGGCCGTCCAGCAGGTCATCCCCCCGGCCGTCGCCGGAGTCGTTGGCGGTGAGGTCGTGGTAGAGGTTATAGAAAACGCCGCCATAGGTCACCAGCACGTTGAACCACCAGTACATGGCCCCCGCCCGCTCGGGCAGGGCGTATTCAAACAGGTCCACCACCTCCGCCCGGTGCCCGTCCAGGCTGAGCTGCTCCTGGAGCGCCCGGGCGGCGGACAAGTGGCCCATGCCAAATTTTCCCGTCAGAATCAAGATATTCACGAAGGTACCTCCTCGCGTCGGACAAGCCGGGCTCTCCCGGCTCCGCTGTGCCGCCCCCAGACGCCGGGCTGGCGCCGGGAGCCCAATGCCGTATACAGCTCTGCCATTTGATGAGCCCATTATAGAGGACAAATCTTCAGTTTCAAGACAGATACTCCTTAGATTTTGATGGGGTTTTCCTTAAGATATCTTTAAGCGCCCCAGACACAGAGCTCCCCCGGCGCTGACGCGCCGGGGGAGCCGCAGCTTAGAACCTGTATTCACGGCCGAGGATGCCGGCTGGCCGAGGGATTTTCCCGTCAGGCAAGGCGAATTTTCGCCGGAATACTTTGTGTATTGCAAGAAAATTCAACGCAGCATGGCGGAAAAAGACCCACCCAGACGGCGTTTGAGGTTGTGAATACAGGTTCTTACAGCGCCCGGAGCATGGCCGGGCCCTTTTTCACCAGAATCAGGGTACACACCGCCGCCAGCACTGCCAGCAGCGCCAGCGGCAGGGCCATAGCCAGCGCCGGGCTCGCCATGCCGCCCACCCAGTACAGCAGGGCGCACAGCCCCAGCACCGCCATGGGCACAAACATCCCCAGCATCACCGCCATGGACTGCTTGACCACCACCGTCTCGTTCACCGCGTCCAGCTTGGGGAAGGCCAGCCCGACGAGCATCCCGAACACGGCGTGGGCCAGGTCGAACAGGAGCACCGCCGCCAGCAGCGCCGCTCCCTCCAGGGGGGGCAGCTCCAGGGCGATGGTGAGGCACACCCCGGCAATCACCGTACAGGGTATGCTGAACAGCAGCTCGAAGCCGGTTTTCAGCCCCAGCAGCTCCCGCTCCCCCACCGGGGCCTCCCGGAGGATCCACAGATATTTGCCCTCCAGGCTGATGGACGGCGCGGCAATGGCGGTCATGGACAGGCAGAACCCCATCATCAGCGCCGCCAGGGGCATCAGGGGGAAGCCCTCCAGCATCCCCAGATACATCCGCAGGTCGCTGCGCATCACCAGCGCCGCCACCCCCATGGCCACCAGCATCATCAGGCCGATGCACGAGTTCCAGAAGTACATGGGGATGCCGAACAGCCGCCGCAGCTCCATGCGCAGCAGGGCCTTTTTCTGCCCCGCCGCAGACTGGGCGGACAGCTTGTAGTCGTTCCTGGCGGACCGGGCGGCAAAGGCAGTCACCGCCTTGCGGTACACCTTGCCCAGCCCAAACACCATCAGGGCGAAAGGAATGGCGCAGCACAGGGCGAACAGCAGCAGCGCCGTCCAGTCCCCCATGATCCCGTCCGCCATCCACAGCATGGGGGCGGCCCAGCTCAGGGACTCCTTCACCCCCATGGCGTCGGCGGCCAGCCCCTCCAGCATCCCGTTGAGGTTGAAGGCGAACCAGAACACCAGGACCATGTAAAGCGCCATGACAATGTTCTGCCCAATCACGCCCCCTTTTGCCAGCTTGGCGGACACGAACGCCACCAGGGCCCCCATCAGCACGGACAGCGCCGTGTCCAGCAGGGGCAGGGCCAACACCGCCACCAGCAGCCGCACCCAGAACATCAGGCTGTGCCCCACGTCCCCCTGGGTCATAAAGGCGCACACCGCCCCGGCGGGCGCCAGGATGAAGAGGGAGAACAGCAGGTTTTCCAGGTAGATAGCCGTCACCCGGCTGGCCATCAGCGCGGTGGAGGACACGGGCATGGACAGCAGCAGGTCGTTGTCCTTCCCGCCGAACACCACGCCCTTGGCGGCAAAGGCGGTGAAGATCATCCCGCCCACCAGGGCGGCCATCCCCATGAAGATGAATACCAGCACCTCCATGTGGACAGGGGCCAGCACCTGCATCAGCATGGAGCTGTACAGCCCGGACAGATACAGGCCCAGGCCGGCGATGAGCAGGATGGCCCCAATGCCGGTGGCCGCCTTCTTCCGGTTCTTCCGGCCCATGCCGGAGGAGGACAGCAGCATGGACTTGACGCTGACCTTCAGCAAGGCGAAGAACTTTTTCATTTGTCTCCCTCCAGCTCCAGGAACACATCCTCCAGGGAGGAATCGCCCACCAGCTCATCGGTGGGGCCGCACTTCACCAGCCGCCCGTCCTTGATGATGGCGATCTGGTGGCACAGCTTTTCCGCCACCTCCAGTACGTGGGTGGAGAAGAACACCGCCGAGCCGCCCCGGCACAGGTCGGCTAAGTACCCCTTCATGATGTGGGAGGCGGAGGGGTCCAGCCCCACGAAGGGCTCGTCCAGAATCAGCAGCCTGGGGCGGCGGATGAAGGCGGAGATGAGGGCCAGCTTCTGCCGCATTCCGTGGGAGTAGCTGCCGATGGGGGAGCCCAGATTGCCGGTGAGCTCAAAGGCGTCGCCGAACTTGCCGATGTCCGCCGTCCTCTGGTCCGCCGGGATGTCATACAGGTCGGCGATGAAGTTCAGGTAATCGATGCCCTTCATAAACTCGTACAGGTCCGGGTTGTCGGGCAGGAAGGCGGTGACCCGCTTGGCCCCCACCGGGTCCTTTTTCACGTCGTGGCCGTCGATGGTGATGGTCCCCTCGGTGAAGTCCATCACCCCCGCCACCGCCCGGAGGGTGGTGGTCTTGCCCGCCCCGTTGTGGCCGATGAAGCCGTAGATCTCGCCGGGCCGGACATGGAGGGTCAGGTCGTCCACCGCCTTTTTGCCGCCAGGGTAGGTTTTGGAATAGTGTTCGATGCGAAGCATAAATATCACTCCTTGTGTTCTGTCTGTCCTTGCCAATGTCATAAAGTATACATTTTAATAGTGCAGATGGAGGGGGTGGCGGAGGCCGGATTTTGCGAAAAAACTATTGCAATGGGCAGAATTTTATGGTATTCTGTCTTGGCTGGCTGAACTATCAAAAGGTATACCTTTTGATAGTTCAGCCTTTTGTCTGCCCCCGCAGGTCTTCGCCGGCGGAGGGCTTATTTATACCGAACCGCCGTACCGTACACGGTGATCTCCGCCGCCCCCTGCATGATGGACGCCGAGGCGTAGCGGATGTTCACCACCGCGTCCGCCTCCAGGGCCTCCGCCTCGTCCACCATCCGCTTGGTGGCCAGCTGGCGGGCCTCGGTGAGCATGTCGGTGTAGCTCTCGATCTCCCCGCCCACAAAGGTTTTCATCCCCGCCATAAAATCCTTGCCCAGGCTCTTGCACTGGACCACCGAGCCCTTCACCAGGGCCAGCGCCTCGATCTCCCTGCCGGGGATGTGGTCAATATTGAGCAGCAGCATCCTCTTCTCCTCCTCTGATCTGCTTGATGCGCTGGTACAGCGCCGCCAGCACCCCGATGATCATCACCGCCGGAATGGCCGCGATGGCGATAATCACCCCGATGGGGGGCGCCTCCTCCGGCGAGACGGTGAAGCCCCACACCACCAGCGCGATCAGGGCCCCCATCAGCACCAGAATCAGCACCGCCGCGCCGATGGGGCTGACATACCGGGTCAGCTTATCCTGCTTGCCCACGTTCATAAACTTTGTTCCCTCCTGTTCCTGCCGCTCCATGCTCTCCAGCACCCTGTCGGCGTCCAGCGCGTCCAGCTGGCTGCGGCTGTCCTTGATCTGGGCGCACACGCCCTGGGCCGCCGCCAGATTGGCCTGCCTGCGCTGGAGCTGGATCATGTGCCGCCCCATGGCGTCCTCCAGGGTCAGCGACCCGGACCTCAAAAGGCGGATCTCCTCGATGGGCACGTCCAGCATTCGCAGCAGCTTAATTTTTTTCAGCCACACCACATCGGCGTCGCTGTAATCCCGGTAGCCGTTCTCGTTGTTGCGCCCGGGGGTGAGCAGCCCCTCCTTTTCATAGAAGCGGATATTGCCTTTGGTGATGCCCACCAGCTGCTCCACCTGATTGATCTTCATCGTTTTCCCTCCCTACTGGAGCTATCCTACACCTTCCACAAGGTAGAAAGTCAAGACCCTTTACGAATTCTTAATGAAAAAAGGAGCGGCTGAGCCGCCCCTTTTTCCCGTCGCAAACCTTATACCCCCTGCAAAGCCTGCCCCAGGTCGGCGATCAGGTCACCCAGGTCCTCGATGCCCACCGACAGGCGCACCAGGTCGGGGGACACCCCGGCGGCGGCCAGCTCGGCGTCGTTCATCTGCCGGTGGGTGGCGGAGGCGGGGTGGAGGACGCAGGTTTTGGCGTCGGCCACATGGGTGGCGATGGAGGCCAGCTTGAGCCCCGCCATGAAGCGCTCGGCGGCGGGCCGGCCCCCCTTCACCCCAAAGGACACCACCCCGCAGCAGCCCTGGGGCAGGTACTTTTGGGCCAGCGCGTGGTACTTGTCCCCGGGCAGGCCGGCGTACCGCACCCAGGCCGCCTTCTCGTGCTTCTGGAGATATTCCGCCACCCCCTGGGCGTTGGCGCAGTGCCGGGCCATCCGCAGGGGAAGGGTCTCCATCCCCATGCCCAGCAGCCAGGCGTTCATGGGGGCGGGGGTGGCGCCGAAGTCCCGCATGAGCTGGACCACCGCCTTGGTGATATAGGCCCCCTCCAGTCCAAACCGCTCCGTGTAGGTCACCCCGTGGTAGCTGTCGTCCGGGGTGGTGAGGCCGGGGTACTTGTCCTTGTGGGCGTTCCAGTCGAATTTCCCGGAGTCCACAATGGCCCCGCCCACGGCGGCGGCGTGGCCGTCCAGGTACTTGGTGGTGGAGTGGGTGACAATGTCCGCCCCCCATTCAAAGGGCCGGCACAGGGCCGGGGTGGCGAAGGTGTTGTCCACAATCAGCGGCACCCCGTGGGCGTGGGCGGCACGGGCGAACTTCTCAATGTCCAGCACCGTCAGGGCGGGGTTGGCGATGGTCTCGCCGAACAGGGCACGGGTGTTGGGCCGGAAGGCGGCGTTGAGCTCCTCCTCGGAGCAGTCCGGGTCCACAAAGGTGAACTCGATTCCCATCCGCCTCATGGTGACGGCAAACAGGTTGTAGGTGCCGCCGTAAATGGTGGAGGAGGCCACGACGTGGTCCCCGGCGGAGGCGATGTTGAACACGGCGAAGAAGTTGGCCGCCTGCCCCGAGGAGAGCAGCATGGCGGCGCTTCCCCCCTCCAGGGCGCACAGCCGGGCGGCCACCGCGTCGCTGGTGGGGTTTTGCAGCCGGGTGTAGAAATAGCCCGACGCCTCCAGATCGAACAGCTTTCCCATGTCCGCGCTGGTCTCATAGCGGAAGGTGGTGGACTGGACGATGGGGATATTGCGGGGCTCCCCGTTGCCGGGGCGGTAGCCTGCGTGGAGGCAGCTGGTATCAAAATTCATGGATGGATCGTCCTTTCTATATGATCATCCCCGGCCCTGACGGGCCGGACGGATTTCTTCTATGGGTTGGGGGACACGCCCCCCGGCGGGCTCTCGCCGCCAAATTCCCCGGCGGGCTCGCCCTCAATGAACAGCTGGACCCGGTCCACCGCGTCCAGGCTGCACAGGGTCTCCGCCACGGAGCGGACCGCCAGCTCCCGCTCGCCTGGGCTCAGGTCCAGCAGACGGCCGGACAGGTCTGCGCAGCACACCCTGTCGTCCATCCAGACCGCGCGCACCGTCAGGTCCACCGGCAGCAGCGGCAGCAGGCCCCGGTCCTCCGGGCCGGCGATGAGGGCGGCCAGCACCGCCTTGGCGGGGACGCTGCCCTCCGTCAGCCGGAACTTACGCAGCTCAAAGCCCAGGGAGTCTCCGCCCTCCCGGCGGAAGTACAGCGCGGCGGTGACCTCCACCGGCGTCTCCTCCGTCCCGGAGAACAGCACGTCCTCCGGGTAGAGCACCTGCCGGTCCCGGTAGCTCTGCCCGCCGCCGTTGACAGTGATCCGCACCCCGTCCACCCCCGCCAGCTGGCTGAGGGTGAGGGTGACGCAGTAGTCCGTCAGGGTCAGGTTCACCCCCACCAGCTCCGCGTAGGCGGCGGACAGCTCCACGCTGACCACCCGGTTCTCCATGGACCAGCTGAGCACCCGGGTCCCCGGGGGGATGAGGCTGGTCAGCTCCGCCTCCTCCGCCGGGGGGCCCGCCAGCAGGGCGGCCAGCAGCCCGGAAATGGTCTGGCCCTCCCCCTGGTAGGGGCAGGTGCCCAGCGCGGCGGACACCTCTCCCAGGGCGGGGTTCACCGGAAACCACAGCCGCAGCCCCTCCTCCTGCCGTCCGGCGGAGCAGCCCAGGGCCAGCCCCAGCAGCGCCCCGGCCAGCAGCAGGGCGGCCATCCGTTTTCTCATGGCTTCTCCCCCTCCTTCAGGGCGGGAAACTCCGCCGCAAACCGGGTCCCCCGGCGGTTGGGATTGGGCCCCGCGGTGATGTCTCCGCCGTGCACCCGGGCGGTGTCCCGGGCGATGGACAGGCCCAGGCCGGTGCCCCCCGCCGCCCGGGACCGGGCCTTGTCCACCCGGTAGAAGCGCTCGAAAATCTTGGGCATGTCCTCCTCCGGGATGCCCAGCCCCGTGTCGGTGACGGTGAGGACCACCTTGTCCTCCCGGCGGAACACCTCCACCTCCACCTGCCCCCCGGGCAGGTTGTACTTCACCGCGTTCTCCATCAGGTTGAACGCCACCTGGTAGATATCGTCCTCTGTGGCCAGCAGGGCGCAGGCGGGCTCCACCCGGAGCTTCAGCTCCACCCGGGCCGTCCGGGCCAGGGGGGTGAGCAGATGGGCCACCTTGCCCGCCACCGCCCCCAGCTCCACCGGCTCCGCGGGCCGCTCCTCCCCCGCGTCCAGCCGGGTAAGGGCCAGCAGGTGCTCGCTGATGCGGGTGAGGCGGTCCGCCTCCTCCCCGATGTCGGCCACGAACTCCCGCACGGTGTCCATGTCCACCGAGTCGTTCTGCAAAATGGAGTCGGTGAGCAGCCGGATGGAGGCCAGCGGGGTCTTGAGCTCGTGGGATGCGTCGGACACGAACCGCCGCCGGGCCTCCTCCGTGGTCTGGAGGCGGTGGGTGAGCTGGTTGAACTCGTCGGCCAGCTGGGCCATCTCGTCCTTCCCCAGGGACTCCACCCGGTGGCTGTACTCCCCCTCCCGCACCCGGCGGATGGCGGAGAGCAGGCGCACGGTGTTCCGGGTCAGCGTCTTGGACAGCAGCAGCACCAGCACCAGGGCCACCACGCAGATCACAATGGAGATGTAGCGCAGGTTGGCCACGATGGACAGCAGCACCTGGGCCTGCTCGGCGTCGTGCTCATAGAGGTACACCGCCCCCAGCGTCATGCCGTGGTACATCACCGGCACCGCCGCCCGGGTGAGGATGGCCCCATCCCGGTACTCGCAGCGGGAGGCGTCGTGCCCCCGCAGGGCCGCCGCCACCTCCCCCATGAGGGCCCAGTCTCCCAGCCGGTTGTCCAGGGTGGAGCTGTCGTACAGGATGCGGGCGGAGGCGTCCGTCACCAGCACCCGGGTGCCCTGGGCTTCCTCCAGCAGGGCCATGGTCTGCTCCACCCCCTCCCGGGTGAGGGTCTCGGACACCGACAGCGTGGAGCCGATGACCAGGGCCTGCCGGGTCAGGGTGCTCTGCTTGGAGGTGAACACCATGTTCTCCGCCATGAGCACAGGGTAGGTGTTCATCACGATGAGGATGGCCGCCACCACCAGCAGGTAGGTCAGGGCGTACTTGGCCTGGATGCTGCGGAAAAAGGGGACGCGCCCCTCCCGCTGCTTTGCCGTTGTCATGGACACCCCTCCTTGATTGATCACATTCACGCGCCGCCCCACCCAAATGGGGCCCCTGCAAAGCCGTCCTTCAGGCTTGTGGAGAGAGGAGGGGCAGCGGAGCGGTCGAACCTTCGCCACAGGCGGAAGCGGGCGAGCAAGCAAGCTTACCCCGACGACGACGCGCTATTTGCCAGATAGTACCCCACGCCCCACTTGGTCAAAATGTGCTCCGGGTTGGCGGGGTCGGGCTCCAGCTTCTCCCGCAGGCGGCGGATGTGCACGTCCACTGTGCGGAACTCCCCGATGTACTCATACCCCCACACCAGGTTGAGCAGGTTCTCCCGGCTGTACACCCGCCCCGGGTTCTGCATCAGCAGCACCATCAGGTCGAACTCCTTGGCGGTGAGCTCCACCGGCTCCCCGTCCCGCCAGGCCGCCCGCTCCGCCAGGTCCAGGATGATGGCCCCCTGGGTCAGGCGGTCGGCCTCCCGCTGCTGCTGGGCGGCGGCCCCCGCCCGGCGCAGCAGCGCCCGGATGCGGGCCTTCAGCTCCAGAATGTTGAAGGGCTTGGTGATGTAGTCGTCCGCCCCGCACTCAAAGCCGATGATCTTGTCCGCGTCCTCCCCCTTGGCCGTGAGCATGATGATGGGCACGTTTGAGAACTCCCGAATCTTCATGCAGGCCTGGAGGCCGTCGATCTTGGGCATCATCAGGTCCAGGATGATGAGGTCGAACTGGCCCATGCGGGCCTTGTCCACCGCCTCCTCCCCGTCGGAGCCCGTCTCCACCTGATAGCCCTCGTTTTCCAAATTAAACTTGATGCCCTTCACCATGACCCGCTCGTCGTCAACCACCAAAATCTTCGGCATCTTGATCCCCTCCTGTGGTAATCCGATCCAAAATATGCTCCAAAATCCCCTCGCCAATGCCCCGCACCCGGATCAGATCCTCCGGATAGCGGTAGGGGCCGTTTTTCTCCCGGTCCTCCAAAATGGCCTGGGCCCGGACCTCCCCGATGCCGGGCAGGGACATCAGCTCCTCCAGCCCGGCGGCGTTGATGTCCACCGCGCCCGCCGTGTCCGCCGCCGCCGGCAGCGCCCGGGGCAGCGGGTCCAGCGGGACCGCCCCCGCCCACTCCAGGGCCAGACACAGCAGCATGGCCGCCCCCGCCGCCAGAACCGCGGCCAGCGCCCGGCGGTCTCCCCCGGTCAGCCTCACACACCCCGCCTCCCCATCCAGAAAGCCTATTTTCCCCAGTTGCGCAGGAAAAAACTTTCTGATATAATTATGGTGTCTTCCAGTCCGTTCCCTTCCGCCTCCGGCGGTCAGGCCTTATTATAACACAGATAACGGGAGATTCCTATGAAAAAATATCGTTTTCTTTCTCTGTTTTTGGCCGGGCTCATGGCCCTGGCCCTCACCGCCCCCGCCCAGGCGCTGGACGACCCCCAGCCCAACTGCCGCGCCGCCATCATCGTGGACGGGGACAACGGCGAGGTGCTCTACGATTTCAACGCCCGCCAGCGGATGTACCCCGCCTCCATCACCAAAATCATGACCTCCCTGGTGGTGCTGGACGCGGTGGCGGCGGGGGAGCTCTCCCTGGACACCATGGTCACCGCCTCCCCCCAGGCGGTGGACCTGCCCTGGGACAGCTCCACCGCCGGCATCAAGGCCGGGGAGATCCTGTCGGTGCTGGACCTGCTGTACTGCGACCTGCTGCCCTCGGGCAACGAGGCGTGCAACATCCTGTCGGAGGCGGTGGCGGGCACCTCGGCGGAGTTTGTGGCCCGGATGAACGAAAAAGCGGCCCAGCTGGGCATGGCGGACACCCACTTCATGAACCCCCACGGCCTCCACGACCCGGAGCACTACACCACCGCCTATGACATCTACCTCATGGCCAGCGCCGCCATGGAGAACGAGACCTTCCGCGCCATCGTGCGCACCCCCTCCCACAACCTCCCCGCCACCAACCTCCAGGAACCCCGGACCATCTACTCCTCCAACGGCCTGCTCAGCAGCTTCTACGCCATCGGCTATACATACTCCAAGGCCATCGGCATCAAGACGGGCAACACCGGCGAGGCGGGCCGCTGCCTGGCCTCCGCCGCCGTGGACGAGCTGGGCCGCACCTTCTACTGCGTGGTGCTGGGCACCCAGGACACCGTGGACGAAAACGGACGCCACTTCTGGTCCTTCTCCGAGACCAAGCGGCTGCTGGAATGGGCGTTCAACAACTTCCACCGCATCACTCTGCTGGATCAGGACACGGAGCACGTGCTGCGGGAGGTGCCCGTCACCCTGTCCGACGAGGCGGACTGCGTATTGGCCCAGCCGGTTGGCTCCATCCAGGCCACCATGCCGTCGGACTACGACCCCGCCCAGGCGGAGCTGTCCTTCCAGCTGCCCGAGTCCTTGGAGGCCCCCATCGCCGCCGGCGACAAGCTGGGCACGGTCACGCTGAAGTACGGCGGCGTGGAATACGGCACCTTGGACATGGTGGCCGCCTACGGGGTGGAGCGCTCCGAGTTCCTGTACACCGTCCAGCAGATTCAATACTACTGGTCCCAGTGGTGGGTGAAGGCGCTGACGGCTGCCGCGGCCGCCGGGGTGCTGGTGCTGATCTTTTTTGTGACGGTGGTTCTGCCCAAGCGAAAGGCCCGCCGGCGGTACAGCCGCTCGGGAAACGGCAGGCGCTCCGGCTCCAACTACCGGGGCAGGCGCTGATGTCGGATCTGGTCGATTTCTCCGCTATTTTGTTACATTTTTCCCGGAGTTCACAGTTTTTTCACAACGTTCACACAATCTTCACAAAAGGTTCTCAAATCGTCCAACATTTCCCCGGGCGGGTCTGGTACTATAATCACGTCAGGTACAAAACCAGACAATCTCCTCCCTCTCTCTTTTCTCAAAAAATGAAAGCCCTCCGGCTTGCGCCGGGGGGCCTTTCATTTTGTCGGGACAAGCCGCGCTCATCCGCTTCGCTGTCCCTCCTCTCCCCACAAAACCATGAGACGGCTTTGCGGGGACCCCATTTGAAGTCCAACTGGGGCGCAGATACATTGGAAGCTATACCAGCTTTTCCTCCAGGTGCGCGGCCTTCAGGGCTTTATGGAGGGCCACCCCCAGGATGGGGGCGAAGATCACCGCCACAATGCCGTTGAAGAGGGAGGATGGCAGCTTGCCCAGGGTGGCGACCCACGCCGCGTCCGGGCTCAGGCCCTTCACCAGCAGGCCGTTGTAGACAAAGCACTTCACCATGTAGACGGCGATGTAGCTCACCGCAGCGGCGGCGCTGGCAACGGCCTCGTTGACGTAATTGCTCTTCCCCTTGAGCACCTTGAAGTAGACCGCCCCGGCCACCACGCCGTACAGCCCCTTGGTGAGGAAGGTGATGGGGGCCTCCATGATGCGCAGGGGGTCGAACAGGTCGAAGATGGCCGAGCCCATCCCCGCCGCCAGCCCGCCCCACCAGGGACCCAGCAGCAGCCCCGACAGGGCGCACATCACGTTGCCCAGGTGGAAGCGGTTGGTGCCCAGGGGTGAGGGAATCTGGATATCGGGGATCTTGGAGCCCACCGCCACCAGGGCCGCCATGGCCGCCGCCATGCACAGCATGGTCAGGGTCCGCCTGCGTTTTGATTCGTTCATCGCTGACAACTCCTTCCGGGGCCTTGACGGCCCCTGGTTCTGGTGCTATTATATGTAAAACTGACATGGTTTCCAGCTCCAGTTTTTATCTTTTTTATGGGGTCAGATTTTCTGTCCCCTGTGGAGGTGACTGCTGTGGACGCTTCCTTCCCCCTCCCCGTGTTCACCGAAAACGCCCCTCTGTATGACCAGCTATACCGCCACATCGCCGGGGCCATCCAGTCCGGGGCCCTGTCCCCCGGGGCCAGGCTGCCCTCCAAGCGGCGTATGTGCGCCCTGGCGGGGGTGAGCATGAGCACGGTGGAGACCGCCTATTCCCTGCTGGCGGCGGAGGGCTACGTGCTGGCAAAGCCCCGCAGCGGCTATGTGTGCGCCCGGCTGCTCCCCCCGGCCCCCGCCGCCCCGGCCTCCCTCCCGGCGGCCCCCCCGGACCCTCCCCGGTGGGCCTACGACTGCTCCACCTCGGCGGTGGACACCTCCGTCTTCCCCTTCTCCTCCTGGGCGCGGATCACCAAGGAGGCGGTGTATGAGAACCCCGGCCTTTTGCAGCGGGGCCACCCCCAGGGGGATCAGCCCCTGCGGGCCGCCCTGGCCCAGCTGCTCTCCCAGTACCGGGGGGTGCGGTGCACCCCGGAGCAGGTGGTGGTGGGGGCGGGGGCGGACTACCTGCTCTCTCTCCTGCTCCAGCTTCTGCCCGAGCAGCGGGCTGTGGCCCTGGAGGACCCGGGCTACCCCGCCGCCTACGCCGCCGCCGCCCTCCACGGGCGCCAGGCCGTCCCCATCCCGGTGGACGGCGAGGGGATGGACCGAACCGCCCTGGAGCGCTCCGGCGCGGGGCTGGCCTATGTCACCCCCTCCCACCAATTCCCCCTGGGTGTGACCATGCCGGCGGCCCGGCGCAGCCAGCTGCTCCACTGGGCGGCGGCCGCCCCGGGGCGCTTCCTCATCGAGGACGACTACGACAGCGAATTCCGCTGGTCCTCCCGGCCCATCCCCGCCGTGCAGGGGATGGACCGGGCGGGGCGGGTGGTGTACATGGGCACCTTCTCCCGGTCCATCGCCCCCGCCATCCGGGTGGCGTACATGATCCTACCCCCCGCCCTGCTGGAGCGCTTCCGCGCCACCTTCTCCCACGGGGCCTGCACCGTCTCCCGGTTTGAGCAGGAGAGCCTGCGCCGCTTCCTGGTCCAGGGGCTGTACGGGCGGCACCTGCGGCGCGCAGGCAATCTGTACCGCAAAAAGTGCGCCCTGTTCGCCGGGGCGCTGGCCGGCATCCCCGGCGCCGTCCTCTCCGGGGCGGACGCGGGGCTCCACTTTCTGCTCACCCTGCCCCGGTACTCTGAGGAGGTGCTGGTGGCCCGGGCGGCGGAGAAATCCATCCGGGTCCACCCCCTGAGCCGGTACTGCCACGCCGTCCCCCCCCAGCCGTCCACGGTGGTGCTGGGCTTCGCCGGACTCACCGAGGGGGAGATCGGGCGGGCGGCGGAGCTGCTGAGAGAGGCGTGGAAATAGAACTGGCGTTTCACGTGAAACACTTTTCAAAAAAGGGCTTGACTCTTCCGTTACGTCATGGGTTAGAGTGTACCCCGGAGGTGGACGAGATGCGATATTCCGTGAGCCAGGCGGCGCGGCTGGCCGGCGTCAGTGTGCGCACGCTGCGCTGGTACGATGAGATCGGACTGCTGAAGCCCTCTGAGGTCACCCCGGCTGGGTATCGGCTTTACGGCGATGAGGCCATGGCGGCGCTCCAGCAGATTTTGTTTTACCGGGAGCTGGGCGTACCCCTGGAGCAGATCGGGCGCATCCTGTCCGCCCCGGACCACCACCGGACCGAGGCCCTGAAAAAGCACCGAACCCTGCTGCTGATGAAGCGGCGGCGGCTGGACGACATGCTTCGGCTGGTGGACGAGACGATTGGAGGGAACATCATGTATGACGAGAGACCCAAGCCCACCCAGGCCGACTGGGAGGCGGTGAAAAATCAGTACGCCCAGGAAGCGGCGGACCGCTGGGGCAACACCGAGGCCTTCCTGGAGAGCCGGGAGAAGCACAAGGATTACACCCCGGAAAAAGAGGCGCAGATCCGAACAGAGATGGAGGAGATCTTTGCCGCCTTCGGGGCCTGCGCCGACCCGGCGGGGGCGGAGGCCCAGGCCCTGGTGCGCCGCTGGCAGGAACACATCACAAAGTACCACTACCACTGCACCGACGGCATCCTGGCCTGCCTGGGCCAGATGTACGCGGGCGACCCCAGGTTCCAGGCAAACCTGGACCAGTACGGCCCCGGCACCGCCCAGAAGCTGAGCGACGCCATCGCCGCGTACTGCAAACAGTAAGGACCCGCATTCACATGTTCTAAAAAACGCAAAAATCCCCCGGACGCTCCACCGTCCGGGGGCCTTGTCTATTTTGTCAGGACACGGGGGCCTGGACCTGGGGCCGCAGGGCGGGCTTCAGCACGCTGATCCTGGGCAGCAGCTTGAGCAGCGGCGTGCCCAGCACATAGCACACCAGCGCCTCGGCGGGAATGAAGGTGAGGGCATTCCAGCCGCAGGCGGTCCAAAACGCTCCGTTCAGCGCGCCCACCTCCGTCCAGGCCCACATGGGGGACAGGATCAAGGCATTGACCAGAATGGGGGGCAGGGCCGCCAGATACCATTTGGGCATTTTCATGGTGAGCCACGCGGCGATGGCGGTGGCCAGGGTACCGAACAGCCAGTCCAGCGGGCCAAAGGGGGACAGCAGGTTGGTGAGGAAGCACCCCACCACCAGCCCCGGCGCGGCGGCCGGGAACAGGAAGGGCAGGACGGTGAGGGCCTCGGCAAACCGGCACTGGAACACCAGGAAGTTCAGGCCGAAGATGTTGGCGAAATAGCCCATCACGGTGTAGAGCGCCGCCACCATGGCGGCAATGGTCAGATCACGGACGGAAAACCTGCGCATAAAACTACCTCCAATTTATGTTTAGAGCGCCGGCGCGCCGGCGCAGCGGCGGGCGTTCCTTCCGGGTGGGAACGCGCTTTCCCACCCGCGGCTCTCTGCCCGCCGGTTGGACCGAAGTGGAGGTCGGTCGTTACTATTTTACCACAGCGCCCCGCCTGTGTACAGCAAAATTTCCTCCGCTCCGCCTGGAAAAAAGATTCGTCAAATTCCTCAAATAACCGTTGCCAAACGGCGGGTCTTATTGTATAATTATCTTTAGCGACGCTTTGGCCGTTGGGTTTGGCCGAGTATAATATAAGGAGTGGAAACTACTATGAGCTATTCTCCCCACAACATCCGCAACATCTGTCTGCTGGGCCATGGCGGCAACGGCAAAACCACCCTGGTTGAGAGCTTCCTGCGCATGACCGGTGTCATCGACCGTCTGGGCAAGACCACCGACGGCAACACCGTTTGCGATTACGACCCCGAGGAGATCAAGCGCCAGATCTCCATCTCCGCCGCCGTGGCCCCCGTGGAGTATAACGGCTGCAAGATCAACGTGCTGGACGCCCCCGGCAACTTCGACTTCGCCGGCGAGGTGGCCGAGTGCCTGTCCGTGGCCGACGCGGGCGTGCTGGTGTGCGCCGCCAAGGGCGGGATGTCCGTGGGCACCGAGCGGGCCTGGCGCCTGCTGGACGAGCGCAAGCTGCCCCGCATCGTCTACATCTCCAAGATGGACGAGGACAACATCGACTTCAACTCCGCCTTCGACACCCTGCGGGAGTACTTCGGCAAGAGCGTGGCCCCCCTGGTGGTCCCCATCTGGGACGCCGACAAAAAGGTCACCGGCGTGGTGGACGTGCTCCACAAGCGCGCCTTCGAGCCCGCCGGCAGCAAGCGCAAGGAGATCCCCATCCCCGAGGACAAGGTGGCCGTCATTGACGAGATCTATGGCCAGCTCATGGAGTCGGTGGCCGAGACCAGCGAGGAGTTCATGGAGAAATTCTTCGGCGGCGAGGAGTTCACCTACGCCGAGATCATGCAGGGCCTGCGGGCCGGCGTGCGGGACTGCTCCCTGGTCCCCGTGGTGTGCGGCTCCGCCTTCAGCGGCCTGGGCACCCTGATGCTGCTGGACATGATCGTGGACCTGCTGCCCAACCCCCTGGAGGGCGTCCCCGCCTCCGGCACCGACAAGGACGGCGAGCACGAGGACTTCATCGTCTCCCAGGGCGCCGTCCCCGCCGCCTTCGTGTTCAAAACCGTGGCCGATCAGTACGGCAAATTCTCCTTTGTCAAGGTCATCTCCGGCAACCTCACCCCCGACCTCACCCTGGTGAACGCCACCACCGGCCAGAACGAGAAGCTGGGCCGGCTGTACGCCATGCGGGGCAAGAAGAGCGAGGAGGTCAAGGAGCTGGCCTGCGGCGACATCGGCGCCATCGGCAAGATGGACCGGCTCAAGACCGGCGACACCCTGTGCGATCAGCGCAAGTTCATCAAGCTGGACCCCATCCCCTTCGCCGAGCCCAACTTCTCCAAGGCCATCGCCCCCAAGACCCGGGGCCAGGAGGACAAGATCGCCGCCGGCCTGGGCCGCCTCAACGAGGAGGACCCCACCTTTAACGTGGTGAACAACGCCGAGACCCACCAGATGGTGGTCACCACCGCCGGCGACATCCAGATGGACGTGCTGGTAAACAAGCTGAAGAGCCGCTTTAACGTGGAGGTGGAGCTGTCCGAGCCCCGGGTGGCCTACCGGGAGAAGATCCGCAAGAGCGTGTCCAAGCAGGGCCGCCACAAGAAGCAGACCGGCGGCTCCGGCCAGTTCGGCGACGTGTGGATCCGCTTCGAGCCCTGCGAGAGCGAGTCCCTGGAGTTCTGCGAGGAGGTTGTGGGCGGCGCGGTGCCCAAGAACTTCTTCCCCGCGGTGGAAAAGGGCCTGCGGGAGGCCTGCGTCCACGGCGTGCTGGCGGGCTACCCAATGGTCAACCTGAAGGCCACCCTGTACGACGGGTCCTACCACCCGGTGGACTCCTCCGAAATCGCCTTCAAGACCGCCGCCCAGCTGGCCTACAAGGTCGCCCTGCCCGAGGGCTCCCCGGTGCTGCTGGAGCCGGTGGGCGAGCTGAAGGTCACTGTGCCCGACAACTACATGGGCGACGTGCTGGGCGACCTCAATAAGCGCCGGGGCCGCGTCATGGATATGCAGCCCATCGGCGGCGGCAACCAGACCATCACCGCCGAGGTGCCCATGGCCGAGATGATGACCTATGCCATCGACCTGCGGGCCATGACCCAGTCCCGGGGCTCCTTCGTACTCCACTTCGTGCGCTACGAGGACTGCCCCCCCGCCGCCCAGGAGAAGGCCATCGCCGCGGCGAAGGCCATGGCGGAGGAATAAAGCAAACGCTGACAAAAGGCCCGCCTCCAAATCGGAGGCGGGCCCTTCCTCTTTAAAACAGCAGCCTCACCGCCCAGGACGCCGCCAGAAACCCCGCCACGTCCGCGCACAGCGCCGCCGGGACGGCGTATCGGGTCCTGCCCACCTTGGCCGCGCCGAAGTATACCGCGATGGTATAGAAGGTCGTCTCTGTCGAGCCCAGCATCACCGCCGCCGTCCGGCCCACCAGGGAGTCGGGGCCGTAGGTCTCGATGAGCTCCGCCCCCACCCCCAGGGCGGCGGAGCCGCTCACCGGGCGGACCAGCAGCAGGCCGATGGTCTCCGCCGGTATGCCCACCGCCGCCAGAACGGGCCCCACCGCCTCGCCTAAAAGCTCCAGCGCCCCGGAGGCGCGCAGCATGTACACCGCCGTCAGCAGGCCGATGAGAGGCGGCATGATCCGCAGGGACACCCGCAGCCCCTTCTCCGCCCCGTCGGTGAGGGCGCCCCACAGATCAACCCGTTTCACCAGCCCCCACAGCGCCACCGCCAGCATGAGAAAGGGGACCAGCATGGTGAACATCAGGTCCATCCCCTCACCTCCACCAGCGGGCGAAGACCCTGGCCGCCGTGACCCCCACCACAACGGAGATGGCCGACGCCAGCCACACCGCCGGCAGGATGTCGAAGGGGTTGGCGCTCCCCGCCGCCGAGCGCAGGCTGGCCACCGTGGTGGGGATGAGCTGGAGGGAGGCGGTGTTGGTAACCACCAGCATGCACAGGCCGTCCGACGCCACGCCGGGGGTGCGCTGGGCCATGAGCCGAGACGCCTCCAGCCCCAGCGGGGTGGCGGCGTTGCCCAGCCCCAGCAGGTTGGCGGACAGGTTGGCGCTCACCGCGTCCATCACCTTTTTGTCCCCCGCGAAATCCGGGTACAGCCAGCCGATGACCGCCCGGAGCAGCCGGGACAGCCCCCGGGCGATGCCGGAGCGCTCCATCACCTCCATCACCCCCGTCCACAGGCACAGCACCCCCATCATGGACAGGCACAGCTCCACCCCCGCGGCGGCGCCGTCCAACGCCCCTTTGGCCACCGCCGGGCCGTTCCCCGTGGCCAGGCCGCACAAAATCGCCGCGCCCACCATTGCCGTCCAGATCAGCGACATCGCCATATCTCGGTCCCTCCTTTGTCCGTCCCACCATATATACGGCGGGACGCACAAATTCATGTCCCAGCAAAAGGGTTACGTGGCACAATCCGACAGAGTTCCCAATAATTACGGATTTTCCCCAATTTTTTGATTGACAAAATTATACGTTGTGTTATAATAGGGCTGTAGTATGTGATGCAAAAATTTCATTGCATGGCGCAAGGAGGACTTCGAAAATGAAAGCAACCGGAATCGTTCGAAAAGTCGATGAGCTGGGGCGCATTGTGCTGCCTATCGAGCTGCGCCGCACCCTGGACATCGCAGAGCGCGACCCCCTGGAAATTTATGTCGACGGGCCGTCCATCATCCTGAACAAGTACCAGCCCGCCTGCATTTTTTGCGGGGATTCCAGAGAGATCACATCCTTTAAGGGGAAAAATATCTGCACGAGCTGTCTGAAAGATCTGGGCAGCAAATAATTCCCCGACCTGCTGCAGTGAGAAAAGCCGCCGAAATGGCGGCTTTTTTTGTCGAAATTTTTTTAGAACTTTTTCAGCATTTTTGACAAATTCCGTGGAAAATTCCATCACCACAAATTCCCAGAAACATTATACCACCTGTTATCATTTCCAGGCCCTGGCAACACAGGCAGGAGCTGCCAGGGAATTCCTGCCTTCTCAGGGATATCATCCCAACGCGGGCCCATCCCCGTCCCTCTTATTTTCCCAGCATCTGGTTGTAGAGCTGCCGCCTCTTCACGCCGAACTCCTCTGCCGCCCGGGCCGCCGCGTCCTTGAGGGACAGCCCCTCCCGCCGCAGCTGCTCCGCCCGGGCCAGGGCGCCTTCCTCGTCCGCCGCCTTCTCCCGGGGCGGGCGGCCGCCCACCACCAGGACAAACTCTCCCCGGGGCTCCTGGGCGGCGTAGCGCTCCGCCGCCTCCCCGATGGTGAGGCGCAGCACCTCCTCATGGAGCTTGGTCAGCTCCCGGCACACCGCCAGAGGCCGCTCCGGGCCAAACACCGCCGCCAGGTCGTCCAGGGTGGAGCGCAGCTTGTGGGGGGCCTCGTAGAACACCATGGTGCGCTCCTCGTCCGCCAGGGCGTCCAGCTGGGCCCGGCGGTTCTTTTTGTTCTGGGGCAGAAAGCCCTCAAAGGTGAACCGCCCGGTGGGCAGGCCGGACACCGACAGGGCCACCGTCAGGGCGCAGGGCCCCGGAATGGCCTCCACCTCCACCCCTGCGGCGGCACAAAGTGCCACCAGGTCCTCCCCGGGGTCGGAGATGGCGGGGGTGCCCGCGTCGGTAACCAGGGCGCAGCCCTCGCCCGCCTCTATCCGCCGCAGGACGGCGGGGCCCGCCGTCTCGCAGTTGTGCCGGTGGTAGGCCACCATGGGCTTGCGGAGCCCCAGATGGTTGAGCAGCTTCACTGTCACCCGGGTGTCCTCGGCGGCGATGAAGTCCACAGCCTCCAGGATTTCCGCCGCCCGGCGGCTGATGTCCCCCAGGTTTCCGATGGGAGTTGGCACCAAATAGAGCTTTCCGGCCATGTCAAGCCCTCCTTAAATTTCAGAAGCTGTACCAATAGACCCCAGCACACATCCTTGCGGCCCAAATTGCCGCCAGCTGCGTTAAAAAATCTTGAAATACACAAAGTATTCCTGCGATTTTTTGCCTTGCCGGCGGCAATTTTTCCTCGCAAGTCTGCGTACTTCGGCTATTGGTACAGCTTCTCAGCTCAGGGGCGAGCCGTCCAGCCACTTGACCGGGCCCGCCTCGGCGCCTTCCGCGATGTACCGATAGCACTGGTCATTCCAGAAGGAGAGCCGGTAAACCTGGCCATACCCCCGGATGGCGCCGTCGGTGCAAAAATCGTCCCTCTCATAGAAGTCGAAGCAATAGGCGTATACCACGCCGCCCTGCTCGCTGAGCATCACCATATCCTCCCCCGACCAGGCCTCCTCGCCCCGCCGCACGTCGGATTCCAGGCGGAGCATACACTCCTCCTGGCCGTCGCCGTTCATGTCCATCCAAAAATAGGCCGTGATCTTGGCCGTAACCTGGGCTCTGGGAACCGCTGTGATCGCCTGAACATACTCCTCCCAGGACAAGGGGCCCACATCGCCGTTGAAGTGGTCCCCAGAGACACCGTAGACCTGCCCCTCGCCGCTCAGCGCCGCCAGGATGGCCGCACGGGCCCGCTCCGAATCGTTCCCCGTGGCGGGGCGGCCCACGCCCCAGTCGCAGATGGGCAGCAGGAGCGCCTTTCCCAGGGTGTACGGGGTCTGACCCGTCCAGTAGGAGTCGTCCTCCGCACCTCTGCGGGTGTAAAAATATTCGATGTACTCCGCGCCGGGGACGATCTCCTCCGTGGGGGTGTAGTCCCGCACGTCCTCCTCCCGGAAGATCTCCCGCTCCTCCGTCAGCACACCATCCTCCATGGGGTATTCGTACAGCTCGGCATAGCCCATGTGGCCCGAGCTGCGCAGGACGGCACTCTTGTCCGGGTGGGTGTACAGGCCGCTGTGGCCCCCATCAAACTCACCGATACACACCATCCGCCCTTCCCGGAAGGTGTAGCACTGATATGTGAAGGCGGCCTCGCAGACGCCGTACTTGACAAACAGCTCGGGCACGCCGTCCCGATCCACGTCATAGAGGGAATAGCTCTCGCTGCCCATGGCCATCACCTGGGTCATGCGCAGTTTCCCTCCCGCGTCAAGACAGCATACACCCCGCTGGTCCGCTGCCAGACCGCCGAAGGCCACACGTTCCTCTCGGGTGTCCTGCTCCGCCTGGAGCAGAGCGGTGAGAAATTCCATGTACCCCACCTGCCAGGACTGGTAGTCCCGGTCCGGCAGGGCCGCACTGAAGTCCGGCGAGGAGGAGGGCGCCGGGGACGGGGTCGGGTACAGGGTAGGCTCCAGGGTCTCCAGCACCGGGACGGAGGCCTCCGGCGGCGGGGTGGTGAGGGGCAGGCTGGGGCTGGGCCCCTCACCTGCGGGAGCGCAGGAGCACAGCACCAGGGCCAGAGCGGCGGACAGCAGCAGGGAAATTTCTCTTTTTTTCATAGCGGTCACTCCTTTGCCACCATTCTATATCCGCAGCCGGGGAAAAGTCGTTACTATCCGGTTACAATCCGCCCTCAAATTCATTACAAATTGGTTTAATTTGGTGACAAGCCCTCTGCGGCTCACGCATCCGTCCAGACCACCCGGCGGTCCCACTGTGCTGCCGCCGCCGACCGGACCAGCCCCCTCTCCTCCGCCGTCCACCGACCGAAGGGGGTGAGCTCCGCCCGCTCGCCCCTGAGCCGCCAGCGGCCCGCCACCCGGCCCCGGAGCAGGATGGGGGCCATCACCATGCCGGACAGAGAAAAAATGCCCCGCAGGTGCTCCCCCGGCAGGAACAGGCCGTCCTCCTTCCGGTAGCCCAGCATCAGCTGGTCAAACCCCGCCAAAAACAGGCAGTCGGGGATCTCCGGCCAGTCCCCCTCCCCCTGGT
Source organism: uncultured Oscillospiraceae bacterium (assembly GCA_910585155.1). Lineage (GTDB taxonomy): Bacteria > Bacillota > Clostridia > Oscillospirales > Oscillospiraceae > Enterenecus. The sequence goes on from CAJUEC010000026.1 coordinate 25,669, forward strand.
CCAGCCAGAAGCAGTCCCGGCCCTCCACCTGGGCCCGCTCCAGAGGCAGGGCGTCCATCAGAGCCTTCAGCTCCCGCTGGGGTCGGCCAAAAAAGTAGGCCGCGTCCCGCACCGTGGCGGGGCCGTAGTGGGTGAAGTACCGCCGGGCCAGCTCCAGCCGGGCCTCCCCCTCCTCCATGGGGGTGAAGGGCGGGCACAGCTGGAAGCCCTTTTCCCGGGTGACGGTGTGGGCGATCCGCCCCGTCTCCGCCAGGTGGCGCAGCAGGCCGCCCCAGCTGTTGAAGACGCTCTCCCCCTCCCGCTCCGTCATACCCCGGGCGGCGCAGGCGGCCCGCAGTTCCTCCCGCGTGCAGGGGCCCGCCGCCAGCTCGTCCAAAATGACTCCGGCAAAATACCGCTTCCGCTCCAGGGTGACGTATTCGTCCCCCTCCATCCGGTCTACGGAACGCAGGAAGTGGTCCCGTCCCCGGTGGAGGAACAGGGGCAGGTCGTCGGGGTGGAACAGGTGCACCGTTCCCCGGATGGTCCAGCTCCTGACCAGCCCGTCCGGCTCCGGCGGCCTGTCGCTCCGAATGGCCAGGGCGTGGAGGGCGGCGGGCAAAAGCTGGGCCTGGACGCCGTTCAGATCCCGGCACACCGCCTGCGGGTCCGCAGGGGCGGTGAGGTGCTGTCCCCAGAGGATGCGCGCCCGGCGCTCCGTCCCGTCCACGGCCTACTTCACCTGATCCTTCCGCATGGTCAGCGAGATGCGCTTTTTTTTCTCGTCCACTTCCTTCACCCACACCGTCACCACGTCCCCCACACTGAGCACCTGGGAGGGGTGTTTGATGAAGCGGTCACAGATCTGGCTGACGTGGACCAGCCCGTCCTGGTGGACGCCGATGTCCACAAAGGCCCCGAAGTCGATGACGTTGCGCACCGTGCCTTTCAGCTCCATGCCGGGCTTCAGGTCCTTCATGTCCAGCACGTCGGTGCGCAGCACCGGGGCGGGCAGCTCGTCCCGGGGGTCCCGCCCCGGCTTGACCAGTTCGGCGGCCACGTCCAGCAGGGTAGGCACCCCCACGCCGCACTCGGACGCCGCCTTTTCCTCGCCGTAGGCCGCCAGCTCGCCCTTGAGATCCCCCAGCTTTCCGGCCCGCACGTCCGCCATGCCGTGGCCGCACAGGGCCAGCAGCTTCTCCGCCGCCCCGTAGCTCTCCGGGTGGACGGCGGTGTTGTCCAGGGGGGACTTGCTCTCCGGCACCCGCAGGAAGCCCGCGCACTGCTCAAAGGCCTTGGGCCCCAGCTTGGGCACCTTCAAAATCTGCTTCCGGGTGGTGAAGGGGCCGTTCTCCTCCCGGTACTTCACAATGTTCTTGGCGGTGGTGCCGTTCAGCCCCGCCACCCGGGTGAGCAGGGGCGCGGAGGCGGTGTTCACGTCCACCCCCACGGCGTTGACGCAGTCCTCCACCACCCCGTCCAGGGCCTCGCCTAAGCGCGCCTGGGGCATGTCGTGCTGGTACTGGCCCACGCCGATGGATTTCGGGTCGATCTTCACCAGCTCCGCCAGGGGGTCCTGGAGCCGTCGGGCGATGGACACCGCCGAGCGCAAATTCACGTCGAACTCGGGGAACTCCTCTGCCGCCAGCTTGGAGGCGGAGTACACCGACGCCCCCGCCTCGTTGACCATGGCGTAGCTGACGCCGCAGCCCACCTTGCGGATCAGCTCCACCGCCATCTGCTCGGTCTCCCGGCTGGCGGTGCCGTTGCCGATGGCGATGTGGGCCACGCGGTGCTTTTTGATGAGGATGGCCAGCTTGTCGATGGCCTCGTTTTTTCCCCGCTCCCCGTGGGTGGGGTAGACCACCGTGGTGTCCAGCACCTTGCCAGTGGGATCAACCACCGCCACTTTACACCCCATGCGGTATCCGGGGTCCAGCCCCATGGTGACAAAGCCCTTCACCGGGGGCTGCATGAGCAGGGGCTTCAGGTTCAGTGCGAACTGGCCGATGGCCCCCTCGCTGGCCCGCTCCGTCAGCTCGGAGCGGACCTCCCGCTCCAGGGAGGGGGCAATCAGCCGGTCGTAGGCGTCCTCAGCGGCGGCCCTGACAAACTCCATGGCGGCCCGACCCGGCACCACCCTGCGGCGCAGTGCCACCAGGGCGGTCTCCCGGTCCATCTCCACCGACACCTTTAAGATCTCCTCCCGCTCCCCCCGGTTCATAGCCAGCACCTGATGTCCCTGGGTTTTAGACAACGGGCTTGAAAACTCGTAGTAGAGGCGGTAGACCGAATCCTCCGCCTCCTTGTCCGCCGCCCGGGAGGTGATGGACCCCCGCCGCCAGTACAGCTCCCGGAGCATTCCGCGCACGCCGGCGTCGTCGGAAATCAGCTCGGCGATGATGTCGGAGGCCCCCTGGAGGGCGTCCTGAACCGTCTCCACCCCCTTCTCGGGGTCGAGGTAGTCCAGCGCCGCCTTGTCCAGATCCACCGCCGGACCCTGGGCAAAGGCCAGCAGGGCCAGGGGCTCCAAGCCCTTTTCCCTTGCCATGGTAGCCCGGGTGCGGCGCTTTTGCTTGTAGGGCCTGTAAAGGTCTTCCACTTCCGCCAAGGTGGCGGCGGCGTCGATGTCGTCGGACAGCTCCTGGGTCAGCTTGCCCTGGTTCTCAATGGACTGCTTCACCTCGTCCCGGCGGTCCTGGAGGTTGCGCAGGTATTGCAAACGGTCTGCCAGCTGCCGGATGAGCTGGTCGTCCATGGCCCCGTGGAGCTCCTTGCGGTAGCGGGCGATGAAGGGGACGGTGTTCCCCTCGTCCAGCAGAGCGATGATGTTTTCAACGTGACGCTCCGGGCGGTCCAGCTCCCGGGCCAAAATCTGTATAATTGTCTCCATTTATGTCTCCTTGTTATTGTGTTTCGCGTCCCTGTCAAGGGTTTCCCCTCTTTGTTCTCCCAGTATAGCAGGTCCAGCCCCGAAATACAAGAGCGCCCCCCGGCTGAGCCGGGGGGCGCTCCATTCAATTGACTCAATCAGACAGCAGAATGCGGTCATTGTCCAGGTCGTGACCCGTCCCCGCCCGGAAGCGGCGGAGCAGATCGTCCACCGTCATGCCGGCCCGCTCCTGGCCGGACACGTCCAGCACGATGTTCCCCTCCGCCATCATCAGCGTGCGGCTGCCCAGCTCCAGGGCCTGCTTCATGTTGTGGGTGACCATCAGGCAGGTGATCCGGTGCTCCGCCACAATGGTCCGGGTGAGCTCCAGCACCTTCTCCGCCGTGCCCGGGTCCAGGGCGGCGGTGTGCTCGTCCAGCAGTAGCAGCTTGGGGGTGACCAGGGTGGCCATCAGCAGGGTCAGCGCCTGGCGCTGGCCGCCGGACAGCAGGCCCACCGGCTGGCGCATCCGGTCCTCCAGCCCCATGCCCAGCAGCTTCAGCTTTTCCGCGAAAAACTCCTTGTCCTTCCTGCGGATCCGGCTGAAGGGGTGGGTCTTCTCCTCTGTGGAGCGCAGGTAGGCCAGGGCCAGATTTTCCTCAATGGTCATGGACGGCGCGGTACCCCGGAGGGGGTCCTGAAACAGCCGCCCGATGACCACGCTGCGCCGGTGGTCCGGGGTAAAGGTGATGTCGCTGCCGTCCAGAATGATGGCTCCGGCGTCCACGGTGAAGCCGCCCGCGATGGCGTTGAGCAGGGTGGATTTGCCCGCCCCGTTGGAGCCGATGATGGAGGCGAAATCCCCTGGCTGGAGGTGGAGGGACAGGTGGTTCAGCGCCGTTTTCTCGTTGACGGTGCCCGGATTGAAGGTCTTGGAGATGTTCTCAATGCGCAGCATGTCAGCGCCCCCCCTTCCTGCCCGCGGCCAGCTTCCGCTTTTGCAGGCCCGCACCCGCCTTGATGGTGGGGGCTGCGATGGCCAGGGCCACCACGGCGGCGGTGAGCAGCTTCAGGCAGTCCACCGGCACCACCTTGGTGTAGAACACGATGGCATAGATAAAGCGGTAGATGATGGAGCCCACCACGACGGCGATCACGCCCCGGCCCATCCCCCGGCGGCCCACCACCGTCTCTCCAATGATGAGGCAGGCCAGACCGATGACCACGATGCCGGTGCCCGAGCCCATGTCCACCGTGCGCTGGTACTGGCCCACCACCCCGCCGGACAGGGCGGTGAGGGCGTTGGCCAGGCACAGCCCCACGGTGATGGTGAAGGTGGGGTTGACCGATGAGGCCCGCACCATGTCTCGGTTGTCCCCGGTGGCCCGGATGGACAGCCCCAGCCGGGTGCCCAGGAACAGATAGAGCAGCACCCCCGCCAGAAGGGTGACGGCGGCGGACAGGATCAGCTCGTACCACTGCCCCCAGAAGGGGACGCCTGGGAACAGACCCTTGGCCAGGGTGAACACGGTCTCTTTTTTCATCAGGCTGGCGCTGGACTTCCAGCCCATGGCCATCAGGTTGACGGTGTACAGCCCGGTGTTGGTGATGATACCCGCCAGGATGGAGGGCACCCCCATGCGGGTCTGGAGAAAGGCGGTGACAAAGCCGGCGCACACTCCGGCCAGCATGGCCGCCGGGATGGCCAGCACCGGGTGGCCCGCCGCCGTCACCGTCACCGACACCGCCGCCCCCAGCACAAAGCTGCCATCGGTGGTCAGGTCGGCGATATCCAGAATCCGATAGCTGAGAAACAGGGCCATGGCCACCAGGGCGTACTGGAAACCCAGCTCCAGGGCGGTCTGTGAGATCAACAGTATGGAACCCATGGGATTCATCTCCTCTCCCGCCTCCGCCCCGGCCCGGGGCGGAGGCGCTCATTTTTATGCTCCTCGTCCGCCGCCAGGCGGGAGCTTGCGGGCCTATGCCCCGGCTGTCAGCGAATTCAAGTTCTTTTTGCCTACTCGTTCTTTCAAGAAAAAGTAGGTCAGTCCTCGGTGGTCTGGACCTCCGCCACGGTGCCCATGTCCTTAAACGCAGTGTAGTCGATCTTCAGGGCGGCGGCGGTCTCGGTGTTAATGGTGATGATGCCGCCCTCCAGCAGGTAGTAGTCCTCCATGCTGTCCATGCCCTTGGTCATCACGTCATAGGCCAGGTCGGCGGTCTGGCCGCCCAGCAGGGTGTAATTCACGCCGCAGCCGGCAAACGCGCCGTTGCGGGCAAAGGAGTCGGCCCCGCCGTAGTGGGGAACGCCGGCATCCATCAGGGTCTCGTAGATGGCCAGCTCGGCGGACTGAATCACGTTGTCGGTGGGGGTGAACACCGCGTCTACGCCGTCAGCGATGAGGGCGGAGGCGGCCGCCACCACCTCGTCGTTGCTGTTGGCGGTCTGCTCGGAGTAGGCAATGCCCTTTTCGGTGAGGTAGGCCTTGGCCTCGGCGATGGGGGTGGCGGAGTTGTCCTCGGACAGGGAGTAGAGCAGGCCCACCTTCTTCAGCTCCGGGTTCTGGAGCAGCATCAGGTCAATGATAAACCGGGTATTCAGCGCGTCGCTGGTGCCGGTGACGTAGTCCAGGCCGGTGAGGCCCACGCTCTCCTCTGCGGGATAGGACACGGCTGCGAACACCACCGGGGTCTTGGTCTCCTCGGCGGACAGGGCGGCGATTTTGGCGGCGGTGGTGGCGATGGGGATGATCACGTCCACCCCGTCGGCGATGGCCTGGTCGGCCAGCTGCTTCAGGCTGCCCTGGTCGTTCTGTCCGGAGGTGGTCTCGTGCTGGATGGTGACGCCGTTCTGGGCGGCCATCTCGTCCAGCCGCTGCTCCACCGCTTCGGCGATCTCATCCAGGGAGGCGTGGTCCATCTGCTTGATGATGGCCACCTTGTATGTCTGACCCCCCGCGGGCCGCTGGGAATCGGTCCCGCTCTGGCTCTCGCCCTGGGAGGGCTGGGAGGTCTGGGGCTGGCCGCCGGTGCAGGCGCACAGGGTGAGGGTCATGGCCGCCGCCATGGCGATGGCGAAGAACTTCTTGACGATGTTGTGGTTTTTCATGGTATTTTCCTCCAAATGATGATTTTGGGCGGCAGATGACCCGGATTCTGCCAGGATCCGGGGAGGAAAAGGCAAATAAAAAAGCCCTTGCCCCACATATGGGACAAAAGCTGCTGCTTCTGCGATACCACCCAAATTGACGTATAAAACGTCCGCTCGCTTACGCATACCATCATACGCGCCCCGATGGATAACGGGTGGGAAGCCCGTCGGTCCCTACTTGGCTCCGCCGCCGTTCGGTCCGCCCTCCGAAGTCCATTCGCCAGCCGCTCGCCGCCCCGTTTCCACCATCGGGGGCTCTCTAAAGGTCTGCCGCGCCGGGTACTTCTCTCCGTCACTGGTTTGTGCTGTTTGGTTGTTGTAGTCATTATACCCACTGGCCGCCCATTTGTCAACCCCTTTTCTCCAGAAATTTTTCCCGCGTTAAAGCGAAAAAGCCCCGAGTCTCTCCGCCGGAGCCTCACAGAAAAAAACAGTGGGACAGGCAAGCTCCCGCCGCCCTGCGCATAGTCTCTCCCCACGGGGGTGATGGCGTGCTGGGGCTGCTCAAGGAAAAACGGGTGCGGGACGCGCTGGTGGGGCTGGCGCTGCTCCTCGCCACGGCGGGGCTGGTGGCCGCGCCGGGAGAGGCCATCACCGGGGCCAGAGACGGGCTGACCCTGTGCTTCAACGTCATTGTGCCCTCCCTGTTCCCCTTCTTCGTGCTGTCCTCCCTGGTGGTGGACCTGGGGCTGGCGGCCTATCTGGGCCGGGCCCTAGAGGGGCTGATGCGCCCCCTGTTCCGGGTCAGCGGCAGCTGTGCGGCGGCGGTGGCCCTGGGGTTCATCGGGGGCTACCCCGTGGGGGCCCGCACCGCCCTCCAGCTCTACCAACAGGGGCTGTGCTCCAGGACGGAGGCGGAGCGGCTGCTGGCCTTCTGCAACAACTCCGGCCCCGCCTTCATTCTGGGCGTGGTGGGGGCGGGCATATTCGGCGACAGCCGGGTGGGACTGCTTCTCTACCTCACCCATGCCCTGGCCTCCCTTCTGGTGGGACTGATCTTTCGTTTTTACGGCGGGTCCCATCGAAGCCGCTCCTCCCGTGCACCGGCCAAGCCCATCCAGGCAGTCACCGTCCCCGCCGCCTTCACCGGCGCGGTATCCCGCGCCCTTCAGAGCACCTTGAACATCTGCGCCTTTGTGGTGTTCTTCGCCGTCGTACTCCAGCTGCTGTCGGTATACGGCGCATTTGCCGCCCTGGCTCAGCTGCTGGCTGCGGCCGGTTTCCAGCCGGAATGGGCACAGCGGCTGGTGGCCGGACTGCTGGAGCTGTCCTCTGGCGTGTCCTCCCTGCGGGGAGACGCCCAGCTGGCCGGGCGGGTGTCCATGGCCGCCTTCATGCTGGGGTGGGCTGGCCTCTCCGTCCACTGCCAGGTGCTGTCCTTCCTGGTGGACAGCGGCCTGTCCGCCAAGACCTATCTGGCGGGCAAGCTCTGCCACGGACTCATCGCTGCGGGGCTCACCTGGGGCCTCACCCGGCTGTTCCCCCTGTCCGCCCCGGTGGCGGACTACCTGGCCGATCAGGCGGAATCCATCGCCTCGCTGGATTTTTCCACCGCACTGGCGGCCTCCTCCCTGGCCGCGCTGGGGGGCTGGCTGATTTTGGCCGCCCTTTGCCGCCGCCTCTGGAGAAATAAGTGTGGAAATTCCCCCCGCTATCGTGTATAATAGCAATACAATGGTGCACCAGACGGAGCGACAGCTTCCAAACGATGCGGCATACCGAGAACACCGCAGAGGGATTGGGAACTGTGCGGCAGATTGGGAGGAATGACCCATGCTCTTTGAGAAAAATATGGAGCCCCGCTGCGCCTATTGCCATCATGGAACTACCCTAGAGGATGGCCAGGTGATGTGCATCAAAAAAGGAATCATGGCCGCTGCCGGCTCCTGTCGCCGCTTCCGCTACGATCCCCTGAAGCGCACGCCCCCCAAACCCGCAGCCATCAGCTTCGCCCATTTGAAGGACGAGGATTTCACATTGTAGGTTTTTCCAGATTCAGCATACCTTTGGCAAAAGAGAACACACCTAATTTCTGCGTCAACAACCTGGGGGAGCTTGCTTGGACTGTTCTCAAAAAGATCGGAGCTACAAGCTTTTGCGCATATAAGAAAGCGGACAGCCTTTCGACTGTCCGCTTCATTGTGTCGGCATTACCTATCTTTCCAGGCCGTCGCCAGCCAAGTATTTTCGG
>CAJUEC010000027.1 GCA_910585155.1 uncultured Oscillospiraceae bacterium
AGGGAAGCCGCGCGTCGCGAGCAGGCGCAGCGTGACAAGAAGCGCGGAGCCGTCGCGAGCAGCGCGGATGGACCGCAGCGAGAACAAGAATCACTCCCCACCCCTCATCCGCCGCCGTTCGACAGTATTTTCGGTTGTCATCCCCTCCCAATTCTGGTATAATTGGCAGATAATTGACGGGAGGGAAACACCGTGAAACACAAGCTGGAGCAGCTGCTCCGTGCCCACCCGCCCATCCGCTTCGCGGTGGACGTGGTGGACGTATACTTCTCCAAGCGCGTCAGCCGGGCCGCCGCCGAGCTGGCCTATTTTCTCATTCTCACCTTTTTCCCCATCATGATCTGCATCTCCGCCTTCGTCAACGAGCTGCACTTAGACCTGACCGCCCTGCTGGATCAGGCCGACCCCTTCCTCCCCCAGGGGGTGCTGGTCCTCTTCCGGGACTACCTCACTTACATCGACACCAACCAGTCCTCCGCCATGCTGCTGTCCGGCGCCTTTCTCACCGTGCTCTTCGCCTCCGCCGCCGTGCGGGGGCTGATGAACATCATGCACGAGCTGTATGGCCGGGCCACCTTCCGGGGCCTGGGCCAGCTGGTGGCCAGCGTCCTGTTCTCCGCCCTGCTGCTGGCCACCAGCTACCTGTCCCTGGCGGTGGTGGTCACCGGAAACTGGTTCTTCCACCTGCTGGGCCAGGTGTTCCGGCTTGAGGGGCTGGTGGAGCGGTTCGGCACCTGGCAGTGGGTGAAGTACCTGCTGCTGCTGGGCATGGTGTTTCTGTTCATCCTGCTGCTCTACCGCTTCGCCGCCCCCCTGGACAAGCCCAGGCCCCCGGTGGTGCCCGGGGCGCTGGCGGCGTCGGCGGCGCTGGCGGCGGCCTCCATGATCTTCTCTCTGCTCATGGGCAACTCCGCCCGGTACTCCCTGATTTATGGCTCGCTGGCCTCAGTGATCCTGCTGCTGGTGTGGCTGTACCTGTGCGGCAACATCCTGATCATGGGCAATGTGGTGAACTACGTGCTGTTTACCCACCGCCGGGAAGCGCGAGGATAGCCGCGCATAAAATCCTCCTCAGCTGCCACACTATCCCTTGGTGTACATCGGCTGGGAGGTGCGGGACATGTGGCAGATCGGCGTGTGGGAGCGGGACGAGGGGTTGGCGGAGCGGGTGAGCCGGCTGGCGGAGGGCGTCTCCGTCCTGGTTCGGGCCTGCCGCCACCCGGCCCTGCTGGCGGGGCAGTCGCTGGATTTGCTGGTGGTGTCCCCCGGCGCCACCGGCTGGGCCGGGGCGGCGGCGCTGAACTGCCGCACCGCCCTGCTCCCCGGGGGCCGGGCCGCCCTCACCCGCCCGCTCCCCGCCGGCACGGTGCTCAGCTACGGCGCCTCCGGGCGCAACACCCTCACCCTGTCCAGCCTGGACGAGCTGCGGGCCTCGGTGGCGGTGCAGCGGGAGTTTGTGTCCCTGGACGGCCGGGCGGTGGAGCGGCAGGAGCTCGTCCTCCCCTGGGACGGCCATTCCCCCGACCTGCTGCTGGTCCAGGCGGGGGTGGCCCTGCTGCTGGGGCGGCTGCCGGCGGAGGGATAAATGCGCTTGCATTTCCCGGTCCCTTAAGATATACTCATGACACCGGACCTCGACGAGATGGGGGCGGACGGCGAGTTCACCGTGCGATATCTCACCTCCAGCCGCAGCTATGAGGCGCCGTGCCCCCGGGTGGACGCTACCCGCACCCTCACCCAGGTCAGCGGCAAGATGCAGCCCGCCGACCAGTTCGCCTCCATGCTGGAGGAGATGGGCGGTACGCTGTCCAAGGACGCCTTCGGCGTCATGACCCTCACCATCTCCAGCGACAGCCTGTGCGAATTCTTTGGCGGCGCCACGCTGTTTGAATGGGGGGTTATGACCAGCGGGACCTCCGTGGTGGCCAAGGGCACCATGCTCTTTTCCGCCGAGGAGGACACCCCCGAGCCCGCCCCCGCCTTTGCCGACGTCCCCGCCGGGGAGTACTACGCCAAGCCCGTGGCTTGGGCCGTGCAGAGCGGCATCACCAACGGCGACGGCGGCGAAACCGTCTTCTCCCCGGACCGGGTGTGCAGCCGCGGGCAGATCGTCACCTTCCTCCACCGGGCATATGTGGAGGAGACCCGGCTCACCGCACAATAAGTTAAGGAAGGCCGCCCCCGCCGGGGCGGCCTTTTTTACGTTTTTCTCTTTACGTCTCCAAAATGATGTGATATAATTCCCCATATCAGATTGAAGCGGCATTCACGAGAAACGGAGGGACTCCCATGGAGGAGCTGACCGAACTGAAGCGGCAGATGACCCAGCAGCGCCCGGACCGCTGGGACAAGCTGCCCGACATCCCCTTGTATATGGACCAGGTGGTGTCCTACCTGTCCCGGCAGATGATCCCCGTCGGGGATGGGGACGCCCTCACCTCCGCCATGATCAACAACTATATCAAGGACGGCCTGGTGGAGCGGGCCAACGGCAAGAAATACGGCCAGGAGCACCTGGCCTACCTCACCGCCATCACCGCCCTGAAGCAGGTGATGAGCGTGCGGGAGATGAAGGTGCTCACCACCGTGGGCCGGGAGCTGCGGACCCCTGAGCGGCAATATGAATATTTCTGCCAATACCTGGATCAGGCGATGGAGGACGCGGCGGAACGGCTGGATGAGAACACCAGCGCCGAAGACCTGCCCAAGCTGGTGCTGGACCTGGCCCTGCGGGGCTATGCCTACAGCCTGGCCTGCCACCGCGCCCTGTCGGTGCTGGCCCAGCACACCGGACGGGAGGACCTGCTGAAAAAGAAGCGCTGAGCGGCGGCCAAGACCGCCCACGCGCCCATGTAATCTTAGATTTGGAGGTAATGACCATGCATAATTACGTTATCATCACCGATTCGTCCGCCGACCTGCCCGACAGCCTGGTGAAGGAGCTGGAGCTGGAGGTGCTCCCCCTGTCCTTCATTATGGACGGCAAGACCTATCGGAACTGGCCGGATAACCGGGAGATGTCCCCCGCGGAGTTCTACAGCAAGGAGCGGGAGGGCATCATGGCCACCACCAACGCCGTCAACGTGGGGGACGCCGCCGACGCCCTGGAGGCTGTGCTCAGCCAGGGGAAGGACGCGCTGGTGCTGGCCTTCTCCTCCGGCCTGTCCGCCACCTGCAATTCCTTCCAGATCGCCGCCCGGGAGCTGGCGGAGCGGTATCCCGACCGCAAGGTCTACGTGGTGGACACCCTGTGCGCCTCCATGGGGCAGGGCATGTTTGTCTACCGGGCCGCCAAGCTGCGGCAGGAGGGCAAATCCATGGAGGAGGTCCGGGACTGGGCGGAGGAGAACAAGCTGCGCCAGTGCCACTATTTCACCGTGGACGACCTGTTCTTCCTGAAAAAGGGCGGCCGGGTGTCCGCCGCCACCGCCGTGGTGGGCACCATGCTCCAGATCAAGCCCGTCCTCCACGTGGACAATGAGGGCCATCTCATCAACATTGCTAAGGCCCGGGGCCGCAAGGCGTCCCTCACCGCCCTGGTGGACAAGGTGGGGGAGCTGGGTGACGACCCCGCCTCCCAGACCATGTTCATCAGCAACAGCGACTGCGCCGAGGACGCCCAGTTTGTGGCGGATGAGATCAAAAAGCGCTACGGCACCAAGGAAATCATCATCAACTCCATCGGCCCGGTGATCGGAGCCCACACCGGCCCGGGGTGCGTGGCGCTGTTCTTCACCGGAAAGCACCGCTGAGAACTGCCCCCGCCGTCTCCGCCCTTTGACTTGCCAACCGGCCGCCTCCCCCTGGGGAGGCGGCCGGCTTTATTTTCCAAAAAAATTTTTGCGGTCCCCTCTTGACAGCGCCGTGTATAGCGTCTATACTGTGTACATCGTATATATACAAAATATCGGGGCCGCTGACGAGCGGCCCCCCTGCGGGGTGCATCCATGGACATCATCATCAGCAATTCATCCGGCGTGCCGATCTATGAGCAGATCGTCCGCCAGCTGAAAGGGCTCATCCTTTCAGGCCAGCTCTCCGAGGGCGAGGCGCTGCCCTCCATGCGGCTGCTGGCTCGGGATCTGCGCATCTCCGTCATCACCACCAAGCGGGCCTATGAGGAGCTGGAGCGGGAGGGCTTCCTTGCCACCGTCCCGGGCAAGGGCTGCTTCGTGGCCGCCCAGAACCGGGAGACAAGGCGGGAGGCCGTCCTTTGCCAGATTGAGGAGCACCTGTCCCAGGCGGTGGACGCCGCCCGGGCCGGGGCCGTAGACCTGGACGAACTCACTGAAATGCTGAACACTCTGTATAGCGAGGGAGAATTATGACAAACTGTATTGAAATCCGGGGTCTTGTCAAGCAATACAAGAGCTTTACCCTGGGCCCCATCGACCTGAAGGTGCCCGGCGGGTCCATCATGGGCCTGATCGGGGAGAACGGGGCGGGCAAGACCACCCTGATCAAGTCCATGCTGGGCATCGTCAAGCCCACCGCCGGAACGGCCGTCCTGCTGGGCGCCGATCCGGACCGCGCCAAAGAGGATATCGGCATGGTGCTGGACGACTGCTTCTTCTCCGAGTACCTGCGGGTGCGGGACGTGGAGACGGTGCTGTGCCGGGTGTTCAAGACCTGGGACAAGGGGCTCTACCGGGACTATCTGGACAAGTTCGGCCTGTCCGGGGCGAAAAACATCAAGGAGCTGTCCCGGGGGATGCGGATGAAGCTGTCCCTGGCGGCGGCCCTGGCCCACCGGCCCCGGCTGCTGCTGCTGGACGAGGCCACGGCGGGGCTGGACCCGGTGGTCCGGGACGAGATCCTGGACGAATTCCTGGCCTTCGTGTCCGATGAGGACCACGCCATCCTGATCTCCAGCCACATCACGTCGGACCTGGAGAAGGTGGCGGACTACATCGCCTACCTCCACCAGGGAAAGCTGCTGCTGTGCGACGAGAAGGACCGCCTGCTGGAGAGCTATGGGCGGCTGGTGTGCGCCCGGGAGGAGCTGGAACAGGTGGACCGGGGCTATGTGGTGGCCACCCGGAAGAGCCAATATTCCACCGAGGCGCTCATCCGCCGCAGGGGCGATTTCAAGCGGCTCTACCCCCGGCTGGCGGTGGAGCCGGTGACGCTGGACGAATTGATGGTATTCGTGGTAAAGGGGGATAAAGCATGACCGGGCTGATTTTGAAGGATCTTCTCATCCTGCGCAAGACTCTGCGCTCCTACCTGTTTATGCTGATAGTATACGCGGGCATTGCTTTTACCGGGGTGTGGTCGGCGGACATCGTCGGCGTGCTGCTGGTCGTCATGGTCGTGATGCTTCCCATGAATGTGTTTGCCTACGACAAGCAGGCCAAGTGGGACACCTACGGCCTGGCCCTGCCGGTGGGCCGCACGAAAACGGTAGCCGCCCGGTATCTCTGCGTCCTGCTGCTGTGCCTGCTCAGCGTGGGCCTGACGGCCATTCTCGGCGTGATGCTGTATGCCGCCGGACGGGTGGAGGAGCCTGTGGAATTTCTGGTGAGCTGTTCGGTGATGGGCCTGATGTCCGTACTGGTAAACGCCATCATGCTGCCCTTCCTGTACAAATTCGGCCCGGAGCGGGCCCGGATGATGTTCTTCGGCATCATGGGCGGGATCGTTCTGCTGGTTGTCGCGGCCCTGTTTCCCCTGGGCGGGCTGGAATGGCTCAAATCCCTGGAGCTTGCCGAGCCCACCCCGGCGCAGGCCGCCGCCATTCCCGCGGTCGCGGCGGTGGCGGGGCTGGCCCTGCTGGCGGTATCCTTCCTGCTGTCCCGGCACTTCTACGGGGCCAAGGATGTATAGAAGCGCGAAGAAACGACCGAGCGCCCCCGCGAAAGCGGGGGCGCGTTTCTTACCGCTCCTTCCACCGCCTCCAGCCCAGCCGGGCGGTGAAAAGAGGCAGCAGGATGGTCAGCACGCTCAGCACCCCGTAGGCCAGCAGGAAGAGCAGGATCATCACCAGAATGCTGCCTCCCATCGCCCCGTCCGCCATCAGCCAGTCCCAGGCCCACGCCAGCCCTGAAAAGGGCTGCCACGCGCCTAAGACAGGCCCCATAATGGCCGGTGTGCACAAAAACAGGTAGCCCATCGCCCACGCCAGCCAGCCGAACAGGAGGAAGGGATGCTTTCTCGCCAGCAGCAGGGGCAGGCCCGCCATGAATATCACCATTCCGATGAGGAACAGCTCGTCATTGCCGGTAACCGCCGAGATCAGGCTCAGCCCCGCGCCGTCCGCCGCGCAGACCACGCCCAGGATCTGGGTGGTGGTGAGCCCCCGCCGGGGCCGCTCCACATAGACGATTTTCGCCTCCGGCGCCGCCGGGGGCGGCGGGAGGCCCGGGGAGGCGTCCTCCCGCACCAGCTGGTCCACGCTCACCCCGAACAGGTCGGCCAGCTTGATGAGTTTGTCCAGCTCGGGCACCGACTGGCCCGTCTCCCACTTGCTCACCGACTGCCGGGACACGTCCAGCCGTTCCGCCAGATCCCCTTGGGACAGCCTGCGCTCCCCCCGCAGGGCTGCAATCTTTTTCGCCAAGGTCATAGTCAGACCTCCTTTCTATCTGTATTGTAGCAGGCAGGCGGCCCCCAACGCAACCAAGGCCCCTTGGAAATTTTAGCAACCGCAGGTTGCGGAGCCGTCGTGAGCAGCGCGGATGGACCGCAGCGAAGGCGAAAGCCCGACCACCGCGCCACACACACACCGCCCCGGCGGCGCATTGAAAAGGCCCGCAAGCTGTGTTAACATAGAGCAAACCAGTTTTGAGGTGAACCGCCATGAACGATACCATTGCCGCCGCCGCCACCCCCATGACCCCCTCCGCCATCGGCGTCCTCCGGCTGTCCGGGCCGGGGGCCGTGGCCGCGGTGGACGCGGTGTTCACCCCCCTCCAGGGCGGGCCCATGTCCCAGCGCCCCGACCGCGCCCTGGTGTACGGCGCCCTCCGCGACCGGGAGGGGGCGGTGATCGACCGCTGTCTGTGCACCGTCTCCCGGGCCCCCCACAGCTACACCGGGGAGGACACGGCGGAGCTCCAGTGCCACGGCTCCCCGGCGGCGCTGGCCCTGGGACTGGAGGCGCTCTTTGACGCCGGGGCCCGGCAGGCCCTGCCCGGGGAGTTCACCCGGCGGGCGTTTCTGAACGGCAAGCTGGACCTGA
Source organism: uncultured Oscillospiraceae bacterium (assembly GCA_910585155.1). Lineage (GTDB taxonomy): Bacteria > Bacillota > Clostridia > Oscillospirales > Oscillospiraceae > Enterenecus. The sequence continues at coordinate 7,181 of CAJUEC010000027.1, forward strand.
CCCGCACCGAGGCGGTGGCCGACCTGATCCACGCCGAGACCCCGGCGGCGGTGCGGCAGGCGGCGGGCCAGCTGGGAGGGGCGCTGGCCCAGGCGGTGGGCGACATCTATGACCGCCTCACCGGCCTGTGCGCCCACTTCCACGCGGTGCTGGACTACCCAGACGAGGACATCGAGCCCTTTGAGGCCCAGGAGCTGGCCGCCGCGCTGGAGGGAGCGGGGCGGGAGCTGGACCAGCTGGCCGCCACCTATGAGCGGGGACGGCTGCTGAACGAGGGCATCCCCTGCGCCATCGTGGGCCGCCCCAATGCGGGCAAATCCACCCTGTTCAACGCCCTGCTGGGCTATGACCGGGCCATCGTCACCGACATACCCGGCACCACCCGGGACACGGTGGAGGAGCGGGTGCGCTTCGGCGGTGTGCTGCTGCGGCTCATGGACACGGCGGGGCTGCGGGATACGGAGGACGCGGTGGAACGGCTGGGGGTGGAGCGGTCCCGGGCGGCGCTGGAGCGGGCGGCGCTGATTCTGGCGGTGGTGGATTCCTCCGCCCCCGTCACCCAGGAGGATATGGCGCTCCTGAGGGCGGTGGAGGAGACGGGCAGGCCCTGGATTTTCGTGGCCGCGAAAAAGGACCTGGTCCGGAACAGCCGGGCGGTGGGCTGCGTCATCGGCAGCGACAGCGGGCCCGCCGTACTGGTCGGCAAAAAATCCGCCCTGGCCGCCTCGGTGGAGCTGTCCGCCAAAACCGGGGAGGGGCTGGACAAGCTGGAGGCGGCGGTGGCGGCGCTGTTCCCGGAGCCGGACGCGGCCCAGGCCGGGACCCTGCTCACCAACGCCCGGCAGGCGGAGGCGGCGGGCCGGGCCAGGGAGGCGGTGCGCCGGGGGGCGGCGGCATTGGAGGCCGGGATGTCCCCCGACGCGGTGGTGGCCGACGTGGAGGAGGCCATGTCCGCCCTGGGGGAGCTGACGGGGCGGACGGTGAGCGAGGACGTGACAGCGCGGATTTTCGAGCGGTTCTGCGTGGGGAAATAAAGAATGACAGGGGCAGCTTTTGGGTGTATAATAGTAGAAAAAAGGAGGGAGTGCCATGAAATGGTTTGTATGGATCGCGAGACTGCTGTGCCTCTTGTCTATGCCTGATTTTATGATCCGGTGCGGGCGGCGGTTCCAGCGCGGAGACGCCAAGACCATCGATCCCATGTACGGCTACCGCACCGCCATGTCCATGAAAAACCAGGATACCTGGGACTTCGCCCACCAGGTCTGCGGGCGGCTCTGGTGGAAGGCGGGCTGGATGACGCTGGTCCCTGCGGTGCTGTGCTGGGCGGTGAGTCTGTGGCACTGCCCGTACACACAGGGCATGTTATGCGTTTGGTTTGTGGTTCCTGTCTTACTGGAAATCGTGGTGCATGCCGCCACATATGGCGTGGTGGAGAGGGCGCTGAAGAACGCCTTCGATCAAAACGGAAACAGACGATAAGGAGGACTGCGTATGCGGGCCGTGGTGACCCGGGTAAAAAACGCCCGGGTGGAGATCGACAACAACATCAACGGGGCCATCGACACCGGCTTTTTGGTGCTGCTGGGAGTGGGCCCGGAGGACACCCCCACCCAGGCGGACAAGCTGGCGGAGAAGATCTGCAACCTGCGCATTTTCGAGGATGAGAACGGCAAGATGAATCGGAACCTGGAGGCGGTGGGCGGGGCCCTGCTGGTGGTGAGCCAATTCACCCTGTACGCCGACACCTCCTCCCGCCGCCCCGGCTTCTCCCACGCCGCCAAGCCGGACCTTGCCGTCCCGCTGTATGAGCGGTTCATGGACCAGTGCCGGGGGCGGGGCTTCACCGTGGAGCACGGGGAGTTCGGGGCGGACATGCAGGTGTTCTCCCAGAACGACGGGCCCATCACCATCCTGCTTGAGGTGTGACGGTTCCCCGGGACGAAAAAAGAGCGGGGACGCTCTGCGTCCCCGCCAGGTAAATCGTTATGCGTACAGGTCGATGTACTCGCCCCGGCGTTGGGCCTCATCCACCGTCCTGGTGTAGACGGTGTGGGGGCAGTCCGGGGTGTGCCAGTGGTCTTTGTCGCAGTGGGTGGTGACGGTGGTGAGCTCCTTTGTCCCGCCGTCCTGAGCAAGGCCCCTGCCGCCCAGGGCCGCCGGATACGCGCCCGCCCCGGCTCCAAGTCCGGATACCATAGACATTCCCCCTTTTCAAACTGATTCAAGTATACTCCTGCCGCCGTCCCATGTCAAGCGGCAAAGAAAGTGAGACATTATGCCGAACATTCAAGTGTTAGACCCCCATGTGGCCGACCTGATCGCCGCCGGCGAGGTGGTGGAACGGCCCGCCAGCGTGGTGAAGGAGCTGATGGAGAACGCCATCGACGCCGGGGCGTCCGCCGTCACGGTGGAGATCGCCCACGGGGGGATGTCCCTGATCCGGGTCACCGACGACGGCTGCGGCATCCCGGCGGACCAGGCGGCCACCGCCTTTCTCCGCCACGCCACCTCCAAGATCTCCACGGAGTACGACCTGGAGGCCATCGGCACCCTGGGCTTCCGGGGGGAGGCGCTGGCGGCCGTCTCCGCCGTGTCCCGGGTGGAGCTGCTCACCCGCCCGGAGGACCAGGCGCTGGGCGCCGCCCTCACCGTGGTGGCCGGGGAGGTGGCGGCCCAGGAGGAGGCGGGCTGCCCCCGGGGCACCTCCATGGCGGTGCGGGACCTGTTTTTCAACACCCCCGCCCGGCTGAAGTTTATGAAAAAGGACGCCGCCGAGGGGGCGGCGGTGTTCGCGGTGGTCCAGCGCACCGCCCTGTCCCACCCGGAGCTGAGCGTCAAATTCATCCGGGACGGCAGGCAGGAGCTGCTCACCCCTGGGGACGGCCAGCTGAAAAGCGCGGTCTACGCCGTGATGGGCCGGGACATCGCCCTGGGCCTCCTCCCGGTGAAGGGGTCCGGCGAGGGGATGCTTGCGGAGGGCTTTACCTCCCTGCCCACCTGCTGCCGGGGGAGCCGGGGCTGCCAGCACTTTTTCGTCAACGGCCGCTATGTGAAGAGCCGGATCATGACGGCGGCGGTGGAGGAGGCCTACAAAAACCAGCGGATGGTGGGCAAATTTCCCGGCTGCGTCATCCATCTCACGGTGAAGCCCGGGGAAGTGGATGTGAACGTCCACCCCACCAAAACCGAGGTGAAATTTCAGCGGGAGCAGGCGGTGTTTGCCGCGGTGTACCACGGGGTGCTGTCCGCGCTGAACCGGGACCACACCCGGCCCCAGGTGGCGATGCCCGCCCTCCAGCCGGAGGACGGGGCGGCGGAGCAGACCGCCCTGCCCCTTCAGGACGGCGCCAGGGCGCTGGCGGGGACTCAGTTCATGCCCGCCGCCCGGTTCAAGCCGGTTCCCGGCTTCAGCCCGGCCCCCAGGCCCGCGCCGGCGGCCCAGCCATCTCCCGCCCCCAGGGAGGCGCCGCCCCCTCCGGCGCAAAAAAAGAAGGACTCCCCCTTCCGCTGGGTGGACCCCCTGCCGGAGCGGGAGCCCGAGCCCCCCGCCCAGCCCCGGGCGGAAGCCGCCCCCAGTCCGGAGCCCACGCCAGTCCCCGGGCCAAACCCTCCGGACCCCATGCCCGCTCGGGAACAGGAGCCGGCCCCCGTCCCGGAGAGGGTCCCCGCCCCGCCGCCGGAGGAGCCCGCCGCGCCCGCACCGGAGCCCCAGCCCGGACCGGCGGAGGAGCCCTGGATCGTCCGGGGGGAGCTGTTCCACACCTACATCCTGGTGGAGCAGGGGGACAAGGTGCTGCTCATCGACAAGCACGCCGCCCATGAGCGGGCCAACTTCGACCGGCTCAAGGCGGCGGACTACCGGCCCATGGTCCAGGAGCTGCTCACCCCGGTGACCCTCTCCTGCCCCCCGGAGGAGCTGGAGGTGCTGCTGGAGCAGACCCAGCTGCTGGCCCAGTTCGGCTTTGAGGTGGAGCGGTTCGGCTCCTCCGCCCTGGCGGTGCGCTCCGCGCCGGACTACCTGGACGTGGGGGAGATCGAGCCCGCCCTGTCCGAGCTGGCGCGGCGGCTGCGGCTGACGGGCGCCGCCGACCCCGCCAGCGCCCGGGACGAGCTGCTGCACACCATGGCCTGCAAGGCCGCCATCAAGGGAGGCTGGCACAGCGGGGCCCAGGAGCTGGAGGAGGTGGCCCGGCTGGTGGTGTCCGGGGCGGTGAAGTACTGCCCCCACGGCCGGCCCGTGGCCGTGGAGCTGACCCGGCGGGAACTGGAAAAGCAGTTCCGCCGGACGTGAGGGCGCGCCATGGCGGATATCACATACGCCCCGCTGACGGCGGATAATTTCAACGTTTTTTCCCTGGACAAATTCATCCGCCGCCAGCACGTGAGGCAGTGCTGGCGGCGGGTGGACGGGGCGCTGGTCCTGCGCCCGGTGGAGTATATCGAGGACTGGACCCTGGAGGAGCGCCGGAGCACGGCGGCGGAGGTGCTGGCCGCCGTGAGGGACGGCGGCGCGGCCTTCGGGGCGTTTTCCGGCGGGGAGGCGGCGGGCTTCGCCGCCCTGGCCGGGGCGCGGCTGGGCAGCCGGGGGCAGTACGCCGACCTGGCCCTCTTCTACGTATCGGAGCCCTTCCGGGGCCAGGGGATCGGCGGTCGGCTGTTCCGCATGGCCTGCGCCGCCGCCCGGGAGCTGGGGGCGGAAAAGCTGTACATCTCCGCCCACTCCGCCGCGGAGGTCATGGCCGCCTACTGGGCGCTGGGCTGCGTGGAGGCGGAGGAGCCGGACCCCCGCCACGCGGTGGAGGAGCCCTGCGACGTGCAGCTGGAAAAGCGGCTGAAGCGCCCGTGAGCACGGCCTGTGTTCCGGCTCACGGGCGTTCCCGATCCCAGTCCGGCGGGGGAGAGGGCGGAGAGCTCAGCCCCGCTTCCGCTCCCGCCACACCTGGGCCAGAATGTCCTTGAGCACCAGAAAGGCGTCCAGCTCGCTGTAGCCGTACTCTTTTTTGAGCCGGTCCAGCAGCTGGGCCAGCCCTTGGGCGTAGGGGGCGGCGTCCACCCGCTCCCGGTAGGTCACCAGGACGGGGTACTTCTTTCCCCAGGCCTTGGTCCAGTCGATTTTCTCCGTCACCGCGTCGCTGGTGCGCTCGATGGCCCGCTGGACCTCCTCCACATCCAGGTCAAAGTCGATGAGCTGGTCCAGCGACAGCTGGTACAGCAGGGCCAGCCGCTTGGACTGGCGGATGTCGGGCAGGGTCTCGTCCGTCTCCCACTTGGAGATGGTCTGGCGGCTCACCCCCAGCTTCTCCGCCACCGCCTCCTGGGACAGGCCGGTGTTCTTCCGGGCGCGGTACAGGCTTCCTCCTAAACTCATGAATACCACTCCTTTCCTTGTACGCCCCCCATTATAGCCGGTCCGCGGGGCGGCGTCCACCTGCGCGGCGATGCAGTTTCGCCCGTTTTCCTTCCAGCGCGGTCCGCCGGAGCAAAAACAACGGTCCCCTCCCCCGCACGCGGGGGAGGGGACCGTTTTTTCAGACAAACCAGTTCTGGTCGGAGGGGGTGGGGCTGGGCTCGGGCTCCCCCGCCGGGGCATCCGTGGGCAGGGGGCTCTCCGCGGGCGCCTCCGTGGTCACGGGCTCCTCCGTCCCGGCGGGCTTGGGATAGGGCACAAAGCACAGGTTCATGTCCACGTCGGAGCTGATGCCCGCCACCTGGCCCTTGGAGGAGAACTGCCACATCTGGAAATTATAGATGCAGCCGGGGGTGTCGGCGTACTCCGCGTACCAGAAATCATACTGGGTGAGCTTGCTCAGGTCGAATTTCACATAGCCGCAGTAGTCGTTGAAGTAGAACATGGGCTGGTAGCCCGCCTCCTCCACCCGCCGGCAGAAGGCGGCTATGCACTGGGTGATGACCTTGGCGTCCACCCCGTAGGCCCGGGAGTTCTTGCCCCCCAGGAACTCCCAGTCGCACACCACAGGGTAGGTGATATACTGCCGGTAGGGCTCCAGCTTGGACAGCAGCAGGTCGGCCTCCTCCAGCGCCTCCTCCACGGTGATGGCGCTGGAGAAGAAGTAGGCCCCCACGTCCAGCCCCGCGGCGATGGCCCCCTGCATGTTCTGGTCAAAGTAGGAGTCCTCGCACACCGCGGCGGTGCTGTTCTTGCCGTAGAGCCGGTTGCCCGCCCGGATGATGGCAAAGTCGATGCCGTCCGCCGCCACCGCGGGCCAGTCAATGTCCTGCTTGTGGCCGGACACGTCCACCCCCCGGGTGAAGTAGCCCCCCGTGTAGGTGACCCGGCCCCTCTCATCCTTGACGAACTGCTCGGGGGTGAAGGCGGTGGGCGGGACGCCGTCCAGCACGTCCAGCCAGTAGTTGCTGAAGCGCATCATCCCCTGGGTGACGTCCACGCTGCGCAGCCGCCAGATCACCGCGGACAGCTCCTCCCGGGTGATGAACTGGTCGGGGTGGAAGCGGCGCACCCCGTCGTCCTCCAAGGTGCCGTCCATGATGCCCTTTTCAAACAGCTCCACCACATAGCCGTCCTGGCAGTCCTCATAGGGGGACTCCCCGGAGATGTCGGTGAGGTCCAGCGCCCGGGCGGCCATCCGGGCCACGCTCAGGCGGGTGGGAGGCTCGTCCAGGGAGCCCTCGTCAAAGGAGTACACCAGGACATTGTCCAGGGCCAGCTGAATGTAGGGCTGGGCCCAGTGGAGGTCCGGGTCGTTTTCCGGCTCCTCGCAGCCCACCGCCAGCAGGATGAGCTTGAAGGCCTCCCCCCAGGTCACCGGGTTCTCCCCCTGGAAGGTGCCGTCCGGGTAGCCCCCCACCACCCCCTGGAGGTACAGGTCGTGGACATAGGGATACGCCCAGTGCTCCGTGGACAGGTCGGAAAAGGGGGAGGAGGGGCTGGCGAAGGTGGGGCTGGCCGCCGGGGCGGCCCGGACCCCGGGGCTGGCGGTGACGGCCAGCAGAAGGGACAGCAGAAGGACAGCGGCACGTTTTTTCATGGAAGCTCCTTTCCTCACGGGGACGGATGGTATGGTTTCTCTATTCTACATAATTCGACGCCGTCTGACAAGTCCCGGGAAAGATTTTACACTTTTGCAAAATTTCCGAAATACCCCCTTGACAGCGCACCCCGGCTGTGGTATTCTCCGAACGACAAATAAAGTTGTCAAAAAGACAAAGCAATACGTCAGAACGACAAACTGCATTGTCAAGACGACAAAGAAACCTGTCAGGAGGAATGAATTATGATCTGGAGTGAACTGGGAGTCAGCGGCGGCACGGCGCTGATCGTGCTGTGCGCACTGTACTTTGTCATCAAGTGGGCGGTGCGCAATGGGATCCGGGAGGCCTATGCGCGCCTGAACGGGGAGAAGGGCTGGCTCCGGGGGGCCTGTGAACGGGTCCTCTCGGAGGAGCCGGGGACGGCGAAGGGGTAAAAGGAGGCGCGGCCATGCTGAAAAACCGCCTGAAGGAGCGCCGGGCGGCGCTGGGCGTCAACCAGCAGGAGCTGGGGCGGCTGGCGGGGGTGTCCCGGCAGACCATCAGCCTCATTGAGCGGGGGGACTACTCCCCGTCGGTGACGCTGGCCCTCACCCTGGCAAGGATCTGCGGGGTGACGGTGGAGGACATATTCAGTCTGGAGGAGGAGAATGATGAAAAACAATAGCGACGAGATGGCGAAGCGGGAGAACAAAAAGGCCCTGCCCAAGTTTATTTTGATCGTAGTGCTCAGCCTGGCGCTGGGCGGCGTGCTGGGCTTTGCCCTGGTGACGCTGAATTTGCAGGACTTCCAGGACGCGCTGGACGGCGCGGGGCTGTTCTTCACCAACCACGCGGCGCCGTGGCTGCTCATCACCCTGCCGGTGGCCGAGCTGGCCCTGTGCCTGCCCATCTACTTCAGCGCGAAAAAACAGCTGGCCGGCTGGGACGGGGAGAACGAGGCGGTGAGCGGCCAGGCTGACGTCAAGCTGTCGGTGTGCCTATGGATCACCGGGCTGTGCACCGTGGCGGCGTTGTTTCTGCTGGCGGCCATGTTTGCCGGGTTCGTGGGCAACGCGGGAACGGAGCGGATGATGCCGGCTCCCATGTTCTTCGGCGGGCTGGCCGCCTTCCTGGCGGATCTGCTCGCCCCCATGATCGTCCAGCAGAAGCTGGTGGATCTCACCAAGCGGCTCAACCCGGAGAAGCGGGGCTCGGTTTACGACACCAAGTTCCAGAAGAAGTGGTACGACAGCTGTGACGAGGCGGAGCGGGCCGTCATCGGCCGGTGCGCCTTCCAGGCGTATCAGGCCATGTGCTGCACCTGCATGGCGCTGTGGGTGGTGTTCGCCCTGGGCGGGATGTTCTTCAACTGGGGCTTCCTGCCCGCCATGGCGGTGTGCATCGTGTGGGGCGTGGGCCAGTCGGTGTATTCCTGGACCTGCCTGAAGCTGGACAGATCCGGCGGGCCCTTTTGAGGCGGCGGATGATATCCGTCCCTGTACAACATAGGCATATGATCAACAAAGGAAAGGCGGTAAACACATGAGAAAATGTATCAGATGCGGCGGGTCGATGCAGGAGGGCTGCACGGTAAAGGTGGAGGGCGCGGGCTACGGCGTGGTGCTGTCCACCGAGGAGAACAAAATTTTCAGCGGGCGCGTCGGAAAACCCAAGGTGGCCGTCTGTCCCCAGTGCGGCGAGGTTTCCATTTATCTGGAGGACGTGGACAAGCTGAAAAATGGAGCGTGAAAATCAACCGCCCCGCCGGATCCGGCGGGGCGGTTGATTTTTTTGCCGGAATCAGGTAGAATAGAAGTCCGACGAAAAATGGGGAAGGGGGGAAGCGCCCATGTCCGCACTGCTGCTGCCAAACGAAATCCTGTCCATGTCCGCCCAGGCCGCGCGGCTGCTGGTGGAGTCCGGCGACGGGGACGGGGCGCTTTTATACCTGGCCCTGCTGGAGCGGGGAGGGGACCAGGCCCGCGCCGCCGCCCGCCTGGGCTGGCGGGAGGACCGCCTGCGCCCCGCCTGGGAGCGGCTGGCCGGGCTGGGGCTGGCCCAGCCCAGGGAGGAGCCCCCCCCGCCCCCAAGGCAGGACAACCGCCCCCCCGAGTACACCCGGGGGGACGTCGCCGCCGCCCTGGAAAAGGAACCGGACTTCCAGGGGCTGTGCCGGGAGCTGGAGGGGATGCTGGGCCGGGTGTTCAGCGACAGCGACCTGCGGTGCGCCTACACCATGTACGACCACCTGGGCCTCCCCGCCGAGGTGATCCTGCTGCTCACCGGCTGGGCCATCCGCCGGGAGCGGCGGCAGAAAAACAGCCCCGCCGCCTGTCCCCGGATGCCCCAGATTCAGCGTCTGGCCTTCCAGTGGAAGCGGCTGGGGCTGGACACCCTGGAGCGGGCGGAGGACTACCTGCGCCGGCAGGAGGGGGTGGACCAGCGGGAGTGGGCCGTCCTCCAGGCCGTGGGGGTGACGGAGCGCCGCCCCGCCGTGGAAAAGGAGCGGGAATTCATCTCGGCCTGGGTGGAGATGGGGCTGAGCGACGAGCTCATCCGCCTGGCCTACGAGCGGACGGTATACCAGAAAAAGGCCATGAGCTGGCCCTACATGAACAAGATTTTGCAGTCCTGGCACCAGGCGGGGTATCAGACCGCCGCCCAGGCGGAGGCGGGGGACAGGCCCCCCCGGCGGCAGGCCCGGCCCGCCCAGGGGAGCCCGGCCCAGCCCCGGGACTTCCAGCCCAGCCAGGAGCGCATTCAGAAAAACGCCGACTGGCTGGACCAATTCCTGGAGGAGCAGGAGAAAGGCAGGAGATAGCCCATGTCCTACGAGCCCACCGTCATGCGAAGGGCCCTGGCCCGGCTGGAGCGCCGCCGGGAGGGGCGGGAGCGCCGCCGCTTCGACCTGGAGCGGGAGCTGTACGCCCGTGAGCCCCGGCTGCGGCAGCTGGACGCCGCCCTGCGGGGGACCATGGCCGACCTGGCCCGGCTGGCCACCGGGGGGCGGCCCGTGGCCCCGGACGGCCCGGAGATCGCCGCCATCCGCGCCCGGAGCGAGGCGCTCCAGGGGGAGCGCACCGCCCTGCTGGCCGGGCTGGGCTACGGCCCCGACGCCCTGGATGAGCGCCCCGCCTGCCCCCGCTGCGGGGACACGGGCTGGGGACCAAAGGGCATGTGCGCCTGCCTCCGGGAGCTGTGCGCCCAGGAGCAGCTGCGCGCCCTCACCGCCCTGCTCAGCCTCACCGACGAGCAGGATTTTGACCGCCTGCGGCTGGACGTGTACAGCGACCAGCCCTGGCAGGGCCAGGCCCGCTCGCCCCGGGAGAACATGCGCCGGGTGGTCCAGGTGTGCGAGGGCTTCGCCCGGCAGTTTCCCGACTATCCCCTGAAAAACCTGCTGCTGTCCGGCGGCACCGGGCTGGGCAAGACCTTTTTGTCCGGCTGCATCGCCCGGGAGGTGTCCCGCCGGGGCTATTCCGTGGTGTACGACACCGCCATCAGCCTCTTCGCCGCCTTCGAGACCCGCCGCTTCACCCGGGACGCCGGGGAGGAGCGGCAGGCCCGGGACGACACCCGGCGCTACCTGGGCTGCGACCTGCTGATCCTGGACGACCTGGGCAGCGAGCTCACCACCCCCCTGGCCCAGACCACCCTGTACGAGGTGGTGAACACCCGCCTCCAGGCCGGCCGGCACACCGTCATCTCCACCAACCTGTCCATGGACCACATCGCTGCCCGGTACACCCCCCAGCTCACCTCCCGCATCGGGGGGCTGTACCAGGAGCTCACCTTCTATGGAAACGACCTGCGGCTCAAATAACAGAACAGCGCCCCCCGGCGGATCATCTCATCCGCCGGAGGGCGCGTTTTACTTGGCCCTTGGGTAGCCCATGGTGACGGGCGTCACCCCCGGGTGGAGGGGCGAAAAGGTGTACCCCGCCGCCTGATACCCCTCAATGACGGCGGGAAGGGCGTCCACCGTGGTGCCCCGGGGGGCGCTGTCGTGGGCCAGCACCACCACCAGCTCCTTCCCCACCCCCTTCAGGCAGCCCGCCGCGATAACCGAGGGGGCCAGGGGGGTGACCGTGGCGTCCTGGGCGGAGGCGTTCCAGTCAAAGTAGACGAAGCCCCGGCGGGTCATCTCCCCGATGATCTCCTGGTACACCCCCCGGTTGTAGCCGTTGATGCTGCCCCCGGGGAAGCGGAACAGCTGGGGATAGGTCCCGGTGACCTCGTAAATCCACTGGTAGAGCTGGTAGAACTCCTCCAGAAACCCCTCCACCGAGGCGTATACCGTTTTATAGTCGTGGCTCCAGCTGTGCATGGCCAGGGTGTGGCCGCCCTCCACGATCCTCCGCATCCGCTCCTGGTCCGCCTGGCCCGTCCTGCCCACCACAAAAAAGGTGGCCTTGACGCCGTACCGCTCCAAGACGGCAAGTATACGGTCGGTGTTGGCGGAGGGGCCGTCGTCAAAGGTGAGGCAGCACACCTGCCCGCCGGTGACCCGCTCCCCCTCCCAGTCTGGGGCGTAGAAATCGGGGTAGAGCTGGGTGTACTCGGGCACCACCCCCTCCGGGGTGGCCACGGAATACTCCTCCAGCAGGTCGATGGTGTCTTGGGCCCGGGCCAGCTCCTCCTGGACCTGGGCCAGCTCCCCCTGGGCAGCGGTCAGGCCGGCCCTGGCCTGCTCCAGCTCCTGCCGGAGCTGGGAGGCGGCGGCCAGCTCCTGGTCTAGCTGACCGTGGAGGCGGAATTCCTGCTGGGCGGAGTCCCAGGCGCGGAGCGCCAGCCAGCCGCATCCGCCCGCCAGCAGCCCCGCCAGAAGCAGCGCGGCGAAAAACAGGGGCTTGAAGGGCGTCCGCCCCGGAGCGGCCGGCCCGGCCTCCTCCGGCAGACCGGCGGCCTCCGCGCCCCCCGTCTCCTCCCGCTGAAGGGCCTGCTCTTGTGTTTCGTCCATGGCAATCCTCTCCCATTTCTCTCGGCTGAACCCAGTATAGGTCGGATTTTGTCGAAAGTCAATGGGTCGTACCACCTTGTAAACAACTGTAACCGGCTTGTCACTTTTGCCCCGGGCGGGGCCGGCCTCTAGGATTCTCCCCGGTATGCCACCCGCCCGTGATACCAGCCTGTGACCCCGTCCTTCTTCACCAGCCGCCCCCGCCCGGTCTCCCGCACCAGGGACAGCCGGTCCCCCGGCGCCACCGGAAGGCGGTAGTCGGTGGCATCCTCGGTGTGGGTCAGGCCGTCCCGCCAGACGCTGAGGAAGTCCCGGGGGAGCCACAGCTCCCGCCCCGAGGCGGGGTGGCGCACCCGCACGCAGTCCCCCTCCTCCTCCAGCTTCTCCACCACGCTGTCCGACCAGCGGATGTTGATGGGATCTGCGGAGGCCTCCTGACCGTCCAGGGCGACGGCCTCGGGCAGCTCGTCATACCAGGTCCAGTCCAGCTCCTCCCCGTACACGTCCGGGATGATGAGGGCGTTGAGCTGGCCGTCCACCTTGAGCACGCACCCCCCGTCGATGGAGGCGATATGGCGCGTTTCGTCGATGAGGGGGGTAGAGCGCTGAATGCGGGAATCGTACAGCGTCACCGGCCAGTGGCCCACCACCACCCACTTTTGGAAGCGGTGGCCCTGGCCCAGGAAGTCGTCGTTTTTCATACAGGGGTAGGCCTCCAGCTCCTCCAGCCGGTCCTCCCGGGGGACGCCGCCGTGGACAAAGAGGAAGTTCCCCGCCTCCAGGATGGTGGGCAGGCTCAGCAGAAAGGCGGTCTCCTCCGGGAAGCGGTCCAGCAGGGCGGCGCGCAGGGCGGGCAGCTCCTCCGGCCCCTTGGGAAGGGGCAGACCGGCCTCCATGGCCATTTGGATCAGGGTGGACCGCTCCCGCCAATAATTCAGGGTGGGCCAAAGCTCCTCATAGACACAGGCCCGCTCCGCCGGCGCGCCCAGCCGCGCGTTCATGCGGATGAAAAATGTGTCATCCCCAGGATCGCCGCCCTCCAGGAACATGCGGTCGATGTAGTCGCAGTTGCCGCACAGGGCGTATACCGTGTGGGTCTTTTGCAGCCCCAGCACATAGCGCAGGGTGTCCAGGCTGCGGGGCCCCTTCTCCAGCAGGTCGCCCACGAGGATGAGCACATCGTCCGGGGTGAAGCAGACCTTGTCCAAAATCCCCCTCAGAACGGGGAGGTTGCCGTGGATGTCGCTGACCGCGACCACCCGGCGCCCGGGCCGGATGGCGGGGCGGATGACCTGAGCGTGACGGGGCATGGGCGGACCCTTCTTTCTAGAAAATGGTTTTAAGGGACTGATTCCATCCAAGTGCGCGGACTTTACTGCCAGTTCCTTAACATTCTACCACAACAAAAAGCGGTTTGCCAGCCCTTATATTATTTACAATTTCCTCTTTTTTCTGTCATAGGGTTGTGATATACTGTATCGAGTTAAATTGGACAAGAAGCGCGAGGAAAGACCCATAGGGCCGGCTGGACCGGAGCGAGGGCGAGCGGCGGGGCGCACAGCGCCCCGGAGACCAGCCCGAGTCGGAGGGAAGCCGGACCGTAATGGGTCCATTCCGAGCGTGACAAAACCGGCTTTATATAACAGAAGAGAAAGGACACAACGCTATGGGTCTGTTTGCAAAAGTATTCGGCACCCGCTCCCAGCGGGAGGTCAAGGCGCTCACCGCCACGGTGGACAGGATCGAGGCGATGGCCGACGAGTACCGCGCCCTCAGCGACCAGCAGCTGCGGGCCAAGACCGACGAGTTCAAAGCCCGCCTGGCCCAGGGGGAGACCCTGGACGACATCCTGCCCGAGGCCTTCGCCACCTGCCGGGAGGCGGCGGACCGGGTGCTGGGCATGCGGCCCTACCGGGTGCAGCTCATCGGCGGCATCATCCTCCACCAGGGCCGCATCGCCGAGATGAAAACCGGCGAGGGCAAGACCCTGGTGGCCACCCTGCCCGCCTACCTCAACGCCCTGGCGGGGAAGGGCGTGCACATCATCACCGTCAACGACTACCTGGCCAAGCGTGACTCGGAGTGGATGGGCAAGCTGTACAAGTTCCTGGGCCTGTCCGTGGGCCTGGTCATCCACGGGGTGCCCAAGGAGGAGAAGAAGCGGGCCTACGCCGCCGACATCACCCACGGCACCAACAACGAATTTGGCTTCGACTACCTGCGGGACAACATGGCCATCTACTCCGATGAGCTGGTTCAGCGGGGCCACGCCTTCGCCATCGTGGACGAGGTGGACTCCATCCTCATCGACGAGGCCCGCACCCCGCTGATCATCTCCGGCCAGGGGGAGCAGTCCACCCAGCTCTACCAGCTGGCGGACCAGTTCGTGGCCCGGCTGAAGTGCCGGCGGGTGAAGACAGTGGACGCCAAGGAGGAGGAGGACGCGGCCGACGACGCGGACTACATCGTGGACGAGAAGGCCCGCACCGCCACCCTCACCTCCCGGGGCGTGGAGAAGGCGGAGCAGGCCTTCAACGTGGAAAACCTGTCCGACCCGGAGAACACCACCCTGTCCCACCACATCAACCAGGCCATCAAGGCCCGGGGCGTGATGAAGCGGGACATCGACTACGTGGTCAAGGACGGCGAGGTCATCATCGTGGACGAGTTCACCGGCCGCCTGATGTACGGCCGGCGGTACAACGAGGGCCTCCACCAGGCCATTGAGGCCAAGGAGCACGTCACCGTGGCCCGGGAGTCCAAGACCCTGGCCACCATCACCTTCCAGAACTACTTCCGCCTGTACGACAAGCTCTCCGGCATGACGGGCACCGCCATGACCGAGGAGGAGGAGTTTGGCACCATCTATAATCTGGACATCGTGGAGATTCCCACCAACCGGCCCCTGGCCAGGGTGGACCAGCCCGACATCGTGTACAAGACCCAGGCGGGCAAGTACAAGGCGGTGGTGGAGCAGATCAAAAAGTGCCACGAGAAGGGCCAGCCCGTTCTGGTGGGCACCGTGTCCATCGAGATCTCCGAGCTGGTGAGCAAGATGCTCACCCGGGCGGGCATCAAGCACAACGTCCTCAACGCCAAGCACCACGAGAAGGAGGCCGAGATTGTGGCCCAGGCGGGCAAGCTGGGGGCGGTCACCGTGGCTACCAACATGGCCGGGCGCGGCACCGACATCATGCTGGGGGGCAACGCGGAGTTCATGGCCAAGACTCAGCTGCGCCGCCAGGGGATGAGCGACGAGCTCTTGGCCGAGGCCACCGGCCACGCCGAAACCGACAACCAGGAGATTCTGGACGCCCGGAAGCTCTTTGCCGACACCGAGGCCAAGTACAAGGAGGAGATCCGGGAGGAGGCCGACCAGGTCCGGGCGGCGGGGGGCCTCTATATCCTGGGCACCGAGCGCCACGAGTCCCGCCGCATTGACAACCAGCTCCGGGGCCGCGCCGGCCGTCAGGGCGACCCCGGCGAGAGCCGGTTCTTCCTGTCCCTGGAGGACGATATCCTGCGCCTGTTCGGCTCAGAGCGCATTCAGGGCATGATGGAGCGGCTGGGGGTGGACGACGACACCCCCCTGGACCAGAAGATGCTGTCCGGCGCCATTGAGAACGCCCAGAAGCAGGTGGAGTCCCGGAACTTCCAGACCCGGAAAACCGTGCTGGAGTATGACGACGTGATGAACACCCAGCGGGAGGTCATCTACAAGCAGCGCCGCCAGGTGCTGGACGGGGAGGACGTCCACGCCGCTGTTGAGAATATGCTGTCCTCCACCGTGGCGGGCATCGCCGGCCACGCCGGGGAGCAGAGCCACATCAGCGGCGAGGACTTCAAAGCCGCCACCGCCCACCTGTCCGGCTCGGTGTTCGCCCCGGCCCAGCTGGCCCAGTTCCAGGAGGAGGCTGGCTCTGTCTCCCCCGAAAAGCTGTCTGAGGAGATGCTGGACACCGCCCGGGCCAACTACGCCCAGCGGGAAGCCGTCATCGAGCAGGCCATGGCCGGGCGGATGGGCCCGGGCAAGTCCGCCATGCGGGAGCTGGAGCGGGTGATCCTGCTGCGGGTGGTGGACGAGTTCTGGATGGACCACATCGACGCCATGACCGAGCTGCGCCAGGGCATCGGCCTGCGGGCCTACGGCCAGTCCGACCCGGTGGTGGAGTACAAGCGGGAAGGCTTCGACATGTTCGAGCAGATGATCGCCGCCATCCAGGAGGAGACGGTGCGCCGGCTGTTCACCGTCCGGGTCAAGACCAACGAGGAGATCCGCCGGGAGCGGGTGGCCAAGATCACCGGCCAGTCCGCCGGCAGCGACGGCACTGTCAAAAAGCAGCCGGTGAAGAAGGCAGTCAAGATCGGCCGCAACGACCCCTGCCCCTGCGGCAGCGGCCTGAAATGGAAAAAATGTACCTGCCCGGAGTATCACCGGGACGCCTGAGGGCCGCGCCATGATCGTCCCCGTGACCGAGGAAAACCTGATGGACGCCGCCCAGGTCCACGCCGCCGCCTGGCGGGAATCCCACCGGGACATCTGCACCCCGGAGTTCGTGGCCGCCCACACCGACCGGCGGCAGGCGGACTATCTCCGGAAGGAGCAGGCCGCCGGGAAGGAGCTGTGGCTGCTGCTCTCCCCCGGTCCGGTGGGGCTGGTGTCCACCTGGGGCGACCTGATTGAAAACCTGTACGTGCTGCCCGAGCGGCAGGGGAGGGGCTATGGCGGACAGCTGCTGCGCTTCGCCGCCGCCCGGTGCCCCCGGCCCACCCTGTGGGTGCTCAGCAGCAACCAATTCGCCTACGATTGGTACCGCCGGGAGGGCTTCCGGCCCACCGGCATGGAAAAGCCCCTGTCCGGGGGACTGTTCGAGCGGGAGCTCAGACGGGAGTGACGCCGATGCATCTGGAGACGGACCGCCTGCGCCTGGAGGCGTTCACCATGGACGACCTGCCCGCCCTGTGGGACATCTTCCGGGACGAGCAGACCATGGAGCACATGGCCCCCATGACCCGGGAGGGGACGCAGGCGCTGCTGCGCACCTTCTGCGTGGAACGCACGCCCCCCGGGGCCTTCGCCGCCCGGCTGCGGGCGGGGGGCGGTCTGGCGGGCTGGCTGCTGTTCAACCAGGTGGACGCCCCCGGCATCTACGAGCTGGGCTGGGTGCTCCGCCGGGACTGCTGGGGGAAGGGTCTGGCCCGGGAGGCCAGCCTGGCCCTGCTGCGCCACGCCTTCACCGCGCTTGGTGCCCACAAGGTGGTGGCCCAGACGGAGGATATCCGCCGGGCCGTCCCCCTGCTGGAGGGGCTGGGCATGGTCCGGGAGGGGGTCTTCCGCCGGCACAGCCCCGGCCGGGACGGGGCCTGGAAGGATATTTTCTGGTACGGCCTGCTGCGAGAGGAGTATGTAAATGGAAATCACGGAACGGACTCATAACAGCGTGACCTACCTGGCCGCGGAGGGCTTTGGCGCCGGGGTGCGCCACGGCTTTTCCACCCGCCTGGGCGGCGTGTCGGAGGGGATGTGGGCCTCCCTCAACCTGGGGGTCTCCCGGGGGGACGACCCCGACCACGTCCGGGAGAACTACCGCCGCTTTTTCGCCGCCATCGGGGTAGAGGGGGGGCGGCTGGCCATGACCAATCAGATCCACGGCGGGGCGGTGCGCACCGTCACCACCGCCGACCTGAAGGCCGACCCCTACGACAAGGTGACCTATGAGGCCGACGGCCTGATGACCGACCTGCCCGGGGTGGCCCTGGTGATCTACTCCGCCGACTGCATCCCCATTTTGTTTTACGACCCGGAGCGCCGGGTGATCGCCGCCGTCCACGCCGGCTGGCGGGGCACCGCCGCCGGCATCGCCACCGCCGCGGTGGCCCGGATGAAGGACGTGTACGGCTGCCGGCCGGAGAACATCCTGGCCGCCATCGGCCCGGGCATCGGCCCCGACTGCTTCGAGACCCACGAGGACGTGCCCAACGCCATGACCGCCGCGCTGTCCACCGCGGTGCTCCAGCACATCAAGATCAAGGAGAACGGCAAGTTCTCCGTGGATCTGAAGGGGGTCAACGCCATGCGCCTGGAGCAGGCCGGGCTGGACCCCGCCCACATCGCCGTCAGCCAGGTGTGCACCGCCTGCGACCAGGAGCGTTTCTGGAGCCACCGGCGGCAGGGCACCAGCCGGGGCTCCATGGCCGCCGCCATTCAGCTGGCATGAGGCGGCTGGCCTCTCTGCTGCTGGCGGCCTGCCTGGCGCTGTCCCTGACGGGCTGCCTGGCGCAGGAGGAGGAGCCCCCCGCCCCGTCAGAGAGCCCCTCCGCCGCCCCCAGCGATTCGCCGAAGACCCTCCGGTTCAGCCTGGGCTATGACCCCACCGCCTCCCTCCACCCCATCACCGGGACCAGCCAGGTGAACCAGGAGCTCACCGGCCTGGTGTACCAGGGGCTGTACGAGCTGGACAACTCCTTCACCCCCCGGCCGGCGCTGGTCCAGTCCGCCGCCCCCAGCCAGGACGGGACCTTGTGGACCTTCACCCTGAAAACGGACGTTCTCTTTTCCGACGGCACCCCCCTCACCGCCCGGCACGCCGCCGCCTCGCTGAACGCCGCCAGGCAGGGCGGGCCCTACGCCCAGCGGCTGAGCGGCGTCATCGCCGTCACCGCCGTGGATGACGCCACCCTCACCATCGCCCTGTCCGCCCCCAACGGGGCGCTGCCCGCCCTGCTGGACGTGCCGGTGGTGCTGGAGCAGGAGGGGGCCTTCGCCCCCCTGGGCAGCGGACGGTACCAGTACGAGACCGCCGGGGAGCGGCTGTACCTCCATGTCAACCCCAACTGTCCCGCCGCCGCAGCCCTGCCCTATTCCACCATCCCCCTGACCCCGGTGTCCAGCGCCGACGAGCGCATCGCCGCCTTCGACTGCGGCGACATCACCGCCGTTACCACCGAGTTCTCCTCCCCCTATGCCCTGGGCTACTCCAGCAGCTATGAGGCCTGCGGCTATCCCACCACCACCCTGCTGTACCTGGGCTATCAGACCGCCCGGGGGGCGTGCCAGTCCCCCCTGGTCCGGCGGGCCGTCTCCCGGGCGCTGGACCGGGAGACCATCGTCCAGACCCTGCTGTCCGGCCACGGGGACCCGGCCTGCCTGCCCATCTCCCC
This sequence comes from uncultured Oscillospiraceae bacterium, assembly GCA_910585155.1. GTDB lineage: Bacteria > Bacillota > Clostridia > Oscillospirales > Oscillospiraceae > Enterenecus. The sequence goes on from CAJUEC010000027.1 coordinate 26,295, forward strand.
CCTCCACGGGGACTACGACGGGGAGGCCGCCGCCCTGCTGGCGTACGACCTGGAGGAGGCCGCCCTGCTGCTGGCCCAGGCCGGGTATGAGCCCAGCGAGGAGGACGGGCTGCTCTACCGCCGCCGCGCGCCGCTGGAGCTCACCCTGCTGGTGAACAGCGACAACGAGGCCCGACAGGGGGCGGCGGAGGCCCTGGCGGAGGCCCTGCGGGCGCTGGGCGCCGCCGTCACGGTGCGCACCCTGCCCTGGTCCAGCTACACCGCCGCCCTGGCCCGGGGGGACTTCGATCTATACATCGGTGAGGTTCGCCTCACCGGGGACTTTGACCCCGCCCCGCTGCTCACCGGGGCGCTGAACTATGGCGGCTACTCCAGCCAGGACGCCGCGCTGGCCCTGGCCCAGTGGAGGGCCGCCCAGGGGGAGGCCAGGACCGAGGCCGCCCGGGCCCTCTGCGCCCAGCTGGCTCAGGATGTCCCCATCGCCCCGCTGTGCTTCAAACGGGGCTCCCTGCTGGTGCGGTGGGGGATGGTCTCCAACCTCCAGCCCACCCGGGCCAACCCCTTTTACCGCATGGAAGACTGGAGCACCACTTCAAATCGTTGATTCTCCGGGCCCCTGCCCGGCTGGCGGACCTCCGCCGAGAGAAGGAGATAGAAAACCATGAAAAGCCAAGTATTTCGCTGCTATGTCCACAAGCGCCCCGGCTTTGACGTGGAGGCCCAGGGCCTGTGCCGGGACCTCCGGGAGCAGCTGGGTGTCAGGGGCCTCAGCGCCCTGACCATCCTTCACCGCTACGACGTGGAGGGCGTCGGCCCCGAGGTCTACCGGCAGGCCAAGGGTACGGTGTTCTCCGAGCCTCAGGTGGACGCGGTGTATGACGAGGACTTCCCCCGCCCCGCCGGGACCCACAGCCTGCTGGCGGTGGAGGCCCTGCCGGGCCAGTTTGACCAGCGGGCAGACTCCGCCGGGCAGTGCATCCAGCTGATGACCGGGGGGGAGCGCCCCCTGGTGGCCTACGCCAAGGTGTACGTGCTGGAGGGGGTGCTGTCCGTCCCCGAGCTGGAGAAAATCTCGGGCTACCTCATCAACCCGGTGGAGTGCCGGGAGGCCTCCATGGACAAGCCGGACACCCTGGAGCGCAGCTATGACGTCCCCGGCCAGGTGGCCGTGCTGGACGGCTTCACCGCCCTGGACGAGAACGGGCTCCGCGAAGAGCTGGACCGGCTGGGGCTGGCCATGGACCTGGACGATTTGAAATTCCTCCAGAACTACTTCCGGGACTGGGAGCGCCGGGACCCCACCATCACCGAGGTGCGGGTGGTGGACACCTACTGGTCCGATCACTGCCGGCACACCACCTTCTCCACCCACCTGGACGGGGTGGACATCCAGGACCCCCGGGTGCAGGGGGCCTATGAGCGGTATCTCGCCGCCCGGGTGGAGGTGTATGGTGAGGAGAAGGCCAGAAAGCGCCCCCAGACCCTGATGGACATGGCCACCATCGGCACCAAGGTGCTGAAAAAGCGGGGCCTCCTGCCCGAGCTGGACGAGAGCGAGGAGATCAACGCCTGCTCCATCCACGTCCCTGCGGTGGTGGACGGGGAGGAGCAGGACTGGCTGCTCATGTTCAAGAATGAGACCCACAACCACCCCACCGAGATCGAGCCCTTCGGCGGCGCGGCCACCTGCATCGGCGGCTGCATCCGGGATCCCCTGTCCGGCCGGGCCTACGTCCACCAGGCCATGCGGGTGACGGGGGGCGGCGACCCCACGGTGCCCCTGTCCGAGACGCTGGAGGGCAAGCTGCCCCAACGGAAGCTCGCCCAGACCGCCGCGGCGGGCTACTCCTCCTACGGCAACCAGATCGGCCTGGCCACCGGCCACGTGGCGGAGCTGTACCACCCCGGCTACATCGCCAAGCGGCTGGAGTGCGGCGCGGTGGTGGCCGCCGCCCCCGCCGGCCATGTGCGCCGGGAGCGCCCCGCCCCCGGCGACGTGGTGATCCTACTGGGGGGCCGCACCGGCCGGGACGGCATCGGCGGGGCCACCGGGTCCTCCAAGAGCCACAACAAAAAATCCCTGGCCACCATGGCCAGCGAGGTGCAGAAGGGCAACGCCCCCGAGGAGCGCAAGCTCCAGCGGCTGTTCCGGGATGAGAACGTCACCCGGATGATCAAGCGGTGCAATGACTTCGGGGCGGGGGGCGTGTCCGTGGCCATCGGCGAGCTGGCGGACGGGCTGTCCATCGACCTGGACGCGGTGCGGAAAAAGTACGAGGGGCTGGACGGCACCGAGCTGGCCATCTCCGAGAGCCAGGAGCGCATGGCGGTGGTCATCGCCGCCGAGGACGAGGAGCAGTTCATCGCCATGGCCCAGGCGGAGAACCTGGAGGCCTACCGGGTGGCGGTGGTGACGGAAAGCCCCCGGATGGTGATGACCTGGCGGGGCCAGACCATCGCGGATCTGAGCCGGGAGTTTTTGAACACCAACGGCGCGGTGAAGCACGCCAGGGTGTCCGTCCCGGAGCGGGATTACCCCATGGTGGGGCATGACTTTGCCAGCCTGCGGGAGATGGCGGCCAGCCTGAAGTGCGCCTCCCGCCGGGGGCTGGTGGAGCGGTTCGACGGCTCCATCGGCGCGGGCTCCGTGCTCATGCCCTTCGGCGGCAGGACCCAGACCACCCCCGCCCAGGCCATGGCGGCCCTGCTGCCCACCATGCCGGGGGAGGAGACCGATCAGGCCAGCGTCATGGCCTGGGGCTGCGACCCGGACGCGCTGTCCGCCGACCCCTACAACGGGGCCTATGACGCGGTGACTGTTTCCATCGCCAAGCTGGTGGCGGCGGGGGCGGACCCCACGGCGGTGTACCTCACCATGCAGGAGTTCTTTGAAAAGCTGCGGGACGAGCCCGCCCGCTGGGGCAAGCCCTTTGCCGCCCTCCTGGGCGCGCTGGACGCCCAGCTGGACTACGGAGCCGCCGCCATCGGCGGGAAGGACTCCATGTCCGGCTCCTTCCTGGATCGGGACGTGCCGCCCACCCTCATCTCCTTCGCCATCGCCCCCGTGAAGGCCGGGGAGGTGCTCTCCCCCGAGTTCAAGGAGGCGGGACATCCGGTATATCTGTTTGGCGGCGAAACCACAGGGGAGATCAATTTTGCTTGGAATCAGTTCCACAAGCTGGCCCGGGACGGGAAAGTAAAAGCCGCCTGGGCGGTGGAGAACAGCATCGCCGAGGGCGTTATGAAGATGTCTTTCGGCAACCGGATCGGCTTTACCGCCGAGAAGGAGGAACCCAATGCTTTCTGGATGGGCAGGCCGTGGCCCTGTCCCATCCTGACGGAGCTGACGGAGGACGTCAAGGTTTATTGCAAAGCGGTACGGCTCGGTATCACCACCGCCGAGCCCGTCATTACGATTGGCAAGGATTCCGCCCCCATCGACGAGCTGCTCAAGCTCAATGAGCAGACCTTGGAGGAGGTCTATCCCACCCGGGCGGGCACCTCCGAGAAGGTGGAGACCATCTCCTGGGACCGCCGCTCCCCCGCGGTGTTCGACGGGAAGATCGCCCGCCCCCGGGTGGTCATACCCGTGTTCCCCGGCACCAACTGCGAGTACGACAGCGTCCGGGCCTGCCTGCGGGCGGGGATGGATGCGGAGACCGTGGTCATCCGCAACCTCACCCCCGACGCCCTGGCCCAGTCCGCCCTGGAGCTGGAGGGGGCCATTCGGAACGCCCAGATTGTGTTCTTCCCCGGCGGCTTCTCCGGCGGCGACGAGCCGGAGGGCTCCGCCAAGCTCATCGTCTCCTTCTTCCGCAACCCCCGGCTCACCGACGCGGTGCATGATCTGCTAAAGCACCGGGACGGGCTGATGCTGGGCATCTGCAACGGCTTCCAGGCCCTGCTCAAGCTGGGGCTGCTGCCCCGGGGGGAGATCTCCCCGGTGGACGAGAACAGCCCCACCCTGACCTACAACTTCATCGGCCGCCATCAGAGCCGGTATGTCACCACCCGGGTGGCCTCGGTGCAGTCCCCTTGGATGCTCAAGTCCCAGGTGGGCGACCTTCACGCCATCCCCGTCTCCCACGGCGAGGGCCGCTTTGTGGCCCCCCAGGCCGCGCTGGATCAGCTCATCGCGGGCGGCCAGGTGGCCACCCAGTACGTGGACGCCGCAGGCGTGCCGTCCATGGACATCTCCGTCAACCCCAACGGCTCCCTGCTGGCCATCGAGGGGATTTTCTCCCCTGACGGCCGGGTGTTCGGCAAGATGGGCCACTCCGAGCGGCGGGGGGAGTTCGTAGCGAAAAACATCCCCGGCGACAAGCTCCAGCCCATTTTTGAGTCGGGCGCGCTGTACTTCAAATAAGAGCCCCACGGCCAATCCGAGGGTGATCAAAAAGCGCAAAGACTCCCCGCCTGCGGCGGGGAGTCTTTGCGTCTACAGTTTTTTCGGAGAAAGCACCGGCCCTGGCCGGTCCTAGTCCTGCGCCTTTCTCTCTTTCTCCCGCTCGATCATGGTGCGGAAGCCCCCGGCCCCAAAGGAAAAGATGCGGTTTACCCGGCTGATGGTGGCCGAGCTGGCCCCGGTCCGCTCCAAAATCTCGGTGTACACCAACCCCTCGTCCAGCAGCCGGGCCACGTCGTAGCGCTGCTCCATGGCCCGCAGCTCACCCACGGTGCACAGGTCGTCAAAAAAGGCCACACACTCCTCCATGGTGTTCAGCCGCAAAATGCTCTCATAAAGCGCCATGCTGCGCTGCTTATTGGCAGTTTTTGGCACATCCATCCCTCCCGCTTCCTGCGTTTTCTCCATTTTAACAGATAAAAGAGATAAAGTAAACAGCAATTTTAAAACGGCGCCAGCGGCGGAATCATTCCGATCTGCAAAGAAGGCCGGCCTGCGCCTGGGGCTTGTCTTTTCCCGCGAAAAGGGGTACAATTAGAGCAGAGCCCCGGCCCGGGGCTCATTTCACCCAAAGGAGCTGCCCGCCATGAATCGAGAGGAAGCCTTTGAATTTTTGGACCGAACTGCTCGGGGCATCGCTGAGATGTTCGGCTCCTCCTGCGAAACCCTGGTCCACGACATGGGTGTCCCCACCCACCCCATCCTGTCCATCTACAACGGCCACGTGTCCGGCCGGGAGGTGGGCTCCACCATGGATATCATGGGCATCGGCCTGACGCTGGACCAGGAGACCGCCTCCACCGACCAGGTGAATCTGGCCGCCGTCACCCCCGACGGGCGGCAGACCAAGTCCTCCACCTTCCACATGATCGGGGAGGACTACAACCTGGCCCTGGGCATCAATTTTGACTACACCTCCCTGGTGTTCGCCAACCGCATCCTGGGCGACCTGATGAACGCCCGGTCTGACCTGCGCTCCGCCCTGTGGCAGCCGGACAACGCCAAGCAGCTGGCCGACCTCTTCGACCAGTGCGTGGCCGAGATGGGCAAGCCGGTGGAGATCATGGGCAAGGCGGAGCGGCTCAGGCTGATCTCCCTGCTGCGCCGGCGCAGCGCCTTCTCCTACCGCAAGTCCGTGCCCTATGTGGCCGGGCGGCTGTCAGTGTCCCGCTACACCGTCTACAAATACCTGGACGAGGTGGAAAAGGGACTGGGGGAGTAGCTCCCTCTTTCCCTTGTATTTGACAGAAAAATGGGGTATACTGGTGCAAAAGCCGGCGGCCCCCGGGCGCGGCGGCTGCCCCAAAAGGGGCCCCGCACGGCCTGAGAGACGGCCCGCGGGGAGACGAGGAGTGTTACATATGACAAGAGAACAGATTGAAGCCTATTTCGCGGACAAGGAGCCGCTGCTGGTGGAGGCGGTGAGCCGCCTGGTGTCCATCGGCAGCGTGGAGGGCGCCCCCGCCCCCGGCGCCCCCTTCGGCCCCGGCCCCGCCGCCGCCCTGGAGGCGGCCCTGGCCATCGCCCAGGAGTGGGGGCTGGCCGCCCAGAACCACGAGGGCTATGTGGGCACCGCCGACCTGAACGGCGGGGAGGACGCGCTGCACATCCTGGGCCACCTGGACGTGGTGGCCCCCGGGGAGGGGTGGACCGTCACCCAGCCCTACTCCCCCAAGCTGGTTGACGGCCTGCTCTACGGCCGGGGCACCGACGACGACAAGGGCCCGGTGGTCGCCTCCCTGCTGGCCATGAAGGCGGTGAAGGATTTGGGCGTGCCGCTGAAAAAGAACTGTAAGCTCATCATGGGCACCAACGAGGAGAGCGGCTCGGGGGACATCGCCTGGTACTTCGCCCGGCACCCCTTTGCCCCCGCCACCTTCTCCCCGGACTCCGGCTTCCCCGTCATCAACACGGAGAAGGGGGGGCTCAAGCCCACCTTCACCCGGCGCTGGCCGGTCCAGGCCGAGCTGCCCCGGGTGAGCTGGCTCCACGGCGGCATCCGCATCAACGTGCTGCCGGGGGACGCCTCCGCCGGCGTGGAGGGGCTGACAATGTACGATGTGCAGCCTCTGGCCCGGGACATCACCGCCCGCACCGGGGTCAAGTTCACCTTCGCCCATGAGGGCGGGGTCACCGTCATCCGGGCCAAGGGGGAGGGGGCCCACGCCGCCTACCCCGAGGGGGGGAACAACGCCCTCACCGGGCTGGTGGCCCTGCTGTGCGCCCTGCCCCTGGCGGACGGCCCCTGCAAGACCGCCCTCCACGACCTCAACGCCCTGCTGCCCCACGGGGACTACCTGGGCCGGGCCCTGGGCATCGCCCAGGAGGAGCCCATCGCCGGGCCCCTCACCGTGACCTTCTCCCTGCTGGAGGTCACCGAGACCGGGCTGGAGGGCCGCTTCGACAGCCGCGCCCCCCTGTGCGCCACCCCGGAGAACTGCCTGGAGGTGGCCCGGGCCGCCTTCGAGGACCGGGGCTTCACCTTTGAGGGGGAGCAGGGCGCGCCCCACCACGTCCCCGCGGACAGCCCCTTTATCCGCACCCTGCTCAAGCGGTACGAGGAGTACACCGGCCTCAAGGGGGAGTGCCTGTCCACCGGCGGCGGCACCTACGTCCACGACATCCCCGGCGGCGTGGCCTTCGGCTGCACCCTGCCCGGGTTTGACACCCACCTCCACGGCGCGGATGAGCGGGTTCGAGTCAGCGACCTGATGCTGTCCGCCAAGCTGTTCACCCACATCATTCTCGACCTGTGCGAATGATCCTGGCGGCGCGTCTTCCGCCATTTCATCGTCAAATCACCCCCACGCAGATTGGAGCAATCTGCGTGGGGGTGATTTTTTGCGCCCGGCGGTCCCTTGAAACCAAACCGTTTCGCACCATATTTTTTGCGGAAATGTGTACTTTTT
>CAJUEC010000028.1 GCA_910585155.1 uncultured Oscillospiraceae bacterium
GACCCTCCTGTTTGGGAAAACAGCTTGCGGATAGCAAAATTTCGCGGCCCTCGGATTTCACTTTCCGAGGGCCGCGAATGCGTTGAAAACACTGGCTTGACGGGCAAGATAGCATTTTCACCACATGAACTTGGTACGCCCGGAGGGACTCGAACCCCCAACATTCAGAACCGGAATCTGACGCTCTATCCATTGAACTACGGGCGCATATCTCATGGCACCTGCATAGTATAGCAGAATTTCCCGCCCTTGTAAAGTGAGAATTTAAATTTTTTTAGATAACCCGGTCAGGAAGCATTTCACAACCAATTTGCGGCATTGGAAAATCAGATTGACTCCTGCCGCATCAGCAGCTTTTTCAGTGGCCCCGCCCTGCTGGAGAGCGGCGGCTTCAACGTGATCCTTCTGAACATCCAGATGGAACGACTGGAAAGGATGGAGGACGCCGGGCTCCACAAATTTGCTCGGACTGACCGGAAGCGCTGAAAAAGTGCTTCCCTTTTTTGAACATCTATGGTATACTCCTTTTCAAAGTCTATCGTCCATCGGTTCTGTATAGCGCCAAGCTTGCGAACAAAAGAACGAACGACTTTTTGTTCTATCCATCAATAAAAATCATCCAGAAAAGGAGCGACGGGAACGTGACGGGAACGCAAGCGAATCTCCTCGCCAGCCGGGGGATCAAACGGAGCCTGAACAGAAGGATTTTGAGGAATACCACCCTCAATATCTTGATTTTGGTGGTGATATGCTGTGCGATTATGGGCCTTGCCATGCAATCGCTGGCCAACAGCATTTTGCTGGACAGCCTTCAGCCCATGGCCCGGCAGTCGGCCAAAACCGTGGAGGCCAACATCCACATGCTGGCGGACCGCATGATGACCATTGCCGGCGACTCCCGGATGCACACAGTCTCCCCCGCCGGCCCGGAGGAAACCGAGACCCCCCGCCCCAATTCCGCAGCCGCTGCGGAAAACCGCACCGCGGTGCTGGAAGAGGCGGCCGAAATCTACGAGTTTCACACCATCGCCCTGTACGGCCTGGACGGCCGGCTGATGCAGGGGATTGAGGGCGCGCCGGACCATCTGGACAGCGGCTTTCTGGCGCTTTTGCAGGAGACGGACAACCTGACCACCGACCCGTCCACCATCTACCAGGGCAAGCTGGGCATCACAATGGGTATGCCTGTGAAGCAGAACGGCGAGACCGTTTTCTACGTGATGGGCGTCTATAAATACGACACGCTCAACGATGTGATCAGCAGCATCAACCTGGGGCGAAGCGGCATGGCCTACATGGTCAACCGGGAGGGCGTCGTCACCGGCCACCCCGACCAGTCTCTGGCCCTGGGCGGGAGTTCGCTGGACCAGCTCAGCGGCGGCAACACGGACGCGGTCCAGCGGGTGACCACCGGGGAAACTGGCGCTACGGAATTCCCCATCGACGGAGAGCAGATGCTGGTGGCGTTTTCCCCCATCCGCGGGACGCAGTGGTCCCTGGTCATCCAGATTCCCAAGTCGGATTACAGCCATTTCATCAACGGCGCCATGCTGGTGTCCATTCTGGCCACCCTGGCGGTTCTGGCGGTCTCCATCCTGGTGGTCCTGCGCCTGGCCCGCTCCATCTCCATCCCCGTAAAGCAGGTCACGGACCGGATGGTGGCCCTCTCCAACGGCGACCTGCACACAGATGTGCTTCCCGTCCGCTCCGGGGATGAGCTGGAGGTCATGACACAGACGCTGGACGCCACGCTGGAGAGCCTGAACCGGTACATATCCGATATCCAGCAGGTATTGACGCAGGTTGCGGACGGAGACCTGCGCACGCAGCCCCAGGTGGATTACAAGGGCGACTTCTCCCTGATCCGCGGCAGCCTGCACACCATCACCGAGTCCATGAATGAGACCCTGCTGGGATTCCGCGCCGCCGCAGACCGGCTTACCGATATGGCGGCACAATTGAGCGGGCAGTCCGTGCAGCTGCACCAGGCCTCTCTGGAGCAGAACCAGTCCACTGAGGAGCTGGTCCACGAGGTGACCCGCGTAAAGGACCGGCTGGCCGACGTCACGGAGAGCAGCAGCCAGACCCGCTCCCAGACCGAGGAGATCACCCGGCGCATTCGGAGCGCCAACCAGCAGATGGCCGCCCTGTCCTCCGCGATGGACGATATCAGCGCCAACGCACAGCAAATCACCAAAATTGCCAAGGACATCGAGGACATCGCGTTCCAAACCAACATTCTGGCCCTCAATGCCTCTGTGGAGGCCGCCCGCGCCGGAGCCGCCGGAAAGGGCTTCGCGGTGGTGGCCGACGAGGTGAAGCAGCTGGCCGCCAAAAGCGCCGAGGCCGCCAAGAGCGCCACGGAGATGGTCGACAACACCAAGGCGATCATCCAGACCGGCGTGGTGCTCACCGCGGATACCGCCGGATCCCTGCGGGAAATCTCCGATGTCTCCGCCCAGATCAACATCATCTCGGATCAGCTGGCGGCGGCGGTGCAGGGCCAGGAGACCGCCCTGGCCGCCATGGAGACCCGCATCGACGCCATTTCCGCCGTGGCGGACCGCAACCTGCAAAACGCGGGGGAGACCGAGCAGTCCAGCGGCTCGCTGGCCAAGGAGGCCGAGGCGCTCCAGGTCCAGGTGAGAAAATTTATTTTGAAGGAGACGTACAGGCGATGAAACGGATTTGCGCCATACTTTTCAGCCTGCTGCTGATGGCATCCCTGCTGGCATCCTGCGGGAATCAAAGCGGGCTTCAGGACGGATACTATACTGCCCAGGCGTCCGAATTCAGCCACGGCTGGAAGGAATATATCACCATCCTGGTCAAGGGCGGAAGCATCGTCTCCGTCGAGTACAACGCGGAGAATGCCAGCGGCTTCATCAAGAGCTGGGACAACGCGTATATGCAGACCATGCTCCACTCCAACGGCACCTACCCCAACGAGTATACCCGGTATTACGCCGGCCAGCTCCTGGAGGGCCAGGGCAAGGGCGGCATTGACGCGATCTCGGGGGCGTCGTCCTCTCACAAAACCTTTCAGGTGCTGGCCCGCGCGGTTCTGGAGCAGGCCCGGCAGGGGGACTCCAGCATCGCGATTGTGGACACCTCCCATTCCTAAAATCGGACCGCCCTGTGCTCCAATGATGACGCCGCCTATGGAGGAGACATGATGGCAAAACGATTTGAATACGACACCGTTCTCCACGAAATCCCGGAGAAGGGCGGCGCGTATGTGGTCTTCCCCTGGGACATTCGGGAGCAGTTCGGGAAGGGGCGGGTCAAGGTCCACGCCGAATTCGACGGCGTCCCCTACGACGGCAGCATTGTGAACATGGGGCTGAAGGACGCTCACGGGAACGTCTGCTACATGATCGGCGTGCTCAAATCCATCCGGAAGCAGCTGGGAAAACAGGATGGAGATCCGCTCCATGTCGTCATCGAGGAGCGCCAATGACGTTTGACGGCCTGTATTCACCGACCCAAGCCGTCGTCTGAACAGGGATTTTCTTGTGAACCGGGGATGGCCCAACAACAGCCAGCCCCGGTTCTTTTTTGCGGAAGCGCGGTCTGGCGACCGCCTATTTTTCCCGTCCCTGTGACCATTTCCCCAAAACCGCGTCTTTATAGGTGAAAGGGCCTTTCAAGGAGTGATACACCATGGACGACAAGGAGATCATCGGGCTGTTCCTCGCCCGGGACGAGGGGGCCGTAGAGGCCGCCCAGCGGCAGTACGGCGGCTACTGCGCCGCCATCGCCAACGGCATCCTGGACGACCGGGGCGCGGCGGAGGAATGTGTCAACGACACGTGGCTGAAGTGCTGGCAGTCCATCCCGCCCCAGCACCCCCGGTCGCTGAAGGGCTTCGCGGGGCGGATCGCCCGCAACCTGGCCCTCAGCGTCCGCCGGGCGGACATGGCCCAGAAGCGGGGCGGCGGACAGACGGCCCTGGCCCTGGACGAGCTCAGCGAGGTGGTGTCCGGCGGCGAGACCCCGGAGGGGGCCATGGACCGTCAGGCCCTCCGGGCCGCGCTGGACGGCTTCCTGGCGGGCCTTCCGGAACGCAGCCGGAGCCTGTTCCTGCGGCGGTACTGGTATCTGGACAGCGTGGAGCAGCTCGCCAAGCGGTTCGGCATGAGCAAGACCCAGACCACCACCACGCTCCACCGCCTGCGGCAGAAGCTGCGGGCCCATCTTGAACAGGAGGGTTTTGATTTATGAAAAACCACGAGCTTTTAGATCTGATCGGGGACGTAAACGAGGACTACGTCCAGGCGGCGGACGGCAAGGTGATCCGCCCCAAATTCCGCTGGAAGGCCGTCGCGGCCTGTGCCGCCTGCGCGGTGCTGGTACTGGGGGCCTACCCCGCGTATCAGGCGGCCCACCCGCCCCTGCACAGCTACACGGTGCTGGAGGGCGGCGGCATGACCACGCAGGGCGACGTGAAAGCCCCGGCGGGTGGGACATTCGGCCCCGGCATCATACCCGGCGGTGCCTATGTGGGCAACGACAGGGGGGAAACAGGTATTGACGGCACCGAATACACCGTCCCCGGCCAGGACGCCCCCGCTCAGGAGAAGGCTGCGGCCCAATACCAGGGATTGCTCCAAGGCCTGGGCGGGCAGGGAGGCTACGAGCCGGAAGCCTACCCCGGCTGGTACGGCGGGGCCTGGATCGACAACAGCTTTTACCCGGAGGCCAAGCTGGCGGTGGCCCTTGTGGACGGCTTCCGCACCGACGAGCTGGAGGCGCAGATTGAGGAATGGTGCGGCGGTGAGGTGGTATTCAAGGATGTGAAATACTCCCGGAGCTACCTGGACCAGCTGATGGAGCCCATCAGTCAGGTGCTGGAGGAGGCGGACATGGACCTGTTGTGCGGCTTTGGTGTGGACGTGATGGAAAACTGCCTTGGCGTGGATATTCACAGTGATGGTAAAGATATCCCCAAGGAGGTGCTGGCCAAGCTGGCCCAGTTCGACCCAGACGGCGACGCCATCCGGGTGCGGCTGCGCACCGGCAGGCTGGACACCTTGACAGACGAGACGGTGAAAGGCCCCGCTCCCGCTCCCGCGGCCCCCGACGAACAGCCCGTCCCCGCCGTCACCGAGGACGGCGATCAGATCTACCACGGCGAGGACGCCGTCCCCGGCGGCGCGGTCATCTCCGACGGCGCGGCCGTCCCCGGCGGGGCCCAGCCCATGGAGAAGTTCCCCGCAGTCACGGAGAAGGAAAAGGCCCAGCCCGCGGAGGAGTTCCCCGCGGGCACGGAGGAGGCCCGGCCCGCCCCCTATTGACCCGCTGCAAATTTCTCTTCCCTTTTTCGGAAGAATCGGTTATAATACAGCCAGCCGTTTCTGCGGCTGGCTGTATTATTGACTCGAGGTGACCTGTTATGGCCCGAAACGATATGAACCACCCCACCATGAAGATCTCCTACAACGCCCCTGTGGCCCTCACCTTTGCCCTGCTCTCCCTCATCACCCTGGCGGCCAACTACCTCACCGCCGGCTGGACCAACCACCACCTGTTCTCCGTCTACCAGTGCTCCCTGGCCGACCCCCTGGCCTGGGTGCGCTTCTTCGGCCACGTGCTGGGCCACAGCGGCTACGCCCATTACATCGGCAATATGGTGCTCATCCTGGTGCTGGGCCCCAACCTGGAGGACCGGTTCGGCAGCTGGAACGTGCTGTGGGCCATCCTGTTCACCGCCCTGGTGTCCGGGCTGGTGCAGTTCCTCTTCTTCCCTGGCACCGCCCTGCTGGGGGCGTCGGGCATCGTGTTTATGATGATCCTGCTGTCCTCCTTCGGCGGGGTGCGCAACGGCACCATTCCCACCACCCTCATTCTGGTGGCCATCTTCTACCTGGGGGGCGAGCTGTGGGACGCCATCTTCGTCCGGGACAACATCTCCCAGCTCACCCATATCATCGGCGGGCTGTGCGGGACGGTGCTGGGTTTCGCGCTGCCGGGGAAAAAATAGCGCGACAACAGGTGCACAGGGGCGCTTGGACCGAAGCGAGCTCTGCAGACCAGGAATTGCGGAGCAATTCTGTCTGTGAGGCCAGTCGAAGGGAAAGCGACCCGTTGTGCGCTCAATGGGAGCGTGAACGCAGGGCATCCCCGCCCCCTCCTGTTCGGGAGGGGGCGTTTTCACGCCTGTAAATAATATGTGAACAACATGTATTTTTCTTGACAATGGAGATAGCCCGCGCTAATATATGTGAAGCAAATATATCGGAGGTGATACCGTGAGCGAAACCGAACGGATATCCGTTCTCACCATGTTTCAGACGCTGAAGGCCAAGACCTCCCGCCTGCTGGACCCGGTGGTCCAGTCGGAAAATCTCACCCTTCTCCAGGCCTGCGTGCTGGCCCACCTGTACCGGCAGGACGCGGCGGTGGGGGACATCAGTGAGCTGGCGGTCATGGACCAGGCCAACGCCTCCTCCCTGTGCAAGAAGCTGGAGCGGGAGGGCTTCCTCACCCGCACCCGGCGGGCGGAAGACCGCCGGGTGGTGATCCTCTCCCTCACCCCCAAGGGGAGGGAGGCGGCGGAGCGGCTCCAGCAGCGGCTCAACCACTTTTTGGAGCTGCTCAACGACCTGCCCACCGACGCCAAGGAAGAGCTGCTTCGGGGCTACCATGCGGCCAACCAAATGCTGGACTATCTATTCGAACAAACCAAAGGAGACCAAAACATATGCTGAAACTTGTTGGCATCACCAAGCAGTACACCCTGGGCGGCAGCACCATCGACGCTCTGCGGGGGGTGGACCTGGAGTTCCGGGAAAATGAATTCGTGTCCATCCTGGGCCCCTCCGGCTGCGGCAAGACCACCACGCTGAACATCATCGGCGGGCTGGACCGCTACTCCAGCGGCGACCTCATCATCAATGGCCGCTCCACCAAGGACTACAGGGACGGGGATTGGGACGCCTACCGCAACCACTCCATCGGCTTCGTGTTCCAGAGCTACAACCTGATCTCCCACCAGACGGTGCTGGCCAACGTGGAGCTGGCCCTAACCCTGGCCGGCGTGTCCAAGGCGGAGCGCCGCCGCCGCGCCATCCAGGCCCTGGAGCGGGTGGGGCTGGGTGACCAGCTCAACAAGGTGCCCTCCCAGATGTCCGGCGGGCAGATGCAGCGGGTGGCCATCGCCCGGGCCCTCATCAACGACCCGGACATCCTCCTGGCCGACGAGCCCACCGGCGCGCTGGACTCCGAGACCAGCGTGCAGGTGATGGAGCTTTTGAAGGAGGTGGCCCAGGACCGGCTGGTTATCATGGTCACCCACAATCCCGAGCTGGCCCAGCAGTACTCCACCCGCATCATCACCCTGAAGGACGGCCGGGTGACGGGGGACTCCAACCCCTACCACGCCCAGGAGGACACCCCCGTTCTCACCGGCAAACAGGCCCGGGCGGACAAAAAGCCCTCCATGTCCTTCCTCACCGCCCTGTCCCTGTCCCTGACCAACCTGCGCACCAAGATGGGCCGCACGGTGCTCACCGCCTTCGCCGGCTCCATCGGCATCATCGGCATCGCCCTCATCCTGGCCCTGTCCACCGGCATCAACACCTACATCAACCAGGTGCAGGAGGACACCCTGACCAGCTACCCCCTCACCATCCAGGCGGAGAGCACCGACATGACCGCCATGATGGCCTCCCTCATGGGGGCCCACCGGGACGGAGCGGCAGGCGGCGCCTCCAGCCAGGACCCCGACCGGGTATACGCCTCCACCGTGATGTACGACCTGATGGACTCCATGCTCAACGCCGAGACCCAGACCAACAACCTGGAGGCCTTCAAGGAGTATCTGGACAACGGGGGCGGCGGCATCAAGGACATGGCCAACATCCACTACAGCTACGATTTTGGCTTTGACATCTACACCCAGGACGAAAACGGGGATATCATCAAGTGCGATGTGATGACCCTGATGCAGGACGCCATGGCCGCCATGTACGGCGGAGATTACTCCTCCTATTTCAACTCCATGGGGGCCATGTACTCCAGCATGGACGTGTGGGAGGAGCTGCTGCCCGGCGAGGACGGCGCGCTCATCGCCCCCCAGGTCCAGGCCGACTACGAGCTGCTGTACGGCTCCTGGCCGGAGGCCTATAATGAAGTCATCCTGTTTGTGGACGAGAACAATGAGATCTCCGACCTGATGCTGTATGCCCTGGGCCTGATGCCCCACGACGACATGGAGGAGGCCATGGTCTCCATGTCCAAGGGGGAGACGGTGGAGCTGGAGGACATGAACTGGTCCTATGAGGAGCTGTGCCGGCTGGGCTTCAAGCTCATCCTCCCTGCGGAGTACTACCAGCACGACCCAGCCTCCGGCACCTACACCGACATGTCCGCCACCCAGGCGGGGATGGACTTCCTCTACAACAGCGAGGATACCGGCATCCGCCTGAAGGTGGCGGGCATCGCCCGGCCCCTGGAGGGGAGCACCGGGATGCTGTCCGGCGGCATCGGCTACACCAGCGCCCTCACCCGGTACGCCATTGAGACCACCGGAGGCACCGAAATCCTGAAGGCCCAGCTGGACGACCCCGACACCGACGTGATCTCTGGCCTGCCCTTCCCCAAGGACACCGACGTGGAGCCCACCGATGAAGAGAAGGTGTCCGCCATCACAGAACATCTGTCCACCCTGTCCGCCCAGGAGAAGGCGGCGGCCTATGTTGACGTGATGAGCCAGCCCTCCCAGGACTATGTGGACATGGTGGTGTCCCAGCAGATGGAGGGCATGACCCGTCAGACCATTGAGGAGATGATCGTCCAGCAGTACGCCGGGGAGATGGGGGTGGACGGCGACACCGTCCGGGGCTACATCGCCGACATGAGCGACGAGGAGCTGTTTGAGCGGGTGGAGGAGGCCGTGGCCCAGGGGGTGAGGGAGCAGTACGCCGCCGGGGTGGAACAGCAGCTGGTCGCCCTGCCCCAGGATCAGCTGGCCGCTATGCTGGATCACGCCATGGATCGGGAAGCGGAGTTTTCCCAGCCCGGCATGGCGGGGCTGTCCATGGGCGTTCCCACGCCCCTCACCGACGAGCAGTTCGTCTACCTCTACGACCACTATATGCCCCCCACAAAGTCCTCCTCCACCTATGAGGACAACCTGGACCTGCTGGGCTATGTGCGGCTGGACTCCCCCTCCGCCATCAGCATCTACGCCACCACCTTCGCCCAGAAGGACCAGATCGCCGACCTGATCAAGGAGTACAACGCCGGCGTGTCCGAGGACGACCAGATCACCTACACCGACTATGTGGCCATGCTGATGAGCTCCATCACTGGCATCATCAGCGGCATCAGCTATCTGCTCATCGCCTTTGTGTCCATCTCCCTGGTGGTGTCCTCCATCATGATCGGCATCATCACCAACATCTCTGTGCTGGAGCGCACCAAGGAGATCGGCATTCTCCGGGCGGTGGGCGCGTCCAAGCGGGACGTGTCCCGGGTGTTCAACGCCGAGACCCTTATTGTGGGGCTGGCGGCCGGCCTGCTGGGCATCCTAGTCAGCGTGGCCGCCACCTTCCCCATCAACGCCATCATTCACGACCTCACCGGGCTGAACGACCTGACGGCGGTGCTGCCCGCCGGGGCGGGGGCCATTCTGGTGGCCATCAGCGTGGTGCTCACCGTGTTCGCGGGGCTGATTCCCTCCCGGAGCGCCGCCAAGAAGGACCCGGTGGAGGCCCTGCGCAGCGAATAAGCCCGGGCTCTCCCGCAAATCCGGCGGCATTCCCCGCCGCATGCCGCCGGCACGCGCGGATTTCAGCCCATCGGCCTGTTCATCGGACCCAAACAGAGGAGCCCCCGGCCAAGGCCGGGGGCTCCTGCTGCTATTCGTGCCGCTTGCGACGGCTCGGGCGCTCCGTTATTGTCACGCCTCGCCTGCTCGCGACGCACGGCTTCACTCCGTCTCGGACAAAACCCGGCCCCTCCAGGGCCTGGGCTTTTCTCCTCGCTCCGCTCCATCCGTGCTGCTCGCGACGGCCCGGGCGCTTCGCCCTGCTCAGTTTTTCAGGCTGTGCAGCGGCGCGGGAATCCGCCCGCCCCGGGCTACAAACTCCTCGGCGCTGCCGGTGTGGCAGGGTATCACCGGGGCGGAGCCCAGCAGCCCGCCAAACTCCACCACGTCCCCCACCTGCTTCCCCGGCGCGGGGATCAGGCGGACGGCGGTGGTCTTCTGGTTCACCATGCCGATGGCCGCCTCGTCGGCGATGATGGCGGACAGGGTGGCGGCGGAGGTGTCGCCGGGGACGGCGATCATGTCCAGCCCCACGGAGCACACGCAGGTCATGGCCTCCAGCTTGTCCAGGGTGAGGGCCCCGGCCTGGGCGGCGGCGATCATGCCCTCGTCCTCACTCACCGGGATGAAGGCCCCGGACAGCCCGCCCACCGAGGAGGACGCCATCACGCCCCCCTTTTTCACCGCGTCGTTCAGCAGGGCCAGGGCGGCGGTGGTGCCGTGGGTGCCGCACACCTCCAGGCCCATCTCCTCCAGAATCCGGGCCACGGAGTCCCCCACGGCGGGGGTGGGGGCCAGGGACAGGTCCACAATGCCGAAGGGGACGCCCAGCCGGGCGCTGGCTTCTCTCGCCACCAGCTGGCCCATCCGGGTCACCTGGAAGGCGGTCTTTTTGATGGTCTCCGCCACCACATGGAAGGGCTGATCCTTCACCCGCTGGAGGGCGTGGTGGACCACGCCGGGGCCGGACACCCCCACATTGATCACCCGCTCCGCCTCCCCCACGCCGTGGAAGGCGCCGGCCATGAAGGGGTTGTCCTCCACCGCGTTGCAGAACACCACCAGCTTGGCGCAGCCAAAGCCCCCCCGGTCGGCGGTGCGCTGGGCCGCCTCCTTGATGGTCTCCCCCATCAGGCGCACCGCGTCCATGTTGATGCCCGCCTTGGTGGAGCCCACGTTGACGGAGGAGCACACCACATCGGTGACGGCCAGGGCCTCCGGGATGGCGGCGATGAGCTTTTTATCCCCCTCGGTCATCCCCTTCTGCACCAGGGCGGAGAAGCCGCCGATGAAGTTGACCCCCACCGCCTTGGCCGCCTTGTCCATGGCGGCGGCAAAGGGCACGTAGTCGTTGGTCCGGGACGCCCCGGCCACCAGGGCCATGGGGGTGACGGAGATGCGCTTGTTGACGATGGGTATGCCGAACTCCGCCTCGATGTCCTCCCCGGTCTTCACCAGCTTTTCCGCCGAGGTGGTGATCTTGTCGTAGATCTTCCGGCAGGCGGCGTGGGGGTCCGGGTCGCAGCAGTCCAGCAGGGACACGCCCATGGTGATGGTGCGCACATCCAGGTGCTGGTGGTCGATCATCTGGATGGTCTGTAAAATGTCGTTGGTGTTGATCATAAAAGTTGCTCCTCGATATGTTGTCACGCTGCGAAGCGGCCAGGACGCTCGGTTGCTTTCCCTCCGTCTCGGGCTGGTGTCCGGGCCGCTCTGCGGCCCTCCCCTCGCCCTCGCTCCGGTCCAAGCGCCCTCGCTGTCCGCTTCTCCACGCTCAGATTCGGTGCATGGCATTGAAAATATCTTCTCTTTGGATGCGGATGTCCAGGCTCCGCTCCTTGCCGGCCTGGGCTAGGTCCTCCCGCAGGCGGGCGAAGGGCACGGTGGCCCCGCTGGCATCCACCAGCATGATCATGGTGAAATACTCCTGGAGCACAGTCTGGCTGATGTCCAGCACGTTGACGTTCTTCTCGCTGAGCAGGGCGCACACGGCGGCGATGATGCCCACCTGGTCCCTGCCGATGACGGTGACGATGGCTTTCATAGGAAATCCTCCATTAAAATTTCATTTCATACAGCAGCATCACGGGCCTGCCGTCCTTTTCAATGGTCCTGACAATCTCAAACCCGGCGGCCAGGTAGATGTCCCGCACCCGTATCTCCTCCGCCCCGGTGTCCAGCCGCAGGCGGCGGACGCCCCGGCGGGCGCACTCGTCCCTCAGCGCCCGCACCACTTGGGCTGTCATGCCCCGGTGGGCAAAGCGCCGCCGGACGCACAGCTTGTGGAGGTAGCCCGCCTCAAAGGGGGCCGCCTCCGGCCACCACGCCCGGTCGCTCCACTGGAGGATGAAGGCGCAGGCCTCCTCCCCGTCCACCGTGCCCACGTAGAAGCTTGACCGCCCGGCCTCCTCCGTCAGCAGCTCCTCCGGGGTGAGCCATTCCTCCGGCCACACCCGCAGCCCGCGCTCCCGGCCCCAGGCGGCCACCTCCCGCATAATGGCCATGGCCCGGTCCGGGCAGTTGGGGATCAGCGTCAGCTCCATGGCCTAGCCCAGGTCGTCCAGGGTGAGCCGGAAGGCCCCGCCCATCCGATCCAAAAACCAGTCCACTTCCTCCATGCCCATGGAGCGCAGGGAGGCCATGGTCTCCTCCTCCGCCCGGCGGAACTCGCTGTTCCCCGCCTTGCGCTCCTCCAGACACTTCAGCCACGCCGCCAGCTTGTCCGCCGCCTTCACGTACCGGCGCACCGTCTCGTCGCTCTCCCGCACCAGGGGCTCGTAGGCGGGGACCAGCTCCGGGGGCAGCATGGACAGCAGCTTGTCCTGGGCCGCCGCCTCCACCTGCTTGTAGGCGTTTTGGAGGGAGGGGTTGTTGTATTTGATGGGGGTGGGCATGTCCCCGGTGATGATCTCCGGCGCGTCATGGAACAGGGCCGCCGCCGCGATGGCGTCGGGATTGATATCCCGGCCGAACACATCCCGGCCGATCACCGCCAGGGCGTGCGCCAGCACCGCCGCCTCGTAGGAGTGCTCCTCCACGTTTTCAATGCGGGTGTTGCGCATCAGCGCCCAGCGGGCGATGTAGCGCATCCGAAAGATGTAGGCGAAAAAACTGTGCTCCATATATACGCAGCCGCCTTTCCAAAGCTGTCCAGGTATTGTACCACACCGGGGAGGAAATGTACAGACCACAGCGCAAAAAAGCCGCCCCCGCTCCGAAGAGCGGGGGCCGGGAGAGAGGATCGTCACCAAAATTGTAGTAGAAGCGCATTAACAGCAGCGAAACAAATCAAGGAAAAAATACATATCGCACAATGAGAGTTATTATCATAACACAAAAAACAATGGCCTTACCAACAGGATATTTTTTGGGGCGCTCTGTATTTTCCTTGTCAAAAGCAAATTTATAGGCAACCCAACATATCTGAAATAGAACAAAAACAATTGAGAGTACTGGACTTAATCCGCACTCTGCTGGTGACAGCATCAGTATAAACCATATGATAACTGACGCTATCAACATAATACACTTTAAAATTCCGGCAACCGTAGTCCTCTTACACATATAACCAGCCCCATCTTCCAAACAAGTTGTTTATATGCGTTCGTATATTAGCCACGCTTTGGGATATTCCGTAATATTCTGTACAACAGTATATCTTACCGCTAAGATCTCTCCATTGATGATAAGTGCGTATGATTCACGCCACCATATTTCCGACTGGTTTATGGCTGAACTAGTCGTTGATAGGAGAATAGACGCGGCAAGAACTGCTGCGGATTGCGCTTTTGTCAATTTAATTAATTCCAAAATATCCGCAGCTGTAACTGCCCAACCCGCTCTTTCAAGCCACTTCTGGAAAGCACCAGAGCCCGCATAAGCATCAACCATCCTTTCGATATCACCCTTATACATGTAGCTTTGATAGTCAATAATGCCAGGCGGGAGTGCACGTGTAGCTGAAGATGATGTATATCCCAAAGCTTGCCGGATTTCCTCTTCTTTAAATCCCGGCTCTGTCTCTAAACGTTTTTGATAAGCTTCCGATTCTGATTTTGGAACAGAAACAACAATGACATAATCCTCTCGGGCAACTATGCAAATATCCTCCATGGAAACATTTTCAGAAGGTTCGGCGTTCTCTGCGGCAAAAGCGGGGGCGGTCAGCGCCAGGGACATCACCAGGGCCAGAAGCAGGGACAAAAATCGCTTCGTTTTCATAAAATCAAGCTCCTTTTTTATTGTGTGGGATATCTATTAGGTCAATAGTTCACAAACCCAACCACACACACAGTTTGAGAAGAATTGTTCCTGATCGCCACCGTATAACTTCCGCTTTGGCTGATTCTGATTGCCTGGTTGAAACTGCCCTCCTTTACACTGATATAGTAAAATCTACCGTCGGAATCAATCACGCCGAAGTCTATACTTGTGGTGTGGGTAGCCGCAAAAACAATTTTATCTTAAAAGATTGTCGTTTGTCAATACAAATTTTATTTTTACATTTTGAATGATACTGTCACAACCGCAAAGTAAAAGGTTCTTCCTTGCCTTTATTCCAATATCCCGCCCCGGTAGGTTGGGCGCGCCGCCAGAAGGCGATTGCCATCCGCCCTCCGCAATGGTATAATAGCTGAAACCTGATCATTGAGGAGGGCCCGCCGTGAACATCGCCACCTACACCCTGGGCTGCAAGGTAAATCAGGCCGAGACCCAGGCCATGGAGCGGGAGCTGCTCCGCCGGGGCCACACCCTGGTCCCCTTCGACGGCCCGGCGGACGCCTACATCATCAACACCTGCACCGTCACCGCCGTCAGCGACAAAAAGTGCCGGGGCGTCATCCGCCGGGCCAGAAAAAGCGCGCCCAGCGCGGTGGTGGCGGTGTGCGGCTGCTATGCCCAGACCGACCCCCAGGCCGTCGGCGCCCTGGGGGTGGACCTGATCTCCGGCTCGGCGGGGCGTCTGACCTTTCTGGACCGGCTGGAGGAGCTGCTCCGCGCCCGGGGGCCGCAGGTGATTTCCGTTGACAGCGCCCTGGCCCGCCGGTCGTTCGAGCGCCTCCCCGCCGGAGGGGGGGCGGGCCGCACCCGGGCCATGCTGAAGGTGGAGGACGGCTGCGTCAACTTCTGCTCCTACTGCATCATTCCCTACGCCCGGGGGCCGGTGCGCTCCCTGCCCCTGGAGGAGGCGGCGGAGCAGGCCCGCGGGCTGGGGACGGCGGGCTTCCGGGAGGTGGTGCTCACCGGCATTGAGATCTCCTCCTGGGGGCGGGAGCTGGAAAACGGCCTGTCCCTCATCGACCTCATCGAGGGAGTGTGCCGCGCCGCGCCGGACCTGCGGGTGCGTCTGGGCTCGCTGGAGCCCCGCACTATCACCGGGGAGTTCTGCCGCCGGGCCGCCGCCCTGCCCAATCTCTGCCCCCATTTTCACCTGTCGCTCCAGTCCGGATGTGACGCCACCCTGGCCCGGATGAACCGGAAATATGATACCGAACGGTATTATAGGAGTGTAAAATTACTTCGGGACAACTTCTTCGACCCGGGGATCACCACCGACCTGATCACCGGATTTCCCGGGGAAACGGAGGCGGAGTTTGCCCAGACCCTGTCCTTTGTGGAGCAGTGCGCCTTCACCGCCATGCACGTGTTCCCCTACTCCCGCCGCCCTGGCACCCCCGCGGCGGACATGCCCGGACAGGTTCCCCGGGAGGAGCGGGAGGCCCGGGCCCGCCGGACCATCGCCCTGGCCCGGGACATGGAGCGCCGCTGGCTGGAAGGACAGGCCGGCCGTGTCCTCCCGGTGCTGTTCGAGGAGGAGAAGGACGGCCTCTGGCAGGGCCACGCCCCCAACTACGCCCTGGTGCGCGCCCGTGGGGAGGCCCTCCACAACCGGCTGCTGGATGTGCGAATCACCGGCGTGGCCGGGGACGCCCTGGCGGGCATGGCGGAGGGGGCCCGATAGGACTTGCGCTCCATGCCGAATCGTGGTAAAATAATCACCACACGGAGAGAGGAGGCGGACCTATGCCGGTTCCCGCTGTCTCGGCGGCCATCGTGCCGGACGAGGAGACGACAAAAACCCTGTGGAAGAACATCCAAAACATTACCGCAAGTAATATTTTCAGCGCGGTTTTAGCCATCGTAATCAGCCTGGTGCTGATCAAGGTGCTGACAAAGGTGCTGGAACGGGCCCTGGGCCGCTCCAAGCTGGATGTGCCGCTCCAAACCCTGCTGCGCAATCTGCTGCGGGGTGCGCTGTGGTCGGTGACGGTCATCATCGTGCTGGGCTGTCTGGGCATTGAGGTCACCTCTCTGGTGGCGGTGCTGTCCGTGGTGGGCCTGGCCTTCTCCCTGGCGCTGCAAAACTTCCTGTCCAACATGGCGGGGGGAATGCAGATTCTGGCCTCCCACCCCTTCAACCTGGGGGACTTTGTGGACGCCGGGGGCTGCTCCGGCACCGTGACGGAGATCGGCATCTTTTACACCAAGCTCACCACCCCGGACAACAAGCTGGTGCAGCTGCCCAACAGCACCATTGTATCCGCCAACATCACCAACTTCTCCACCCAGTCCACCCGGCGGGTGGAGCTGCGGGTGTCCGCCTCCTACGACGCCCCCACCCAGCAGGTAATCTCCCTGCTGGCCAAAATGGCGGCGGACCACCCCTTGGTGCTGGCCGACCCGGAGCCCGCCGTCCATGTGGACCAGTACGGCGACAACGCCATCGGCTACGTAATCCGGGTCTGGTGCGCCAACACCGACTATTGGACGGTGTACTACGACCTGATGGACGGGTTCAAGCCCGCCTTTGACGCCGCGGACATTGAGATGACCTATCCCCATGTCAACGTGCATATGATAGAGACAAAACAGCTGTGAGCTCAGCGCCTGCGGACGCATGGGTCAGGCGGGGCCGGACCCCGTAAACAGAACATAGGGAGGAATTTATGATGAACTATCCAAGCGCGGCCAGCGGACTGAAAATGATGCTGATTGCCCAAATTCTCAACATTGTGGGCTCTGTGGTGATTGTGCTGGGTCTGATCCTCACCGTGGTGACCATCGGAATCCTGTTTTTTATCCCTCTGCTGGGCTCCCTGCTGGTGTTCGCAGGGGGCGTCGTGGGCCTGATGGGGCTGTTCAAGGCCTCGGCGGATGACGAGGGCTACCGCGGCGCGCTGGTGTTCGCCGGCATCAATGTGGTGGTGAGCGCGCTCAGCGGTACGCTGGGGGAGAACGCTTCCATCCTCCATGCCCTGCTGCTCATCGTCTCCAGCATACTCACCTTCCTGGTGGTAAACACCGTGTGCCAGACCACCGGAAATCTGCTCCACTCCATGGGCAAGGACGACCTGGCCGAGCGGGGCAGCACCGTGTCCAAGCTGTACCTGATCTGCACGGCGGTCACCGTGGTGTGCACCCTGGTGGGCGCGATTCCCGTTCTGGGCGTCCTGGCGGGAGTGGTGAGCTTTGGGTCCTCCATTGTGTCGCTGGTGGGATACGTCCTCTATCTGGGCTTCCTGTACAGCGGCGGCCGGGCGCTGGAATATTAAGGACATCCTGCCAACCCGGTTTCCGCCCCGCTGTCCGCCTCTCCGCTTCTAAGAAGCTGTGCCAATAGCCGAAGTACGCAGACTTGCGAGGAAAAATTGCCGCCGACAAGGCAAAAAATCGCAGGAATACTTTGTGTATTTCAAGATTTTTTAAGGAAGGACTGATTCAATCGGCAAGAGCAGGTTGTGAAGAAATTTTGCGCCAGAATGCGGCGCGATTTCGCGGGAATAATTGTGTTTATTTCAAGAAATCGCAACAAAATTATGGCGCAAAATTTCCACAAGATGCCGCAGGCGCATTGAATCAGTGCTTCTTGGCGCAGCCTGGCGGCGATTTGGGCCGCAAGGCTGTGTGCTGGGGGCTATTGGTACCGCTTCTAAGACCCGGTCGCATCGGCGGCCGGGTCTTTTTCGCTTTCCTTTTCGGCGCTCCTGTGGTATACTTGAAGAAACACTGATTAAAATAATTGGGGTGGCACGCCATGAAAAGAGGAAAATTCATCGCCCTGGAAGGCATCGACGGCTCGGGCAAGAGCAGCCAGATCGGTCCGCTGGTCCGGCGTCTGGCCGGGCTGGGCGTCCCCTGCCGGGAGACTCGGGAGCCCACCGGCGGCCCCGTGGGCTCGCTGATCCGCCAGATCTTCACCGGCCGGGTCACCGCCGACAACCGGGTGATCGCCGCGCTGTACGCCGCCGACCGCATCGACCATCTGGTCAACGAGGTGGACGGCCTGCTGTCCGCCCTGGACCAGGGAATCACCGTAGTGAGCGACCGCTACTACTTCTCCTCCTACGCCTACCACAGCGTGGACGCGGACATGGACTGGGTCATCCAGGCCAACGCCCTCAGCGCCCAGCTGCTGCGGCCCACCCTCACCGTCTTTCTGGACGTGCCGGTGGAGACCGCCCTGGCCCGCATCCGGGAAAACCGCTTTGTGGAGGAGATTTTTGACGGAGAGGACCGGCTCCGCCGCACCCGGGAGCTGTATTTCCAGGCCTTTGAGCGCCTGCGGGACATAGAGCGCGTGGCGGTGGTGGACGGAACCGGCTCCCAGGAGCAGGTGGGCCAGCGGATCTGGGAGGCAGTTGCTCCATATTTTCCCGAGATTTTGAATTGAAATTTTGGGTGATGTGCACAAAGTTCGGCGATGCAAATTGGGAGATTTTGAAAACTTAAATTGTTTTACAGAAAACTCTTTTCAACCTTCCGAAAGTATGTTAACATTTGGTTAACAAAAGGTTCTGTCCTTGGACCAGCGGGGATCGGACCTTCTGAAAACCCAATTTTCTGAGAGGGAGGAATTGAGTTATGTATAAGTTCCTGCAAAAGCTGGGCAAATCTCTGATGCTGCCCGTAGCGGCCCTTCCCATCTGTGGTATCCTGATGGGCCTGGGCTACGCCCTGGCCCCCGGCGTCATGGGCGTGCCGGGCGCGCCCACCGAGGGTCCGGCGTTCATCGTGGGCTTCCTGCTGGTCAAGGCCGGCGGCGCCCTCATCGACAACATGCACTGGCTGTTCGTCATCGGCGTGGCCGTGGGCATGGCCGACGATAAGGACGGCACCTCCGCCCTGGCCGGCCTGGTCAGCTTCCTGATGATGAAGTCCCTGCTGGCCCCCGCCGTTGTCACCACCATCATGCCGTCCCTCACCGAGGACGTCAACCGCGTGCGGCTGCTGGCCTTCGAGAAGTTCGAGAACGTGTTCCCCGCCATCCTGGCCGGCCTGATCGGCGCCATCTGCTACAACAAGTTCAAGAACACCCAGCTGCCTGACTGGCTGGCCTTCTTCAGCGGCAAGCGCTGCGTGGCCATCGTCACCGGCGTGGTGTCCATCGGCGCCTCCGTCATCCTGCTGTTCGCGTGGCCCATCATCTTCGGCGCTCTGTACGCCGTGGGTCAGGCCATCATCGGGCTGGATATCGTAGGCGTGGGCATTTACACCTTCCTGAACCGTCTGCTGATTCCCACCGGCCTGCACCACGCGTTGAACAACGTGTTCTGGTTTGACACCGTGGGCATCGGCGACCTGACCCACTTCTGGGCCGGCCGCGTGATGGGCGACGTGGTGGACGGCACCACCCTCAACTGGAGCATCGGCATGTATATGGCCGGCTTCTTCCCCTGCATGATGTTCGGCATCGCGGGCGCCGCCGCCGCCATGGTCCGCGCCGCCAAGAATCAGAAGGTTGCCTTGGGCATCGTGCTGTCCGCCGCCGTCTGCGCGTTCCTGTGCGGCGTCACCGAACCCTTCGAGTTCTCCTTCATGTTCCTGGCCTTCCCGCTGTACGTGGTCTACGCCCTGCTGTACGCCATCTTCGCCATGATCACCGTGGCTCTGGGCTTCCGCGCGGGCTTCTGCTTCTCCGCCGGCGCCACCGACCTGCTGTTCTCCGCCCCCCTGCCCGCCGCCCAGAACACCTGGGTGATTCTCCCCATGGGCCTGGCCGCCCTCGTGGTGTTCTACCTGGTGTTCTACTTCGCCATCAAGAAGTTCAACCTCAAGACCCCGGGCAACGAGGACGAGGACGCCGAGGCTGAGGAGGCCAAGATCGTCCTGTCCAACAACGACTTCACCGCCATCGCCTCCGGCGTGCTGGCGGCCATCGGCGGCAAGGGCAATGTGTCCAACGTGGACTACTGCACCACCCGCCTGCGCTTCGAGATCAAGGATTACACCGCCATCAACGAGAAGGCCGTCAAGGCCGCCGGCGCGGCCGGCGTCATCCGGCCCAGCAAGACCGCCTGCCAGGTCATCATTGGCCCGAAGGTCCAGTTCGTCTACGACGAGCTGAAGAAGATGCTGTAAAGGTTCCAAAACCCAGGAGCTGGTCCCTCTTGTGGGTAACTCTGCCGCGGGCGGGCTGTATGCCCGTCCGCGGCTCTTTTTCAAAGAAAGGAAGAATCACATGGGGTTTTTTGACAAACTGAAAAAGGGCCTGCTGGGCGACGAGCCCAAGGCCGCGTCCAACGAGATCATGGTGTGCGCCTGCGCCAAGGGCCGGGCCATCCCCATGGCCGACATCCCCGACCCCGCCTTCAGCCAGGGCTTTGTGGGCTTCTGCTGCGGGATCGAGCCGGAGGACGGCCAGGTGCTCTCCCCGGTGGACGGCGTGGTCAGCCAGCTGCCCGACACCCTCCACGCCGTGGGCATCGAGGCCCAGGGGATGGACCTGCTGGTCCACTGCGGCGTGGACACCGTGGACATGAAGGGAGAGGGCTTTATCGTCGCCGTGCGGGAGGGCCAGGAGGTGAAAAAGGGGGACCCCCTGCTCACCATGGACCTGGAGACCGTGCGCAAGGCGGGCCACCCCACCACCATCATCACCGCCGTGACCAACTCCGACGACTTTGCCGGGGTGGAGCTGGTTGCGGAGGGCTCTGTCCAGGCCGGGGACAGCCTGCTGAAGGTCACCAAAAAGTGAGATCAGGCGCACTCTCTGATGGGAGTGCGCCTCTCAACAATATGGAACATCAGAAAGGAACGATTCAAAATGGGACGTTTAGAAGGTAAGGTTGCCATCATCACCGGCGGCAATTCCGGCGTGGGCGCCGCCACCGCCATGCTGTTCGCGAAAGAGGGCGCCAAGGTGGTCATCAGCGCCCGCCGTCAGGCCCAGCTGGAGGAGGTGGCCGCCCAGATCCGCCAGGCCGGCGGCGAGGTCCTCCCCGTGGTCACCGACATCTCCAAGCCGGAGGACGCCAAGAATCTGGTGGCCAAGACGGTGGAGGCCTATGGCAAGGTGGACGTGCTGGTGAACAACGCCGGCGTGCTGGAGGAGGGCCTGAAACCCATCGACCGGATGACCGACGAGGATTTGGACCGCATCCTGGGCATCAACACCAAGGGCACCATGTACTGCATGCGGGCGGCCCTGGCCGAGATGACCAAGGCCAACTGCGGCTCCATCGTCAACGTGGCCTCGGTGGCCGGCGTGATGGGCTGCGGCGGCGCGGCCTACGTGTCCTCCAAGGCGGCCATCGTGGGCGTCACCCGCCACACCGCCCTGCGCTTCGCGGGCACCGGCATCCGCTGCAACGCGGTGTGCCCCGGCTCCATCGTCACCCCCATGGTGGCCAACGCCCGGCCGGAGAACCTGGACCCGGACATGTTCGGCCAGATGGCCAAGCACGGCGACCTGCGGGTGCCGGTGTGCATGCCCGAGGACGTGGCCAACATTCTGCTGTTCCTGGCCTGCGACGAGTCCAAGGCCATCACCGGCCAGGCCATCGTGTCCGATTTCGGCAGCACCCTGTAAGCTGATTTGCGCAAAAAAGTGCGGCTTTCCTGTGGAAAGCCGCACTTTTGCTTTGTCCTATTCAGGAGGGGAGCTCCCGCCCGCACTTGGGGCAGAAGCGGAAGTCCCCCTGGAGCTTTGCGCCGCAGTAGGGGCAGAACCCCGCCTCGCCCCCGGAGGGCTGGGGCCCCTCGGGCTGGTCCCAGGGCTCCCCGCCCTTCACCCACCGCTGTCCCGGGTCGCTCTCCTCCCCATCCTCGGTGATGTCAAAAGCGGAGTAGCGGTCCCTGCCGGTGGCGTTTTTGTAATGGTACTTGGCATGTACAATGCCGTTAATGATGAACGCAACCCCGAAGAAAGGGAAAAGCAGGATGATAATCCCAAATCCGCCGGACGCCATGGCGCCAAAGGCCATAAGGGTGGCAATGAGCGTCCAGATCACGCCAAAAACGATGCTGAAAACACTGTTCATGAACTTCAAGCCAGAGGGTCCCCGGCCCGGTTTGATGCTTTTCACCGCGCAATACCTTCCTTTCTGCCGTCCTAGCGGAGAGGAGCGGCCCCGCTGGGGCCGCTCCTCCGTTCATACTTCCCGCTCAAAAATCAAGTCGATCCGGGTCATGGCGCCGCTGGTGACGTCCAAGGGCATCCAGCCCTCCAGCTCACCGTGACAATACGGGCACTCCATGGACGCTCACTTCTTGGGCTGGTTGGGCTCCATGGTGTCGAACACGCTCTTGGCGCTGGCGCACAGGCCCGCCAGGCCCTGGAGCTCGCTGGGGATGATGATCTTGGTGGCCCGGCCGTCGGCGGCCTTCTGGAAGGCCTCCAGCGCCTTGATGGTGAGCACGCCCTGGCTGGGGGCGGCCGCGTTGATGAGCCTGATGGCGTCGGCGGTGGCCTGCTGCACCTTCATGATGGCCTCGGACTCGGCCTCGGCGGCCAGGATCTTGGCGGTCTTTTCCGCCTCGGCCTCCATGATCTTGGCCTGCTTGGCGGCGTCGGCCCGGAGAATGGCGGACTGCTTCTCGCCCTCGGCCACCAGGATCTGGGACTGCTTCTGGCCCTCGGCCTGGAGGATGGCCTCCCGGCGCTCACGCTCGGCCCGCATCTGCTTCTCCATGGACTCCTGGATATCTCGGGGCGGCATGATGTTTTTCAGCTCCACCCGGTTGACCTTGATGCCCCAGGGGTCGGTGGCCTCGTCCAGGATGGCCCGCATCTGGGTGTTGATGTGGTCGCGGCTGGTGAGGGACTGGTCCAGCTCCAGATCGCCGATGATGTTGCGCAGGGTGGTGGCGGTCAGGTTCTCAATGGCGCTCATGGGGTGCTCCACCCCGTAGGTGTACAGCTTGGGGTCGGTGATCTGGAAATAGAGCACCGTGTCAATCTGCATGGTGACGTTGTCCTTGGTGATGACGGGCTGGGGGGCGAAATCCACCACCTGCTCCTTCAGGGACACGGTCTTGGCCACCCGCTCGATGAAGGGCACCTTGATGTGCAGGCCCACGCCCCACACGGTGCGGAACGCGCCCAGCCGCTCCACCACCACGGCCTTGGACTGCTGGACCACCTTGATGTTGGAGGCCAGGATCCCCAAAATAATGACGATGATGAGTAGGATGATGACGGGGCCCAAGATGGAGCCCATCCCGGCGGCTGCGGACAATGCGAATGTGTTCATTTGACTACCTCCTCTATTATGTTGTGACAGATGCCACAGGTTACCAGCTCTTAGGCTCCCCAGTGGAGACGGGGGCGGCGATGGGCTCCACGAACACCTTAACCCCCTCGATACGGAGGACCCGCACCATGGTCCCGGTGGTGATGGGCCCGCCGTCCTGGCTCCGGGCGGACCAGGTCATCCCCCGGATGACCACGGCCCCTTTGCCGTGGATGTTGTCCACATCCTCAATGACCTGGGCTGTCTCTCCAATGACCCGGTCGGCGTTGGTGGGCTCCACCTTGCTGTTCAGGTGGCGCTTGGCCAAAGGCCGCGCCGCCACCAGGCACAGCAGGCTCACCGCCAGAAACAGGGTGAGCTGAACCCACAGCGGCCCGCCCAGCAGAGCTGCGATGAGGGCGGCCAGCGACCCGGCGGCAAACCAGATGGAGGTGAGCCCCACGGTGGCGGCCTCGCCGACCGCGAACACCACCAGCAGAACCAGCCACATGATCTGCATCATGGATTTTGCATCAAACCACATATGCTGCACTCCTTTCTCGCTTTCAATCAATTGTACCACAAAACCTGGTCAGAGAAAAGAAGTTTTTCGCGCCGCGTCCATATTATTGTTGCCAGCGCTTCCATTTTACATTATACTGTGTTTTGTAAAGTCCTTCCCCTCCCTATGACATGATACTACACCTTCCATCAAATGTAAAGTCAAGGGGTTTTTAAAAAATTTTTGCGAGGTATTTTATGGAGCAGACGCTGCAGTTTGTCATACCCGCCCTCATGGGGGTGGAGTCCACCGTGGCCTATGAGCTGAAAAAGCTGGGCCTGTCCGGCGTGCGGGCGGAGAACGGTCGGGTGCTGTGCCAGGGGCGGCCCGGCGACATCCCCCGGCTGAACCTGAACCTGCGCTGCGGGGCCCGGGTGCTGCTGGCTCTTGGCACGTTTCCGGCCCGCTCCTTTGAGGAGCTGTTCCAGGGCTGTGCCGCCCTGCCCTGGGAGGACTTCATCCCCCGGGAGGGCCGCTTCCCGGTGAAGGGGTACTCGGTGAGCTCTCAGCTCCACTCGGTGCCCGCCTGCCAATCCATCCTGAAAAAGGCGCTGTGCAAAAGGCTGGGGCAGGTCTATGGTCTGGAGACGCTGCCCGAGACGGGAACCTTACACCAGGTGCAGTTCTCTATTTTGAAGGATACAGTCACTTTAATGCTGGACACCTCCGGGGACAGCCTGTACAAGCGGGGCTACCGGGCGCACAACATGGGCGCCCCCCTCCGGGAGACCCTGGCGGCGGCGCTGGTGTCCCTGTCGAGGTACCGGGGCCGGGACCCCTTCTGCGACCCCTTCTGCGGCTCGGGCACCATCCCCATCGAGGCGGCCCTCATCGCCAAAAACCGGGCTCCGGGGCTGAACCGCTCCTTCGCCGCCCAGCGGTGGGGCTGGCTGCCCTCCCGGCTGTGGATGGACGCCGCCCAGGAGGCCATGGACCAGGAGTTCCACGGCGCCTACGACATCTGGGGCGGGGACATCGACCCCGCCGCGGTGGAGCTGTCCCGGCACAACGCGGAGTTGGCCGGGGTGGAGGACACGGTGCGGTTCGACGTGGCGGACGCGGCCAAATTCCGCCGGGACGAGCCCCGGGGCCGGGTGGTGACCAACCCGCCCTATGGGGAGCGCCTGCTGGAGAAGAGCGAGGCGGAGGCGCTGTACCATTCCTTCGGGAGGGCGGCCCGGGCGCTGCCCCCGGGCTGGGAGGTGGACGTGCTCTCCTCCCACACCGAGTTTGAGCGGGCCTTCGGGCGTCCGGCGGACAAAAAGCGAAAGCTCTACAACGGCATGATCAAGTGTGACCTATTTCTATATGGCGTATAGCGTCCCGCAGGGGACATCTTTTAGAGAGAAGAAGAGGGAGAAGCCGTGAAGCATATTTTCATCATCAACCCCTCGGCGGGCAAAAAGCGGAGCACAGCGGCGCTGGTGGACAGCATCCAGGCCCTGGACCTCCCCTGCGAGATCGCGTTCACCGAAAAGACGGGGGACGCCCGGCACATCGCCCGGGAGGCGGCGGAGACCGGCCAGCCGGTGCGCATCTACGCCTGCGGTGGGGACGGCACCCTCAATGAGGCGGCGAACGGCGCGGCGGGGTACGCCAACGCCGCCGTCACCAACGTACCCACCGGCACGGGCAACGACTTTCTGAAGATTTTCGGAAGGGAAAACAAGGCCCGCTTCACCGACCTGAAGGCCCTGTCGGAGGGGCCCCAGGCCGCCATGGACCTGATCGACTGCAACGGCCATCTGGGCATTGACATCGTGTGCGTGGGCCTGGACTCCCGCATCGCCGTGGACAAGGACAAATACAGCGCCCTCCCCCTGGTCACCGGCATAGGCGCCTATATCCTGTCCCTGCTGGAGAACGTGATCTTCAAGAGCATCGCCCAGCCCACGGCGGTGGACTGCGGCGACCTCCATTTCCATGGGGAGACCACCATCGTGTGCGTGTGCAGCGGGCGGTACTATGGCGGCGGCTTCATGCCGGTGGGGGACAACATGCCCGACGACGGCCTGCTGGAAACCCTGGTGGTGCGCAAGGTGAGCCGGCTCACCTTCTTCCGCCTGGTGGGAAAGTACGGCAGCGGCAAATACCGGGACTACCCCGACCTGATCTGGTACCGCCAGGGAGAGCCGGTCACCATCCGGGGGCAGGCCGAGTTGGTGGCGGTGGTGGACGGCGAACCCCTCCGGGCCCGGGAGATGACCATTCGCCTGTCGGACAAAAAAGTGAATTTCTTCTATCCCGCCGGGCTGACCTACGAACCAAAGGCATAAAATGAGGGAGCGCTGCCATACGCAGCGCCCCCTCATTTTATTGCTCCAAGCTCACTCGCTGCCCGCTTCTCCGCGCTTCTGTGCTGTCACGCTGCGATGCGGCCAGAGCGCTCGTTCGCTTTCCCTCCGTCTCGGACAAAACCCCGCCCACTGCGTGGCCCTGGGCTTTTGCCCTCGCCGCGCTCCAAGCTCACTCGCTGTCCGCTTCTCCGCGCTTCTGTGCGCTTAAACGCTCCCGCTCGGCCTGGCTCAGTCTGTGGTAGCTGGGGGCCATGGCGGCGGCGGACACCAGCTCCCCCGCCTGGGCCATGCGCAGGGCGCACCGGGCCACCCCCCAGGCGGTCTGATAGAGCAGGTGGGGGGGCATGAGCGCGCAGGGCAGGCCCGCACCCTCCAGCGCCTCCCGCACCAGATGGGCCCCGTCCCCCACCAGGGTCTGGGCCCTCCCCGAGGCCCGCACCTCCTCCGCCAGCTGGTCCAGGCCCATGGCCCGGTCTGGGGTGAGGCGGGTCAGCACCCCGTTTTCCGCCCGGAACCGGGCACAGTACACCTGACTGCGCCGGGCGTCCATGGCGGCGCAGATCCCCCCCCCCACGTGGGCGCACTGCCAGGCCATGGACTCCAGGGTGGAGCAGGGGGCGCAGGGCTTGTCCCCCGGCCAGGCCAGCCCCTTGGCCGCCGCCACCCCGATGCGCACACCGGTGAAGGACCCCGGCCCCGCCGCCACCGCCACCACGTCCATCTCCTCTAAGGTGAGGCCGGTGTTTTTCAGCAGGTCCGCCGCCATGGGCATGAGGGTGGCGGAGTGGGTCAGCCCGCTGTTCTGAAAGGACTGGGCCAGCAGCTTTTCATCCTCGGCCACGGCCACGCTGGCCGTCACCGCCGAGCTCTCCAGCGCGATGATCTTCACAAATCCACCCCCTCAATGGTGATGACCCGGTCGTCGTCCCCGTCCCCCCGGCAGATGGACACCCGCACCGCGTCCCCCTCGATGGCCTCCGCCACATTTTCGCTCCACTCCACGGCGCACACGCCCCCCCGGGCCAGGTAGTCCTCCCAGCCGATGTGGAACAGCTCGTCAGCGCTGCCCAGCCGGTACATGTCAAAGTGGAACAGGGGCAGGCGGCCCCCCTCATACTCGTTGACGATGGTAAAGGTGGGGCTGGTCACCCGCTCCTCCACCCCCAGCGCCCGGGCCATGCCGGACACAAAGGCGGTTTTGCCCGCCCCCAAATCGCCGGTAAAGGCCACCACCCGGCCCGCGTCCAGCCCGCCGGCCAAGCGGGCCCCCAGCGCCTCGGTCTCCTCCCGGCTGTGGGTGACAAACTCCATGGAAGCTCACTCCCGCCAAAAATTTAAGAATCCAAAAACTCTCGCGAAATAGTATAGCATATTTCCCGCCGGTGTGCTATACTAATTTGCAACTGTTTTTCTGAGAGGAGGACCGCGCCTTGCAGCCCACCCGCACACTCAAGGATTTTTTCAAAAAGGGAGACGTGGTCCTGCTCCTGCTGTGCGTCCTGGCCAGCCTCATGGGGCTGGCGCTGATCTACAGCGCCACCCGGTATGATCCCGACCTCCACAACTATGCCATAAAGCAGGCCCAATTCATCTGCATGGGCGTGGTGGCCTATGTGTGGGTTACCTTCATCGACATCGAGTACCTGATGGAGAAGTGGTGGTGGGTATTCCTGCTGCTGGGGCTGTTCGTCATCGCCCTGATCAAGCCCTTCGGCTATGACAGCGGCACCGGCAACAAGAGCTGGGTCTTTCTCCCCATCCCCCACTTCCCCGGCTTTCAGCCCGGAGAGATCGCCAAGCTGTCCTTCATCGTGGTGCTGGCCTGGATGATCAACAAGGAGCGGCCCCGGGGGCTGGGCCGGTTCCCCGCGCTGGTCAAATACGTGATCCTCACCGGGGTATTTGCCGGATCGCTGGCGGTGCTGTCCAGCGACTGGGGCATGGTCATCGTCTACCTGTTCATTTTCGTGGTCATGGCCTGGGTGGCCGGGGTGAGCAAGTGGTGGTTCATCGGGGTGGGAACGCCCCTGGCGGGCGGGGTGGTGTTCCTGTGGCACTTCATCCTGCCCCGCACCAAATACTGGACAGACTACCGCATCATGCGCTTCCGGGTGGTGGTAGAGCACTGGAAGGGCAACAATCTCAACCCCCGGGACGCCGGCTGGCAGCAGAACCAGACCCTGGCCGCCATCGGCTCGGGCCAGCTCACCGGAATGGGGTGGCTCAAGGGGATAAAAACCCAGTCCCCCATGGAGGGAACCCTGCCCGCCCGGCACACCGACAACATCTTCGCCGTGTGCGGGGAGGAATTCGGCCTCATCGGCTGCTGCGCGGTGCTGCTGGTGCTGCTGGCCATCATCCTGCGGTGCGTGTGGGTGTCCCGGCGGGCCAAGAGCCACATGTCCGCCTATATCTCCATGGGCATCGCCGGTATGCTCATGATCCAGACCATCATCAACGTGGCCATGACCCTGTACATCGGCCCGGTGATCGGCCTGACCCTGCCCTTTTTCAGCTACGGCGGCTCATCCACCCTCACCCTGTTCATTGCCATGGGCATCGTGTCCGGCATCAAAATGCGGCCGCTGCCCAGCTGGCTCAAGGACCGGAGCCAGCTGTAGCCCAGCGTTCAACAAGGGGCCGGCGCGTCTATGACGCGCCGGCCCCTTGTTCTTACCAATAGGGCGTCCAATCCGCGGTGAGCCGGGTGAGGGCCTCCATGTAGAAGTAGTCTCCCCAGGAGGTGCACTCGTCCACCCCCTCGGGGAAGCAGGTGTTGTAGGGGCTCTTCTTGCTGTAGGTCCCGTGGAGGATGAGCCCCGCGCCCTTTTTCAGCTCCGGCACGGCGTAGTCCCGGGCCAGGCTGCCCATCATCTCCCGGGCCAGCTCCTCGTACCCCGCCCCCTCCTCCCGGGGGAGCAGGCGGGCCGCCTCCAGCAGGCCGCAGGCCACGATGGCGGCGGAGGAGGAATCTCGGGGCTCGCCGCTGTCCGGCTGGAAGAGCATGTCCCAGCAGGGCACCAGGTCCTCCGGCAGGCGGGTGAGGTAGAAGGCCAGGGCCCGGCGGAAGGTGTCCAGAGCGGCGGGGTCCCCGGTGTCCCGCCAGCTCAGGATGGAGCCGTACACCCCCCAGGCCTGTCCCCGGGCCCAGAAGCTGTCGTCCTTATAGCCCTGGCAGGTGCGGCCATGGCCGGGGGTGCCGTCCTTGTTCATGTAGAAGGTGTGGAAGGTGGAGCCGTCGGGCCGGAAGGAGTTGGCCATGCAGGTGGCGGTGTGCCGGCGGGCGATGTCGGCGTAGATGCCGTCCCCCGTCTCCCGGCTGGCCCAGTACAGCAGGGGCAGGTTCAGCAGGCAGTCAATGATGAAGCGGTAGTTGGACCTTGCCCCCATCCGCCCCCAGGCCTGGAGGAACTCCCCCTTGGGCTGGAAGCGGCGGATGAGCTGGTCCGCCGCCAGCACCGCCGCCTCCTTGGCCTTCTGCTCCCCGGTGAGCTGGTAGGCCGCCACGCAGGAGGGGGTATAGAGGAAGCCCATGTCGTGGTGGGCCACCCGGATTTTCTTCACAATGCGCCGGTGGAAGCTGTCCACCAGGGCCATGCCCGTCTGGCGGAAGGCGTCCTCCCCGGTGCGCTCGTAGGCCAGCCACACCTCCCCCGGCCAGAAGCCGCAGGTCCAGTCGGTGTTGCCGCAGGCGGGATACACGCCGTCCACACTGGAGTGCTTCTGGCAGCGCTTGGTGTATTTGGGCAGGTTGAGGCGCACCTGGGCCGCCGCTTTGTCCAGCGCCGCCGCCGCCTCCGCGTTGGTGATGGGTCTCGGTCTGTCCATGCTCATCGTCTCCTCTCCGTGCCGGATTTCCGGCGTCATGCCTTAGAAGCTGTACCAATAGCCGAAGTACGCAGACTTGCGAGGAAAATCGCCGCCGACAAGGCAAAAAATCGCAGGAATACTTTGTGTATTTCAAGATTTTTTAACGCAGCCTGGCGGCGATTTGGGCCGCAAGGATGTGTGCTGGGGTCTATTGGTACAGCTTCTTAAGTCTCGCGGCCACCCCGGCCACATACTCCCCGTCCACCACCTTGTAGCAGTCCTCCGGGGGGTACAGGCTGCCGCCGTAGTGGATGGCCCGGTCATTCCGGGCGGAGGGGTCGGTACACACCCGGTGCCCCGACATGTGCAGCTGGGCGCAGCCGGTGTGCCGGGCCACCCATTCCAGGTTCCGGGCGTTGATCCCCCCGCCGGGGAGGATCTGGATGCGCCCGGCGGCGTGGTCCGCCATCGCCCGGATGGTGTCCGCCCCCAGGGGCACGCTGGCCTCCTGCCCGCTGGTGAGCACCCGGGTGACCCCCAGCTCCATGAGCTGGTCCAGGGCGGCGCGCCAGTCGGGGGTCACGTCCATGGCCCGGTGGAACACGCTCTCCCGCCCCCGCTCCCGGCACAGCTCCGCCAGCACCCGGGTGCGCTCCACGTCCACCCTGCCGTCCTCGTGGAGGAAGCCGAAGGCCAGCCCGTCCGCCCCGTGCTCCAGCAGCAGCCGCGCGTCCTCCACCGCGGCGGCGAACTCCGCCTTTGTGTAGCAGAAGCCCCCCTCCCGGGGGCGCACCATGGCAATGATGGGCATGCCCGTCTCCCCCTTGGCCACCCGCAGGGAGCCCAGGGTGGGGGTCAGCCCCCCGTGGAACAGGTCGCAGTTCAGCTCCACCCGGTCCGCGCCCCCCCGGTGGGCCTGGATCACGTCGTCTGCGCTGCCGCAGCACACCTCCAGCAGAATTCCGGACATTTTTCCGCCTCCTCTCCAGTTTGACCCCATTATATCGTCTCTCCCCCGCCCCTGTCAACAAAGGCTTGCCATTCCCGGGAAAACCCGGTAAAATGGCCTGGAGAGGAGGCGTCTGTATGTCCTTTGTCTTTGACCGCGCTGCCTATGAGCGCCGGGTGGCCTGGTACACCCAGGCCCGGTTCGGCCTGTTCCTCCACTGGGGGCTGTACGCCATCCCCGCCCGGGGGGAGTGGGTGCGCAGCGTGGAGCGCATCCCCAATAGGGACTATGACCCCTATATGGCCCAGTTCGACCCCCGGCACTGCGACATGCGCGCCTGGATGGCGGCGGCCAAGGGGGCGGGGATGAAATACGCCGTGCTCACCGCCAAGCACCACGACGGCTTCTGCCTGTTCGACAGCGCCTATACTGATTTCAAATCCACCAACGCCCCGGCGGGCCGGGACTTTGTCCGGGAGTTTCTGGACGCCGCCCGGGAGGCGGGGCTGCGGGCGGGGCTGTACTTCTCCCTGATCGACTGGCGGCACCCGGACTTCCCCCACTACGGCGACGAGAACCACCCCATGCGGGACGACCCCGCCTACGGCAACGAGGGGCGGGACTTCAGCCGCTACCTGGACTACATGCACGCCCAGGTCCGGGAGCTGTGCTCCAACTACGGCAAATTGGACCTGCTGTGGTTCGACTTCTCCTACGGCGGGCTGCGGGGGGAGGCCTGGCGGGCCTCGGAGCTGGTGGAGATGGTCCGCGCCCTCCAGCCCGGCGTCATCATCGACAACCGTCTGGAGGTCAGCGGACAGGGCTTCGGCTCCCTGGCCGCCTGCGCCCCCACCCCCTACCACGGGGATTTCGTCAGCCCTGAGCAGATCGTCCCCCCCGCCGGCCTGCGGGACGCCCAGGGCCGCCCCCTGGTGTGGGAGAGCTGCGTCACCATGAACAACCACTGGGGCTACTGCGCCCAAGACCACCTTTACAAGCCCGCCCCCATGCTGGTGCGGAAGCTGGTGGAGTGCGTGTCCAAGGGGGGCAACCTGCTGCTCAACGTGGGGCCCGACGCCCAGGGCCGCTTCCCGGACCGGGCCCTGGCCATTCTGGAGGAGATGGGCCGCTGGATGGACCGCAACGGCGAGAGCGTCTACGGCTGCGGCCCTGCGGGGCTGGACAAGCCGGAGTTCGGCCGCTACACCCGGAGGGGGGACCGGCTGTACGTCCACATCCTGGAGAACACCGTGGGCCCCCTGCCCCTGTTCGGGGTGGACAGGGACCGCATCGCCTCCATCCGCCGCCTGGCGGACGGCAGCGAGGTGAAGCTGTCCACCAGCTGGGTGCACAGCGACTACCCCGGCCTGGCCTTCGCCGACCTGGGCCCTGACCCGGTGCTCCCCGACCCCATCGACACCGTGCTGGAGATCCATCTGCGGTCTGAGGAATAGCGCAGGCATGCGCCCCGGTGGATGGGGTACCATCCTCCCCGCCACCGCGTCCAAGGGGCTGCGCTGCGTGGGGATATCCTGGAAATCAAGCCAT
>CAJUEC010000029.1:0-18282 GCA_910585155.1 uncultured Oscillospiraceae bacterium
GTCAGACCATTTCACCTGTTCCAAGCTGCTGCGGCTCACCCTGCCGTCCATTGTGATGATGGTGTTCACCTCTATTTATGGGGTGGTGGACGGTTTTTTTGTGTCAAATTACGTGGGCAAGACCCCGTTTACCGCCGTGAACTTCATCTACCCCGTGCTGATGATCTTGGGCTGCGCGGGTTTCATGTTCGGCACCGGCGGCGGGGCCCTCATCGCCAAAACCATGGGGGAGGGCAGGCCGGAGCAGGCCAACCGCCTGTTTTCCCTCATCGTCTACGTCTCCGCCGCCTGCGGGGTGGTGCTGGAGGCGCTGGGGCTGGCGCTGATCCGGCCCGTCGCCGTGGCCCTGGGGGCCCAGGGGCAGCTGCTGGAGGACAGCGTGGTCTATGCCCGGGTCATCCTGCTGGCCCTGCCCGCGTTCATCCTGCAATATGCCTTTCAATGCCTGTTCGCCACGGCGGAAAAGCCCACCCTGGGCCTGTGGATCACGGTGGCGGCGGGGTGCACCAATATGGCGCTGGACGCTCTGTTTGTGGCGGTGCTGCGCTGGGGGCTGGTGGGGGCCGCCGCGGCCACGGCGGCCAGCCAGCTGGTGGGGGGCGTGATTCCGCTGATCTACTTTTCCCGGCCCAATTCCAGCCTGCTGCGGCTGGGGCGGACCCGCTTTGACGGCAGGGCGCTGGTCAGGGTGTGCTCCAACGGCTCCTCCGAGCTGATGAGCAGCATCTCCGCGTCGGTGGTGAGCATGCTGTTCAACGCCCAGCTGCTGCGCTACGCGGGGGAGGACGGCGTGGCGGCCTACGGGGTGCTGATGTATGTCAGCCTGGTGTTCGCGGCGGTGTTCATCGGCTATTCGGTGGGGGTCGCCCCGGTGGTGGGCTACCACTACGGGGCCCAGAACCACGCCGAGCTGCGGGGGCTGCGCCGCCGGAGCCTGGGAGTGGTGGCCGTGTTTTCCGCCGCCATGTTCGCCGCCGCCCTGCTGCTGGCCCGGCCCCTGTCCCTGCTCTTTGTGGGCTACGACCAGGAGCTGCTGGCCCTCACCATCCGGGCCTTTTCCATCTTTGCCTTCTCCTTCCTGTTCTCCGGATTCGCCATTTTCGGCTCGTCCTTTTTCACCGCGCTGAACAATGGGCCGGTGTCCGCCGCCATCTCCTTCCTGCGCACCCTGGTGTTTCAGGCGGCGGCGGTGCTGGTCTTCCCGATGGTCTGGGAGGTGGACGGCATCTGGCTTTCCATTGTGGCGGCGGAGGCGCTGGCCGCGGCGGTGACGGCGGCGTTTTTGTGGGGGCTGCGGAAAAAGTATCAATATTGAAGGGAGGCGGCATCCAAGATGCCGCCTCCGCTTTTACGCTCATTCTCTCTTTTGTTTTTTGCTGTGGTACAGGCACAGACAGGCGGCGATGACGCCTGCCATCAATCCAATCCACAAATAGGGCATCTGCCTGTCCGCCGTCCAGTCCTGGCGTTTTTTACCATGGGGCTGCCGGCGTGGTCCTGACCGTCCAAAGAGAGTACCCGGTCAAACCGGCTCAGCTTCTCCGGGGTGAACTGGTGGGACACCACCAGCAGGGTCCGGTCTGTGATGGACAGCAGCAGGTCCTCGATCCGTCCGGCGGTCTCTTCGTCCAGGTTGGCCAGGGGCTCGTCCAGGATGAGCACATCCGTCTCACGCAGCAGGGCCCGGGCCAGACAGATCCGCCGTTTTTCCCCGCCGGACAGGTTGGAGCCGTTTTCCTCCACCAGGGCGTCCAGCGCCTCCCGGCCGGCGAAGCGCTCCAGCCCCACGCCGCGCAGCACTGCGGACAGCCGGATGTCGTTCACCTCCCGGTACATGGTGAGGTTGTGGCGCAGGCTGTCCCGGAAGAGCACCGCCTCCTGCCGCACCACGGTGAAGCAGCCGTAGGTGTCAGAGAAGGATTCGATGGGCACGCCGTCCACCTGGATGGAGCCGCCGCAGGGGTCGTAGTAGCGCAGCAGCAGGTTGACGGCGGTGGTCTTGCCGCAGCCGCTGGGGCCCTGGATGAGGTAGCGCCCGCCCTTTTTCACCGTGAAGCTGAGGTCCCGCAGCACCGGCGGGCGGTCCGGGTAGCGGAAGCTCACCCGGTCAAAGCGGAGCTCCCGCTCCAGCCCCTCCAGCCGCCGCCCGTCCGGCGGGGCGGCCCCCTCGGCGAGGAACTGCTCCATGGAGGCGCAGGCGGGCCGGATGGCGATGAGCTGGCGGATGACCTCCGCCAGGGAGATCAGGGGATAGGACAGCTGGTCGATCATGCCGATGGCCACGAAGAAGTCCCCGGCGGAAAAGGTGCCGTTCAGCACCAGAAGGGCGGCGCACACCAGCACGATGAAGTAGGACAGGTAGCTCATCAGCGTGGTGACCACCTGGGCGGCGGCCCCCAGGCGCAGGTCCTGGAGGAGCTTGTCCCGGACGCCGTCGTTGAGCCGGCCGAACCGGGTCAGAGCCGCCCCCTCGACGGAGAAATTTTTGACGATCTCGAAGCTGCGCAGCCAGTCGGTCATTCCGGCCAGCGCCTCCTCCGCCGAGCGGAGGAAGGCCGACTGTGCCCGCTGCACCCGTTTTTCCATGAGCTTGGGGACGTAGAGCGGCGTGGTGAGCAGCCCCAGAGTGACCAGGGCCACCCGCCAGTCCAGCAGGAACAGCGCACCGCCCACCAGGACGATCCGGAACAAAATTTCCCACAGCAGGGGCAGCAGGCAGAACCGGCGGGAGCGGATGGCGTCGGCCTCGCCGGCGTATTTGGCCAGGTACTCCCCCTGGGGGCGGCGCTGAAAGGCGGCGTAGTCCCGGTGGAGGGCGCTGGCAAAGATATCCCGCTTCAAATCCATGACGCAGCCGGCGGCGAAGCGGTCGCCCAGCCGCCGGTAGAGGTAGAAGAACAGCGTTTCCCCCAGGATGAAGGAGGCAAGAGACAGGGCGGAGCGCAGGGCCGCCCCGCCCTGTCTGGTGATGGCGCTGTCCAGCACCTGGCCCTTGAAAAATTGCAGGGCGACGGCAAATACCGTGCTGATGAGTACACTGACCAAAGCTCCCGCGAAATAGGGGCGGTATCGTTTTTCGTAAGTTTTCATGAAGAACCTCCTATGCCCAAAGCGATAGAAGGATCAAAGGTTGGATTTTCCTTCTATCGTTTAGAAGGAGCGCCGCAATTTGACCAAGGTGGAACACCTCCATTCCTGTTTTCAGGATACCACAGAGGGGGGGCAGGCGCAAGAAAATTTTCGCGTTCACAAAAAATCCATAGGCAGAGCGAAAATTCTGTGATATAATACCCTCTAACTGTGGAAAAAGGGGGAGAGGCCGTGAGACGCCGGATTTTGACCGCCGTACTGGCCGCCGCGCTGGCGGCGTGCCTCAGCGGCTGCGTATTTGAGCCGGTGGACAATCTGTACGCCCTGCCCATGCTGCCCCAGGAGTACCGGGACCTCCAAATCACCATCGACGCCACCATGAACGAGCTGGGGGCGGAGTATGCCACCATCAACTACGGCAGCAACACCTCCACCATCCAGCTGCTGGACCTGGACGGGGACGGGGAGCAGGAGACGGCGGCGGTGTTCCTCCGGGTGCCCTCCGCGGAGGAGAAGCCCATGCGGGTGTGCCTGTTCCGCCAGGGGGGCGACCAGATCTACCGCCAGACCGCGATGCTGTCTGGGGATGGCACCTCCATCAACTCGGTGCGCTATGAGGACCTCTCAGGGGACGGGAGCCGGGAGTTCATCGTCAGCTGGCAGCTCAGCGCCGGCGTCCACAGCCTGTCCGCCTACAGCGTGTCGGGCAGCAGCGCCAACGAGCTGCTGAACACCACATATAACGAGGGGTACACCACCGTGGACCTGGACCAGGACGGGAGCCGGGAACTGATTGTGTACCAGCAGGATGTGACGGGCGAGGGCTACAGTCTGGCGGAGTACTACGACTATCAGGACGGGGTGATGGTGCTGTCCTCCACCGGGATGCTGTCTGATGGGCTGAAGAATGTGGCGAATTCAGAGTCCGGCCTGCTGTCCGACGGGAAGCCGGGGTTATACGTCACCCTGGAGCTGGAGAATGGGAACGGATATGTCACCGACGTGTTCACGCTGAGCCGGACGGGCCTGGAGAACGTGACCCGGGACCCGGAGAGCGGGCTGAGCGTGGACACCGCCTGGGCCAACACCAACGCCTCCGCCATGGACATCAACAACGACGAGGTGGTGGAGATCCCTCGGCCCCAGCTGCTCACCCCTCCGGACCCGGAGAACGCCTCCTCTCAGTATCTGATCTACTGGCAGCAGGTGGACTCTGGCGGGAGGAGCGCCACCTGCGGCATCACCTACCACTCCTTTACCGACGGGTGGTATCTCACCCTGCCCAACGGCTGGGACATCAACAACATCACCGTGGCCCGGGACGACGGCCTCAGCGGCCGTGGTGAGCGGGCCGTGGTGTTCTACTACTGGCCCGACCGGGAGGAGGGGAGCCCCCAGCGGTTCCTCACCATCTACTGCCTCACCGGAAGCAACCGGGTCTCCCGGTCCAAGCTGCCCGGCCGGCTGGTGCTTCAGAGCGACAGCTCCGCCATCTACTGCGCCTCTCTGGACGCCGGGGTGTGGAGCTGCGGCCTGGATGAGACGGAGCTGAGCCAGCGCTTCAAGCTCATTACGGCGGCCTGGGAAAGTCATTAAGCGCGGAGAAGCGGACAGTGAGGAAGCTTGGAGCGGAGCGAGGGCAAAAGCCCAGTCACCGCGCAGCGGGGATGGGTTTTGTCCGAGACGCAGTGAAAGCGCCCGAGCGGTGTGGCCGGTTCGCAGCGTGAGAAAAAGCGCGGAGAAGCGGACAGCGAGGG
This sequence comes from uncultured Oscillospiraceae bacterium, assembly GCA_910585155.1. GTDB lineage: Bacteria > Bacillota > Clostridia > Oscillospirales > Oscillospiraceae > Enterenecus. Next base: position 4,848 of record CAJUEC010000029.1, read on the forward strand.
CGCTTGGAGCGGAGCGAGGGCAAAAGCCCAGTCACCGCGCAGGCGGGCGCGGCTGTATGAATAGGAGAAAGCGGGGAAGGGTTCCATGCGCAAGGTTTTGGTTCTGGAAGACGAGACCAACATCCGCAGCTTTGTGGTCATCAACCTGAAGCGGGCGGGATATGATACCATTGAGGCGGGCACCGGCGAGGAGGCCCTGGCCCTCATCCAAAGCAATCCGGACGTGAAGGTGGCGCTGCTGGACATCATGCTCCCCGGGGAGATGGACGGCTTTGAGGTGTGCCGCCGCATCCGGGCGGGAAACGCCCAGATGGGCATTATCATGCTCACCGCCCGCACCCAGGAGATGGACAAGGTGAGCGGCCTGATGACCGGGGCGGACGACTATGTGACCAAGCCCTTCTCCCCCGCGGAGCTCACCGCCCGGGTGGACGCGCTGTACCGCCGGGCGGGGGGGGCGCCCATCCGGGACGTGGACGAGCTGAGCCAGCCCCCTTTCCTGCTGAACATCCGCAACCGCACTTTGGAGAAAAACGGCAAGCGGGTGAAGCTCACCCAGGTGGAGTACGCCATTGTGCGGCTGTTCATGGAAAACCCGGGCAAGGCCCTGGCCCGGGAGGAGATTCTGGAGGCGGTGTGGGGCAAGGAGTATCTGGGAGAGCTGAAAATCGTGGATGTGAACATCCGCCGCCTGCGCATCAAGCTGGAGGATGATCCGCAGAATCCCGCCCACATCAGCACGGTGTGGGGCTACGGTTACGAATGGGAGACGTGAGGATGGAGCAGGAGAGCCGGCGGAGGCGGAAAAAGAATCTGCCCATTACTCCCAAGCGGGAGGAGAAGCCCAAAGAGGACAAGCCGGCTGAGGCCCCGGAGAGAAGACCCCGGGGCAGGCTGCGCCGCCGCTGGCTGCTCAACACGCTGGCGGTCACCCTGGTGGTGGTGGCCAGCGCGGTGAGCGCCTTTTCGCTGGCCATGTACAGCTACTACACCTCCACCATCGTGGCCAGCCTGGAGAGCAAGGCCCAGACCGCCGCAGGCGTGTTCCGCAACTACACGGAGAACACCTACCTCTATACTGCCCGGCAGTTTGTCAACCAGTTTGAGGAGAAGACCAGCATTGAGGTGCAGATCCTCACCGCCAGCGGCCGGGTGCTCATGTCCTCCATGATGGACATATCCGGGGCCAGCGTCAGCAGCCCCGACGTGGCGGAGGCCATCAGCACCAAGCGGGTGCGCACCTCCGGCGGGATGGACCCGGACACCGGGGACAGCCTGGTGTCCGCCTCCGCCCCGGTGATCTACAACGGCTCGGTGGTGGGGGTGGTGCGCATGGCCACCTCCCTGCGGAAGGTGCAGAGTCAGATGCTGCGCATTGTGGCGGTGACCTCCGCCATCGGGCTGTTCATCCTGGTGGTGATGGGGATGATTGCCTCCTACTTCATCCGCTCGGTGCTGGACCCGGTGATCCGGGTTACCGAGACCGCCAAGCGCATCGCGGCGGGCAGCTACGGGGTGCAGATGGAAAAGAAATCCGACGATGAGATGGGCGAGCTGGTGGACAGCATCAACGACATGTCCATGAAGATCGACCAGGCGGAGCGCACCCAGTCGGAGTTCATCTCCTCGGTGTCCCACGAGCTGCGCACCCCCCTCACCGCCATCAACGGCTGGGCGGAGACCCTGTACAACGGCGAGGTGCGGGACGCCGAGGACGTGAAGAAGGGGATGGGCATCATCGTGTCCGAGGCCCAGCGCCTCACCCGCATGGTGGAGGAGCTGCTGGAGTTCTCCCGGATGGAGACAGGGCGGTTCAATCTGTCGGTGGAGCCCATCGATATTCTGGCGGAGCTGGAGGACGCGGTGTACACCTACCGGGAGTTCTTCCGCCGGAAGGGGCTGGAGCTGGACTATACCGAGTGTGAGGAGGAGCTGCCTCTCATCAACGGCGACCCGGAGCGGCTGCGCCAGGTGTTCTGCAACCTGCTGGACAACGCGGACAAGCACGGCGGCGCCGGCGGCCGGGTGGAGGTGTCCGTGGGCCGGGAGGAGGACCAGGTGGCCATCCGCATCCGGGACTACGGCCCCGGCGTGCCCCAGGAGGAGCTGCCCTTCATCAAATACAAATTCTATAAGGGCTCGTCCAAGGCCCGGGGCTCGGGCATCGGCCTGGCGGTGTGCGACGAGATCGTCAACAGCCACGGCGGGGCGCTGGACATCGGCAACGCCGCCAGCGGCGGCTGTGTGGCCACCATCCGGCTGCCCATCCGGGTGGAGGGGGCGTAGATCCCGGCAGAGCATCGAACGAAAGTTCTGAACCGTGGTTGCATTTTCCGGGAATTTCTGGTATGCTTGGAAGGACCCGGCCAATCAAAGGAGACAGACCAAATGGCGAGACAAGACAAAAATTGCTGCACCCCCTTCAAAACCACCTGCGGCGGGCAGGCACTGCTGGAGGGCATCCTCATGCAGGGGCCGGAGAAGCGGGCCATTGTGGTGCGCAGGCCGAACGGGGAGCTGAGCATTGAGGAGGAGGCGGTGAAGCCCCGGAGCGGGCTGGCCAAGCTGCCTTTCATCCGAGGGCTGTTCATCTTCGGGGGCTCCATGGTCCACGGGATGAAGGCGCTGATGCGCTCCGCGGAGCTGTCCGACGACGGCTCCGCGCCGGAGGAGGAGCTCACCGGCCTGGACAAGTGGATCAGCGACCACTTTGAGCAGGACAAGGCCATGGGCATTATTATCACCCTGGCGGCGGTGCTGGGCATCGCCTTTTCCATCGGGCTGTTCATTTTGCTGCCCACTGCCCTCACCGGTCTTCTGGGCCTGGTGTGGACCGGAATGCCCCTGTGGGTGCGCTCGGTGATCGAGGGGGTGCTGAAGGTGGCCATTTTCATGATCTATCTGTACCTGTGCTCCAAAATGAAGGAGATCCACCGGGTATTCGAGTACCACGGCGCGGAGCACAAGACCATCTATTGCTACGAAAACGGCCTGGAGCTCACGGTGGAAAACGTCCGCAGGCAGCCCCGGCACCACCCCCGCTGCGGCACCAGCTTTCTCTTTGTGGTTATCGCGGTGTCCATCTTCCTGTCCATCGCGGTGTTCACCCCGCTGAAGATCGAGAACACCTTCCTGCGCATGGGGCTGCATCTGCTGATGCTGCCCCTCATCGTGGGGGTGACCTACGAGTTCAACCGCTATGTGGGCGGCCACGACGGGCCGGTCTGCCGCGCCCTCCGGGCCCCCGGCATGTGGATGCAGAACTTCACCACCTTTGAGCCGGACGACTCCATGATCGAGGTGGGCATTGAGGCGCTGAAACGGGTGCTGCCCGAGGAAAAGGGCGCCGATCAATGGTAAAAAGAAGCGCGGAGCCGTCGTGAGCAGCGTGGATGGAGCACAGCGAGGGCAAAAGCCCAAGAAGGGCCGACAGCCCGGATGGGTTTTGCCCGAGGCGGAGTGAAGCCGCGCGTGGCGAACAGGCGCAGCGTGACAACAACGCAGAGAGGGGGTGAATACCCATGCCCGCAACCTATAATGACTTGTATCTGGACGCCCGGAAGGCCCTGAAGGGGGCAGGGGTGGAGCAGGCGCAGCTGGAGGCCCGGGAGCTGCTGTGCTTTGCCTCCGGCAAGGACCGGAAGGAGCTGATCCGGGATCTGCCCCTGTACGCCTCCGACGGGGTGGCCAGGCGCTTTCGGGAGCTGATGAACCGCCGGATGGCGGGGGAGCCGGTGGCCTACCTCATCGGGGAGTGGGAATTTTACGGCCTGACCCTGGACGTGTGCCGGGATGTGCTCATCCCCCGGCCGGACACGGAGACCCTGGTGGAGCGGGGCATTTTGTTTCTCCGGGACCTGCCCGAGCCCGTCCGGGTGCTGGACCTGTGCGCCGGCAGCGGCTGTGTGGGGCTGGCCATCGCGGACAACTGCCCCAATACCCGGGTGATTTTGGCGGAGTGGTCGGAGGACGCCCTGCGGGTGTGCCGGCAGAACATCCGCCGGTGCGGGCTGACCGACCAGGTCAACCCTGTTCAGGCGGACGCGCTGGAGCCGCCCCCCCGCATCCTCCGGGATTTCGACTTGATTTTGTGCAATCCCCCCTACATCCCCACCCTGGAGGTGGGACGGCTGGACCCGTCGGTGCGGGACTACGAGCCTCGGATGGCCCTGGATGGAGGGGAGGACGGGCTGAAATTCTACCGGGCCGTGGCCAGGAAGTGGAAGCGGGCGCTGCGTCCCGGCGGCAAGCTGGCGTTTGAGGTGGGGTACGACCAGGCTCCAGCGGTGGAGTACATCCTGGCGGAGAACGGCTTTGTGGATATACAGACCACCATGGACCCGGGGATGCACTGGCGGGTCGTGGAGGGGAGCGCGGAGGAGGCGGGCAGCGAGTGAGCTTGGAGCGCAGCGAGGCCGAGCGCAGGGCGGCAAAGGCGCCCCAGACCAGGCCGAGGCGGAGTGAAAGCGAGCGAGTGTCCTGACCGCTTCGCAGCGTGACAACAGGGAAGCGCGGAGCCGTCGTGAGCGGCGTGACAACGCGGAGTGACCGGACTAGAATATTGTGATACATAAAGGAGAGAGGATCCATGGCAGAGAAGAAAAAGCAGATCGAGCCCGCCGCTCCGGCGTCGGATAAAAAGAAGGCGCTGTCCACCTGCATCGCCCAGATCGAGAAGGACTACGGCAAGGGCTCCATTATGCGTCTGGGGGAGAACTCCCACATTGTGGTGGAGGCCATCCCCACCGGGTCGCTGTCGCTGGACATCGCCCTGGGCATCGGCGGCGTGCCCAAGGGGCGCATCATTGAGATCTACGGCCCCGAATCCTCCGGCAAGACCACCCTGGCCCTGCACATCGTGGCGGAGGCCCAGAAGCGGGGGGGCGAGGTGGCCTTCATCGACGCCGAGCACGCCCTGGACCCCACCTATGCCCGGGCCCTGGGTGTGGACATTGACTCCATGCTCATCTCCCAGCCGGACACCGGGGAGCAGGGTCTGGAGATCTGCGAGGCCCTGGTGCGCTCCGGCGCCCTGGACGTGGTGGTGGTGGACTCGGTGGCGGCCCTCACCCCCCGGGCGGAGATCGAGGGCGACATGGGCGACAGCCATGTGGGCCTGCTGGCCCGGCTGATGAGCCAGGCCCTGCGGAAGCTGGCGGGGTCCATCGCCAAGACCAACTGCATTGTCATCTTCATCAACCAGCTGCGGGAGAAGGTGGGCGTGGTGTACGGCAATCCCGAGGTAACCACCGGCGGCCGGGCGCTGAAGTTCTACGCCTCGGTGCGCATGGAGGTGCGCCGCATTGAGGCCATCAAAAACGGCACCGAGATCATCGGCAACCGCACCCGGGCCAAGATCGTCAAGAACAAGGTGGCCCCCCCCTTCCGGGAGGCGGAGTTCGAGATCATGTACGGCGAGGGCATCTCCAAGATGGGAGAGCTGGTGGACCTGGCCGTCAAGCTGGACATCGTGCAGAAGTCCGGCTCCTGGTTCTCCATGGGGGACACCCGGCTGGGCCAGGGCAAGGACTCGGTGAAGAAATATTTCAGCGAGAATCCGGAGATCGCCGCCCAGGTGGACGGGGAGATCAGGGCCAACTCTTACAAGCTCATGAGCAAACAGTCCCAGGCGGCGGCCAAGGCGGCGGGCCGCGCGGTGGACGTGTCCGCTGATGATTTTGAAGGATAACTCCATTTTCTGGTCTTTTTAAATCGAATAGAATGATTTTATGAATAAAAAGGTAATTGTGCGTTTTGTTTGGGATTTATTGATGATCCTGTTTTTCCTTGGCTTTGTCTTCGCTTTGCTTTGGTATACAAACGGTTCTCTTGAGACAATGCCGACGGAAGAACAACAAGAGAAGGCGCAGGTAGCGGCCATATTTTCAATGATTATGACTGGCGTTCCCTGTATGCTCTGTACCGCCGTTCGGGGACGGAGGAAATGAGGAACCATGAAAATTGAGAAATTGGAGCCCTCTCAGCACAAGCAGGGCCGCTGGCTGGTGTGGCTGGACGACGCCTCCCTGGTCCGGGTGGGGGAGGGGGAGGTGGTGTCCCTGGGCCTCTACGCCGGCAAGGAGCTGTCCGACGCCGAGGGGGAGGCCCTGGCCGCCGCCGGGGAGCGGTCCCGGCTGATGGAGCGGGCGGTGGGCCTGCTGGCCCAGCGTCCCATGTCCCGGAAGGAGCTGCTGGATAAGCTGTGTACGCCGCCCCGGCCAAAGCGGGAAAAATATCCCTATGACAAGCTGGACGACGGCCCTGATCCGGCGCTTTTGCAGGCCCAAAGGGAGGCCCTGCGGGAGCGGGCCGAGGGGGTGGCCGACCGGCTCACTGAGCTGGGGCTGCTCAACGACGAGGAGTACGGCCGCATGGTGGTGCGCCATTACGCCGCCAAGGGGTACGGCCCCCGGAAGCTCCGGGACGAGCTGTACCGCCGGGGGGTGCCCCGGGAGTACTGGGAGGAGGCCCTGGAGGAGCGGGAGCCGGACGGAGACCAGGTGCTGGCGCTGGTCCGGCAGAAGCTCCGGGAGGCCGAGCCCACCCGGGAGAATTTGAAGAAGGTGTCCGACTATCTGGCCCGGCGGGGGTACGGGTGGGATGAAATCTCGTCCGCGCTGGACCGGCTCCGGGAGGAATCAGAATGGTAGACAAGGTGAACGGAGAATCTCCGCGGACAATACGCGAGCTGACGCGGTTTGATATGGACGAAATCCTTCCGCTCTATACCGCTGTGGGCTGAACAAATTACACGGACCGGCCTGATATGCTGAAAAGCGCGTTGGAGCACTCCCTGCTGGTGCTGGGAGCGTATGACGGAGACAGGCTGGTGGGCCTTCTCCGGGCGGTGGGGGACGGGTTTTCCATCGTATTCATCCAGGATGTGCTGATTCTTCCCCTGTACCAGCGTCAAGGAATGGGGACGATGCTCTTTGGCGCGCTGATGGAGCGTTATCCGGAGGTGTACCAGATGGAGCTGGCTGCGGATGACACATGGGAGACCGCCGCGTTTTACCAGTCTCTGGGGTTCCGGCGGGATCGGGACATAGGCTGCTGTGCTTTTATGAAGATGTGAGGAGTTTTTTGCTTGAATGTTGCGTTTATATCCCTGGGCTGCGCCAAAAACCTGGTGAACACCGAGCAGATGATGGCCCTGTGCCGGGACGCGGGCCACACCGTTACCGGCGACCCCGAGGGGGCCGATGTGGCGGTGCTCAACACCTGCGGCTTCATTGAGTCCGCCAAGAGCGAGGCCATTGACGCCATTTTGGAGCTGGCGGCGCTGAAGCAGGCGGGGAAGCTGAAAAAGCTGCTGGTGGCGGGCTGCCTCAGCCAGCGCTACCCCGACGACATCCGCTCCGAGCTGCCTGAGGTGGACGGCCTGCTGGGCACCGGCAGCTACACCGATGTGGTATCCGCCGTGGAGCGGGTGATGGCGGGGGAGCGGCCGGAGTATTTCGGGCCCCTGGCCCAGGCCGACGACGACGGCGAGCGGTGGGTGACCACCCCGCCCTGGACGGCCTACCTGAAAATTGCCGAGGGCTGCTCCAACGGCTGCGCCTTCTGCGTCATCCCCAGGCTGCGGGGAAAGTACCGCAGCCGGTCCATGGAGGCCCTGCTGCGGGAGGCCAAAACCCTGGCGGATCGGGGGGTGAGGGAGCTCATCGTCATCGCCCAGGACATCACCCGGTATGGGCTGGACCTGGGGGACGGGACCACCCTGGCCAAGCTGCTCACCGAATTGTGCAAGCTGGACTTCCACTGGATCCGGCTCCACTACCTCTACCCGGAGGCGGTGACCGATGAGCTGATTCAGGTCATTGCCCGGGAAAAGAAGATCGTCCACTATCTGGACATCCCCATTCAGCACGCCAACGACGGCATTTTGAGGGCCATGCGCCGCCGCAGCACCCGGGCGGAGATCGAGGCGCTGTTCGCCAAGCTGCGCGCCGCCATGCCCGACGTGGTGCTGCGTACCTCCCTGATCTGCGGCCTGCCCGGCGAGGGGGAGGCGGAGTTCGAGGAGCTGTGCCAGTTCCTGCGGGAGCAGAGGCTCCAGCGGGCGGGGGTGTTCCAGTTCTCCCTGGAGGAGGGCACCCTGGCCGCCGCCATGGAAAACCAGGTGGACCCGGACACCGCGGCCCGCCGGGTGGAGCTGGTGGTGGATATCCAATCCCGCATCATGGATGGGTACAATGAGGACCGGCTGGGCGCCTGTATGGAGGTGCTGTGCGAGGGCTTTGACCCCGAGGCGGGCTTCTACGCGGGCCGCACCTACGCCGACTCGGTGGATATCGACGGCCGGGTGCTGTTCACGGCGGCGGGGCTGGTGCCGGCGGGGGAGTTCGTGTGGGTGCGGATCACCGGCGTGTCCGACGGCGACCTGACGGGGGAGGCGGAGGAATGACGCTTTACCACTGCTCGCCCACGCCGGGGCTGAGGGTGCTCAAGCCCAGCGTGACCCAATACTTCGGCAAGCCCAGACAGGTGTGCCTCACGGCCAGCCTGCCCATGGCGCTGATGTACGGCGTGAAGCACTTTGAGTACGCCTACGGCTACACGGGGGCTGGAAGGGTCTATTATGAGGAATACCTCCTGGGGGAAAAGCGGCGGCGCTGGGTCGTCCGCGCCGAGGCGGACACCATCCGGGAAAAGGGTCTGCTGACCCGGCCCGGCGACCCCTTTGCCCGGTACCTGCGGGAGAAATACCCGGAGAGCTGGGCGCTGGCCGCCCGGGAGGCAATGGAAGAACAGGCGGAACATAAAGGAGGAACACCATGAACTTACCCAACAAACTGACCATGCTGCGCGTCATCCTCATCCCTGTGTATCTGGTGCTGTGGCACCTGGACTTCCCCGGCAACAACTACGCCGCCCTGGCGGTGTTCGTGGTGGCCAGCCTCACCGATTTGCTGGACGGCTACATCGCCCGGAAGCACAATCTGGTCACCGACTTCGGCAAGTTCATGGACCCGCTGGCGGACAAGATGCTGGTGCTCACCGCCATGACCTGCTTCTGCGCCATGGGCCGGTTTCCCGACTGGGCGCTGGTCATCGTCATGGCCCGGGAGTTCGCCGTGTCCGGCCTGCGGATGGTGGCGGTGGACAACGGTCGGGTCATCGCCGCCGGGTGGTCGGGCAAGGTGAAAACCGCCTCCACCATGGTGTGCCTGTGCCTGATGCACCTCACCGCGCTGCCCATACCCATGTGGGTGCTGGACTGGACGTGCATTATCGTCATCGCCGCCACCACCCTGTACTCCGGCGTGGAGTACTTCGTGAAGAACCGGGATGTGCTCAACTGGAACAAGTGACAACCCAGGGCCGGACCGTTTGGTCCGGCCCCTTTGGTCAAAGGAGGATAACGCCATGGAGTGGTGGAAGGACGCCATCATTTACCAGATCTACCCCAGGAGCTTCCAGGATTCCAACGGGGACGGCATTGGGGACATCCCCGGCATCATCAGCCGCCTGGACCACCTCCAGGAGCTGGGGGTGGGGGCCGTTTGGCTCAGCCCGGTGTACCCCTCCCCCAACGACGACAACGGCTACGACATCAGCGACTACAAGGATATCAACCCGGAGTATGGCACCCTGGAGGATATGGACCGGCTGATTCTGGAGGCTAAGCGCCGGGGTATCCGCATTCTGATGGACCTGGTCATCAACCACACCTCCACCGCCCACCAGTGGTTCGAGAAGAGCCGCCGCCGGATCGCGCCCTACACGGATTACTACCACTGGGCCCCCGCCGGGCCCGATGGGACCCTGCCCAACAACTGGACGGGCTTTTTCGCCGAGGACTGCTGGCAGTGGGACGACGTGCGGGGGGAGTACTACCTCCACCTCTTTGCCAGGAGCCAGGCGGACCTGAACTATCACTGTCCCCAGGTGCTGGAGGAGGTGAAGGAGATCCTGCGCTTCTGGCTGGACCGGGGGGTGGCGGGCTTCCGCTGCGACGTGATCAACCTGCTGTGGAAGGACAGCCTGGCCGACGGCGAGAAGCGGCTGGCCCTCACCGGGCTGGAGCACTACCTGTCCCTGGAGGGCACCCACGATATCCTGCGCCAGCTGCGCCAGGTGCTGGACGGCTACCGGGCCTTCACGGTGGGGGAGACGGTGTTCGTCACCCCGGAGACGGCCCGGGACCTGTGCGGGCCGGACCGGGGGGAGCTGAACATGGTGTTCTCCTTCCAGCACATGGAGTGCGACCAGTATTTTGTCAAGTGGCTGAAGCGGGACTTCCGCCCCAAGAGGTTTTTCGAGGCGCTGATCAAGTGGCAGAGGGAGCTGCCCTGGAACGCGATCTACCTGGAGAACCACGACCAGCCCCGGTCCATCCCCCGCTTCGCCAGCGAGGGGTATTGGCGGGAGAGCGGCAAGCTGCTGGCCACCCTGCTGCTCACCCTGCGGGGGACGCCCTTCATCTACCAGGGCCAGGAGATCGGCATGGTGGACTTCGACTTCGACGGCGCGGACCAGCTGGACGACGTGGAGAGCCGCAACGTGGACCGGCTGCTCAGCGCCTGCCATGTGCCGGAGGGGCTGCGGTGGAGGATCATACGGCGCACCAGCCGGGACAACGCCCGCACGCCCTTTCAGTGGGACGACGGGCCCAACGCGGGCTTCACCACGGCGGCGCGGCCCTGGCTGGGGGTGAACCGGAACTTCCACTTCGTCAACCTGGCCGACCAGGAGGCCGACCCGGACTCCATCTGGAGCTGGTACAAGGATCTGGCCGCCCTGCGGCGTGAGCGGGAGGTGCTGCGCCGGGGGGACTTCCTGTGGCTGGAGTGCACCCACAGGGTGTTCGTCTACCGCCGCCGTCTGGGGAGGGAGAGCGTCACCGTGGCGTTGAATTTCAGCGACCGCCCCGCCTGGGTGGGGCGCCGGGGGACACTGCTGCGGTCCAATTATTACCGGGACGGCTTCGACGGGCGGCTCCGGCCCTGGGAGGCGGTCATTCTGGAGGACCACGGGAACTGAAAAGGACCGGCCCGCGCATGGCGCGGGTCGGTCCGGTTTCCAAGGTCAGCTCATGAGCCGGGTGAGGAGAAAAGCCATCCCCCCGCAGGCGGGGAAGGTGAGAATCCACGCCCCCGCCATCTGGCCCATCACCCGCCGATCAGCCCCCCGGCCCGCCCCGCAGATGGCGGCCACCTTGGCGTGGGTGGTGGAGGCGGGCAGCCCCAGGGCGGAGCAGGCCAGCAGCACGGCGCCCGCGCCCAGGTCCGCCGCCAGCCCGTCGGCGGGGGAGAGGGAGGCCAGCTCCGAGCCCATTTTTTCCACGATGGGCCTGCCTCCCAGAGCGGTGCCCAGGGCCATCACCCCGGCGGTGAGCAGGGCCAGCTCCAGCCGGGGGGCGGGCTGCGCCCCCTCCAGCCCGTGGGTGAGGAGGAGCAGGGCCAGGAATTTCTGCCCGTCCTGCACCCCGTGGAGCAGGGCGGTGAGGGCGGCGGCCCCCCGCTGCCAGGAGTCTGGGCGGCAGACCCGGTCGGAAATGGTCCGGCGGAGCAGCCGTCCGGCCAGCACCCCGGCGGGCAGGGACAGTGCCAGCCCCGCCAGCGCCCGCAGCCATGCGCCCGGGCTGAGGGAGGCGGTCCCCGCACCCAGGGCGGCGGCTCCCCCGGACAGCCCGGCCAGCAGGGCGTGGCTCTCGCTGGTGGGCAGGCCGAACCGCCACGCCGCCACCGCCCACAGCACGATGGACAGCAGCGCCGCGTTCAGCGCGGCGCAGGCGGAGCGGGGGTCGTGGAAGGCCACCAGCTCGCCCATGGTGTCCGCCACCGCGGGAAAGCACAGGCAGGCCAGCGCCGCCCCGGCGAAATTGAACGCCGCCGCCAGGACCACGCCCCGCCGGAAGCTGAGGGCCCCGGAGCCCACCGCGGTGGCGATGGCGCCCGGCGCGTCGGTCCAGCCGTTGACGAAGATCACCGCCAGCACCAGCAGGCGGGCGAGATGGACAGTCATAGTCATGGCGCTCCCTCCCGGGGAAGCATATGAGGGGGAGCGAAAAAGATGACAAAAAAATTTGAAAAATAAAAAGGATTTTTCAAACGGATGGGGTATAAGAGATAGACAGCGATTTTGCCGCGGAAAGAACGGTCGGAGGGATGAGAGATGGAGCAGACCATTCGGGAGCGCATGGAGGAGCTGGAGCGCCAAACCCTGTCGCCCAGGGCCTGCCTGTCGGCCCAGTCCAGGGGGCGGCGGGTGGACATCCCGCCCTGCCCCATGCGCACCTGCTTTCAGCGGGACATAGACAGGGTGGTCCACTGCAAGTCCTTCCGGCGGCTGAAGCACAAAACCCAGGTGTTTCTCCAGCCCGAGGGGGACCATTACCGCACCCGGATGACCCACACCCTGGAGGTGTCCCGCATCGCCCGGACCATGGCCCGGGGGCTGAGGCTCAACGAGGACCTCACCGAGGCCGCCGCCCTGGCCCACGATTTGGGCCACACGCCCTTTGGCCACGCCGGAGAGCGGGCCCTGTCCCGGATGGTGGAGGGGGGGTTCCGCCACTATGAGCAGTCCCTGCGGGTGGTGGACCGGCTGGAGAACGAGGGGGCGGGGCTGAACCTGTGCCACGAGGTGCGGGAGGGCATCCTGTGCCACACCGCGGGCCGGCCGGCGGACACCCTGGAGGGGCAGCTGGTGCGCTTTGCCGATAAGATCGCCTACATCAACCACGACATTGACGACGCCATGCGGGGCGGCATCATCTTTCCCACCGATATCCCCATCCACATCTCCCAGACCCTGGGCTTCACCCATGGGGAGCGCATTGAGACGCTGGCCATGGACATCGTCCGCTCCAGCGGGGAGGGGGAGCTGATCCGCCAGTCGGAGCCGGTGGCGAAGGCCATGGCGGAGCTGAAGGAGTTTATGTTCCAGTCGGTCTACTTCAACCCCCGGGCCAAGGGGGAGGAGGGCCGGGCGGAGGACATGATTTGCCTCCTGTACGAATACTATTACAAGCACGCGGACAAGCTGCCCCCGGAATACCAGGACATTCTGGTGCGGGAGGGGAGCGGGCGGGCGGTGCTGGACTACATAGCCGGCATGACGGACACCTACGCCGTGGAGCAGTTCAGCCGCCTGTTCATCCCGAAAGGATGGGTGGTAAAATAGAAGCGCGGAGAAGCGGTCAGCGAGGGAGCTTGGACCGGAGCGAAGGCAAAAAACCAAGATTTGCGGAGCAAATCTGTATTTTGCCTGAGACGGAGGGAAAGCGACCGAGCGGCCTGACCGCTTCGCAGCGTGATCCAGAAGCGCTAAGCCGTCGTGAGCAGCGGGCTAAGCCCGAAGCGGAGCGAAAGCGGGGAGGCCCCAAGGGGGCCGGACAGCTTTTGCGCAGTCGGAGGGCTTAGAACCGCGTCGCGGACAGGCGCAGCGTGACAGCGTCGGGCCAAGCTCCATATCTCTCGCTTTCGGC
>CAJUEC010000029.1:18382-31267 GCA_910585155.1 uncultured Oscillospiraceae bacterium
TTCGCCAAAAGCTCATTCACTACGCTGCCCCTCCTCCCCCCACAAAGCCAAAGGGTGGCTTTGCGGGGACCCCAACAGAGCGGCCAAGCTCCATATCTCTCGCTTTCGGCTTCGCCAAAAGCTCATTCACTACGCTGCCCCTCCTCCCCCCACAAAGCCAAAGGGCGGCTTTGCGGGGACCCCAATAGGCACAGTATGACAACAGGTGAGGAAAACTATGACAGAGTACCTGGTCCCAACGAAACCCTCTGAGACCCAGTTCACCGAAAAGCGGTCCACCTTCATTGGCCGCGTCTGGCCGGTGCAGTCGGAGGAGGAGGCCCGCGCCCGCATCGAGGAGACAAAGAAGAGGCACTATGACGCCCGGCACAACTGCTGGTGCTACCTCATCAAGGACGGACCTGTGCGCTACTCCGACGACGGGGAGCCCCAGGGCACCGCCGGTCAGCCCATGCTGGGGGTGTTCCAGAAGGAGGGGGTCACCAACGTGTGCTGTGTGGTGACGCGCTACTTCGGCGGGGTGCTCCTGGGGGCGGGGGGCCTGGTCCGGGCCTACGCCCGGAGCGCCAAGGACGCCCTGGACGCGGCGGGCCGGTCTGCCGTCCGCCGCTGGATGGCCATGGAGGTGCCGTGCAGCTATGCCCAGTTTGAGGAGGTGCGCCGGGCGGTGTTCCACTTCGGCGGCGTGGAGGAGCGCGTGGACTACGGCGCGGATGTGCTGCTGTCGGTGCTGATTCCGGAGGGGCAGGCGGGGGAGTTTGTCGCCCACCTGTTCGACGCCTCCGCCGGGACCATTGAGGCGCTGGAGGCGGGGGAGGTGTTCCGGGCGGCCCCGCCGGAATAGTGGCGCTCAGCCCGGAAAGCGGCCCTGCCCAGGCGCCTCGTTCTGGTAATTTCTCCGATATCGTGATAAAAATGGGCAAATATGGCTAATATCAGGAGGTGGGACCATGGCCATACCCGATTCCTTTCTGGATGAGCTGAACGGCAGGCTGAGCATTGTGGACGTGGTCTCCGCCTATCTGCCCCTGAACAAAAAGGGGGCCAACCACTGGGGCCTGTGCCCCTTTCACCACGAAAAGACCCCCTCCTTTTCCGTCAATGAGTCCAAAAATATTTTCCACTGCTTCGGCTGCGGCAAGGGGGGCGGGCCCATCCGTTTTGTGATGGAGATGGACGGCCTGCCCTTTCCGGAGGCGGTGCGCAAGCTGGCGGACCAGGCGGGGCTCCAGGTGCCGGAGGAGGACGCCGGGGACGGAAAATGGCGGGAGAAGCGCAGGCGGGTGCTGGAGCTGAACCGCGAGGCGGCCCGGTTCTACCGCTCCATGCTGGCCGACCCCAGGGGGGCGGCGGTGGCCGCCTACATCCGGGACAAGCGGCGCATCAGCCCCAAGTTTTCCGCCCGGTTCGGCCTGGGGGCCGCGCCGGACGCCTGGGACAGCCTGATCACCGCCATGGCGGGCAGGGGCTACGACAAGGCGGACCTCATTGACGCGGGCCTGGCGGTGGCGGGCAAAAGCGGCGGTGTGTACGACAAGTACCGCAACCGCCTGATGCTCCCGGTGATCGATGTGCGGGGGGATGTCATCGGCTTCACCAGCCGGGTGATGGACGACTCTACCCCCAAGTACCTCAACACCCCGGAGACCGCCATTTTTAAAAAGCGGTCCATTTTGTACGGCCTGAACTACGCCAAGAACACCAAACGGCCCAATTTCATTCTGGTGGAGGGCAATATCGATGTGATCACCCTGCACCAGGCGGGGTTTGACAACACCGTGGCCACCATGGGCACCGCCCTCACCGAGGACCACGTGCGGCTGCTGGAGCGGTACACCAGGGAGCTGGTGCTGTGCTACGACAACGACGCCGCCGGGGAGGACGCCACCCAGCGCTCCATCGCGCTGCTGAAGCGCTCGGAGGTGGCGGTGAAGGTGCTCCGCCTGCCCAAGCGGCAGCTGCCCGACGGCACCCTGGGCAAGCAGGACGCGGACGACTACATCAAAAACTTCGGCCCCGAGGCCTTCGAGGGTTTGATGGATCAGAGCGCCAACTCGGCGGAATACCGCCTGAGCGTGGTGCGCGGGCAGTTTGATCTGAGCCGGGACGACCAGCGGGCCCAGTACCTGCTCGCGGCGGCGGAGGTGGTGGCCTCCCTGCCCAGCCCGGTGGAGCGGGAGGTCTACGCCGGGCGCTGTGCCGAGGAGGCGAAGGTGTCCAAGGACGCGGTGCTCCAGGAGGTGGACCGCCAGCGGAAAAAACGCAGCTTGCAGGCCAGAAAGCAGGAGGAGCGGCAGAACCTGGTCCCCGCCCGGCAGCTCCAGCCCAAAAGCCGGGAGCTGCGCTATACCAACGTCCGCTCCGCCCTGGCGGAGGAGGGGGTGCTGCGGGTGGTGGCGCTGGACGGGGAGTTTTTCGCCGGGCTGGACGGCCTGGAGCCGGAGCATTTTTCCTCGCCCCTGCTGGGCAGGGCCTACGGGCTGCTGCGGGAGCGGTGGCGGGCGGGGCGTTCGGTGAGCCTGGCGGGACTGGAGGGGCAGTTCACCCCGGAGGAGCTGGACCAGCTCACCGCCGCCGTCCAGCAGCCCCAGGCGCGGGGCAGCGCCCGGGAGGCGCTGGAGGATTGCAGACAGACCATCCTTGCGGAGCACCGCAGGGGAGAAATACATAGCGCGGAGGACCTCGCGGGGTTGAAGCAGGCGCTGAAACAGAAAAAAGGCTTTGGAGGATGAAGACCATGAGCGACAAGAAGAAGACGGTGAAGAAGGCGGAGCCCGTCCCTCACACCCAGGCCAGCCCGGAGAAGCTGGAGGCGGCCAAGGCGGAACTGGCCAAAATGGTTGAGGGGGTCCAGAACGGGGAAAAGCTGCTGGAGCTCATTGACATTGGCTATAAGAAGGGCAAGCTGTCCTCCAACGAGATGATGGAGACCCTGGATTCCATCAGCCTGGAGAGCGACCAGATGGACAAGGTGTACGATGTGATGGAGAATCTGGGCATCGACACCGCGGGGGAGGAGTTCCCCCTGGAGCTGGACGACGACGTGCTCCCCCCGGTGGCCGAGCTGGAGGACATCCCGGAGGAGGAGATCGTGGACCCCAACACCCTGGTGGACTCCTTCGCCATCGACGACCCGGTGCGGATGTATTTGAAGGAGATCGGCAAGGTGGACCTGCTCACCCCTGAGCGGGAGGTGGAGCTGGCCCAGGCCATGGGGGCGGGGGCCGCCGCCAAGGAGCAGCTGGCCGAGCTGGAGAAGCTGGGCGAGCCCATCCCGGAGGAGACCCTGCGGGAGCTGAAAAAGGCCGTGAAGGGCGGGGAGCGGGCCAAGCAGCAGCTGGCGGAGGCCAACCTGCGGCTGGTGGTGTCCATCGCCAAGCGGTACGTGGGCCGGGGGATGCTGTTCCTGGACCTGATTCAGGAGGGCAATCTGGGCCTCATCAAGGCGGTGGAGAAGTTCGACTACACCAAGGGCTACAAGTTCTCCACCTACGCCACCTGGTGGATCCGCCAGGCCATCACCCGGGCCATCGCCGACCAGGCCCGGACCATCCGCATCCCGGTGCACATGGTGGAGACCATCAATAAGGTGATCCGGGTGAATCGCCAGCTCCTGCAGGAGCTGGGCCACGACCCCTCCCCGGAGGAGACCGCCGAGGAGATGGGGATGCCGGTGGAGAAGGTGCGGGAGATTTTGAAGATCGCCCAGGAGCCTGTGTCCCTGGAGACCCCCATTGGCGAGGAGGAGGACAGCCACCTGGGCGACTTCATCCCCGACGAGGACGCCTCTGAGCCGTCGGAGGCCGCTTCCTTCACCCTCTTGAAGGAGCAGCTGGTGGATGTGCTGTCCACCCTCACCCCCCGGGAGGAGAAGGTGCTGCGGCTGCGCTTCGGCATTGAGGACGGGCGCACCCGGACGCTGGAGGAAGTGGGGAAGGAGTTCAACGTCACCCGGGAGCGCATCCGGCAGATCGAGGCCAAAGCCCTGCGGAAGCTGCGCCACCCCAGCCGGAGCAAGAAGCTGAAGGATTTTTTGAGCTGAAATGCTCGATGAACAGGACCGCCCCCGGCCACTGGCCGGGGGCGGTCTTTGCCTGATCAGAGATCGAATCTTACGATTTGCCCGTTGGACGGATGGGGGATATCCAGCACGTACTGCATCAGCGTTCCATGACAGACCACGATGACACAGCGGCAGCCCTTGTATTTTTCCAGCACGGCAAAAACCCGCTCCTTCATCGCCGTTCCCTCCGTCCTTTACCGAAACACCCGGTTAAAGTCCCGGGGCATCTTGGCCTTGAAGGTGACCTGCTCCCCGGTGGCGGGGTGGATGAAGGACAGCTCGTTGGCGTGAAGGCACAGACGCCCGATGGGGTTGGTCCGGGCGCCGTACTGCTTGTCCCCGGCCACGGGACAGCCCAGCTCCTTCATGTGGACCCGGATTTGATTTTTCCGCCCCGTCTCGATATTGACGTCCAGCAGGGCGTACCCGCCCCCGGTTTTTTTCACCTCATAGCTGGTGACGGCCTCCTTGGCCCCCTTGCCCGGTGCGCCGGAGAAGCTCAAATGGGTGTCCGTCTCCACCAGGTAGGAGCGGATGGTGTCCCGGTCGGGCTTGGGCACCCCCTCCACCACCGCCAGGTAGCCCCGGCGGGTGACCATGTCGTTCCAATGGGCCTGGAACAGCTCCTTGGTCTCGGCGTCCCGGGCGAACATCAGCACCCCCGAGGTGTCCCGGTCCAGCCGGTGGATCACAAAAATGCGGTCGTCCACCCGCCGGGCCTTCACGTAGTCGGTGACCATGTGGTAGGCGGTGCGGGTCTTCTCCTTGTCGTTGGCCACGCTGAGCAGCTTGGCGGGCTTGTTCACCACGATGAGGTGTTCGTCCTCATACAGGATGGGGAAGGGCAGCGCGTCCGCCCGGGGGGCGGAGGCGGGGAGTATGCTCACCTGCTGGCCGGGGGCCAGGGGGGCGTCAAACCGGGAGACAGGGACCCCGTCCACCGCCACCAGACGGCGGGACAGCAGGGATTTCACGTTGTTGCGGCTCTTACCCTTCACGCTGGACAGCAGGAAGGGGAGGAGGGTGGTGGGCTGGTCCACGGTGTAGGTCGGGGCCTCCGGGCGTCTGCTTTTGTGTTCCATATTCTTCACCTCTGGGAATATTTTGTCGTCATCAGGCTTCAAGTGCTTTGACTATACCACAGTCCGGGGGAAAAGTCCACGAAATTCCGGTGGACAGGCAAGACCGGCAGCCCGCCGTCATATCCTTCCCAGAGGTGATGTGTCGTGGGAGAAAAAGAAGGGCTGCTGATGCGGGCGTCCCGGCTGTTTGACCTGCCGGCGGACGCGGTGGCGGGGGCGCCCCGGGTAGAGGTGGTGGGGGACGGCGAGCTGCACATGGGCCCCCACCGGGGCATTCTGGCCTATGGGACGGAGGAAATCCACATTTCCGGGGGGTCCCTGGTGGTGCTGGTGCGGGGCAGCGGTCTGGAGCTGCGGGCCATGACCCCGGAGGAGCTGCTCATCACGGGAACCATCAAGAGCGTGGAGTTTGTGAGATAGAATGGACAACTGAGGGGGGACGGGTATGAAAAAGCTCATCAATCTGCTGCGGGGCTATGTGGAGATTGAGGCCGTCGGAGCCTTCCCCGAGCGGCTTTTGAACCTGTGCGCCCAGAACCGGCTGCAATTCTGGAGGCTGCGCTGGATCGATGAAACCAGCTTCACCTTCCGCATAGCCCTCCAGGACCGGAAGCGCCTGGACGAGCTGGCCCAGCGGGCCATGTGCCGGATCACCGAGCGGGGCCGGCGGGGGGCCGCGGCGGTGGCGGAGGGGATTGTGCAGCGCCGCTGGGGCTTTCTGGCGGGGCTGGCGCTGTGCTTTCTTGCGGTGAGCTTTTTCTCCCGGTTTCTGCTGGTCATCCAGGTAGAGGGCAATGAGACGGTGCCCACGGCGGTGATCCTCTCCCAGCTTCAGCGGGTGGGGGTGCGCCAGGGGGCCTACGGCCCCGCCATCCTGGAGAAGGAGGCGGCCAACGCCGCCCTGCTGGGCCTGCCGGAGCTGAGCTATATGGCCATCAACATCTACGGCACCCGGGCGGAGGTGGTGGTGCGGGAGGCGGAGAAGAAGCCGGAGCTGCTGGACGAATCCGTTCCCGCCGACGTGGTGGCGGAGGCGGACGGCATCATTGAGGACATCCAGACGGACACCGGCCGGGCCCTGTTCCAGGACGGGGACATCGTGGCCCGAGGGGAGGTGCTCATATCCGGTGAGCTGGAGCTGAAGGGGCCGGGGGAGGGGGCGCCCGACCTGGGGCGGCTGGTGGTCCATGCCGCCGGCTCCGTCACCGCCCGCACCTGGCGCACGCTGGAGGAGACCGTCCCCCTCACCGCCCTGGTGAAGGAGTACACCGGGGAGGAGCGGAGAGGGTACGGAATAAAAATTTTGTGGGGGGAGTGGGATTTTTTACAAAACAGTAGCATTTCCGATGGAAGATGTGATAAAATAACCGAGACCGGGCAGATGACCCTTTTTGACCGGGCTCTGCCGGTGTGGCTGACCACCTCCACCCTGCGTCCCTACACCCTGCGGGAGGAGCCGATTGACCAGGAGCAGACCGCGGCCCGGCTGGAGGCGGCGCTGCTGGCCCGGCTGGAGGCGCTGATGGAGGCCAACCACGGGGAGATTCTCCGCACCGACTTCGTCCTTCGGGAGGAGGGGGGGCGGCTCACCGTCACCCTGCTGGCGGAGTGCCGGGAGGAGATCGGCCGCACCGTGAAGCGGGACGGGGAGGTTGGCCGCATTTCCGGCAGGGCAGGCGCCAATGAAAGCGACTGAAAACAAACGAATGTTTCACGTGAAACACAGAAAGACAAAAGGAGTTGCCAATGACAGAACAGAGCATCAGCATCGAGCGGATGGAGGAGGCCGTCAACCTGTTCGGCCTGTTTGACGAGAACATCCGGCTTATTGAGCAGGAGCTGGACGTGTCGGTGGTGAACCGGGAGTCCAGCCTGAAAATTTCCGGCGAGGGCGAAAACGTGATGCTGGCGGTGAAGGCCATCCAGGGGCTGCTCACCCTGTCCGCCAAGGGGGAGGCCATCGGCCAGCAGAACGTGCGCTATATCATCGAGCTGGTCCGCTCCGGCAACGAGAGCAAGATCGCCCAGCTGGCCGGAGACGTGGTGTGCGTCACCGCCAAGGGCAAGCCCATCAAGGCCAAGACCATCGGCCAGCAGAAGTACGTGGACGCCATCAAGAACAGCACCGTCACCATCGGCGTGGGCCCCGCCGGCACCGGCAAGACCTACCTCGCCGTGGCGGCGGCGGTGGCCGCCTTCCGGGAGAAGCAGATCAACCGAATCATCCTCACCCGCCCCGCCGTGGAGGCGGGGGAGCGGCTGGGCTTTTTGCCCGGCGATTTGCAGTCCAAGGTGGACCCCTACCTGCGGCCGCTGTACGACGCGCTGTTCGACATGCTGGGGGCGGAGACCTACCAGAAGTACCTGGAGCGGGGGAACATCGAGGTGGCCCCCCTGGCCTACATGCGGGGGCGGACGCTGGACGACTCGTTCATCATCCTGGACGAGGCCCAGAACACCAGCCGGGAGCAGATGAAAATGTTCCTCACCCGGCTGGGCTTCGGGTCGAAAATTGTCATCACCGGCGACGCCACCCAGATCGACCTGCCGGCGGACAAGGTTTCCGGCCTGAAGGAGGCCATGCGGGTGCTCAAGGGGGTGGAGGACATCTCCATCTGCCAGCTCACCGGGGCGGATGTGGTGCGCCATGTCATCGTCCAGCGGATCATCAAGGCGTACGAGGAGGACGAGAAGCGGCGCTTTGCCAAACGGAAGTAGGGCCCCTGGACTAGCGCATGGGCCGCACTGACAAACGGGAGGTCAATCGGTAATGCCGAAACATAAGATCATCGTCTCCGCCGACGTGCCGGGGGTGGACGACGGCCTGCGCAGCTTCCTGCGCAGGGTGATCCGCGCCGCCCTGGACGCGGAGGGGGTGGACGTGCCCTGCGAGGTGAACGTGCTGGTCACCGGCGACAGGGGCATCCATCAGATCAATTTGGACACGCGGGGGGTGGACGCGCCCACCGATGTGCTCAGCTTTCCCATGTTCGACCTGGAGCCGGGGGACAAGCCCGCCCAGGCGGACGCGGACCCGGCCACCGGGCTGGTCCCCCTGGGGGATATGTGCATCTCCCTGGAGCGGGCGAAGGCCCAGGCCAAGGAGTACGGCCACGCCAACCGCCGGGAGCTGGCCTACCTGGCGGTGCACTCGGTACTCCACCTGCTGGGCTATGACCATTTGGACGAGGGGGACATGAAGGCCCGGATGCGGGGCCGGGAGGAGGACATCCTGGCCGGTCTGGGCATCCCCCGGGAGGGTTGAGATGGAACAGAGGCGACGGGAGTTCGGCCTGGATCTGGTGCGGGCGTCGGCGGGGCTGCTCACCCTGAGCGTGCACTTTTTCCTCAATAACGGGTTCTACGACACTCCGGCGGCAGGGGGGACCATGCTGCTGGCCTGCGTGGTGCGGGTGCTGTGCATGACCTGCGTGCCCCTGTTTCTGCTGCTCACCGGCTACACCTGCGCCGGGCGCAAATGGTCCAGGGGGTATTACCGCAAGTTGCTGCCCATCCTGCTCACCTACCTGCTGTCGGGGGCGGCGTGCATGGCCTTCCGGGTGTTCTGGCAGGGGGAGCGGTTCACCCTGCCCGGGCTGGTCCGGCAGTTCACTGTTTACGCCGCCGCGCCCTACGGCTGGTATATCGAAATGTACATCGGACTGTTTCTGCTCAGCCCCTTCCTCAACGCCGCGTGGCACGCCCTGGATGAGCGGGGGAAAAGGGCGCTGCTCCTCACCCTGGCGGGGCTGACGGCTCTGCCCAGCCTGGTCAACCAGCTGGGGACGGTTCTGCCCGTGTGGTGGGTGAACCTGTACCCGCTGACCTATTACGCCCTGGGGGCCTGGCTGCGGGAGCACCCCCTGCGGCTCAAGAGCTGGCAGGCGCTGGGGTGCTGGCTGGGGCTGGCGGCGGCGGTGGGGGTGAAGGGCTGGCTCACCGCCGGCGGAGGGCCCTACGTGCTGATGCCGGAGGACGGCTGGGGCAGTCTGGCGCTGACGGTCCAGGCGGCGCTGCTCTTCTCCTGCCTGCGGCGGGCGGACGGCTCCCGGACGCCCGGGCCGGTGCGCTGGTGCGTGGGCCGGGTGGCCAGGCTGTCCCTGGCCATGTACCTGGTGTCCTACATCTCCGACCAACTGGTGTACCCGGTGCTGGCCCAGGCGGTGCCGGCGGCCCATCAGCGGCTGTGGTGGATGCCCGTCACGGTGGCGGCGACGGCGCTGGGGGCGCTGGCGCTGGCCCAGCCGGTGGACTGGGCGGCGGGGGCGCTGATGCGGCTGATGCCCAGGGAGCGAGGCCGCGAAGGGGGGCCGTGACATGAACAGAAAAAGAGCCTGCGCCGCCCTGGCCGCCGCGCTGCTGCTGGCGCTGGCGGGCTGCGGGGAGCCAGGCGGGCAGGCCGCGCCGCCGGAGCTGTCCCCTGCGCCCAGCGGGCCGGTGAGCGCGCCGCCGGAGGCCCTTACCCCGGAGGAGCTGCTGGCCCAACAGCCCATCGACGGCACCCACGACGCGTTTCTGGTGCCCACCGGGGGCAGGCTGGGGACGCTGCTGGTGACGGTGGAGATGGGGGAGCGGGGGCCAAACCCAGACCCGGAATGGGAGCTGTGGGAGAACCCGGTGTGCTTATCCGTCTGGAATCCCGAGGATATGGGGGAACCTATACAGAGAATGGACGCCGTGGTAGACGGTTTGATGTTTGGGGAGCACGAGACGGTGGACGCCAATTTCGACGGGCACATGGATTTCAGCGTCCTGCGTAGCAGGGGAAACGGAGCCGGTTACTGGTATCTCTGGGTGTGGGACGAGGAGGCGGGGCGGTTCGCGGAGGTGCCGGAGTACCGGGAGATCTCCTTCCCCCGCTGCGACCCGGAGACGGAGATTATCGACGGCTGGGCCAGGAACAGCGGCGGCGGGGACGGTGTGACCACCTTCCACCGCTGGGAGGACGGGGAGCTGGTGTGCGTCCGGCGGATCGAGACGGAGTACGATTATGAAAACGGAGTTGTCGAATTCGAGGTAAGTAACGAGGTAACCCATTTCCCCTCGTGGATTAAAGTAGAGGATCGAATGGACGGGGAACTGGCCCAAGTGTACTATCAGGAATTTTCTCCAGGCGAGAGCTTCTTTGCGGAACAGGAGAAATGGGAAAGCCTGGACTACCACGGCGAATAAAAATGCTCAAGAAAGTTGAGGATCACCTATGAACATCAAGAAATCGGGCATCATTACCATCTGCGGACGGCCCAACGTGGGCAAGTCCACCCTGACCAACACCCTGGCGGGGGAGAAGATCGCCATCGTCTCCCCCAAGCCCCAGACCACCCGCAACCGCATCTGCGCCGTCCTCAACCGGGGGGACAGCCAGTTCGTGTTTGTGGACACCCCCGGACTGCACCGCGCCCGAACCAGGCTGGGGGACTACATGGTGAAGGTGGTGCGCCAGTCGGTGGCGGATGTGGACGGGGTGATGCTGCTGGTGGAGCCGGTGGACCACATCGGTGCTCCGGAGCAGGAGCTCATTGCCCGGATCAAGGCGCTGGGCGCCCCCGCCGCCCTGGTCATCAACAAGATCGACACGGTGGAAAAGGGGAGGCTGCTGTCGGTGATGGCGGTGTACGGCGCGGCCCATGACTGGGACGCGGTGGTGCCCATCTCGGCCAAGACCGGGGAGGGCGTGAGCGAGCTGCTGGAGGTGCTGGGGGGCTGGCTGCCTGAGGGGCCACAGCTCTTCCCCGACGGGGCGGTCACCGACCAGCCCGAGCGGCAGATCATGGCGGAGATCGTCCGGGAGAAGCTGCTGCGGGAGCTCAGCCAGGAGATTCCCCACGGCACGGCGGTGGAGGTGACCAGGTTCTCCCAGCGGGACGACGACATCATCGACTGCCACGTGACCATATACTGTGAAAAGGCCTCCCACAAGGGGATCATCATCGGCAAGGGCGGGGCCATGCTGAAGAAAATCAGCACCCAGGCCCGGCAGGATATGGAGGCCTTCATGGGGGCCAAGGTGTACCTGGAGACCTGGGTGAAGGTGAAGGAGAATTGGAGAGATAATCCCGCCGCCATCCAGAACTTTGGCTACACGGAGGACTGAGCCGTGGTGGATATCGAGAGATGGATGGAGGCGCTGGCCGGAAAATTGACGGGCGTGTTCGGCCCCCGGCTGCTGTTTCTGGGGCTCCAGGGCAGCTATGGCCGGGGAGAGGCCAATGAGGACAGCGACATCGACGTGGTGACGGTGCTGGACCGGGTGGAGCTGGCCGACCTGGACGCCTACCGGGCCGTGGTGCGGGACATGCCCGAGGGGGAGAAGGCCTGCGGTTTTCTGTGCGGGGCGGAGGAGCTGAAAAGCTGGCCGAAATACGATCTGCTGGCGGTGGCCCGGGATACCCGGGGCGTGTATGGGCGGCTGGAGCCCCTGCTGCCCCCCATGGGCCGGGAGGACCTGGCGGACGCCGCGGCCATCGGCGCGTCAGGACTGTACCACGCCGCTGTCCACACCTATCTGTACGCGCCCCGGGAGCAGTGGCCCAGCTTTCTGAAAAATGCCCACAAGGGGGCCTTTTTCACCCTGCGGGCCCTCCATGAGCTACGCACCGGGGAAAACCTGCGGGCAAAGCGGGAGCTGCTCCCCCGGCTGGAGGGGGATGAGCGGGAGATTTTGGCGTACAGCCTGTCCCCGGGGGGCGAGCCGCCGGAGGCCGCCTTTGCCCGCCTGCTGCGGTGGTCGGCCGCCGCCATGGCCTGGGCGCAGAAGGCAGAGCACGCAAATATTCCCTGACATAATCGCCGCCGCCCTGCCCATGCTAAGGGCATGGACAGGAGGGACGGCAAATGATGAGAGAGCAGTATTGGGGCCTGTTTTGGAACACCGGGATGCCAACGGCCTGGCTGATGAGCCGGGGCGGCTCGGGGGCGGACGCGGGGCTGAGAGTGGAGGGCCCGTGGGGGCTGTCCGGCCCGCCCACCGGGGTGGAGCCCGTGGCACCGGAGGATATTCCCCAGAGCCCGAAGGGCCCTATTTGAATTGAAACCGCTCCGGCGCCCCGCCGGAGCTACATAGGAGATTGGCCATGCACCTGACCACCAATGCCCTCGTGCTGCGCGAGGTGAATTACAAGGAATCGGACAAGATTCTAACCCTGCTGACGGAACAGGAGGGGAAGCTCACCGTGTCCGCCCGGGGGTGCCGGAAAAAGGACAGCCCCATCTCCGCCGCCTGCCAGCTGCTGGCCTGGGGGGAGTTCACCCTGTATGAGTTCAACGGGCTGTGGTCGGTGAAGGAGACCGCGGCGGAGCGGCTGTTCGACGGGGCGCGGGGAGACCTGGAAAAAATCGCCCTGGCCAGCTACGTGGTGGAGGTGACTGAGGCCCTGGCCGAGGAGGGGCAGCAGGAGCCGGGGCTGCTGTCCACGGCGCTGAACTGCCTCCATGCCCTGGACAAGCTGAATCTGCCCCTGGAGCAGGTGAAGGCCGCCTTTGAGTGGCGCTCCATGGCCCTGGCGGGGTACGAGCCCCAGATCGAGCGGTGCGCCGTGTGCGCCCGGCCCGAGCCAAAGGAGCCCTGCATCCACCTGGGGGAGGGGGTGCTCCACTGCGCTCCCTGCCGGGACAGGCTTGGGGAGGGGGTGTCCATGCCCCTGAGCCCGCCGTCCCTGGCCGCCCTGCGGCACATCGTCTGGGGCCCGCGCAAGCGCCTGCTGTCCTTCCGGGTGGAGGAGGAGGGGCTGCGCCGGCTGG
>CAJUEC010000030.1 GCA_910585155.1 uncultured Oscillospiraceae bacterium
GATGGTGAATTGAGGTTGTGAATACAGGTTCTAAACCTCCTGTATGGCCCCGCCGAACTTCTCCGCCAGCCTGGCCCCCAGGGCGGCGGGGGCGCCCACGGTGACCGCCGCCTCCGGCAGGACGACGGCGTGCTTTTTGTCCAGGAAGAGGAAGTACCGCCCCTGGCTGTGGACGCAGCCGATGAAGCTGGAGTAGGGATAAAAGCCCTCCCCCTTCCGGCCCCGCTCCCGGACCCCGGCGTCGTCCAGGGTGACGGTGATCTCGCCAACGTCCTTGAGCTGCATCCGGGAGCTGCGCCAGGCGGCAAGCCGGTAGTGAAAGACCGCCAGGCCCAGATAGAGCAGGCCCAGCAGGACCAGGGCAGCCCCTAAGGAGTTGACGCCCTCCGCCCACAGTAGCAGGGCCCCCAAGCCCAGCATGGCCAGCCCCAGGAGCACCACCACCGTCCGGTAGATCACCGTGCGCACCCGCCGGTAGCACCTGGCGGTGACCCGGCAAAGGACCAGCAGGTCCTGATAACTGTAGCCGTTCAGCGTGAATTGATAATACATTCTGTCCCCTCCCTACAAAAAATGCCCCGAGCCAAATTGGCTCGGGGCGGAAAAAATCCGTGGTACCACCCGAATTCCCCTGTGCGGGACACTCGCTTCCCTTAACGCGGGAGGACGGCGGGGCTTACTGGCCTTCGGCTCCGCGGCTCGGGGACCACTTCGCCCTGTCTCCGCTGCGGCCTCGCACCAAACCGGCCGCTCTCTGAAACGGAGGGAAAGGGGTACTGCTTCCCTTCACTGCCTGTTACAATCACTCAGTATATGGGATAACGGAAGATTTGTCAAGGCCATGTTTCCCCCAGCAGGCCCTATTCCAGCGACAGCGAGGCGTCCAGCAGCTTTTTGGTGTAGGGGTGCTGGGGGTGGTCGTAGATCTGGTCCACGTCCCCCTCCTCCACAATCTCGCCCCCTGTCATCACCGCCACCCGGTCGCACAGCTGGTACACCACCGCCAGGTCGTGGGAGATGAACAGGTAGGACAGCCCCAGCCGCTCCTTCAGATCGGCCAGCAGCTGGAGAATCTGGGCCTGGAGGGTCACGTCCAGGGCGGACACCGGCTCGTCCAGCACGATGAGCTTGCTGCCCTGGATGAGGGCGGCGGCGATGGCCACCCGCTGGCGCTGCCCGCCGGACAGCTGGGCGGGCTTTCTGGTCAGATGCTCCTCCTCCAGCCCCACCAGGGGGAGGAAGTCCCGCACCCTTTGGCGGCGCTCCCCCCGGTCCCTCACTCCGGCGGCCCGGAGGGGCTCCTCCAGGATCCACCCCACCGTCTTGGCCGGGTTCAGCGATCCGTAGGGGTCCTGAAACACCATCTGGGGCCGGGGGCTGTTCACCTCCAGGACCCCCTCCACGTCCGTCACCAGCCCCAGCACGCACTTGGCCAGGGTGGACTTGCCCGACCCGGACTCCCCCACGATGCCCAGCACCTCGCCGGGGTCCAGCCGGATGGACACGTCCCGGAGCACCTGCCTGCGCTCCTTCCCCCGCCCGTACCAGCTGCTGAGGCGGGAGATGCGCACAATGGGCTCACTCACCCGCTCCGCCCCCTCTCAGCTTTTTCCGCCCGGGCCGGGAGGCGATGAGCAGGCGGGTGTAGTCCTCCCTCGGGTGGTAAAACACCTGGTCCACCGGGCCGGACTCCACAATTTTCCCCTGCCTCATCACCGCCACCCGGCTGCACAGCGCCTTCACCACCCCCAGGTCGTGGGAGATGAACAGAATGGCGGTGCCCTCCCTGCGGTTGATGTCCCGCAGGGTGTCCAGGATCTGAGCCTGGATGGTCACGTCCAGCGCCGTGGTGGGCTCGTCGGCGATCAGCAGGCGGGGCCGCAGCACCAGAGCCGCGGCGATCATCACCCGCTGGCGCATGCCCCCGGACAGCTGGTGGGGGTACTGCCGGTACAGCCGCTGGGGGTCGGCCAGCCCCGCCAGGGCCATGGCGTCAAGGGCTCTGGCTTTACGCTCACTGGGGGAGAGCCTCTCATGGATGCGCAGCGACTCCTCCACCTGCGCGCCGATGCGCATGGTGGGGTTCAGGCTGGTCATGGGCTCCTGGAAGATGATGGACAGGTCCCGGCCCTGGTACCGCCGCAGCTCCTCCCGGGACAGGGCCAG
This sequence comes from uncultured Oscillospiraceae bacterium, assembly GCA_910585155.1. Classification (GTDB taxonomy): domain Bacteria; phylum Bacillota; class Clostridia; order Oscillospirales; family Oscillospiraceae; genus Enterenecus. Next base: position 2,167 of record CAJUEC010000030.1, read on the forward strand.
CAGGTCCGTCCCCCGGAACAGCGCCCGGCCGGTGACCGCCACCTGGGAGCGGCGGATGAGGCCCATGAGGGCGTGGGCGGTCATGGACTTGCCCGACCCGGACTCCCCCACCACGCCCACAATCTCCCCCTCCTCCATCTGGAGGCAGAAGCGGTCCACGGCGGTAAAGGGCTCCCCCCGGTCGGTGAACACCACGCTCAGGTCCTGCACGTCCAGCATCATGACGAAGCCCCCATTCTCTCCCGGATTCCCTCGCCCACCAGGCCCACCCCCAGGATCAGCAGAACCGCCGCCAGTCCCGGAAAAACGGTGCACCAGGGCAGGGTGAACAGCGCCCCCTGGGCGTCCTTGAGCATGTAGCCCAGGCTGGGCTCACTGGGGCTGACGCCGATGCCCAGATAACTCATGGACGCCTCCGCCAACACCGCGTTGTTGAAGCCGATGGTCAGCCCGGACAGCAGGGTGGGCCAGGTATTGGGCAGGATGTGGACAAAGATGATCCGCAGGCCCCCCACCCCCATCAGCCTGGCGGAGCGGACAAAGTCCCGGTCCCGGTACTTGAGGAATTCCCCCCGCACCAGCCGGGCAAAGCTGGGGATGAACAGCACCCCCAGCGCCTCGATCACGTGATACCGCCCCGGCCCGGTGACCGCCAGCACCACCATGGCCAGCAGCACGCTGGGGAAGGCGGCCACCGCGTCGCACACGCGCATGATCAGGGCGTCGGCGGGGCCGCCGTAGTAGCCGCACAGCGCCCCCACGGCCAGCCCGCACACCGCCCCCACCAGCAGCACCGCCAGGGCGATGGTCAGGGTGGCGCCTGCCCCCTCCAGGGTGCGGGAGAGGACGTCCCGCCCCAGCTGGTCGCAGCCAAAGGGGTGGGCGGCGCAGGGCGGGGCGCTCCGATCCGGGGCGCTGACGGCGGTGGGGCTGTAGGGCGTCCAGAACAGGCCCAGGGCGGTGAACGCCAGCATGAGCGCCGTCAGGATCCCGCCGATGGTGAGATACCAGCTTCTTTTCTTCACGCCCTCACCTCCCGTCGATCCGCGGGTCCATCACCCGGTAGAGCAGGTCGGCCAGGAAATTGCAGCCCACCACCACCCCGGCCAGCACCACCACGATGGCCTGCACCACCGGGTAGTCCCGGTTGCCGATGGAGGTGATGAGAATGCGGCCCAGGCCGGGTATGCCAAACACCTGCTCAATGACGATGGAGCCGGCCATGATGTCGCCGATGGCCATGGCCAGGAAGGTCACCACCGGGATCATGGCGTTGCGCAGCACATGCCGCCGCAGGGCGGAACCCCGGCTGTTCCCCTTGCTGTAGGCGGTGCGGACATAGTCCTGCCCCAGCTCCCCCAGGACGGCGCCCCGGAGGAGCTTCACCGTCATGGCGCTCTTGGGCAGGGCCACCGCCAGGGCGGGGAACACCATGAAGCGCAGATGGGGCCACAGCCCCGCCTCCAACGGGACGTACTCCGGCTGGAACCACCGCAGCACCAGGGCAAACAGGTACATCAGCCCGATGCCCATGATGAAGTTGGGTACGGACATGGTGATCTGGGTGAGCACCGTCACCGCCCGGTCCACCACCCCCCCGGGCCGGCGGGCGGCGATGAGCCCCAGGGCCAGGGAGAGAACCACGATCAGCGCAAAGGCCTCCCCCGCCAGCACCAGGGTCACCTGGGCCCGGGTAGCCACCAACTCCGCCACCGGCATATCGAATTTGAAGGACTGCCCGAAGTCCCCGGTGACAAAGGCGGACAGCCAGCTCCAATACCGCTGCCACACCGGCAGGTCCAGGCCGTGCCGGGCGCGGAAGGCGTCGATCTGCTCCTGGGTGGCCTCCACCCCCAGCACGGAGCTGGTGGGGTCGCCGGGGAGCACCGAGAAGGCCGCAAAGGCCAGCACGCTCACCAGCAGCATGGTGCCGATCAGCAGCCCCACCCGCTTCAGCAAGGCTTTTCCCATAGGGAAAGCCCCCTTTCTCTCAAAAAAGAGCGGGGCCGCCCCACGGACGCCCCCGCCCCATGCCGTCCCGGAGGGACGGCGCTTATTTGTAATAGATCGTGGACATGTCGATGACGTAGGTGCGGTAGAAGGTGAACCCATCCAGCTCCGGGTTCATCACCGTCAGCTCGCACAGGTCCTGGAGCCACAGGCTGGCCGCCCGCTCGTTGAGCACCGTCTCCGCCTGCCTGTAGAGGTCCAGCTGCTCCCCGCCGTCGGTGGCGGCCATGGCCTGGGCCAGCAGGCTGTCGTACTCCTCGTCCTGGAAATTGATGAAGTTTTTCTGGTTGTCGCTCATGTACCGCACCAGCATCTCCCGGGCGGTCATGTCGTCCGCGGCGATACCGCACACCGTGGACTCATACTCCCGGCCCCGGTACACGTCGCTCACCCAGCTCTCCCACTCCACGGGGAGCAGGGTGGCGGTGATGCCCACCTGCTTGAGCTGCTCGATGATGACCTCCGCCGTCTCCATATGCTGGGCATAGTTGGAGGGCACGGTGATGCTCATCTCAAACCCGCCGGCGTAGCCCGCCTGGGCCAGCAGCTGCTTGGCCTTCTCCACGTCGTGGGGGTACCGCTGGGCCAGCTCCGGCATGAAGCAGTCCTTCTTGGCGGGGTACATACTGGTGCCGGTGGCCACCCCCGAGCCATTGCACACAAAATCGATGATCTCCTCCACGTCGATGGCGTAGTACATGGCCTGGCGGACCAGCTCGTTGTCAAAGGGCTCCACGGCGTTGTTGAGGTAGAGGGCCTGCACCAGCTTCATGGTGTCCTGGTGGACGGTAAAGCCCTCCTTCACCTCCCCCTCCAGGGTATTGGGCAGGTGGACCACCATGTCCAGAGTGCCGCCCTTCAGGCCGATGACCAGGGAATTCACGTCCGGGATAATTTTGAAGGTCACCTTGTCCAACTTGGCGGCCTTCTCCTGGTTCCAGTAGCCGTCGTACTTCTCCATCACCAGACTGTCCTGGGGGGCGTAGGAGACAAAGCGGAAGGGGCCGGTGCCGATCATGGTCTCGGTGATGGTGGGGCCGGAGTCCTTGGGGATGATGGGGGCGGTAAGCGCGTTGATGAACTCCAGATTGGGGGTGGACAGGGTGAGCGCCACGCGGCCGCCCTCCACAGCCTCAATGCGCTCCACAATAGAAAACGCCGAGACCAGAGGCTTTCCATCGTTCTCCGATCCGGCGCAGCGTTCCAGGGAATAGACCACATCCTCGGCTGTGACCGAATCCCCGTTGTGGAACGTGACGCCCTCCCGCAGGGTGAAGGTGTACGTGCGCTTGTCCTCGGAGATCTCATAGCCACTGGCGACGGCCTCGACCACGGAGCCGTCGGGGCCGGCCTTTACCAGCCCCTCGAACATGTTGAACATCACCTCGCGGATCCCGGCCGTTTTGGACAGCTGGGGATCGAGGTTGCTCAAATCCTGTGCGATACCTACCGTGACTGAGTTCCCGTGGGGTAACTCGCCCGATTGTGCAGCGGACGCCTCGCTCTCGCTGGGCTCCGTGCCTCCTGTACACCCGTACAGTGAAGCCGGCAGCATGGCGATGGCGGCCAGCAGCAAAAGGGCCCGTTTGACGAACTTGGGCATTTTGCTTCTTCCTTTCTACTGCGTTTCTCGCAACTGTTATATTCAGTTGTCGGGCTTATTGTAACATACTCCGGCGAAATTGCAAGAGGCAATTTCCCAAAGGAGCGCCGCCGCGCCCCGGCAAGGGGCGGGCGGCGCTCTCAATGGGCGCGGCTCCCGGCTCAGCCCGCTTCTCTCTGGTTTTCGCACTTCTGCCCACAGCTGTCACAGCCGTGCCCGCAGGCCCACAGCCGCCGGGCTGTCCCATCCCAGGCGGCGGCGTAGCCGTCACACTTGGCGCACAGGTGCTCCGCCGTCTCCGGGGATTGCAGGTCGGTGGAGGCGGCCCCGGTTTTCGCCACCATCTCCCGCAGCTTCTCCGGGTTCTCCAGCATGGGGCAGGGCTTCAGGTGGTTCTCGTTGAAGGGCTGGCCGTCGTGGTAGGCCATGAACATGGGGGAGCGCAGGCAGTCCAGCAGGGACCTCTCCCGGATGTTGGAATCAGAGTAGTGGACAAACACGCAGGGGTCCACGTCCCCATTGGCGTTGATGTGGAGATACCGCCGGCCCCCGGCAATGCAGCCCCCCACATACTCCCCGTCGTTCTGGAAGTCGATGAGGAACAGGGGCTTGCTCCTGCGGCAGGCCCGGATGCGGCCGTACATCTGCTCCCGCTGGGCCGGGGAGGGCATCAGCTCCGGGGCGGCATCGTTGCCCACCGGCATGTAGTGGAAGTACCAGGCGAACTTGGCCCCCCACTCCACCAGCTGGTCCACAAACTCCTCCGAGCTGATGGAGTCCAGGTTGGCGCTGGTGTAGCAGCAGGAGGTGCCGAAGGGCAGCTTTCGCTCCTTGAGTATGTCCATGGCCCGGCGGACCTTCTGGAACACGCCGTCCCCCCGCCTCCCGTCGGTGGCCTCCTCAAAGCCCTCCACGCTGATGGCGGGGATGAAATTCTTCACCCGCAGCATCTGGTCGGCAAAGTCCTCGTCGATGAGGGTGGCGTTGGTGAAGCACAGGAATTCGCAGTCGCTGTGCTTGTTGCAAAGGGCGATGAGATCGTCGCGGCGCACCAGGGGCTCGCCGCCGGTGTAGATGTAGATGTACACCCCCAGCTGCTTGCCCTGGGTGATGATGCTGTCGATCTCGTCAAAGGTGAGGTTCAGCTTATTGCCGTACTCCGCCGCCCAGCAGCCGGTGCAGTGGAGGTTGCAGGCGGAGGTGGGGTCCAGCAGGATGGCCCAGGGGATGTTGCAGCCGTACCGCTCCCGGGCCTCCTCCTGAATGGGCCAGCCGATGAGATTGCCGTTGAGCATGAAGTTCTCGAAGAAGGTCTTGCGCACCCCGCCGTCGATGTCCGTCCACATGGACCGGATGAGCCGGTACCAGTTGTTGTCCGGGCTCTCAATCACCTTGCGGAAGGCGGCGCGCTGGGTGGGGAAGCTGTTGGGGCCGTCCCCGGCGAAGCGGTCCACCCAGTCCATGAGCTTGGGGATGTTGGCGTCCGGGTCCTTGTCCAGATAGCTGTAGAGGGCGCGGAAGCCCGCCCGCTTCACACTGTTCATCATGGTCATCATTTACACGTTCCTTTCTGTCAAACGGTGTCGTCCCTTGTGTTCAGCGCCATGATACCTCCCGGCGCGGGCGGTTTCCATAGACAGGGAGAAGGGCCTTGTCAAAACTTTGACAAGGCCCTTCAGACTGTAAAAATGTTCCATTGCAAAGGCTCCCAGGCGGCGTCACCCCTTGTTCTTCTGGGCCAGCCGCTCCAGGGTGTAGTCCAGGCAGCCCCCCACCAGGATGTCAAAATCATCCATCCGTTCAATGACGCTGGAGGGCATCCCCTGCTCCACCCAGCTCAGGACGATGCTGGCCAGCCCCTGGGTGAGCAGCTCGGTCATAAAGCAGATCTGGTCCTCGGTCACGGCGTAGCTCCGGGCGGCCAGCCGGGTGCGGGCCTCCACCAGGGGCGCGGCCCACCGGCGCACATGGCTCTCCACATAGCTGCGCTCGTAGGCCCGGTACACGTTGAGCACCAGGGTCCGGTGCTCCCGCAGCAGGGTCAGGGTCCGCTCGATGGCGGTGTGCCACTCCTCCGGGCGGGCGGCCCCCAGCTGGTCCAACAGCATTTGGATGCCGTAGTCCACCACCCCGTACAGGTCGGGGAAGTGGTAATAAAAGGCCTGCCGGGAGATGTTGCAGCTCTCCACCAGCTCGGTGACGGTGATGTCGTCCAGCCGTTTGGTCTGGAGCTGCTCTGCCAGGGCGTTCATAATTTGATTTTTGGTAGATTTTGACACATCGCTTCCCCTTTTCCCCAATTTTGAAACATTATACCGGGTTTTGGCCGGAGACGCAAGGAGCCTTCTTTGACACTTGACGGATTTTGTCCAGGAATAATTTTTCCCGCCTGCGGCACACTGACACGGGGTGAATGCGATGGCACGGAAAACAAATCAAACGATGTGGTACGCTCTGGCGGGAGCCGCCGCCGGGGTGGTCAACGGCTTCTTCGGCGGCGGCGGCGGGCAGGTGCTGGTGCCTCTGCTGGCGGGCAGGTGCGGCCTGGACCAGCGGAAGGCCTTCGCCACCTCGGTGGCGGTGATCGCCCCGCTGTGCGCCCTGTCCGCTGTCATCTACTGGTTCCGGGGGCAGCTGGACCTGGCGCTGGCGCTGCCCTACCTGGCCGGAGGGCTGGCGGGCGGCTTTGTGGGCGGACGGGTGTTCAAAAAGCTGTCCATGGTGTGGCTGCGCCGGGGGTTTGCCCTGCTCATCCTCTACGGCGGGGTGAGGGCGCTGCTATGACGGATTGGCTCATCGCCGCCCTGGCCGGGGCGGCCACCGGGGTGCTGTCCGGCTTCGGGGTGGGGGGCGGCTCGCTGCTGCTCATCTACATGACCAGCTTTGCCGGCGTGCCCCAGACCCTGGCCCAGGGGGTCAACCTGCTCTACTTCCTGCCCGCCGCCGCCACCGCCCTGCCCGCCCACCTCAAAAACGGCTACGTGGAAAAGCGGGCGCTGCTGCCCGCCATCGCCGCGGGGCTTGCCTGCTCCGCCCTCACCGCCTGGGCGGCCACCGCCCTAGACGTGGACATTCTGCGCCGCTGCTTCGGCGGCTTTCTCGTCCTCATCGGCCTGCGGGAGCTGTTCAGAAAGGGATAATTTCCCTTGCGTTTCCGCCGCTCCCGTGCTAAGATAGGTTCGCCGGACGGGCCTGCGGTTCGTCCAGCAGATTTTGGGAAGGACTGATTAAATCGGCAAAGGCGATTTGCGAGAGATTTTGCGTCAGGATGCGGCGCAATTTCGCAGGAATAATTGTGTTTATTTCAAGAAATTGCAACAAGATCCTGGCGCAAAAGCTCCACAAAGCGCCGCAGGCGCATTTAATCAGTGCTTCCTTTGGTTTAGGAGCGCGTACACATGAATCCCATTTTGTTTGTCACCCTGCTGACCGCCGCCACCGGCGTGGGCGGCCTGGCCCTGGGCGGGGGACTGGCCGTTCTGGTCAGACGGGAGTCCCCCCGGGGAACCAGTCTGCTGCTCAGCTTCACCGCGGGGCTGATGCTGGCCATCGTGGCCCTGGACATGGTGCCCGAGGCCATGGAGTCCGCCCCCTGGCTGCCCATGACGCCGCTGGTGCTGGTGGCCGGCTTTCTGGTGACCTACCTGCTCAACTGCTGGATCGACAAGAGCGCCCACCACGAGGACAAAAGCAACCCCCACCACTGCGCCTGCGGCCACCACGACCTGCACACGGCGGGCATCGTGCTGGCGGCGGCGGTGGCCCTGCACAACGTGCCGGTGGGCATGGCGGTGGGGGCGGAGGTGGCGGTGGAGGGCATCTGCCTGGCCAGCGTGCTGACGGCGGCCACCATCGGCCTGCACAACCTGCCCGAGGGGATGAGCATCGCCATCCCTCTGCTCCACGACGGCTCCAAGGCCTGGAGCGCCATCGGCGTGGCGGCGCTGTCCGGCCTGCCCACGGTGCTGGGCGCGCTGGCGGGCTACCTGGTGGGCAATCAAGCCCCCGCCGCCCTGGCCGCCGCCCTCAGCCTGGCCGGCGGCGCCATGCTGTACGTGGTGTTCTTCGAGCTGCTGCCCGAGGCCTCCCTCCAGTGGAAATCCCGCTGGTCCATCCTGGCCACGGTGCTGGGCTTCGCCCTGGGGGTGCTGCTCATCTTCAGCCATGGGCACCATCACTGAGCCCTGCCAGCCCATCCCCGCAAAAAAGCGGCGGCGTCCCTCGGGACGCCGCCGTTTTGATTACATCATCTTCACTGTAAAGAACACGGCCTGGGCAAACAGCCACCCCACCAGCACAAAGATCAGGTAGTGGGCCATTGTGACCCCCAGAATGAGGGCTACCGCCATGGCCGCCGCGGTGATGCCGCAGGTGATCCAGGTCATCATATAGTTGGACTCCACCGGCAGCACCCGCAGGCCGCCCAGCATCCCGTCTCCCTTTTTGACCAGGAAGGCCAGCCCCGCCGCGCCGGCCAGCGCCAGCCAGCCCCCGATGAAGCAGGCCAGCGTCAGCCTGGGGTGCTTCATATAGTGCTGCTGATACAGCCACACCGCCAGCATGCCGCCGCCGGTGAGCACCGCGTTGTAGAAGAAGGGGCGCTGATAGAGGAAAAAAATCAGGATGAGCACCGCGCCGGCGGCGGGCAGCATCACCAGGATCTTCAGCCCACTGTCATCCATGAAATAGCTCAGGGCGGAAATGACCCACAGCAGGGCTAGGCCCGCCGTCAGGGCCGCAGGCAGAATCACCGGCTTCCTGGCCCGGGCGCTGAGCACCGTCCAGACGGCGGCTCCCACCGTCAGCACCGCGCCGGCGATGACAAACACCCGGAAAAATACCATCAGTCCATAGGCCACGACGCCCCCAAAGATCATATTCACGTAAACCTGACGCACCAGCAGAATCAGCAGCTCCACCGCCACCGCGCCGGCCAGCCAAAGGAGCATCCGGTTGAAGATCACGTCCTCCTGGTTCTTGCCCCGTTCCCGCTTTCCTTTCTCGAACATAGTCACCCGTCCTTTATCGTCGGTGGACGGTCGGAGACCGCCCTGTTTTTCTCTGCCTGAGGGCGCGGAACAGCCTGTCCCACGCCGAGCAGATTATAGTATATCAGAAACTCCGCCGCATTGCAACAACAAAAATCGCCCTTCTCCGCACTTTCCCCTTTCACCCGAGAAGAAAAGCTGGTATACTGAGGGGCACAAGGGCGGCCCGCGCACCCTCCCCTGCGCCGCCCGCCGGAAAGGAGTTTTGACCATGACCGACCAAGCGTTGGTAGACCTGGCCTTCCAAATGCTGGAGCGCTCCTACGCGCCCTACTCCCAGTTCCCCGTGGGCGCCGCCCTGCTCTGCGCCGACGGCGCGGTGTTCACCGGCTGCAACGTGGAAAACGCTGCCTACGGCTCCACCATCTGCGCCGAGCGCACCGCCCTGGTGAAGGCGGTGAGCGAGGGGCGCCGGAGCGGCTTCGCCCGGCTGGCGGTGGTGGGCCGCGGAGAGGACTACTGCTGGCCCTGCGGCGCCTGCCGCCAGATGCTCTACGAGTTCGCCCCGGACCTCACCGTGCTGGTGGCCCGGGGGGACCGGCAGTTCGTCAAGCTGCCCCTGAAGGAGCTGCTGCCCCACGGCTTCGGCCCCGCCAGCCTGACCTGATCCCTGCGGCCGAAGGGGCCCGCGCGTCCGCGCGGGCCCCTTCGCCGTTTACAGGAAGCGCTTCATCTCTTCGATGTTGTCCTGCTCGGTTTTGAGCAGCCGGTCCGCCAGGCGGCGGACCTCGCCGTCCCGCACGTCGCTGTCCCGGATGGTCCGCAGGCTCTTGGTCACCCCCATGGTAGAGCCCTGGATCATCATTTCCGCGATGTTGGCGGGGGAGCTGTCCGCCATGGCCTTCACGGTGCTCATGGCCTCGGAGGACGCCTTGGCCACCGGGCCCAGCCCCTTGGGGGGCTCCCCCCGGGCCTGGAGCAGGGAGCCGGCGGCGTTTTGCAGCTGCTCATACTCGGTGAGCTGGCTGTTCAAGGCGGACACCAGCCCGGGCTCACCGGCGTATTTCAGCACCGACCGGATGCCCTCCCGCCCCATTTCGGCGGTCTGGTAGATGTGGTTGAGCAGTTGGTTCTCGCTGAGCATGTCTCTTCACCTCGCCCCTAGTATGCCCGAAACGGCGGAAAACCTGCGGGACCGGGGCTGGCAAAGCCTCCCTAATCTTAGAACCTGTATTCACAACCTCAATTCACCATCTGACCGGGCCTTTTCCCGTCATGCGGCGTTGAATTTTCTTGAAACAAACACAATTATTCCTGCGAAAATTCGCCTTGCCTGACAGGAAAATCCCTCGGCCATCCGGCGATTTCGGCTGTGAATACAGGTTCTTAAAAAGCTCGGTATTGCTGCACTCAAGCCGAAGCGGCGTGTGTGTTTTTCTTCCGGGCGCTGGTGCGGCCCTCCTCCCGGATCTCCCCCGCCGCGGTGAGCGCGCGTTTGGTGAGCATGGGGCCCACCAGCTCGTACACCAGCACGGAGAAGAGAATCACGCTGCGCACCATGGCCCCGTCGGCCAGCTGCTGGGCGGTGAGCGCCATGCCCAAGGCCACCCCCGCCTGGGGCAGCAGGGTGATGCCCAGGTGCTTTTTGATGCTCTCCCCGCACCCGCTGATGGCGCAGCTGCCGTAGGCCCCCAGATATTTGCCCAGGGAGCGGAACACAATATACACCGCGCCGATGAGCAGCACCATGGGGTTGGAGAGGATTTTCAGGTCCAGCTCCGCCCCGGACAGCACAAAGAACAGCACAAACAGCGGCGTGGTCCAGCCGTCCACCCGGCCCATCAGCTCCTCGGAGAAGTCGCAGATGTTGCAGAACACGGTCCCCGTCATCATGCACACCAGCAGCAGGCTGAAGCCGAAATGCACCCCGCCCGCCTCAAACTCCACCATGGACAGGGCCACGGTGAGCAGCACAAAGCCGATGGAGATGGACAGGCGCTTGCTGCGGGAGTGGAAATATCTTTCCACCCAGTACAGCAGCCAGCCCGCCGCGCCGCCCAGAACCAGGGACAGCACAATCTCAATGATTGGCTCCGCCAGCACGGTGACGGCGTTCACCGCCCCGCTCTCCAGCGCCGAGGCCACCCCGAAGGAGGCGGAGAACAGCACCAGGCCCACCGCGTCGTCAATGGCCACCACCAGCAGCAGCAGCCGGGTCAGCGGGCCGTCCGCCTTGTACTGCCGCACCACCATCAGGGTGGCGGCGGGGGCGGTGGCGGCGGCGATGGCCCCCAGGGTGATGGCGGAGGAGATGGAGATCAGCTCGGGGTTCATCAGGTGGAGCACGATGAGCGCCGCGTCCACCAGGGCGGTGGTGGCCACCGCCTGGAGAATGCCCACGGTGATGGCCTGCCGGCCCATGCTCTTGAGCTGACTCAGGCGAAACTCATTGCCGATGGTAAAGGCGATAAAGCCCAGCGCCACCTGGGAGATGATATTCAGGTCGGCCACCGCCTCCGGCGTGCCGAAGCCCAGATGGGTAAGGCCCAGCGCCCCCAGGCAGTAGGGGCCCAGCAGCAGGCCGGTGACCAGATAGGCGGTGACGGCGGGGAGATTTAATTTCTTGGCCAGGCGGGACATGAGCAGCCCGCCCACCAAAGAAAACGACAGCTGAAGCAGCATTTGCATCACGGGCACCTCGCATTTCATTCAAAAAAGCGGACCCGTTTCTTTCAGCGGGCCCGCGTCTGTTGAGCGGAACACATGATAACACCCTCGCTGAAAAAACACAAGGCCGGTTTGAGAAAAAAATAACGAAATTCCGACCCTTTTCCGCCGAAGATTTGGAGGGGTCCTGTCCGCAAGCCCGGCCCGTGCCTGTTCGCCTGGGAACATGCTCCGCCCCTCGGAATTTTTCCCCCGGTAAACACCTTGCCGCTCCTCCTCTCCTTATGGTATAATAATATGCTCAAAATTTCACCGTATCCGCTGAATATTTGTCCAATAAAAGAGTTGACAGATTAAAACCCATGTTCTAAGATAGAACATATCATCAAGGGGCCCGCTGCTGGCCGCCGGCGTATCACAACACATGGTTATGGGGGATCACTTATGCCAAAATTTGAAGTCGTTTCCGAATACACGCCCAGCGGCGACCAGCCGGAGGCCATCGCCGCCCTGGCGGCGGGCATCGAGAACGGCCTGGACGAGCAGACCCTGCTGGGGGTTACCGGGTCGGGCAAGACCTACACCATGGCCAAGGTCATCGAGTCCGTCCAGCGGCCCACCCTGGTGCTGGCCCACAACAAGACCCTGGCCGCCCAGCTGTGCGCCGAGTTCAAGGAGTTCTTCCCCCACAACGCGGTGGAGTATTTCGTGTCCTACTATGACTACTACCAGCCCGAGGCCTATATCCCCCACACCGATACCTTCATCGAGAAGGATTCCTCGGTGAACGAGGAGATTGACCGGCTGCGCCTGTCCGCCACCGCCTCCCTGCTGGAGCGGCGGGACGTGATCGTGGTGTCCTCCGTGTCCTGCATATACGGCCTGGGCGAGCCGGAGGACTACGGCAAGATGATGGTGGCCCTGCGGGTGGGGGCGGTCATCAAAATTGAGGAGCTGCTGAAAAAGCTGGTGGCCATCCGCTACGAGCGCAACGACATCGCCTTTGAGCGCAACATGTTCCGGGTCCGGGGGGACACAGTGGAAATCTGGCCCGCCTACTGGAAGGATACCGCCATCCGGGTGGAGTTCTTCGGGGACGAGATCGACCGGCTCAGTGAGATCAACGTGGTGACGGGCGCGCCCATCCGGCGGCTGAACAACATCCCCATCTGGCCCGCCACCCACTACGTCACCCCCAAGGAGAAAATGGACGCCGCCATCCAGCACATTTATAGGGAGATGGAGGAGCGGGTGGCCCTCTTCGAGTCGGAAAACAAGCTCATCGAGGCCCAGCGGATCAAACAGCGCACCATGTACGACATTGAGATGATGCAGGAGCTGGGCTACTGCTCCGGCATTGAGAACTACTCCCGGGTGATCGAGGGCCGGCCGGTGGGCTCGCCGCCCCACACCCTGCTGGACTACTTCCCCCGCGACTTCGTGCTGTTCATCGACGAGAGCCACGCCACCCTGCCCCAGGTGCGGGCCATGTTCAACGGCGACCGGGCCAGGAAAACCACCCTGGTGGAGTACGGCTTCCGCCTGCCCTGCGCCTTCGACAACCGGCCGCTGAAGTTTGAGGAGTTCGAGAAGCGGCTGAACCAGGTGGTGTATGTCTCCGCCACCCCCGGCGAGTACGAGCGGGACCGGTCCGGCCAGATCGTGGAGCAGGTGATCCGGCCCACCGGCCTGCTGGACCCCAGGGTGGAGGTCCGCCCAGTGGAGGGGCAGATCGACGACCTCATCGGGGAGATCACCCAGCGCACCCAGCGGGACGAGCGGGTGCTGGTGACCACCCTCACCAAGAAGATGGCGGAGAGCCTGACGGATTACCTGAAGGGGGCGGGCATCCGGGTGCGGTATATGCACCACGACATCGACACCATCGAGCGGATGGAGATCATCCGGGACCTGCGGCTGGGGGAGTTCGACGTGCTGGTGGGCATCAACCTGCTCCGGGAGGGGCTGGACCTGCCGGAGGTGTCGCTGGTGGCCATTTTGGACGCGGACAAGGAGGGCTTTCTGCGCTCGGAGACGTCGCTCATCCAAACCATCGGACGGGCGGCCCGAAACGCCGACGGCGTGGTCATCCTGTACGCCGACACCATCACCCCCTCCATGCGCCGGGCCATGGACGAGACGGAGCGCCGCCGGGAAAAGCAGGACGCCTACAACCGCGCCCACGGCATCGTGCCCAAGACGGTGAAGAAGGCGGTGCGGGAGCTGATGGCCCTGTCCGCCGAGGAGAAGCCGGACTACAACGACAAGGAGCTGTCCCAGATGACCAAGCTCCAGCGCATGGAGGCCATCGCTTCTCTGGAGAAGCAGATGAAGGAGGCGGCCAAGATGCTGGAATTCGAGGTGGCAGCGGCGCTGCGGGATCAGATCATCAAGCTGCGGGGGAAGTGATCCTGCCATGGAGTTGCGGCAGCGGAAGAAAAATCGGCTGGAGGGCTATGATTATGGCCGGGCAGGTTACTATTTCATCACAATTTGCGTGGCAGAACGGGCAGAACTGCTGGGCAAGGTTGTGGAGGAATGTAGGGGCGCACATTGTGCGCCCGCATGCGTAACGCTTTCGGATGTTGGACGCACGGTGGAACACGTCATTCTGCAAATATCGGAATACCACAAAGGGGTTTGCGTTGACAAATATGTGATCATGCCAAATCACATTCACATGATTTTGACCTTGGCAGAAGATCACGGGCGCACAATGTGCGCCCCTACACACCGTCCCGCCATTCCGCAAATCGTCCATGGCATGAAAGAAGCGATCACCAAAACGATTGGTTTTTCTATTTGGCAGAAAAGCTACCACGATCACATTATCCGTAACGATGCAGATTACCGGCGCATTTGGGAATACATCGACAACAACCCCGCAAAATGGCGGGAGGACTGCTATTATAAGGATGGCGCAATATAAAATGTCCAAACAAAAAGAGGAAAAAACCAACGTCATGCGTCTGCTGGACCAGAAAAAGGTACCCTACGCCCCCCATGCCTACCCCGTGGGGGACGAGGTCCCTGACGGCGTGACGGTGGCCCGGCTGCTGGGCCAGGACCCGGCGGCGGTGTTCAAAACCCTGGTGGCCAAGGGGGCCTCCGGCGGGTACTACGTGTTCGGCATCCCGGTGGGGGCCACCCTGGACCTGAAAAAGGCGGCAAAGGCGGTGGGTGAAAAGTCCGTGGCCATGCTCCCGGCCCGGGAGCTGCTGCCCCTGACGGGCTACGTCCACGGGGGCTGCTCCCCGGTGGGAATGAAAAAGCGGTTCCCCACCCTGTTCCACCGAAGCTGCCTGGGGCTGGAGACCATGTGCGTCTCCGCCGGAAAGGTGGGGTATCAGGTGGAGGTAAAGCCAAACCACCTCATCGCCCTGGTGGATGCCTCAACCACCGATTTAATTATGGAGGGATGAAGCGATGAACGAGCAGTCCAAAAAAATCATGAACGAGATGCAGGTGCGCAAATCCAAAAGGCAGAAGGCGGATTTCCGCGCCTGGCTGTGCGGCCAGCTGGAGGCGGCGGGGTACGCGCCCACGGTGGAGGAGGGCTTTACCGCCCGGAATGTGGTGGCGGGCGACCCGGAGGGGGCGCAGGTGCTGCTCACCGCCCACTACGACACCCAGGCCGTGATGCCCATACCCAACTTCATCACACCCCGCAACCTGCTTTTCTTCGTGCTCTACCAGCTGCTCATTGTCCTCCCCCTGTTTCTCACAGTGGGTCTGGTGGAGGGCCTCATCTTCGCCTTTGTCCCCAAGGCCGTGGCCTGGTGGCTGGCCCCGCTGTCCTGTCTTTCCATCTGCGGGTTTTTCATGTGGTGGATGATCGACGGCAAGGCCAACCGCCACACCGCCAACGACAACACCAGCGGCGTGCTCACCCTGCTGGAAACCGCCCTGGCCCTGCCCCCCGAGCACCGGGAGCGGGTGTGCTTCGTGTTCTTCGACAACGAGGAAAAGGGAATGCTGGGCTCCGCCGCCTTTGCCCGGCGGCACAAAAAGGCGAAGAAAAACACCCCCGTCCTCAATTTCGACTGCGTGGGGGACGGGGACTCCATCCAGTTCTTCCCCCGCCGGAGGCTGAAAAAAGACCAGGACGCGCTGGAGCGCATCCAGGCCGCCTTCCTCCCCGCCGGCGGCAGGGACGTGCAGGTGGTGCGGGGCTTCGGGCTCTACCCCTCGGACAACGCCAGCTTCAGGAAGGGCGTAGGGGTGTGCGCCCTGAAACACAGGCCCGTGATCGGCTACTACATGGACCACATCCACACCAGCCGGGACACCGTGCTGGACGAGGTCAACATCACCCTGCTGCGGGACGGGGCCCTGCGGTACATCGCCGGGCTGAGCTGACCCCGCGGGGAATTACATAAGGAGGTTGGACCCATGAGGTACAAATGGCTGGACCAATACCTGCTGGACAAGCCCGGCGCGGAGAAGGACTACAAGCTGGAGTGGGGCTGGCACCGCTACATGGTGCGGGGCAAGCTGTTTGCCGCCGTCTGCTCCCCCCAGGGGATGAAGGACGAGCGGTACAACGGCCACGACCTGGTGAATTTGAAGTGTGACCCCCGGCTGGCCGAGGCCTTCCGGGAGCAGTACCCGGAGCTTCTCCCCGGCTTCTACTGCGACAAAAAGCTGTGGGTGGCCGCCCTGCTGGACGGGGAGCTTCCTGATCTCGTATTGCGGGATTTGTGCGACATGTCCTATGAGCTGGTGGTGTCCAAGCTGCCCAAGTATGTCCAAAGGGAGCTGAAAGGGGAGCGGTGAGCCATGGCATTTATGGCGCTGTTTTTCTGGATGTTCATCCCCATCATCCTGCTGGCCCTGGCAATGGGAACGCTCCAGCAGGTCGTGGAGTGGATCAGGCTCAACCCCACGCTGATCAACGGGCTCGTTACGGGCATCCTGGTACTGAACCTCCTGATTATCCTTGTGCTGGGCCGGGTGCGCGCCAAGCAGAAGAGCGCCGGGCAGCTGGCCTGGGGCTATATCTGGCAGCTCCCCGGCCTGCGGCGGCTGGAGCGGATCGTCTGGAAGCTGACGCTGTACCTCTGGCCCGTCTGCGCGGGCTTTTGGGCCCTGCTGTGCGCCGTCTTTCTGGTGGTCCAGCCCATCCGCTTCATCCCGGAGCACTTTTTACAGATACCGGGCCCGGAGGACTGCTTCGGCCAATGGGAGATCACCGGCTGGCGGGGAGCCCCTTCCCGCACCCAGGAGGAACTGACCCCTTACCTCGGCGTCCAAATCGTCTACGAACAGGACCGGTTCATCGTGGACGGCCAAACCCGCCTGGTCAAATACGACCCGGAATATGACTTTCACTACTCCTACGCCCCCTATCAGACCGGCGTTGTTTGGAGAGAGGACAGGACAGACAGCATCCCCGGCACCATCGTCACCCGGCGCTTCGACGAGCTGGGCATTCAGGCGCGGAACGTGCGGTGGGTGGAGGCCCGGCTCCGGGACGATCCCGGGGAGGCCGTACTGGGCCAGCTGTTCTACATCCTGGACTGGGACACCATTCTGGTTTACTACAGCGGCGTTTTCTTCCAGGCGGAGCGGGTTGGATAGACTCAAAAAAGGCTCTTGACATTAAAAATTGGTTTCGATATTCTGATATTCGGGCCCAAATCTAAAGAAAACCGAGGAGAACACCCATGCAGGATAAAATCGTTATCAAAGGCGCGAGAGAAAACAACCTGAAAAATATCGACGTCACCATCCCCCGGGACAAGCTGGTGGTGCTCACCGGGCTGTCCGGGTCGGGCAAGTCCTCCCTGGCCTTTGAGACGCTGTACGCCGAGGGCCAGCGGCGGTATGTGGAGTCCCTGTCCTCCTACGCCCGGATGTTCCTGGGCCAGATGGAGAAGCCGGACGTGGACTACATCGAGGGCCTCTCCCCCGCCATCTCCATCGACCAGAAAACCACCTCCAAAAACCCCCGGTCCACCGTGGGCACGGTGACGGAGATCTACGACTACCTGCGCCTGCTGTGGGCGCGCGTCGGCACCCCCCACTGCCCCAGCTGCGGCAAGGAGATCCAGCAGCAGACCATTGACCAGATCATCGACCAGGTGATGACCCTCCCCGAGGCCACCCGGATTCAGGTGCTCTCCCCCGTCATCCGGGGGAAGAAGGGCGAGCACGCCAAGATCTTCGAGGACGCCCGGAAGTCCGGCTATGTCCGGGTACGGGCGGACGGCTCCCTCTACGACCTGACGGAGGAGATCAAGCTGGACAAGAACAAAAAACACTCCATCGAGGTGGTGGTGGACCGGCTGGTGATCCGGGAGGACGTGGCCCGGCGGCTCACCGACAGCGTGGAGACCGCCTCCAACCTGTCCGGCGGCATCGTGGTCATCAACGTGCTGGGGGAGGAGGAGCGGGACATCACCTTCTCCCAGAACTACGCCTGCGAGGACTGCGGCGTGTCCATCGAGGAGCTGTCCCCCCGGATGTTCTCCTTCAACAACCCCTACGGGGCCTGCCCCGCCTGCACCGGCCTGGGGGCCCAGCTGAAGGTGGACCCGGACCGCATCCTGCCCAACCGCTCCCTGTCCATCCTGGAGGGGGCCATTACCGCCTCCGGCTGGAACCACATCAAGTCCGACGGCATCTCCCGGATGTACTTCGACGCCCTGGCGAAGAAGTACAAATTCAAGCTCACCGACCCGGTGGAGAAGCTGTCCAATGAGGTGCTGGACGTGATTCTCTACGGCACCAAGGGGGACAAGCTCACCCTGAACTACGACCAGCCCCGGGGGAAGGGTACGCTGTACCAGCCCTTTGAGGGCATCATCAACAACCTGGAGCGCCGCTACCGGGAGACCCAGTCCGACGCCATGAAGCGGGAGATCGAGGAGTGCATGAGCGAGTGCCCCTGCCCCGAGTGCCGGGGAAAGCGGCTTAAGCGGGAGGCCCTGGCGGTCACCGTGGGGGGCAGCTCCATCCACACCTTCTGCGAAAAGCCGGTGGACGAGGCGCTGGCATTTCTGGACACCATCACCCTCACCGAAACCCAGGCCATGATCGCCGACCAGATCTTGAAGGAGATTCGGTCAAGACTGGGCTTCCTGAAATCGGTGGGGCTGCAATACCTGACCCTCACCCGGCAGGCGGGCACCCTGTCCGGCGGCGAGAGCCAGCGCATCCGTCTGGCCACCCAGATCGGCTCCTCCCTGATGGGGGTGCTGTATATCCTGGACGAGCCCTCCATCGGCCTGCACCAGCGGGACAATGACCTGCTGCTGGGCACCCTGAAGCACCTGCGGGACCTGGGCAATACCCTGATCGTGGTGGAGCACGACGAGGACACCATGCGGGCCGCCGATTACATCGTGGACATCGGCCCCGGCGCGGGGGTCCACGGCGGGCAGGTGGTGGCCTGCGGCACCGCCCAGGAGGTGATGGACACCCCTGGCTCCATCACCGGGGACTATCTGGCGGGGCGGAAAAAGGTCCCCGTCCCCACCCAGCGCCGGGCGGGGAACGGCAAGGTGCTCACCGTCCGGGGGGCGGCGGAGAACAACCTGCGCCGCATCGACGTGGAGTTCCCCCTGGGCACGTTTATCGCCGTCACCGGGGTGTCCGGCTCGGGCAAGTCCTCCCTGGTGAACGAGATTCTCTATAAGCGTTTGGGCGCGGAGCTCAACCGCACTAAGGCCCGCCCGGGAAGGCACGACGCCATGGAGGGCATCGAGCATCTGGACAAGGTCATCGCCATCGACCAGTCCCCCATCGGCCGCACCCCCCGCTCCAACCCCGCCACCTACACCGGGCTGTTCAACGACATCCGGGAGCTGTTCGCCTCCACTCAGGACGCCAAGACCCGGGGGTACGGCCCGGGTCGGTTCTCCTTCAACGTCCGGGGCGGGCGGTGCGAGGCCTGCTCCGGGGACGGCCTGCTGAAAATCGAAATGCACTTCCTCCCCGACATATACGTGCCCTGTGAGGTGTGCAAGGGCAAGCGCTACAACCGGGAGACCCTGGAGGTGCGCTACAAGGGCAAGAACATCCACGAGGTGCTGGAGATGACGGTGGAGGAGGCCCTGCCCTTCTTTGAAAACCTGCCCCGGCTGAAAAACCGGATTCAGACCCTGAAGGACGTGGGGCTTGGGTACGTGAAGCTGGGCCAGCCCTCCACCACCCTGTCCGGCGGTGAGGCCCAGCGGGTGAAGCTGGCCACCGAGCTGTCCAAGCAGTCCACCGGCTCCACGGTGTATATCCTGGACGAGCCCACCACCGGCCTGCACACCGCCGACGTCCACCAGCTGGTGGAGGTGCTCCAGCGGTTCGTGGATAAGGGGAACACGGTGGTGGTCATCGAGCACAACCTGGACGTGATTAAAACGGCGGACCACATCATCGACCTGGGCCCCGAGGGGGGCTCCGGCGGCGGCACAGTGGTGTGCACGGGCACCCCCGAGGAGGTGGCGGCCCATCCGGAGAGCTATACAGGCAGATACCTGAAAACGGTGCTTGAATAAGAAAAGAGGTTATTTATGAATATGGACGTGCTTCCCGCGGACCTGATGGGGTGGCTGATGGAAACCTTTGCGGGCGAATTCACCCTCACAGCGCTGGTTTCTATGATCCCGGTGGTGGAGCTGCGGGGCGGCATCCCCTTTGGAGTGGCCGCCGGGCTGCCGGTATGGGCGGCGTTTCTGGCCGCCGTCATCGGAAACCTGATCCCCGTGCCCTTCATCATTGTGTATATCCGGCGGATCTTCCAGTGGATGCGGCGGAGGATTCCAAGGCTCAACCGCATGGTGGACGCCCTGGAGCGCAAGGCCCATCTCAAGGGCCAGAAGGTAACCAAGTACAAATACCTGGGGCTGATGCTGTTTGTGGCCATCCCCCTGCCGGGCACCGGGGCCTGGACCGGCTCCCTGGCGGCGGCCTTTCTGGATATGCCCCTGCGGAAAGCCATCCCCTCGGTGGTGGCGGGTGTGCTCATCGCCGGCATGGCCATCAGCATTCTGACCTACGGGATCACCAATTTAATCTGAGAAGCCGTACCAATAGGCGCCGTTTGAAAAATGGCAATGTGCCCAGCGGCGAGGAATTTTTCCGTCAGGCAAGGCCAAAAAATCGCGGGAATACTTGGTACGGCTTCTGAAGGAGACGAAAAAACTATGTACCTCTATCTCGTCCGCCACGGCCAGTCCACCGGCAACCAGCAGCAGCTCTTTTTCGGCGTGCGGGACTACCCCCTCACCGACCTGGGCCGGGAGCAGGCCAAACAGGCGGCGGACAAGCTGCGGGAGGTGGAATTCACCCGCTGCGTCGCCAGCGACCTCAGCCGGGCCTGGGACACCGCCAGGATCTGCTCCGAGGGGCGCCCCGCCGTCCCGGAAGCCTGCCCCGCCCTGCGGGAGCAGGACATGGGCGCGCTGGAGGGGCTCACCTGGGACGCGGCGGCGGCCCGCTTCGGCGGCCACATCGACGCGCTGCTGTCGGACTGGCTTCACACCACACCGTCGGAGGGGGAGGCCCCCTCCCACATGCTGCGGCGGGTGGCGGACTGCGTGGACCGGCTTCTGGACCGGGGGGAGGACACCCTGGTGGTGGCCCACAACGGCTCGCTGTCCCTGATCCTGCTGTACCTGGGGCTGGCGGGGGAACAGGACCTGCTCCGGCCTGACTGGTTTTTCCGCCACGGCTGCTATTCCGCCCTCCACCTGGAGGGGGACCGGGCGGAGCTGGTCTGCTTCAACCGGTGACCAAACCGCGCCGCCCCCCATACACTGGGTCAGGAGGTGGCGGAAGTGACTGAGCTTTTTCAATTTTTCTCGATTCTGCTGGCGGCCCTGGGGCTGGCGGCCCTGGGGTGGCTCGCCCTGGGCGTGCTGCTGCTGCCGGGGACCTGCCCCGCCCGGATGGTGGTGGACGCCAAGGGGGACGGCGGCGGGCTGGAGCAGACGGTGAAGGCCATGCTGTGGCTGCGCAGCACCGGGCTGTGGTGGGGTGAGGTGGTCATCGAGGACTGCGGGCTGGACCAGAGGGGCCAGGCGGTGGCCCGGGCCCTGGCCCGGCGCAGCGGCGTGCGCCTCTCCGGAGACGACCTGGACTGCGTCTGAACGACTCTGCGGAGGGTCCAAGTGTTTCACGCGAAACACTTGTTTTAACCCAATACAAAAGAAATGAGGAAACTGACATGGAACTGAAGGAAGCTCTGGTCCAGCTGGACCAGCTGCAAAGAAAAATGTACGCCTATCAGGTGGCGTCCTCCTCCCTGTACCTGGACGCCACCACCGTGGCCCCCAGGGACACCGCCGAGGGCCGTGGGGTGGCCCTGGGCATCCTGGCGGGGGAGCGGCACAAGCTGTTCTCCGCCCCCCAGGCGGGGGAGCTGCTGGACGGCCTGTGGGAGCAAAGGGACGAGCTGGACCACGCCGTCCGCCGCCAGGTGGAGGAGCTGCGCCGGTCCTACGCCCAGCTCACCCGCATCCCGGCGGACGAGTACATGGAGTACGCCATGCTCACCAACGAGGCGGACAGCGTGTGGCACCGGGCCAAGGAGGAGAACAATTTCGAGCTGTTCCGCCCGGTGCTGGAAAAGCTGGTGGCCTTCAACATCAAGTTCGCCGGGTACTACGACGCGTCCAAGGCCCCCTATGACGCCCTGCTCAACGAGTACGAGCGGGGGGTGGACATGGAGTACCTGGACGGGTTCTTCGCCACCCTGCGCCAGCGCATCGTGCCGCTGCTCCGCGCCATCGGGGAGAAGGAGCAGCCTGACGACGCCTTCCTGCGCCGCTGCTATCCTGTGGACGCCCAGCGGAAGTTCTCCGACTACCTGATGGAGGTGCTGGGGCTGGACCGGGCCCACTGCACCATCGGCGAGACGGAGCACCCCTTCACCCTGGAGTTCAACAACAAGGACGTGCGTATCACCACCCACTACCACAAGGACAACGTGGACTTCTCCATGTACTCCGTCATCCACGAGGGGGGCCACGCCAAGTACGAGCTGGGCATTGCCGACCAGCTCCAATACACCTGCCTGGCCGGCGGCGTGTCCATGGGCGTCCATGAGAGCCAGTCCCGGTTCTATGAGAACCTCATCGGCCGCTCCCTGCCCTTCATCCAGGCCATTTTCCCCAAGATGAAGGAGTTCTTCCCGGAGCAGCTGGCCGACGTGACGGCGGAGCAGTTCTACCGGGCCGTGAACAAGGCCCAGCCCTCCCTGATCCGCACCGAGGCGGACGAGCTGACCTACTGCCTCCACGTGATGGTGCGCTACGAGATCGAAAAGCAGCTCATCGGCGGCACCCTGGCCGTCAAGGACGTGCCGGAGACCTGGAACCGGCTGTACAAGGAGTATCTGGGGGTGGACGTGCCCGACGACAAGCGGGGCTGCCTCCAGGACTCCCACTGGTCCGGCGGGTCCTTCGGCTACTTCCCCTCCTACGCCCTGGGCAGCGCCTACGGCGCCCAGATGCTGCGCAACATGGAGCAGGACATGGACGTGTGGGGCCCCGTCTCCCGGGGGGACCTGTCCCAGGTGTCCGCCTGGCTGGGGGAGAAGGTCCACCGGCACGGCGGCCTGATGGAGCCCGCCGACGTGGTGAAAAACGCCTGCGGCGACTTCGACCCCACGGTGTACGCCGACTATCTGGAGAAAAAGTACTCCGCGCTGTACGGACTGTGAGGGCGGGCCATGGAAGCTGAGCTTTCCCGTATCACCGCCCAGGCCCGGCAGGCGGCGGAGGAGCTGCTGGCGGAGGCCGGGCTGGGACCGGGGCACATCCTGGTGGTGGGCTGCTCCTCCTCCGAGGTGCTGGGGGGCCGCATCGGCAGGGCCTCCAGCCAAGAGGCGGCGGAGGCGGTGTTCAGCGGCATCTATCCCCTGCTGCGGGAGCGGGGCGTCTGGCTGGCCGCCCAGTGCTGCGAGCATCTGAACCGGGCCCTCATCGTGGAGGGAGCCTGCGCGGAGCAGTACGGCCTGGAGCCGGTGTGCGTGGTGCCCCAGCCCAAGGCGGGGGGCTCCTTCGCCGCCCAGGCCTGGCGGACCTTTGACCGCCCCACGGCGGTGGAGCACCTCCGGGCCCACGCCGGGCTGGACATCGGCGGCACCCTCATCGGGATGCACCTGCGGGAGGTGGCGGTGCCCGTGCGCCTCAGCCTGGACCACATTGGCCGGGCCATCCTGCTGTGTGCCCGCACCCGGCCCAAGTATATCGGCGGCAGCCGGGCGGTGTATGAATAACAACGATTCGCGGGACCCATCCCACAAAAAAGGCTCCTGCCCCTTTCGGGGCAGGAGCCTTTTGGGTTGAAGCTCAGAGCACCACGCCGTCCTTGAAGATGGAGATCTCCCGGAAGCCCTGCTCCTCGGCGCGGGTTGGCCTTCCGCCGGCCACCTCCAGCACAAAGTCCAGCAGCCGGTCTCCCGCGGTGTCCAGGCTCTCCCCCTGGGCCACGGTGCCCGCGTTGAAGTCAATCCAATTCCATTTTTTCTCAAACAGCGGGGTGTTGGTGGATATCTTCACCGTGGGGACGGGGGCCCCGAAGGGGGTACCCCGGCCGGTGGTAAACAGGATCAGGTGAGCCCCCGCGGCGGTGAGAGCCGTGGCGGATACCAGGTCGTTGCCCGGGCCGCTGAGCAGGTTCAGCCCCTTTTTCGTCACCGCCTCGCCGTAGCCCAGCACGTCCACGATCTGGGCGCTGCCCCCCTTCTGGACGCAGCCGCAGGACTTGTCCTCCAGGGTGGTGATCCCCCCCGCCTTGTTGCCGGGGCTGGGGTTCTCATACACCACCTGGTGGTGGGCGGTGAAGTAGCGCTTAAAGTCCTCGATCATGGACACCGCCTTGCGGAACACCTCCTCGTCCGCGCAGCGCTCGAAGAGAATGGCCTCGGCGCCGAACATCTCGGGCACCTCGGTGAGCACCGTGGACCCCCCCAGGGCGATGAGCCGGTCAGAGAACCGGCCCACGGCGGGGTTGGCGGTGATGCCGGAAAGGCCGTCCGACCCGCCGCACTTCATGCCCACCACCAGCTCAGCGGCGGGGATGTCCTGGCGCTGGAAGCCCCCGGCGTAGTCCGCCAGCTCCCTCAGCAGGGCGGAGCCCGCCGCCGCCTCGTCGGCCACATCCTGGCTCAGGAGGAACTTCACCCGGTTTTCGTCATAGGGGCCCAGC
This sequence comes from uncultured Oscillospiraceae bacterium, assembly GCA_910585155.1. Lineage (GTDB taxonomy): Bacteria > Bacillota > Clostridia > Oscillospirales > Oscillospiraceae > Enterenecus. Next base: position 26,587 of record CAJUEC010000030.1, read on the forward strand.
TCCGCCTTGAACTGGTCCTGGGTCAGGTTCTCGCACCCCAGGCCCAGCACCAGCACCCCTCCGGCGTTGGGGTGCCGGGCCAGGGCGGCCAGCAGCTTCCGGGTCTGGGCGTGGTCGTCCCCCATCTGGCTGCACCCGAAGGGGTGGGGGAAGGTGTAAAGCCCTTCCACCGCACCCTTGACCAGATGCTGATTTTCCCGCACCAGCCGCTGGGCGATGGAGTTGACGCAGCCCACAGTGGGGATAATCCACAGCTCGTTGCGGATGGCCGCCCAGCCGTCCCCCCGGCGGTAGCCCTGGAAGGTCCTGGGCTTTACAGCGGGCAGGTGGTAGGTCTTGTGGTCATAGCGGTACTCCCCGCCCTCGGTCAGCCCGGTGCCCACGTTGTGGACGTGGACCCAGGCGCCCTGGGGGATGTCTGCTTTGGCCGTGCCGATGGCGCAGCCGTATTTGATCACACTCTCCCCGGCGGATATGGGGGACAGGGCGAGCTTGTGCCCCCGCTGGACGGCCTGGGCGGCGGTGAGCTCCAGGCCGTCGATGGACAGCCCCTCGCCCTGGGCCACGTCCTCCAGGGCCACCGCCACGTTGTCCCGGGGGTGGATGCGGATGGCTTTCATGGCCCCGCCTCCTCACAGGCAGGCGGCGTAGGCCGCCTTGGCCCCCCGCTCCCGGATGAGCTTCAGGCCGGACACCGCCGCCGCCTCGAAGCCGTCCACCGCCGTCAGGTCCTGACCCCACATGCGCTCATTGGTCATAACCGCGCGGACCAGCGCCTCCGGGCTGTCATCCCGGTGGTCGTAGTAGAACTCCAGCACCCAGCGGTCATCAGAGCAGACGTAGTCGCCGCCCTGGGGCCGGCGGCACACCAGTCCCTTGTCGGTGAGGGCCTGGACGCCGCTGGAGAAAAAGGCGATGCAGGCGGCAAAGCTCATGGCGAGGCAGGGGGGCAGGCTGCCCTTGGCCTCCACATATTCCAGCAGGGAGGGCAGGTTCCGGGCCCGCCACTTGGAGGTAGAGTTCAGGGAGATGCTCATCAGCTCGTGGTCCACGAAGGGGTTGTTGAACCGGTCCTGGACGGCGCTGGCGAAGTCCTCCAGGTCCTTCCTGTCCAGGGGCAGAGTGGGGATGACCTCCTCATGGAGCATCCTGTTCATAAAGCCCCGCACGGTGTCGTCCTGCATACAGTCCCGCACGATGTCGAACCCCGCCAGGTACGCCCCCAGCACGAAGCCGGTGTGGGCGCCGTTGAGTATGCGCACCTTCCGCTTTTTATAGGGGGTCACGTCGGGCACCACCGGGCAGTTGAGCCCCGCCCTTTTGAAGGGCAGCTTCTCCTCCAGCCACGCCGGCCCCTCGATGTTCCACACACCGAAGATCTCGCCCACGTCAATGAGCTCATCCCGGTAGCCGTTTTCCGCCTCCATCTTCGCTGCCTCGGCGGGGTCCTTCACCCGGCCGGGGACGATGCGGTCCACCAGGGTGGAGCAAAAAGTGCAGTCCTCATTGACATACTTTCGGAAGCCGTCCTCCAGCCCCCACTTGTCCACATACTGGTTGACGCATTTCAAAAGCTCCCTGCCGTTGTTGTCGATGAGCTCGCAGGACAGGATCACCAGGCCGGGCTTGCCCGCCTGCCAGCGCCTGTGGAGCACCTGGGTGAGCTTGCCGGGGAAGGAGGCGGCGGGGGTGTCGGCAAGCTGGCAGGCGCTGTCGTAGACGATGCCCGCCTCGGTGGTGTTGGACACCACGTACTCCAGCTCATCGGACACCGCCACCGCCATCATGGCGTCAAAATCCGCCTTCTCATAGGGGTTGAGGCACCGGGACACGGAGGAGATCACCCGTTTGCGGTCCACCTTTTCGCCGTTCTCCCGCCCCCGGAGATAGAGGGTGTACAGCCCCTCCTGGGCGTTGAGGAGCCCCGCCAGACCCGGGGCGATGGGCTGGACCAGCACGCATTTGCCGTTCCACCCCGCCCGCTCGTTGGCCATGTCGAACCAGTAGTTCACGAAGGCCCGCAGGAAGTTGCCCTCGCCGAACTGGAGCACCTTCTCCGGCGCGTCCTTCAGCAGATAGCCCTGATAGCCCACCTGCTCCAAGGTCTGATAGCACAGCTTTTCCATTGTTCACACCCTCCTTTGTGGGTCCTATAGGCCGAAATACCGGGCCGCGTTGGTGTAGCAGACGCCCTCCACAATCTTTTTCAGGGAGGCCTCGTGGTTGGGATACTCGCCGTTTTCCACCCAATCGCCAATCAGATTGCACAGGATGCGGCGGAAGTAGTCGTGGCGGGCGTAGCTCAGGAAGGAGCGGGAGTCGGTGAGCATCCCCACGAAATTGCCCAGCAGCCCCAGGTTGGCCAGGGAGCGCATCTGGGCCTCCATGCCCGATCTGGTGTCGTTGAACCACCAGGCGGAGCCGTGCTGAATCTTCCCCGGCAGCTCGTCGGACTGGAAGCAGCCGATCAGGGTGCCCAGCTGCTCGTTGTCGGCGGGATTCAGGGAGTAGAGGATGGTCTTGGGGCACTCCCCCGTCCCATCCAGGGCAGAGAGGAGCTGGGCGATGGCCCCGCCGCAGGTGTTCTGGGCTATCATATCGAAGCCTGTGTCCGGGCCCATCCTGGCAAACATCCGCTGATTGTTGTTGCGCAGGCAGGAGTAGTGCAGCTGCATGGCGATGTCCAGCCGGTGGTACTCCCGGCCCAGGTGGAGCAGAATGGCGGTCTGGTAGCGCTCGGCCTCCTTGACGCTGAGCGCCTCCCCCGCCATGGCCTTCCGGAACGCCTCGTTGGCCTTCTTGGGGGAGCTGGGACGGAAGGGCACGTAGTCCAGGCCGTGGTCGCTGGCCCGGCAGCCCAGCTTGTGGAAAAACTCCAGGCGCTGGGTCAGGGCGGCGCACACGTCCTCCACGCTGTCCAGACCGGTCCGGCCTACGCTGGCGGCCAGCCTGCCGATATACTCCGCGAAGCCGGGCTTGGTGATGTTGACGGCCTTGTCCGGCCGGAAGGAGGGGCACACCTTTACGCTGACCGACGGGTCGGCGGCGATCTTCTCATGCCACTCCAGGGAGTCGATGGGGTCGTCGGTGGTGCCGATCATGGCCACGTTGGCCTTGCGGATGATCCCCTGGGCGGTGAGGTCCGGGTCATGGCGCAGCTTCTCGTTGCAGAAGTCCCAGCACTCCTGGGCGGTCTCGGCGGTAAGGGGCTTGTCATAGCCAAAGAACTGCCGCAGCTCCAGATTGCACCAGTGGTACATGGGGTTGCCAATGGCCATCTCCAGGGTCTCCACAAACCTCATGAACCGCTCAAAGGCGGGCTTGGAGCCGGAGACATACTCCTCCGGCACGCCGTTGGAGCGCATGAGGCGCCACTTGTAGTGGTCGCCGAAGTAGGTTCCGTCAGGGTTCTCCCCGCCCAGCCAGACCTCCACCAGGTTGTCAAACCGGCGGTCCTCGAAGATCTCCCGGGGGGGGATGTGGCAGTGGTAGTCCACCAGGGGCATGGCCTCGGCGTAGTCGTGGAACAGGTGCCGGGCGGTGCCGGTGCCCAGCAGAAAGTCCTTGTCCATAAAGTCCTTCATATTTGCGCACTCCTTTTCCTCAAGAATGAGAACTCTGAAATGCAGGGGAAGGGGCCAGAGCGGCGCGCCTGCGCCCGCGCTTCCTGTCACGTTCCCGCTGGGCGCGCTCCTCGCTGCGGCTTCCCTACGTCTCGCAGTTCGGTCAGGGCCATTCGGCCCTGACCTTCCCGCTCGCTCCGGTCCATCCGCAGCGGCGCGCCTGCGCTCACGCTTCTCTGCTTACCGCTGGATTCGCCCGGAGCCGTCGCCGCCGGCCAGCTTCTCCACCTCGGCCACGGTGACCATGTTGTAGTCGCCCTCAATGGAGTGCTTCAGGGCGGAGGCCGCCACGGCGAACTCCACCGCCGCCTGGGTGGACTTGCCTGTCAGCAGGGAGTAGATCAGCCCGCCGCCGAAGCTGTCGCCGCCGCCCACCCGGTCGATGATGTGCAGGTCGTACTTCTTGGAGAAGCAGTACTCGCCGGACGCCACATCGTAGAGCATGGCGGACCAGCCGTTGTCAAACGCGGAGTGGCTCTCCCGGAGGGTGATGGCCACCTTTTCAAAGCCGAACTTGTCCGCCAGCTGCTTGGCCACGGACTTGTAGCCCTCGTGGTTGAGCTCGCCGCCATAGATGTCGGTGTTCTCCGCCTCGATGCCGAACACGTCCTTGGCGTCCTCCTCGTTGGAGATGCAGACATCCACGTACTGGCACAGCTCGGTCATGGCCGCCCGGGCCTGGTCCCGGGTCCACAGCTTGCCCCGGTAGTTCAGGTCGCAGGA
>CAJUEC010000031.1 GCA_910585155.1 uncultured Oscillospiraceae bacterium
CCCGGAACCGGGACTACGTGACCACCATTGGTGACCACGCCTTCTACAACTAAACACGACAGCGGAGACCGCGGCAGCGCACAGCTGCCGCGGTCTTTGTATGCATCGGGGCGCTGGGAGAGGGGGCAGGCGGGCCGTGAGCGGATAAAAATGGCTGCTTTTGGCACAAATCGACCAAAAAATGGTGGGTGGCTTCGCTTTTTCGTGGAAAATTCCAGAAATATTCTAAAAAAATGGTTGCTTTGCCAACGAAAAAAGGGTATAATATTTATGGACTGTTATACGTATTTTGGAGGTGAGAAGTTGTTTCAAGTGGGAGATAAGGTAGTCCACCCCATGCACGGGGCGGGGGTGATTGACTCCATTGTGCAGCGCAAGGTGGCGGGGCAGCTCCAGGAGTATTACCTGCTCAAGCTGTCTGTGGGCAATATGGTGGTCATGGTGCCCACGGATAACATCGGGGAGATCGGGATGCGCCCGGTGGTGTCCGGCCAGCGTGCGGCGGAGCTGATGAACGCCATGGAAGGCATTGAGGTGGACATGACCCAGAATTGGAACCGGCGCTACCGGGAGAACCTGGTGCGGCTGAAGAGCGGCGACCTGCTGGAGGTGGCCCGCGTGGTGAAGGGCCTGCGCCAGCGGGAGAGTCAGAGGGGTCTGTCCAACGGAGAGCGGAAAATGCTCCACACGGCCAAGCAGATTCTCATTTCTGAGCTGGTGCTGGCTCAGAGCCTGCCCTATGAGGCGGTGGAGAGCAGCATTGACACCATGCTGAGCAGCTAGAGCGCCAGCGTTTACCGCCCTGCGTCCGGCATCCCGGGTGCGGGTTCCAACCGAGCTGTGAGCGAGAGGGGCCGAAAGGCTCCTTTTTGCGCAAAAAGGGAGTGTGTCCAGTGGGATTGTTCCGCAGAAGGAAAAAGGAGGCCGGGCCCAGCTGCTCGGCGGTGGTGGTGGCGGCGGGCTCCTCCACCCGGATGGGCTTTGACAAGGTGCTGGCGGACCTGGACGGCACGCCGGTGATTGTGCGCTGCCTTCAGAGCTTTCAGCAGGCCCCCAGCGTGGCGGAGGTGGTGGTGGTCACCCGGACGCAGCTGGTGCCGGAGGTGGCCCGGCTGTGCCAGGACTACGGCCTGTCCAAGGTGAGCAAGGTGATCCGCGGGGGGGACAGCCGCACCCAGTCCGCCCGGATGGGCACGCTGGAGTGCAGCCCCAAGGCGAAGCTCATCGCCATCCACGACGGGGCGCGGCCCTTTGTCACCGTCCGGCTGATTGAGGACGCGGTGGCCCAGGCGGCTGCAAGCGGGGCGACCGCCCCCGCCGTGCCGGTGAAGGACACCATCAAGACCGCCCGGGATGGGCTGGTGGAGGCCACCCTGGACCGGGAGACCCTGTTCGCCGTCCAGACCCCCCAGGTGTTTGACGGCGACCTGATCCGGGCGGCGCTGCAAAAGGCGCTGGACGACGGGGCGGCCCTCACCGACGACTGCGCCGCCGTGGAGCGGCTGGGGATGAGGGTCTCGCTCACCCCGGGGGACGAGCGGAACATCAAGCTGACCACGCCGGCGGACCTGCTGGTGGGGCAGCTGCTGGCGGAGGAGATGGCGGAGCCATGAGGATTGGACATGGATACGATGTCCACCGTCTGACCCAGGGGCGCAGGCTCATCCTGGGCGGGGTGGAGATCCCCTTTGAAAAGGGCCTGCTGGGCCACTCCGACGCGGACGTGCTGGCCCACGCCGTGATGGACGCCCTGCTGGGGGCGGCGGCGCTGGGGGACATCGGCAAGCTGTTTCCGGACAGCGACCCGGCCTACGAGGGGGCGGACAGTCTGGCGCTGCTGGGGCGGGTGGTCCGGGCGCTGGGGGAAAACGGCTGGCGGGTGGGCAATGTGGACGCCACCGTGCTGGCCCAGCGGCCCCGCCTGGCCCCCCACATCCCGCTGATGCGGGAGCGGCTGGCCGCCGCCATGGGGGTGGACCCCGGCCAGGTGAGCGTCAAGGCCACCACTGAGGAGGGCCTGGGCTTTACGGGAGCGGGTGAGGGCATCGCCGCCCACGCGGTGGCGCTCATTGAGGAAACATAGGGAACCTCAACCATAACCATTGGCAAGCGCTCCTCTCAGGGCATATGATGGCCTTGAGAGGAGCGTTTTTGCGTTCCTCCAGAAATGGGGAAAGGACTGGTGGGCCAATGGTCTATTATCTCATCATCTGCCGCTCGCTCACCTATGCCCAGCGCACCGCCCAGGTGCTGGAGCGGGTGGGAATTCCCAGCTGGGTCCAGCGCTCGCCCAAGCTGATCTCCCGAGAGGGCTGCGGCTACTGTGTGCGCATTCCGGAGCGGCGGCTCACCGACGCGCTGACGGTGCTGCGCCGGGAGGGCATGTCGCCCAAGCAGGTGTTCCTCCAGACGGCGGAGGGCGAGTACAGCGAGGTGAAGCCATGATCTATCTGGACAGCGCGGCCACCACGCTGGAAAAGCCGGGGACGGTCCCCCGGGCGGCGGCCTGGGCCATGACCCATCTGGCCAGCCCGGGCCGGGGGGGCCACGCCCCTGGGATGGGGGCGGCGAAGCTGATGTACGACATGCGGGAGCAGGCGGCCCGCCTGTTCCACGTGGGCGACCCGGAGCAGGTGGTGCTTACGTACAATGCCACCCACGGGCTGAACATCGCCATCCGCTCCCTGGTGAAGCCGGGGGGGACGGCGGTGATCTCCGGCTATGAGCACAACGCCGTCACCCGGCCCCTCCACGCCATTCCGGGGGTCACGGTGAAGGTGGCCGCCGGCCCGCTGTTCGACCCGGACGGGGTGTACGCCGCCTTTGAGCGGGAGGTCACCCCCGGGGTGGACGCGGTGATCTGCAGCCACGTGTCCAACGTATTCGGCTTCATCCAGCCGGTGGACCGCATCGCCCGGCTGTGCCGGGAGCGGGGGGTGCCCCTCATTGTGGACGCCTCCCAGTCCGCCGGGACGCTCAGCGTGGACCTGGAGGGCTGGGGGGCGGCGTTCGTGGCCATGCCGGGGCACAAGGGGCTGTACGGCCCCCAGGGCACCGGCCTTCTGCTGTGCGGGGGGGACGCCCAGCCTCTGCTCCACGGCGGGACGGGCAGCCTGTCCGTCAGCCAGGAGATGCCGGATTTCCTGCCCGACCGGCTGGAGGCGGGCACCCACAACGTGTGCGGCGCGGCGGGCCTGCTGGCGGGGCTGCGGTTTGTCAGCCGGACCGGGCCCGGCCGGATCCACGCCCACGAGCGGGCCCTGGCCCGGCGGTTCATGGACCGGCTGGAGGGGGCCCCCGGGGTGCGGGTGTTCCGGGGGGAGGCCCAGAGCGGCCTGTGCTCCGTCATCCTGGACGGCCTGGACTGCGAGGAGACGGGCGAGGCGCTGGCGCGCCGGGGCGTTGCGGTGCGGGCGGGCCTGCACTGCGCCCCCCTGGCCCACCGCACGGCGGGCACCCAGGACACCGGCACCGTGCGCTTCAGCTTTTCCGCCTTCAACCGCCCGGACCAGGCGGACCGGGCGGCGGCGGCGGTGCGCCGGCTGGCCCAGGGGGGAAGGTACTGAGCCAGGGGCCTGCGGGCAGGAAGGGAGGGCGCGGCGTTTGCCGCGCCCTCATGAATTTTCTCTGAATTCTCCCTGATTCACTTGCCAACCCGGGGCGGATGGTCTATAATATTGAAGATGCTGCGGGCGCGGCATCCTGCTGTCGTGCACAGCTTTCGGTGGGAAAAGGAGTGGGCGCGTTATGGATACGATTTTGCAGACGCTTCAGCTGGCGCCGGAATACCTCAGGCTCATCGAACTGAAGGATATCCTGGACATAGCCATCATTGCCTTTGGAATCTACCACCTGTTCCGCTTTGTCCGGCGCAGCCGGTCCGGGCAGGTGGTGAAGGCCATCGCCTTTATTCTGGCGGCCATGGCGCTGGCCAACCTGTGGCGCCTGCGGGTGGTCCGCATGGTGCTGAACAACGCGGTGGAGCTGGGGGTGATCGCCCTCATCATCCTGTTCCAGCCGGAGCTGCGCCGCTTTTTGGAGCAGGTGGGCAGCGGCAAGATCAAGGAGCTGTTCGTGGCGGAGAACTATGGCAACGACCTGGAGAGCGCCATCCAGGAGACGGTGGAGGCCTACGCCGCCCTGTCCCGGGACAAGGTGGGGGCGCTGATGGTGTTTGAGCGGCGCACCCTGCTGGACGACGTGCTCAAGACGGGCACCGTCCTGGACTGCCGGGTGTCCGCCGAGCTTTTGAAGAACCTGTTCTGGAACAAGGCCCCCCTCCACGACGGGGCGGTCATCGTCCGGGGCGGGCGGATTGTGGGGGCGGGCTGTATGCTCCCGCTGTCCGGCAACGTGAATTTGAGCCGGGAGCTGGGGATGCGCCACCGGGCGGGCATCGGCGTCAGCGAGAACTCGGACGCGGTGGTGGCCATCGTGTCCGAGGAGACGGGCTCCATCTCGGTGGCCGTCAACGGGATGCTCAAGCGCCACCTGTCCCCGGAGACGCTGGAGCGGGTGCTCCGCCTGGAGCTGATGCCCGCCGCGGACGAGAGCAGCAAGCCCACCGCCGCCGCCCGGCTCACCAGCGTATTCAAGGGCAAAAAGGGAGACAATAGCAATGGGAAAGAAGATTCTTGACAGCAAGGCCCTTTACGTGATACTCTCCATCCTGCTGTCCGTCTCCGCGTGGCTGTATGTGACCTCCCTGGACGTGACCAAGGACAGCATTCCCATCCGGTGCCCCGTGCAGCTGACCGATGTGGATATCCTGGAGGACCGGGGGCTGATGGTGGTCAGCGAGGAGCTCACCGCCGTGATCAATCCCCGGGCCACCACCCTGGTGCTGGCCACCCTGCGCAGCAATCCCCCGACCCTGAAGGCCAGCGTGTCCAACATCACCTCGGAGGGGGAGCACACCATTGTCTACACCATCGAGCCCCCTGAGGGCGTCCGGCAGAGCGACGTGGAGTACGTCAACACGGGCAGCAGCGGCAACACGGTGAAGGTGGAGGTGGCCCGTTTCCTGCGCCGGGAGGTGCCCGTGAAGGGCGACTTCCAGGGCAAGACGGCGGAGGGCTATCTGGCGGGGGATCAGGATGATTTCCGCTTCTCTCCCGCCACGGTGTGGGTCAGCGGCCGGGCGGAGGACGTGAACCAGGTGGCCTGCGCCAGGGTCATCGTCACCGGGGAGGAGCTGACCGAGACGGTGAACGAGAGCCTTCCCTTCCAGCTCATCGGCGCCAGCGGCGACCCGCTGGAGGGGCTGAAGGTGTCCTGCGACACGGACCAGGTGTACACCGTGTTCCCCATCCGGGCCACGGCGGAGATCCCCCTGGAGGTGCGGGTCGCCGAGGGGGGCGGCCTGAAGGAGAGCGATGTGGAGATCCAGCTGTCCGTGCCCTCCATCATGGTGGCGGGCAGCCGGGAGGCGGTGACCGCCCAGGTGAACGAAGGGGCCCTCACCCTGGCCGTCATTGAGCTGGCCACCGTCCGGGACGGGGACGAGCTGACCTACTCCATCCCCCTCACCGACGAGCTGGAGAACCTGAGCGGCGTGAGCACGGTGACGGTTACGGTCAGGGTGAAGAAGCGGGTGGAGATCCGCACCTTCGAGACGGCCAGCATCAGCGTCATCAACGTGCCCGAGGGCTGGCGGGCGGACATCATCACCCAGGTTCTCCAGGTGGAGGTGCGGGGCACGAAGGCGCTGCTGGACGAGCTTTTGGAGGAGAACATCCTGGTGGTGGCCGACCTGCGGGACATCACCCAGGCCGCCGGGCCGTACACCGTGTCCGCCAACGTCTATCTGAACAGCGCCGGCTCCAAGTCGGAGATCGGCGAGCTCAACCCCAGCAGCTATACCATCACCATCTCCCTGGTTCCGGACGGCTGAGATGTTTGGATATGTTCGCCCGGCCCTGGAGGGGCTGGAGGAGGGGCAGCGGGATGCCTATCAGAGCGCCTACTGCGGACTGTGCCACGCCCTGGGGGACCGCCACGGCTGGCTGGCCCGGATGACGCTGCAATATGATTTCACCTTTTTGGCCATCGTGCTCACGGCGGGGGCGGGGGAGGACAGGCTGTGCCCCCGGCGCTGCCCGCTCCACCCCCTGCGGGGGCCGAGGCCCTGCCTGGGGGGCGCGGCGCTGGACGCCGCCGCCGACCAGAGCGTCATTCTCACCTGGCACAAGCTGGGCGATGATGTGGACGACCACGGTTTTTTCACCGCCCTGCCCTTCCGGCTGGCCCGGCGGCTGTTCCGGCGGGCCTACCGCCGGGCGGCCCAGGCCCAGCCCCGGTTTGACGGGCGGGTGCGGGAGGGGCTGGCCCGCCTGCGGGAGCTGGAGCGGGCGGGCTCGCCCCAGCTGGACCGGGCGGCGGACGCCTTTGCCGGCATCCTGGGCTGCGCGGCCCAGGCCGTCCCCGGGGAGGGGGAGCGGCGGGCGCTGAGCCAGCTGCTGTATCATCTGGGCCGCTGGGTGTACCTGATGGACGCCTGGGACGACCTGGAGGAGGACGAGCGGCGGGGCCGCTACAACCCCCTGACCGCCCGCTTCCAGGGCCGGGCCCGGGAGGAGCGGGACTATCTGGAGACCACCGCCACCCACTCCCTGCGCCTGGCGGCGGGGGCGGCCAACCTGCTGGAGCTGGGGCGGTGGACGCCCGTTGTGGACAATGTGCTCTGCTCCGGCCTGCCCACGGTGCAGCGCGCCGTGCTGGAGGGCAGGTGGAAAGAAATGAGAAATATGAGGAGAACGCTACATGAGAGATCCCTACCAGGTGCTGGGCGTCAGCCCTGACGCCGGCGACGACGAGGTCAAGCGGGCCTACCGGGAGCTGGCCCGGAAGTACCACCCGGACAACTACCAGAACAATCCCCTGGCCGACCTGGCCGAGGAGAAGATGAAAGAGATCAACGAGGCCTACGACGCCATTACCAGGTCCCGGTCCGGAGGCGCCGGGGGCCACAGCGGGGGGAGCTCCGCCCAGAGCCAGGGCGGGTACGGCTATGGCTACGGCTCCGCCTACCAGCAGCAGCGGCAGAGCGCCGGGGGCGGGAGCTTTGTCCAGGCCCGGCAGTGCATCAACCGGGGGGACCTGGAGGGGGCTGAGCGGCTGCTCCAGGGCTTGGGCCGGAACGGGGAGTGGTACTTCCTCATGGGCTCCATCGCCTACCGGCGGGGCTGGCTGGACGAGGCCCGGCAGAATTACCAGATCGCCGTGCAGATGGACCCCGGCAATATGGAGTACCGCCAGGCCCTGGGCATGATGCGCCAGGGGGGCTACAGCTACCAGCCCAACATGGCGGGCGCCCAGTGCGACGGGCTGGACTGCTGCACCACCCTGATGTGCATGAACTGCCTATGCGGAGGCTGCCGCTGACATGAGAAGGAAGAGCGCGGCGGCCAAGGTGGCCTATCCGGCGGTGCTGGGTGCCCTGGCCTTGGCTCTGGTGTACCTGGGCGCCGCGGCGCCCACGGGGAGCTGGGGCATCGTGGCCATGGCGGGGTTGCTGCCCGCCGCGGCGGTGATCTCTGTGGGGCTGAAGGCGGGGGTTTTGTGCTGGGCGGCGGCGGCCGTCCTGGCTTTTCTGCTGGTGCCGGACAAATTCTGCGCCCTGCTGTTTGCCGCCCTGTTCGGGCCCTACCCCATGGTGAAGTCGCTGGCGGAGGGTCTGCGGAAGAAGCCGGTGGAGTACCTGCTGAAGCTGGCCTTTTTCAACGCCTCCTTCACCCTGCTCTATCTGACCATGCGGGGGGCGGTGCTGGGCTCCCTGCCCCAGGCGCTGGGCGGCTCGGTCTGGGTGCTGTATGGGGCGGCAAACCTGGTGTTTCTGGCCTATGATTATGGATTTAGCCGGCTGATCGCGGTGTATATCGCCCGCGTTCAGCGGGCGGTTCACGGAAAAGCGAGGGAGTAAACTTGGTGAAAAGCATGACCGGCTACGGCCGGGGAGAGCGGGCCTTTGACGGCGGCGTCCAGGTTACGGTGGAGCTGCGCGCGGTGAACAACCGCTATCTGGACTGCACGGTGAAGATGCCCCGGGCCTACATCTTCGCGGAGGACGCCATGAAGGCCAGGGTGCAGAGCGCCGTGGCCCGGGGCAAGGTGGACGTGTTCGTCACAATCGCCCGGGCGGGCGGGGACGACGTGGTGGTCACCGTGAACGAGGCCCTGGCAAAAAGCTATGTGGAGGCCATCCAGAAGCTCCATGAGCTGGGGCTGGGCAGGGCCAGGAGGGAGTACTACCCCACCGACCTGGCCCGGTTCCCCGACGTGCTCACGGTGGAGAAGCGGGCGGAGGACCTGGACGAGATGAAGGAGCGCCTGCTGTCGGCGCTGGATCTGGCCATTGCCGACTTCAACTCCATGCGGGAGCGGGAGGGGGAGCGGCTGTGCGCCGACATCCTGGGCCGGGCCTCCGCCATTGAGGGGCTGCTGGGGGAGATCGAGGAGCGCTCCCCCCAGACGGTGAACGACTACCGCGCCCGGCTGGAGGCCAAAATGCGGGAGGTGCTCCAGAACACCCAGATTGACGAGGGCCGGCTGCTCACCGAGGCGGCCATCTTTGCCGACAAGGTGGCGGTGGACGAGGAGACCGTCCGCCTGCACAGCCATCTGGACCAGCTGCGGGAGCTGCTGGAGGCGGGGGGCGCGGTGGGGCGCAAGCTGGACTTCCTGATCCAGGAGTTCAACCGGGAGGCCAACACCGTGGGCTCCAAGTGCAGCGACCTGGAGATCACCCGGCGGGTGGTGGACATGAAGGCGGAGATCGAGAAGATCCGCGAACAGGTCCAGAATCTGGAGTGACGGCATGGAGCTTATTCACATCGGATTTGGCAATATGGTATCCGCCGGGCGGGTGGTGGCCGTGGTGGGCCCGGACTCCGCCCCGGTGAAGCGGCTGGGTCAGGAGGCCAGGGAGCGGGGCGAGCTCATCGACGCCAGCTTCGGCCGCAAGACCCAGGCGGTGCTGGTGATGGACAGCGGCCACGTGGTGTGGTCCGCGCTGTCCACCCAGGAGATCTGCGCCCGGCTCCAGGCGGAGCCGAAGGGGCGGGAGAGGGAGGATGCGCCGTGAGAGCGATCCAGAAGAAAAAGCGGGGGGAGCTCATCGTGCTGTCCGGCCCCTCCGGGGTGGGGAAGAGCACCGTCATCGCCGAGCTGCTGGGCGCCCGGCGGGACATCCATTTTTCCGTGTCCTTCACCACCCGCCAGCCCCGCACCGGGGAGCAGGACGGGGTGAACTACCGCTTTGTCTCCCGGGAGGAGTTTGAGCGGATGATCGCCGACGGCGAGCTGCTGGAGTTCGCCGAGTACGTGGGCAACTACTACGGCACCTCGCTGAAGGTGATCCGGGAGCAGCTGGACCGGGGGGTGGACGTGCTGCTGGACATCGAGGTCCAGGGGGCGGCCAAGGTGAGGGAGCGCTGCCCGGAGGCGGTGCTCATCTTCCTGATCCCCCCCTCCATTGAGGAGCTGTCCCGCCGCCTCCACCGCCGGAACACCGACGCGGAGGAGGTCATCCAGCGCAGGCTGGAGAAGGCCCGGCAGGAGTGCCGGGAGAGCGTGAATTATGACTATCTGGTGGTGAACGACACGGTGATGGACGCCGCGGGGGAGATTTTGTCCATCCTCCAGGCGGAGCAGTGCCGCACCCAAAAGCGCATCCACCTCGCCCAGGGCATCACCGGCCCCCAGGACGAGGAAGCCTGACCCCCACGGGGAAAACCAAGAAGGAGTGGTATATCATGTTGCTGTATCCTGCCATTAAGGACCTGCTTCAGCAGGTGCCCAGCCGCTATATGCTGGTGAATCTGGTGGCCAGCCGGGCCAGAAAGCTGTCCAGCGAGGCGGAGGTCTCCGGCGAGCCGCTGGAGGAGAAGGCGGTGTCCCTGGCCATCCGGGAGGTGGCCGACGGCACCCTGAGCCTGGAGCAGGCGCAGGAGGACGAGCCGGCCGCCCAGGACGGGGCGGAGGAGCCGCTGTAGAACCTGTATTGACGTCGCAGCAGGGGCCGGCGGCCGCCTGGGGCTGTGAATACAGGGGGAAAGGGTCGAAAAGGGCAAGCGGGCGACCGGCTTGCCCTTTGGCTGTCCGTGGCGTGTGCCCGCGGCGGCCGGGTGAGAGGGGAGAGACGGGTGGCCAACATCGCGAAGATCGCCGTGTCCGCGGCTGCCTACGCCATCGACCGGCCCTACGACTACCTGGTGCCCCCCCAGCTGGAGGGGCGGCTGCGCCCGGGGATGCGGGCGGCGGTGCCCTTTGGCCGGGGGAACCGGGTGAGCGACGGCATTGTGCTGGCCCTGGGCCAGGGGGAGGACACGGGCAGGCTCAAGGCGGTGCTGGCCCAGCTGGATGAGGAGCCGCTGCTGGACGCGGACGCCATCCAGCTGGGCCTGTGGATGCGGGAGCACTGCTTCTGCACCGTGTACGACGCCATGCGCGCCATGCTGCCAGCGGGGCTGTGGTTTTCCCTGAAGGACTGCTGGCGCTTTGCCCCCGGGGTGGACCGGGAGGCGGCCTATGAGGCGGCGGAGGAGCTGCCCCGGGGCAGGCAGCTGGTGGAGCTGCTGGCGGCCAACGGCGGCTGGGCGGAGCTGGGCCGGATCCGGGCCGCCTTTGGCGCCGCCGACCCCGGCCCGGCCCTGCGGGGTCTGGCCCAGCGGGGCATTCTGGTGCAGGAGGCCAGCGCCCAGCGGGGGGTGGGGGACCGCACGGAGCAGATGGCCGCCCTGGCCATGGACCCCGGCGACGCCCTGGCCCTGCTGACCCCCAGGCGGCGGCGGGCCCCCCTCCAGTACGCCGCCGGGGAGGCGCTGTGCGCCGTGGGGGAGACCTCCGCCAAGGAGCTGTGCTACTTCACCGGTGCCTCCATGGCCACCCTGCGGGCGCTGGAGCGGCAGGGGGTGCTCCGGCTGTTCAAGCGGGAGGCCTACCGCCGCCCCCAGCTGCCCGACAGTCCCCAGGCCGCCCCGGTGGAGCTCAACGGGGAGCAGCAGGCGGCCTATGAGGGCCTGCTGGCCATGGCGGAGGGGGGCGGGGGCGCGGCGCTGCTGTACGGCGTCACCGGCAGCGGCAAGACCCAGGTGTACCTCAAGCTCATCCACGCCCTGCTGGAGCGGGGGAGGACCGCCCTGGTGATGGTGCCCGAGATCGCCCTCACCCCCCAGCTGATGCGGATTTTCACCTCCCACTTTGGCCGGGAGGTGGCCATACTCCACTCCTCCCTGTCCGCCGGGGAGCGGTGCGACGAGTGGAAGCGGGCCCGCCGGGGGGAGGCCCGGGTGGTGGTGGGCACCCGCTCCGCCGTGTTTGCCCCCCTGCCCAATCTGGGGGCCATCATCCTGGACGAGGAGCAGGAGCCCTCCTACAAGTCGGAGCAGAACCCCCGCTACCACGCCCGGGAGGCGGCCCGCTACCGCTGCCGCCGGGCGGGGGCGCTGCTGCTGCTGGGCTCGGCCACCCCGTCGGTGGACGCCATGTACCGCGCCCGCCGGGGGGAGTACCGGCTGTTCCGGCTGAGCAGCCGGTACAACCGGCAGGTGCTGCCCCAGGTGACGGTGGTGGACATGAAGGAGGAGCTGCGCCGGGGGAACGGCGGCAGCGTCAGCGCGCCTCTGGCGGCGATGCTGGAGGAGACCGTTGACCGGGGGGAGCAGGCCATTTTGTTCCTCAACCGCCGGGGGGCCAGCCGGATGGCGGCCTGCGGGGAGTGCGGCGAGAGCCCCACCTGCCCCCGGTGCTCCGTCCACCTCACCTATCACTCCGCCAACCGGCGGCTGATGTGCCATTACTGCGGCTATTCCCAGCCCCTTCCGGACCAGTGCCCCAGCTGCGGGGGGCTGCTGAATTTCGTGGGGGCGGGCACCCAGCGGGTGGAGGAGGAGCTGCGGGAGCGCTTTCCCGGCACGGCGGTGCTGCGCATGGACGCGGACACCGTCTCCGCCGCCCACAGCCATGAGGCCCTGCTGGAGAAGTTCCGGCGGCAGCGGGTGCCCATCCTGGTGGGCACCCAGATGGTGGCCAAGGGACTGGACTTTGAAAACGTCACCCTGGTGGGGGCGGTGTCGGCGGACCAGCTGCTGTACACCGGCGACATCTACGCCTCGGAGCGGGCCTTTTCCCTGCTCACCCAGGTGGTGGGCCGGGCGGGCCGGGGGGAGAAGGCGGGCCGGGCGGTGGTGCAGACCTTCACCCCGGACAACGACGTGATCCGTTTTGCCGCCCGGCAGGACTACGACAGCTTCTACGAGCAGGAGATCCGCCTGCGGGAGGCCCGGGGGCTGCCCCCCTGGACCGACCTGTTTGTGCTGTCCGCCTCAGGGCTGGAGGAGACGGCGGTGCTGCGCGCCCTGCTCCGGCTGCGGGACGCCCTGGGCGCCGCGCTGAACCAGCCGCCCTACGCCGGGGCGCCCTGGCGGCTGCTGGGGCCGGCCCCGGCGGCGGTGGTCAAGGTGAACGACCGCTACCGCTACCGGCTGATTCTGAACACGGAAAACACCAAGGCCATGCGCCTGCTGACGGCTCATCTGCTCCGTCGGGCCCAGGCGGACCGGCAAAACCGGGGGGTGGCGCTGTTTGCCGACCTGAACCCGCTGGAATGACACAAGGAGGAATTGCATATGGCACTCAGAAAAATCCTGACCCAGGGCGACCCGGCTCTGGGCAAGGTCTGCCGCCCGGTGGAGCGGTTTGACCAGAAGCTCCACTGGCTGCTGGACGATTTGAAGGAGACGCTGACCCAGTCCGGCGGCGTGGGGCTGGCCGCCCCCCAGATCGGCATACTCCGCCGGGCGGTGGTGGTGGAGGACGCGGAGGAGCAGCTGTTGGAGCTGGTCAATCCGGTGATCGTCCGCCAGGAGGGGGAGCAGGACGGCTGGGAGGGCTGCCTCAGCGTCCCCAACCAGTACGGGTGGGTGAGGCGGCCCAGCTCGGTCACCGTCCGGGCCCAGGACCGGGAGGGCAATTTCTTTGAGGTGTCCGGCGAGGAGATGGTGGCCCGGTGCTTCTGCCACGAGCTGGAGCACCTGGACGGCCACCTCTTTGTGGAGCACACCGGCGAGCTGTACAGCCCAGACGAGATCGACGCCATGGAGGCGGCGGAGGAGGATGAGGCCAAAAAGAGGCCCCGGAGAAAGGATAAGAAGAGATGAGAATCGTGTTCATGGGCACGCCGGACTTCGCCGTGCCCTCCCTGCGGGCGCTGGAGCAGGCGGGGCATGAGATCTGCGGGGTGTTCACCCAGCCGGATAAACCCAAAAACCGGGGGATGAAGCTTCAGCAGTCCCCGGTGAAGGAGTGCGCTCTGGCCCTGGGCCTGCCGGTCTACCAGCCCGCCGGCATGCGGGATGGGGAGGCGCTGGCCATACTCCGGTCACTGGAACCGGAGCTCATCGCCGTGGCCGCCTACGGCAAGCTTCTGCCAGTGGAGATTTTGGACCTGCCCCGGCTGGGCTGCGTCAATGTCCACTCCTCCCTGCTGCCCCGCTACCGGGGGGCGGCCCCCATCAACTGGGCCATTCTGAACGGTGAGGACGAGACCGGCGTCACCATCATGTATATGGCGGAGGGGATGGACACTGGGGACATCCTGGCCCAGGCAGGGACCCCCATTGCGCTGGACGAGAACGCGCCTCAGCTCTTCGCCAGGCTGGCGGAGCTGGGGGCCGGGCTTCTGGTGGACACGGTGGCGGCGCTGGAGGCGGGGACGGCGCACCCCGTCCCCCAGGACGACGCGCTGGCCACCCACGCCCCCATGCTCTCCCGGGAGCTGTCGCCCATGGACTGGACCCGGACCGCCCGGCAGCTCCACGACCAGGTCCGGGGGCTGCACCCCTGGCCCGCCGCCACTGCCCTGCTGGATGGCGTTCGTTGCAAGGTTTTGTGCACCGCTTTGTCGGATAAAACCGCCGGGGAGGCTCCGGGCACGGTTTTGCGGGCGGACAAGCGGGGGCTGAAGGTGGCCTGCGGAGACGGCGGGGTTTTGGAGATTTTGGAGCTCCAGCCCGACGGGAAAAAGGCTATGGCCGCCTCCGCCTTTCTGGCGGGCCACCCCGTCCCCCCGGGGACGATCTTGATGAAACAGGAGTGATCCCATGGGCTCAGCCAGAGAGACTGCGGTGCTGACCCTGGCCGCCTGCGAGAGGCAAAAGGCCTGGTCGGACGGCCATTTGAAGCGCGCCATCCGGGAGAGCGGCCTGGACCGCCGGGACGGGGCGCTGTGCGCCCAGCTGTGCTACGGGGTGCTGCAAAACCGGCTGCTGCTGGACTGGCGGCTGGGGCGGGTGTGCGCCATGCCGCTGGGGAAGCTGGACCTGGAGGTGCTGTGCGGGCTGCGGGTGGCCGCCTATCAGCTGCTGTTTTTGGACAGGATTCCCCCCAGCGCCGCGGTGAATGAGGCGGTGAACCTGGCCAAGAAGCACTGCCGCAACCCCCGGGCGGCGGGTCTGGTGAACGGGGTGCTCCGGGCGCTGCTCCGGGAGGAGGCGCCGGAGGTCAGGGGGAGGGACGAGCTGGAGACCCTGTCCATCCGCACCAGCCACCCCCGGTGGCTGGCGGAGGCGTTTGTGGGCCTGCTGGGCATGGAGGGGGGCGCGGCCCTGATGGAGGCGGACAATGAGCGCCCCTCCACCGCCGCCCAGGTGAACACCCTGCGGACCGAGCCGTCAAGGCTGGCGGAGGAGCTGCGCTCCGCCGGGGTGGAGGCGGAGCCCCACCCCTGGCTGGAGGGGTGCCTGCTGCTGCGGGGGACGGGGGATCTGGAGCGGCTGGAGGCCTTCCGGCGGGGGGACTTTTACGTCCAGGACCCGGCCTCCCGACTGGCGGTGCTGGCGGCGGACCCCAGGCCGGGGGAGCGGGTGCTGGACTGCTGCGCCGCCCCGGGGGGCAAGTCCTTTGCCGCCGCCATCCGCATGGAAAACCGGGGGGAGCTCATCTCCTGCGACATCCACCCCCACAAGATCAGGCTGCTGGAGGCGGGCCGGGACCGGCTGGGGCTGACCATCGCCGCCCCCGCCCTCCAGAACGGGACCCAGGTCCGGGAGGACTGGCTGGATGGCTTTGATGCGGTGCTGGCCGATGTGCCCTGCTCGGGGCTGGGCATCATCCGCAAGAAGCCGGACATCCGATACAAGGACCCGGGGCCGCTGGCGGGCCTGCCCAGGGTCCAGCGGGCCATTCTGGACAACTGCGCCCGGTACGTCCGCCCCGGGGGGACGCTGCTCTACTCCACCTGCACCCTCCTGCCCCGGGAGAACGGCGAGGTGGTGGACGGCTTTCTGGCGGAGCGGCCGGACTTCGCGCCGGAGCCCTTTACGCTGCCCCGCTGGGGGGTTCAGCCGGGCCGCGTGACCCTCTGGCCCCACATCCACGGCACGGACGGATTCTTTATGGCAAAGCTGCGCAGAAGGGGGGGGACCCCATGACCGAGCTGAAATCCATGACCCTGGAGGAGCTGGAGGCATATTTCAAGGAGCTGGGCCAGCCCAAATTCCGGGCCGGGCAGGTGTTCGGCTGGCTCCACCACGGGGCGGAGTCCTTCGGTGAGATGAGCAACCTGCCCCGCGCCCTGCGGGAGCGGCTGGAGGCGGAGTGCCTGCTCACCGTCCCCAGGGTGGAGCGCAGGCAGGTGTCCCGGCTGGACGGCACGGTGAAGTACCTGTGGCGGCTGGGGGACGGAAATTGTGTGGAAACGGTTTTGATGCGCTACAAGCATGGGAATACTGTATGTGTGTCCAGCCAGGTGGGGTGCAATATGGGCTGTGTGTTCTGCGCCTCCACCCTGGGGGGAAAGGTGCGGGACCTGACCCCGGGCGAGATTTTGGATCAGGTAATATTTACCGAAAAGGACAGCGGAGAGAGGATATCCAACATCGTTTTGATGGGAATCGGCGAGCCGCTGGACAATTTCGACCATGTTTTGCGGTTTTTGACCCTGGTGAATCACCCAAAGGGAATGAACATCGGGATGCGGCACATCTCCCTGTCCACCTGCGGGCTGGTAAAGAAAATTGACAAACTGGCCCAGCTTGGGTTACAATTGACGTTAAGCGTTTCCCTCCATGCCCCGGACGACGAGACCCGGTCCCGGCTCATGCCGGTGAACCGGGCGGTGGGGGTGGAGCTGCTCATGGACACCTGCCGCCGGTATTTTGAGACCACCGGCCGGCGCATCTCCTATGAGTACGCCGTCATCGACGGGGTGAACGACGGGGACGAGCAGGCCGACCGGCTGGCGCGGCTGCTGCGGGGCCAGCCGGGGCACGTGAACCTGATCCCCCTGAACGAGGTGGCGGAGTCGCCTCTGAAGCCCAGCCGCCGGGTGCGGCAGTTTCAGCGGCGGCTGGAGGGCCACGGCGTCACCGCCACGGTGCGGCGGAAGCTGGGGGGCGACATCGACGCCTCCTGCGGCCAGCTGCGGCGGCGGAGTATGCTGGAGAGAGACGCTTCATTCCCAGAGGAGGGATTTTCTTGAAAGTTTGCGGTGTGACCGACATAGGCTGTCACAGACGGGACAACCAGGACAGCTATGTCATTCGGGAGCTGGGGGACGGACGGGTCCTGCTGGTGGTGTGCGACGGCATGGGCGGCGCCCAGGCGGGCAGCGTGGCCAGCAGCGTGGCGGCGGAGGCCTTTGCCGCCGCGGTGGAGCAGGCGCTGGCCGGCGCCCCCGGAACGGAGGAGCAGGCGCTGGCGCAGGCGTGCCGGGAGGCAAACCGCAAGGTATACCAGCTCAGCCGGGAGAGGGCGGAGTATGAGGGCATGGGCACCACCCTGGTGGCCGCCCTGGCGGGGCCGGACGGCTGCTGTGTGGCCAACGTGGGGGACAGCCGGGGATATCTGCTGGAGGAGGGCGCGGTCCGCCAGGTGACCGTGGACCACTCCCTGGTGCAGCTGCTGGTGGACCGGGGGGAGATCACCCCGGACCAGGCCAGAGTACATCCCCGGAAGAATCTGATCACCCGGGCGCTGGGGGTGGACAGCCAGGTGGAGTGCGACCTGGGCCGGCTGGAGCTCCGCCCGGGCTGCCGGCTGCTGCTGTGCAGCGACGGGCTGACCAACACCATGGATGACGAGACACTGCTGCGCGTGAGCGGCCGGGAGCGGTCGCCGGAGGGCTTCTGCCAGGCGCTGCTGGACCTGGCGCTGGAGCGGGGCGCGCCGGACAACGTCACCGTTGTGCTGGCGCAGCTGTAACGAGGAGGACTTTTACCATGGATCAATACATAGGTAAAATGCTGGACAACCGATACGAGATTCTGGAGTGCATCGGCACCGGGGGCATGGCGGTGGTGTACAAGGCCCGTTGCCACCGGCTCAACCGGCTGGTGGCCATCAAGATTCTCAAGCCGGAGCTGGCCAGTGACGCCGACTTCCGCCGCCGCTTCCACGACGAGTCCCAGGCCGTGGCCATGCTGTCCCACGCCAACATCGTGTCGGTGTACGACGTGAGCCGGTCCGACGGGCTGGACTATATCGTCATGGAGCTGGTGGACGGCCTGACCCTCAAGCAGTATATGCAGCGGCGGGGGACCCCGCTGAACTGGCGGGAATCGGTGCACTTCATCACCCAGATTGTCCGGGCGCTGAGCCACGCCCACAGCCGGGGGATCATCCACCGGGACATCAAGCCCCACAACATTATGGTCCTTCGGGACGGCAGCGTGAAGGTCACCGATTTCGGCATTGCCCAGCTGGCCAGCGCCGCCCAGAACACCATGACCCAGGAGACCATCGGCTCGGTGCACTATATCTCGCCGGAGCAGGCCAAGGGCAGCCATGTGGACTGCCGCACCGACCTGTATTCCGCCGGGGTGGTGCTGTACGAGATGCTCACCGGCCGCCTGCCCTTCGAGGGGGACACCCCGGTGGCGGTGGCCATCCAGCACATCAAATCCATCCCCGTCCCGCCCCGGGACCTGAATCCGGACGTGCCCCGGGCCCTGGAGGCCATCACCCTGAAGGCCATGGCCCCCGAGCTGAGCCAGCGGTACGCCTCCGCCGACGAGATGCTGGAGGATCTGAAGGAGTTCCGCAAGAACCCGGACTTCCAGGTGGCCGAGACCCCGGAGGAGACGGATGAGCCCACCCAGGTGGTGCCCAGGGTGATCACCACGTCGGTGCGGGTGCCGGTGGAGCGGCGGGAGGCGGAGCCCCCCGCGCCGGAGCACCGGGTCCGGCCCCGCCGGGAGCCGGAGGAGGACGAGTACGACTACGACGACGAGCCCCCCCGCCGGGGCGGGGCCATTGCGGCCTCCGCCGCGGTGCTGCTCATCCTGGCCTTCATCGGGGTGATGGTCTATGTGATTTTCAACTTTTTCGTCAAGGACCTGCTGTTCCCGGAGACCCAGGAGTTCGAGGTGCCCGACCTGCGGGGCCGTACCGTGGAGGAGCTCCAGCAGGACCCCGCGATTTTGGGCGATTTCTTTTTCAAGGTGGGGGACACCCGGTACAGCGAGGACTATCCCGAGGGGCAGGTCTGCGCCCAGACCCCCGAGGCCGGCACCAAGGTGCGGGAGGCGGGCAAGACCATCACCGTCACCGTCAGCGGCGGCGAGGACAGCATGTATATGATCGACGTGTACAACTGGGACGCCCGCATGGCCCTGCAGAAGCTGCAAAATGAGATGGGGCTGAAGGTGAACCAGGAAAAGGTGCCCTCCGAGACCATTTCCGAAAACTATGTGGTGTCCTTCTCCCCCATGGACGGCACGAAGGTGGAGCGGGGGGATGAGGTCACCATCGTGGTCAGCACCGGGCCGGAGACCAAGCAGGCCACGGTGATCAACTTCCTCAATGTGCCCATTGAGCAGGTGCGGACCCAGCTGCCCCAGCTGGGCCTGAAGGAGGGCAAGGTGAGCGAGTACCACAGCGACGAGTACCCGGAGGGCCGGGTGATGTGGCAGAGCATTGACCCGGGGGACGAGGTGGACAAGGACACCGCCATCGACCTGTGGGTGAGCCTGGGCCCGGAGGAGCCGGAGCCCACCCCCTCGGAGGAGGAGCCGCCCCCCGTCAACGAGCCGCCGGTGGAGAGCAGCAGCCAGCCCCCGGAGCCCACCCTGAACGTGGAGGCCACCGCCACCACCCAGACGGTCACCGCCGACCTGAGCGGATACGAGGGCATGGTAAACGTGCGCATCGTGGTGGGGGATACCACCCTGTTTGACAGCGGGGTGGACGCGGACATGAACACCACCAAGAGCGTGAGCGTCACCGGCACCGGCATTCAGACGGCGTATATCTATATTAATGGGGCGCTGGTGAAGAGCTATCCCATCCACTTTTGACGCATGAGGGGACGGATCGTTAAGGCCCTCAGCGGGTTTTACTATGTGGACGCCGGGGCGGGGGAGCCGGTGCCCTGCCGGGGCCGGGGCCGGCTGCGCCATCAGGGGCAGTCCCCCCTGGTGGGGGATTGGGTGGAGATCACCGCCGACGGGGGCGCGGGGATGGTAGACGCCGTCCTGCCCCGGAAAAACCAGTTCCAGCGGCCGGCGGTGGCCAACATCGACCAGATGGTGATTGTGTGCTCCGGGGCCGTCCCCGTTACCGATCCCTTCCTCATCGACCGCATGGCCGCCATGGCGGAGTGGAAGGGCTGCCAGCCGCTGATCGTCTTCAACAAGTGCGACCTGGAGCGGGCGGAGGAGCTGGCGCGCCTGTACCGGGAGGCGGGCTTCCCCACCCTTCAGGTGAGCGCGGAGACGGGGGAGGGGGTGGACGCCCTGGCCGCCAGCCTGACCGGGCTGGTGTCCGCCTTCACCGGCAACTCGGGGGTGGGCAAGTCCAGCATCCTCAACGCCCTCCAGCCCGGCTTTGGGCTCCAGGTGGGCGAGGTGAGCGAGCGGCTGGGCCGGGGCCGCCACACCACCCGCCACGTGGAGCTGTTCCCCGTGGCCGGGGGCCTGGTGGCGGACACGCCGGGGTTTTCCGCCTTCGACGTGGACCAGACGGAGGCCATCCCCAAGGGGGAGCTGGCCGCCGCCTTCCGGGAGCTTGCCCCCTATGCGGATGCCTGCCGCTTCCAGGGCTGCGCCCATGTGAAGGAGCGGGGCTGCGCCGTGCGGGAGGCGCTGGAGGCGGGGCGGATCGCCCCCAGCCGCTACCGAAGCTATGTCCGCCTGTACGAGCAGACGCGGGAGATTCCCCCGTGGGAGCAGGCAAGGAACAGATAGAACAGGACGGACCTTTGGGCTTTTGCTCGAGGGTCCGTCCTTTTTGCCGCCTTGTGTGCCGCGTTTTTCCCATGCCGCGAGAAAAAAACGTGCTTTGCCCCGAAATTCCATGAACAGGACAGCCCCTTGTCACATATGCTGGGATAGATTCCAGCGTTGAGAGAGGGGGTAGTTTTCATGCGAGTGGTCGTGGTGAAGTTTCCCAGGGCGCTGTGCGGCCTGATGCGCAAGATATTCCGCATGGACTGACATATCCGGGCCTGCCTGCTCATATATAGTAAACAAAGTTGAAACCGTGCATCCGCGCGGTCTCAACCGGCGGGCCGCCGGTCCGCCGGCGCGCGCAGCGCGTCTTTGTCAACTATGAGGTACAAGTCGGGGCCGCGCGGGCGGCCCTCCGCCGCGGGCGACCGCGGCGGAGTTCGGCGGGAGCGGCGCTCCCGCTGAGCTTGCTTGACGATAGGGGACACAGAATACGAGCAAGGAGAGGAAGCCTATGGACATGGAGCTGCAGCGGGTGACGCTGGAGGGATACCGGCCGGTGGCCCAGGGGATGCTTTCCCAGGAGGAGACCCTGGAGAGCATCGTCCCCGACGCCTGCCCGGACATCGCCCGGATCGTCTCGGCGTCAGGCAAAGTTTTTCTCAGAGACAAGGAGCTGGGCGAGGGTACCATGCGGCTCACCGGCAACGCGCGGGTGAGCGTGCTGTACATACCCGAGGGGGAGGAGCTGCCCCGGTCCCTGGAGGTGACCATCCCCTTCCAGTGCGTCCGGGACGACCCCAGGTTCCACGCCGGCTGCCCGGTGCTGGCCGACCTCCAGGCGGCGTCCGCCGACGCCCGGACCATCAACCCCCGGAAGATGCTGGTGCGGGTGGTGGTGGCGGGATGGACGGCGGCCTATGACCGGGAGCGCCGGGAGCTGTCCGCCGACCTGGCCGGGGGAGAGGGGGAGGGCCTGCAAAAGCTGCTCATCTCCCGGAAGTGCTGCATCATCCCGGACGTGGCGGAGAAGAGCTTTACCTTCTCCGACGTGCTGCGCCCCCCCGCCTCCCGGCCGGAGCTGGAGGAGCTGCTGCTGTACCGGGCGGAGCTGGGGGCGGCGGACGCCAAGTTCATCGGAAAAAAGCTGGTGCTCAAGGGGGACGTGCAGCTGTGCGCCCTCTACCGCTCGGGGGAGGGGCTGAACCAGGCGCGGTTTGAGCTGCCCTTCTCCCAGATCCTGGACATGGGCGAGCTGCCCGAGGAGGCGGAGCCCGAGGTGGCGGTGGCGCTGAAGAGCGCGGACTGCCGGGCGCGGGAGGGCGAGCTGGAGGTGGCGCTGGAGCTGCTGGCCCAGGCGGCGGTGTGGGAGCGCAGGCCGGTGACCCTCATTGAGGACGCCTACTGCGTGGGCAGGCCCATCGACGTGGAGCGGGCCCCCATCCAGCTGTGCACCGGGGCGGAGCGGTCGGCCCGGCGGGAGATCGGGCGGAGGCTGTGCGAGTCGGGCATCCCGGCCAAGCAGGTGCTGGACTGCGCGGTGGCGGTGTCCTCCCTCACCGGGGCCCCCGGGGAGGGGGGGATGGAGTTCACCGCCCAGGCGAACGCCAGCGTCCTCTACCTCAGCGAGGACGACGCCCTGTGCGGCGTGGAGACGGACATACCCGTGAGCTGCCGGGTGGAGGTGCCGGCGGGGTGCGCCTGCGCCTGCCGCTGCCGCCCGGTGGGGGAGGTCACCGCCGTCCCCGTCACCGGGGGGCTGGAGGTGCGGTTCGAGGCGGAGTTCACCTGGACCGTCACCCGGGAGGAGCCGGTGAGCTGCGTCACCGAGGTGAGGCCCGGCGCGGTGGAGGAGACCGGGGCGCGCCCGTCGGTGGTGATCCGCCGGGTGGAGCGGGGGGAGGCGCTGTGGGACATCGCCAAGGCCTGCGGCTCCACCACCCAGGACATCCGGGCGGCCAACGGCCTGCCCGGGGAGGAGGCGGCCGCGGGGACTCTGCTGCTGATCCCGGCGAAACGGAATTGAGAAGCTGAACCAATAGCCTCAGCATACATCTTCGCGGCCAAAATCGTCGATGAGCTGCGTGAAAAAATCTTGAAATACACAAAGTATTCCCGCGATTTTTTGCCTTGTCATCGGCAATTTTGTCTCGCGCATCTGAATACTTCGGCTATTGGTACAGCTTCTGATTTCAGGGGCGGGGCGGTGGAAAACCGTTCCGCCCCTTGTCATATTTCACAGCTTATCCCCATACATATGGAATTGAGTATGCGTGAGGAGGGTTCAGCTTTGGAAAACAAACTGTATGAGGATATCGCCCAGCGCACCCAGGGCGACATCTATATCGGCGTGGTGGGCCCGGTGCGCACCGGGAAATCCACCTTCATCAAGCGGTTCATGGAGACCCTGGTGCTGCCCAAGATCGAAAACAACTTCCTCCGGGACCGGGCCCGGGATGAGCTGCCCCAGAGCGGCTCCGGCCGGGTGGTGATGACCGCCGAGCCCAAGTTTGTCCCCGAGGACGCGGTGGAGATGGCCATGGAGGACGGGGGGGTGTTCTCCGTCCGGCTCATCGACTGCGTGGGCTACATGGTGCCCAGCGCCCTGGGCCAGATGGACGGGGAGCAGCCCCGGATGGTCACCACCCCCTGGTTCGACCACGAGATCCCCATGACCCAGGCGGCGGAGTACGGCACCCAGAAGGTGATCACCGACCACTCCACCATCGGCATCGTGGTCACCACCGACGGCTCTGTCACCGACATCCCCCGGGAGGACTACCTGGAGGCGGAGGAGCGGGTGATCAGCGAGCTGAAGGGGCTGGGAAAGCCCTTTATGGTGCTGCTCAACTCCGCCCAGCCCTACGGCGAGCGGGCCCAGACACTTCAGGCGGACATTGCCGAGCGCTACAACGTGACCTGCCTGGCGGCCAACTGCCTCACCCTGGACGAGGGGGCGGTGAGCGAGATCATCCAGGCGGTGCTCCACGAGTTCCCCCTGAAGCAGATGGACCTGTTCCTGCCCCCCTGGGTGGACGTGCTGCCCTTCGACCACCCCATCAAGAGCGGGCTGTACGCCATGATCCGGGAGGAGACGGCGGAGCTGATGCGCCTGCGGGACGCGGAGGGGGCGGTGCTGGCCATGGGGGACCGGGAGGAGGTGAGCTCCGCCGTCCTCAACCGGATGGACATGGGCAGCGGGGTGGTCACCGCCACCCTGGAGCTGCCCCGGGGGCTGTTCTACTCCACCGTGTCCGAGCGGTGCGGGCTGGAGATCCGGGATGACGGCGATCTGATCTACCAGCTCACCCAGATGGCGGCCATGAAGCGCAGCTATGAGAAGGTGGAGGAGGCCCTCCATCAGGTGGAGGACACGGGCTACGGCATTGTCATGCCCGACCCGGAGGAGATGACCCTGGAGGAGCCGGAGATCGTCAAGCAGGGGGGACGGTACGGCGTGCGGCTCAAGGCGTCCGCGCCCTCCATCCACATGATGCGGGCGGATATCAAGACGGAGGTGTCCCCCATCATGGGCACCGAGAAGCAGTCGGAGGAGATGGTGGACTACCTGCTGCGGCAGTTCGAGGGAGACACGGGGAGAATCTGGGATTCCAACATCTTTGGCCGCTCCTTCCACGAGCTGGTGGGGGAGGACCTGAACGGCAAGCTCAAGCGGATGCCCGAGGAGGCCCGGGAGAAGCTGCGGGAGACCCTCCAGCGGATCATCAACGAGGGGTCCGGGGGGCTGATCTGCATCATTTTATAGTTAACGCAGTTGAAAAGCGCCTGGTGAGCAGCACCAGGCGCTTTCTACTCGTCAAGAGCCAGCGCCTCCAGGCCCGCCCGGTCCAGAACGCTGACCGAGCGGTAGCCCAGCGCCACCAGCCTCAGCTGGGCCAGCTCCCCCAGCACCCGGCTCACCGTCACCCGGGACAGGCCCACCGCCTGGCCGATGCCCTCGTGGGTGGCGCGGAGGGCGGCGCCCTCCGCCGGGGGCTGGTCCAGCAGCCACCGGGCGATTTTTTGCCGGGCGGGCAGGGAGGCCGACCCCACGTGGCCGGACAGCAGCCGCACCGTCCGGGCCAGGTACTGGAGCATGGGCACGGCCAGCTCCGGGCGGCGCTGGAGGGCGGCGTCCAGCTGCCCCCGGTCCACGGTGAGGATGAGGCAGTCCTCCAGGGCCATGGCGGAGGTGACCCGGGGACAGCCGTCAAAAAAGGACGCCTCCCCCATCAGGTCGCCGGCGCGGTGGACGGTGAGCACCCGCTCCTCCCCGGAGGGGGTGCTGATGAAGCTGCGCACCGAGCCGGCGGCCAGACAGTAAAAGCAGTCCGGGTGGGTGCCCTGCAGGTAGATCAGCTGCCCGGCCCGGTATCTCCGGGGCGGGCGGCCCTCGGCCAGAAGGGTCCAGTCTGCCATGGGCGCCCCTCCTTTCTTCTTTAAGATTGTATCATACTTTACATTTCTCGTCCAGGGCTTCTGGCATAATGATGTCATCGATTTTCCCCCGCCGGTGGCGGGAATCCAGAAAAACGCTGTTTAGGAGGAATGCGTTATGGGCATGACCATGACCCAGAAGATTTTGGCCCGCTGCGCCGGGCTGGACCGGGTGGAGGCCGGGCAGCTCATTGAGGGGCGGCTGGACCTGGTGCTGGGCAACGACATCACCACCCCGGTGGCCGTCACGGAGTTTGAAAAGGCGGGGCTGTCCTCCGTGTTCGACAAGGGCAAAATCGCCATCGTGCTGGACCACTCCACCCCCTGCAAGGACATCAAATCCGCCCAGCTGTGCGCCGTGTGCCGGGAGTTTGCCCGGAAGCACGATGTCACCCACTTCTACGACGTGGGCCAGATGGGCATTGAGCACGCCCTGCTGCCGGAAAAGGGCCTGGCCGCCCCCGGGGAGGTCATCATTGGGGCGGACTCCCACACCTGCACCTACGGGGCGCTGGGGGCCTTCTCCACCGGCGTGGGCTCCACCGACATGGCGGCGGGGATGGCCACCGGGCTGGCCTGGTTCAAGGCGCCCTCCGCCATCAAGGTGAATCTGGTGGGGAAGCTGGGCCCCTATGTCAGCGGCAAGGACGTGATTCTCCGCCTCATCGGGATGATCGGGGTGGACGGCGCGCTGTACCAGTCCCTGGAGTTTGGGGGGGAGGGGGCGGCGTCGCTGGAGATGGACGACCGCTTCACCATCTGCAATATGGCCATCGAGGCCGGGGCCAAGAACGGCATCTTCCCGGTGGACGGCAGGACGCTGGACTATCTGAAGGGCCGGGTCAGCCGGGCGTTCACCGCCGTTGAGGCCGACCCGGACGCCCGGTATACCCGGGAAATCACCATCGACCTGTCCGCCCTGCGGCCCACGGTGGCCTTCCCCCACCTGCCCTCCAACACCAAGACGGTGGACGAGGCGGCGGGCAAGCCCATCCAGCAGGTGGTCATCGGCTCCTGCACCAACGGGCGGCTGAAGGACCTGCGGGAGGCGGCGGCCATCCTCCGGGGCCGCAAGGTGGCCGATGGGGTGCGGTGCATCGTCATACCCGCCACCCAGCAGATCTACCTGGACGCCATGGCCGAGGGGCTGGTGGCCGACTTCATCCAGGCGGGCGCGGTGGTGTCCACCCCCACCTGCGGGCCCTGCCTGGGGGGGCACATGGGGGTGCTCAGCGACGGCGAGTGGGCCGTCTCCACCACCAACCGCAACTTTGTGGGACGCATGGGCCCCACCAGCTCCATGATCGTCCTGGCCAGCCCCGCGGTGGCGGCGGCCAGCGCCGTGGCGGGGGCCATCGCCGACCCGGCGGCACTGTAAGGGAGGGAAAACACATGAAAATTTACAAATACGGCGACAATGTGGACACCGACGTCATCATCCCCGCCCGGTACCTCAACGCCCCGGACGAGAAGTCCCTGGCCTCCCACTGCATGGAGGACATCGACGGGGACTTTGCCTCCACCGTGGAGGCGGGGGACATCGTGGTGGGAGGCGGCAACTTCGGCTGCGGCTCCAGCCGGGAGCACGCGCCGCTGGCCATCAAGGCCTGCGGGGTGAAGTGCGTCATTGCCCGCAGCTTCGCCCGCATCTTCTACCGCAACGCCATCAACATCGGCTTCCCCATCCTGGAGTGCCCGGAGGCGGTGGACGGCATCAATCCCGGGGATCAGGTGTCCGTGGACTTTCAGAGCGGGGCCATCGTCAACGAGACCACGGGGAAAACCTTCCAGGCCGCGCCCTTCCCGGCGTTCGTCAACGGGATCATTGAAAACGGCGGGCTGCTGAAGTCGCTGAAGGCCAGGGGGGTGGCGAAGTAATGGCGGCCATTGTGATCAGCATGGATTCCCGGAAAATGGAGAATCCTGATTTAGATATCCGCTACATTTTGCCGGACCGCATTGAGGAGTGGTCGGGAGGCGCGGTAGCGGATGATGGTTATGACTATGTGGACGAGGCGGGACACGTCTTGGGCGTGTGGCTGGAGACCGGGGACGCGCAGGCGTGGTGGCCCAGGATCGTGGAATTGCTGAAAACGGAGCAATTTTGTGACAACGATCTGTCCAAGAGCGCTCTGGTGCTGATTTCTGAGGAGTCCGGCGCGGAGTTTACCCAATGCCGGCAGGTCTGGCCGGAATGAAAGATAAGGGGTGTTTGCAATGAACTACAAGGTTGCCCTCATCCGGGGCGACGGCATCGGCCCGGAGATCGTCAGCGAGACGGTGAAGGTCATCGACAGGGTGGGGGAGAAATTCGGCCACACCTTTGAATACACAGACGTGCTGCTGGGGGGCTGCGCCACCGACGCGGTGGGGGTGAGCTACCCGGAGGGCACGGCGGAGCTGTGCAGATCCTGCGACGCGGTGCTGCTGGGGGCGGTGGGCGGCCCCAGGTGGGGCAGCGACAGGCCCGCCCAGCAGCGCCCGGAGACCGCCCTGCTGGCCATCCGCAAGGACCTGGGGCTGTACGCCAACCTGCGCCCCGCCGCCCTGCGCCCCGCCCTGGCCGACGCCTGCCCGCTGAAAAAGGAGACGGCGGAGAAGGGGATCGACCTGCTGATGGTGCGGGAGCTCACCGGGGGCATCTATTTTGGCAAGCGGGACAGGTACCAGACCGAGGACCGGGGGGTGGAGTGCACCGACCTGATGGCCTACTCCGAAAAGGAGATTGAGCGCATCGGCCGCCGGGCCTTCGAGATGGCGCGGCTGCGCCGGAAAAAGGTGTCCAGCGTGGACAAGGCCAACGTGCTGGAGACCTCCCGGCTGTGGCGGTCGGTGATGCACCGGCTGGCGCAGGAGTACGCCGATGTGGAGTATGAGGACGTGCTGGTGGACAACTGCGCCATGCAGCTGGTGCGGGACCCGGGGCAGTTCGACGTGGTGGTCACCGAAAATATGTTCGGGGATATCCTGTCCGACGAGGCCTCCATGGTCACCGGGTCCATCGGCCTGCTGCCCTCCGCCTCCATGGGGGACGGGGCTCCGGCGCTGTACGAGCCGATTCACGGCTCCGCCCCGGACATCGCGGGGCAGGACAAGGCCAACCCCATCGCCACCATCCTGTCCGCCGCCATGATGTTCCGGTACTCGTTCCAATTGGCGGAGGAGGCGGACGCCATCGAGCGCGCCGTGGACCAGGCGCTGGCCGACGGCTGGCGCACCGCCGACATCGCGGGGCCGGGGGAGAAGGTCATTGGGACGCGGAAGATGGGCGAGGTCATCCGGGACAATCTCTGAGGTTCTTTTGAATACAAAGCACAGCTTCTGAGGGGAAACGGCATCTATGAAAAATTACACCCAGGTCTATGTAAAAAACAGCATGGAGGCGGCGGAGACCTATTGCAGAGCATTTGGCGCGGAGATAACATTTGAAATCAAACATGATAGCGGGACCGCCTACGAGCATTGTGAATTGTCGGTGGATGGCGAGGGCTTTCTGGCCATCGGGGAGGCAAAAAATCCCTGTGATGTGGCTGTGGTCCACCAGATGAAATGGGAGACAATGACCTTTAATGTGTTTGAGATGGGGACCGAGGAGCGGGTCCGCAATGCGTTGGAGGTTTTGCGTGACGGAGGCGTTGTCATCGAGGAGATCCATGCGCTGCCGTGGAGCAAATGCTGCGCCACTGTTATTGATCGGTATGGCGTATGCTGGTGGGTTTCAATTTAGCGGGCAAGAAAGCGGGTGACAGGAGGGCGGAAAGGGTGTATAATACCGGTGGAAAGGAGAGAGACGACATGATCCTGGCCATCGACATCGGCAACATCCGCACCACCGTCGCCCTGTTCACGGAGGAGGGGGGACTGTCCTTCCAGTCGGAGCTGGAGACCGACGCCAAAATGACCGACGACCGCTGCGCCATCGACCTGATGGGGGTGTTCGCCCTCTACCGGGCGGACCTGGGCGGGGTGGACGGGGCCATCTTGTCCAGCGTGGTGCCCCCCATCACCGGCGCCTATGCCCGCACCCTGCGCCGGCTCACCGGAAAGCCCCCTCTGGTGGTGGGGCCGGGGCTGAAAACCGGGCTGAACATCAGGGCGGAGGTCCATGACCAGCTGGGCAGCGACATCGTGGCCTCCTGCGTGGCCGCCGCCGCCCTGTATCCCGCCCCCGCCATTGTCATCAACTCCCGCACCGCCGTGACCTTCTCCTACCTCAGCGAGCGCGCCTTTGAGGGCTGCGCCATTATGCCCGGGGTGGACATCGCCCTGGAGGCCCTGTCCCGGAACGGGGCCCAGCTGCCCCAGATCGGCCTGGCCCAGGTGGACACGCCTTTGGGCCGCAACACGGTGGACTCCATGCGGGCGGGGGTGCTGTACGGCTACAGCGGCGCCTTTGACCGGGTGATCGAGTCGCTGGAGGAGGCCGCCGGGGCCAAGGCCGCCGCGGTGGTGGCCACGGGGGGCCGGGCGCCCGCCCTGTACCGGCTGTGCCGCCGGGAGATCAAATACGACCACGACCTGCTGGTGAAGGGGCTGTACCACCTCTACCGCAGGAATACCCGGCGCTGAGCGCCGCTGCGCCCCGTCCGCTTCGGCAGACGGGGCGGTTTTTTGCCGGATATGCAACCTGGTTTTGTTGGAATTGCAAAAACTTCGGAAATTCTCCAAAATACCCTTGCATTCCTGCAAGGCTGAGAATATAATGTGCAGGAAACAACTTTTGGAGGGATCACCTTGAAAGAACTTGCTCAAATCGCGTCCGCGGTGCAGGCGTCCAGCACCATGGCCATCGATGCCCTGGCCAAACAGATGAAGGCGGACGGCATCGACGTGATCGGCTTCGGCGCCGGCGAGCCGGATTTCAACACCCCTGACCATATCAAGGCGGCGGCGGACCGGGCCATCGCAGACAACGTCACCCGCTATACCCCCGCCTCC
Source organism: uncultured Oscillospiraceae bacterium (assembly GCA_910585155.1). Lineage (GTDB taxonomy): Bacteria > Bacillota > Clostridia > Oscillospirales > Oscillospiraceae > Enterenecus. Next base: position 29,538 of record CAJUEC010000031.1, read on the forward strand.
GGCACCGTGGCCCTGAAGCAGGCGGTGTGCCAGCGCATGAAGGAGGACTGCGGCCTGGACTACAAGCCCTCTCAGGTTGTGGTGTCCAGCGGCGCCAAGCACTGCGTGTATATCGCCCTGCGGGCCCTGGTGGACCCGGGGGACGAGATCATTCTGCCCGCCCCCTTCTGGGTGAGCTACCTGGAGCTCATCAAAATGGTGGGGGCCGAGCCGGTGGTGGTGACGGCGGAGGAGTCCGCGGGCTTTAAAATGACGGCGGAGCAGCTGGCCGCCGCCATCACGCCCAGGACCAAGGCCCTCATTCTCAATAACCCCAGCAACCCCACCGGCATGGTGTACTCCAGAGAGGAGCTGGCCGCCATTGCCCGGGTGTGCGTGGAGAAGGATATCTATGTCATCTCCGATGAGATCTACTATGGCCTGCTGTACGATGGGGTGAAGTCGGTCTCCTTCGCCTCCCTGGGAGAGGACGTGAAGGAGCGCACCATTCTCATCAACGGCGTGTCCAAGTCCTACGCCATGACCGGCTGGCGCATTGGCTACCTGCTGTCCAGCGAGCGGATCGCCAAGGTGATGAGCAATTTCCTCAGCCACTCCACCGGCTCCCCCAGCTCCGTGTCTCAGGCCGCCTCCGTGGCCGCCCTCACCGGCCCCCAGGACTGCGTGGAGGAGATGCGGCAGGCCTTTGAGGAGCGCCGGAACTATATTGTGGAGCGGGTGAACGCCATGGACGGCGTGAGCTGCATCCGCCCCGAGGGCGCGTTCTATATCATGATGAACGTGGAAAAGCAGCTGGGCCGCACCCTCCACGGGGAGACCATCAGCAGCAGCGACGACTTCTCCGCCGCCCTGCTCAAGCACGGCCTGGTGGCCACGGTGCCCTGCAGCGGCTTTGGCGCGCCCAGCTTTGTCCGCTGGTCCTACGCCGCCAGCCTGGACAGCATCAGGAAGGGGATGGACCGGCTGGAGGAGTTTTTGAAGGGCTGAGGGGCAGCGCGGTGAATGAGCTTTCGGCGAAGCCGAAAGCGAGAGATGCGGAGCTTGGGCGCTCTGTTGGGGTCCCCGCAAAGCCTGCCGTCAGCCGCCGCACCAGTGCAGACGGAACGGGGTATAAGGCGGATTGCTTTTCGTAATTGGATGTGGTATAATTTTTTCACCATAGATTGGTAAATTAAGAACCTGTATTCACAACCTCAAACGCCGTCTGGGTGGGTCTTTTTCCGCCAT